>CAIRYK010000095.1 GCA_903882805.1 uncultured Bacteroidota bacterium | reverse complement strand
TCAGGTTACCTTATCAGTGTCACCTGACCTTTATACGTTATGTTTTGGCCATCGCCACCCGGACGGGCTACTACTATGGTGTAGAAGTAGGTGCCCAGATCCTGTGGTTCGCCGTTGAATGTACCATCCCAACCATTCTTGTAGTTGTTGGAGTAGAACACTTGCTGACCCCATCTGTTGTACACTCTGAAGTCTACCATTCTTTGGAACTTAACCCCTACAGGACGGAAAACATCGTTGATACCGTCGCCGTTTGGCGTAAAGCCTGCTGGCATGCACTCCAGCATGGTGCTATCTACATAAATCGTTACGTAAGCAGAGTCAAGACAACCGTTCACATCGTAGCCATACACTGTGTACATGGTTGTTACCTCAGGCGTTGCTATCGGATTGTTTACGTTAGGGTTGTCCAGACTACCGTCGTTGGGCACCCAGCGATAGAATACTTCGCTGTCGGCATTCAACTGTATGCTCGTACCCAAAGTTATTGTTGCGCTCGCTGTAACATTTGCCAAACGCACACCCAATACTGAATTTACAGTTACTGTTGTAGTGTCTGCGCAACCATATGGATTGAGCGTAGCTGTGAATGTGTACGTTATAGCGCCCACCCCATTGAAGAACGGATTCTGCAGCGTGCTGTCATCCAGATATGTCGCAGGGCTCCAGTTGTAAGTGTAGTCGCTCAATGTAAAGTCTGGATACTGCTCTACTTTGTTGGCCATAGGCAGCGGCTGACTGATACACAACATGGTGTCGCTGAAGCTGTGGTTGGTAATCTTTATCACATATACATTCTTAGTTATCGAATCAGCGCAACCGATAGAATCATGTACTACAAGGTGTATTGGGTAGATACCGCCTACTGTATAAGTGTGCGCCGGTGGCGTACCGGTAAAGTCTGTACCGCCGTCGCCAAAGTTCCACTCATACTGTGCTATCGGTATGCTGCTGATGCCCTGACGGTCTGATGTTGACAGGTCGGTGATCGTGGTGCTGGCATTTGCGCAAATCGTATCCGGACTTGGCGTAAAGTTTGCAGTAACGCTATGACGGGTGTCTACTATTATCGTAGTGTCTCTGTCGCAATACTCCGTATGGCCGGTCAGTTTCACAGAGTATACGCCATGCGCTGTATAGCCATGCTTGATGCCTATGCCGAAACCTGCTGCTGTGTCGGTAGTTCCGTCGCCAAAGCTCCATCTGTACGAATCCGCATTGGTAGACAGGTTAGTGAAATGAACAGTATCCGTTACGCAACCCAGCATTATTGGCGATGGGTCGAAGTTTGGATTGATACGTGGATGAACAGTGATCGTAATAGAATCCTTAGCGCTCAGACATGGGTTGGTCTGCGTAGCGTAGAACGTGTATCTGCCTGGGGCAAATGTGTTCACTACAGGCCATGTTGTAGTACCGGTGGTGCTGCTAAACGATGGATACCACAATATGTTGGCGCCAAGAGCAGTGATTGGTATATATGTGCTGCCATAGCAATAGTCTATTGTGCCGCCTAGTATTGGTGGGTTCGGACGTACTGCTGTGTCTACAAATATGGTACTTGTGTCTTTACAGCCATAGCTTGTTGCCCCATATACAGTATACAGTCCGCCAAAGCCGCCTATGAAGTCAGGACGTTTGGGCAAAGTGCCTGTTGCTGTGTAGCCTGCCGGGCCAGTCCAGTTGTAGTAAGCCAATGTAGTATCTGAGAATGCCGCCAGTTTCAGCGTATCGTGCATATCTACGCACAGTGGCGCATTGCTCGTAAGCGTGATAACTGGTTTGCGATGGATAAACACGTGCGTGCTGTCGGTATCGCTTACGCCGGCTATTGTGCGCACTACATGGTACAAGCCAGAGTCGGTATACAATGCAGGATAGATGTATGGAGTGCGAGATGTAGAAAAAGGCGTAGTGAAGCCCGGAGGCGCATACCACACGTAGGTTGCACCCAGAGAATCGCCTTCCATCTTCAATTTCAATGTATCGCCATAGCATGGGTCGTTATCGCTGGCCAAATGGCAAGAGTGTACAGTGAATACAAATGATTTACGCTGGCATGAACGCATATGACTCGTGCTGTCGTCGCCCGTTACGGTATACGTCATGTAGCCGGGTACTGCAGAAAGATGAATAAAAACGTGTGCGCCGGTAGTAGCTGAAAGACCTGTAGAAGGCGCCCATTTCCATTCGCCCCATGTCCAGCTCTTGTCTTCGCCGTATATGATGTCCAATGGCAATGAGTCAACGCCGGGATACAAACAAGCGTCAAGCGTATCGGGATAAGTTCTGATAATTGTTCTGTTAATAGACAATACCGGATCAGGGAATGCGCTGTCAATGAAGCTGTTGTTACCCCACATATAAGCGTAAGATATTACTGCGCTATCATTAGCAGGAATAGTGCCTATGTTGTACACAAGGCCAATACCAACGTCGCCGTTGTAGGTTGCGCCCAGTGCATAAGTTGCGCCATAAGTGCGGCTCCACACGGCTGCAAGATCCTGACCGACGGTAAGACCCCAGGCGCCATATATACAGCATACTGCGCGGCAGTCTTTAGTACCCAAGCTCATATATGAATTAGCGCCTGTACGGCCAACTGCAGATACCTGCACCAGGTGGCGGGAATCTTCGTTTTGGTGTACAATGGTATTGTTGGTAAAGAAACTACCGCCGGGCCATGTTTGGTCGTTATCGGGGTCGCCAGAACGCCAGTAGTACACTCCTGGAACAGCAGAACCTGATGGATTGTAGAATTTTGTAGTAACAACAACCCATGAAGACAATGTGTCTACGCGAGTTTCTTGTCTGATCTGAAGGCTGCTGCCGCCGCCGGTATAGGTTGCTGCGTAGTTTCCTATTCTGCGTCCGCCTACGCCGCTATAGCTGGTGTGGCCTGCGCCGGTAAAGGAACCGCCGCCACTATAGTTATACGTGCCGCCGCAGTTTTGATAGGCCTGACCGCGAGTGCCGTTTACCTGTATTTCCCAACCTTCGAACGGACTGCCGGGATAGGTATAGTCGCCCATGTAGGCAGGTGCGCCTGTTGTCCAGCCGTCATGACCATAATCGTAAACTTCGGCAAGCGCCGGACCAAAGTGAGGATGGTAGCCGCCTGGATTGGTACATGCGCCGAACGCATCGTTAGGGCAACAACCTATCTCAACATATGCTCCTTGCAAAAACATATTGCCGCCAACCATCTGGCCATAACTGCTCCTGAATGAAATGAAAAATAGTGCAAATAATAGTAACCGATTACGCATAAAAAACTCAATTTAAAATATCAAGGTCAACTCTTCAAAAAACAAAAATCGTGTTCAAACGCCTCGTCAAAACTAAAAAACGCTAATAATGACGCGAAATTAATACTCCACAAGCAAGTAAGACACAAATTATAAAAGTATGGTTGGCGCTAAATTCAAATAAATTATTTCATTATACCCAATTTATTGATTTTCAGCATAAAATATTAACTTCTTCTATCAAATTCAATCGCGGCATTTTTACTTTCTTAAGCGCTTTCTTCACTTTGCAAATCTAATTGTACTTCTTTTGTCTAACCTGCCTCAAAAACTTATACAGCCAATCAATCAATATATTTCCCCTACCTTTGCCCGCGATGAATTTGGAAGTGCTGCAGGGTTTGTATCAAAACGATGTCCGCTTAAAACAAATAGCGGTGGGAATCTCTTTGTCTGACCATAAAACGCGCGTCTATCTCGACAATCTTCGCGGGTCGGCTATCAACTTTGTAGCCGCTGCATTGTGGCACAATTTAGAGTACAACCACGTTTTCATCCTCAACGATAAAGAAGAAGCGGCATACTTCCATAATGATATAGAACACCTGACCCGCGGACTGGATATTTTCTTCTTCCCCGACTCTTTCAAGCGTAGCGGCCACTTTAATGAACTCAATAGCAGCCACATAATGCTGCGCACAGAAGCCCTCACTAAGTTCTCGGGCAAAAAGGTGAACAAAAAAATGTTGATCACCTATCCCGAAGCGCTTTTTGAGAAAGTCGTCAACCCATCTTCGCTATCCGATAACATGATAGCTATAAAAGTGGGCGAGACGTTAGAACTCGACGCCCTACTGGAGCGCTTCGTTAGTCTCGGCTTCCGCCGCGAAGATTTTGTATACGAACCGGGGCAGTTTGCCATGCGCGGCGGCATCCTCGATATTTATTCTTTCGGCAACGAACATCCTTACCGCATCGAGCTTTTTGATACCGAGGTAGATAGCATACGTATTTTCAACCCTGAAACCCAGCTCTCAGAACGAAAATTGCTGCAGGTAAATATTCTACCCAACATCGAAACCAAATTCGATACATCAGAAAAAATATCGCTGCTTGATTATCTACCGGAGAATACGATAATCTGGGCAAAAGATTTTGCATTTACAATAGGTCGAATAGGCAAAATGGCAGCCGACCTGCCTGATAAAATGGAAACCGGACAAGTCTCGGTAGACCACGAAGAAGGTTGGCTAAAAGAACTATCCCGCTTCGACTTTGAAACAGGTAGTATATGGCAGGAAAAACTCAAGAACAGACACCTTATAGAATGGTACAATCATTCGCTGGCGAAAATTACGGACAGCGACATAGACGCTACGTTCGTATTTGCAACCGACGAACAGCCTGTATTCAACAGGCAGTTCAACATGCTCATTAAAGACCTACAAAAACGCATTGCGGAAAAATATGTCGCCTACATTTTTGCAGAAAACCCGAAACAACTCGAACGCCTGCGTAGCATCTTCGACGATGTGAGCGCCGATATATTGTTTGTTCCCGTCAGCGTATCTATTAGCAAGGGCTTTATAGACCACGACAAAAAGGTCATTTGTTATACCGACCACCAGATTTTCCAACGATACCACAAGTATGTGGTAAAACAGGCATACAGCAAAGGCAAAGCCCTAACTATGCGCGCCCTGCGCGAGCTAACGCCCGGCGACTATGTGACGCATATAGACCATGGTGTGGGCGTATATAGCGGCCTCCAGAAAATAGAAGTAAACGGCGCAATGCAAGAGGCGATACGTATTATATACAGAGACAACGATGTGCTGTATGTAAACATCAACTCTCTGCATAAAATCACCAAGTACACCGGCAAAGAAGGAACAGTGCCGCGGGTAAACAAACTGGGAAGCGACGCATGGCAGAAACTAAAGAGTAAAACAAAGAAACAGGTAAAAGATATAGCCGCCGACCTGATAAAACTGTACGCAAAACGAAAAGCGTCTGAAGGCTTTGCATTTTCGCCCGATAGCTACCTACAAACCGAACTGGAGGCGTCGTTCTTCTACGAAGACACACCCGACCAGGGCAAGGCAACAGCAGATGTTAAACGAGATATGGAATCGCCCTCGCCAATGGATAGGCTGGTATGCGGCGATGTGGGTTTCGGTAAAACTGAAATCGCCGTTCGCGCAGCCTTCAAGGCCGTTGCCGACAGCAAGCAGGCGGCAGTATTGGTACCTACAACTATCCTCGCTTTTCAGCACTACAATACGTTCAAAGAACGCCTCAAAGATTTTCCGGCAAATGTCGATTATGTCAATCGCTTTCGGTCAGCAAAAGAAAAGAAAGAGATTTTCAAAAAACTGGAAGAGGGCAAAATAGATATTGTAATAGGCACGCACGGCCTGCTGGGCAAGGAAGTGAAATTTAAAGACCTTGGCATCCTCATTATAGACGAGGAACAAAAATTTGGCGTAGGCGCCAAAGAAAAACTGCGCGAACTAAAAGCAAGTGTAGACACGCTTACGCTTACCGCTACGCCTATTCCGCGCACGTTGCAGTTCTCGCTTATGAATGCCCGCGACCTGAGCATTATCAACACCCCTCCTCCTAACCGCCAACCGGTACACACCGAAGTGCTGGTATTTGATGAGTACGCCATACGCGACGCTATCTATTACGAAGCCGAACGCGGCGGCCAGGTGTTTTTTGTTCATAATAGAGTACAAAGCCTGCCCGAAATGGCAACGCTGCTCCGCAACCTTTGCCCCGACCTGTCTATTGGTATGGCGCACGGGCAAATGGAAGGCCACCTCCTTGAGGAGGCGCTGTTTAAATTCATAGGCAAAGAGTACGATGTGCTTTGCTGTACCAATATTGTGGAGAGCGGCGTGGATATTGCCAATGCCAATACCATAATCATCAATAATGCCCATCAGTTTGGTCTCAGCGATTTGCATCAGTTGCGCGGTCGCGTGGGGCGTAGCAACAAAAAGGCATTTTGTTATCTCGTAGCCCCACCTATGAGTCTGTTGCCCGGCGACAGCCGCAAACGCCTGCAAACACTCGAACAGTTTAACGAACTGGGCAGCGGCTTCCAGATTGCCATGCGCGACCTCGATATTCGCGGCGCCGGCAACCTGCTGGGCGGCGAACAGAGCGGTTTTATTGCCGAAATAGGCTTTGAAATGTACCAGAAAATACTGGCCGAGGCTATGCGCGAACTAAAAACAACTGACTTCAAAGAAGTATTCGCAGCAGAAATGGATCGTAAAAAAGATTACGTTCTGGATTGCACCATAGATACCGACCTGGAAATACTGATACCAGATACGTATGTAGAAAACATCACAGAACGTCTGTCGCTATACACGCAACTCGACGATCTGGAAAATGAAGAGGAAATAAAGAAATTCGCTACCGAGCTTCAGGACAGATTTGGGCCAATACCTGCTCAGGTACAGGAACTTTTCACTACGCTCAGATGCCGCCAGGTAGCCTGCGAACTGGGTTTCGAAAAAATGATTGTCAAAAACAAGCAGATGCGCCTCTACTTTGTGAGCAACCCGGAGTCGCCCTATTTCGAGTCCGACACGTTCAACCACATATTGAAATACATACAAACCCAAACCAAAAATGCCCACCTGAAACAAGTAGGCAAAAACTTCCTCTTAGTAGTCAACAATGTAAATAAAATGAAGGATGTGTTGTGGTTTTTGGAGGGTATGGTGATGAAGGATGTGAAATAACTGGTAATTTCCCGACATTCAATCACCAGTTATGAAAATACACCGATACGAATATAACCATAGTAACAACCATTTGAATTATTCTTTCGAGAGTAATGGGATAAATGGCTGTATTAAAAAAGCTATTGTTTTCGAAATTCAAAACGTTGATGGCGTTACGTATTTCAATCTCGCTTTTGGCGATTAGAATGAAAAGAACAACGAAATTGACGACAGTGCAATCTCTAATAATAAAGATACTGAAAAAGTACTTGCTACAATTGCCGCTGCCGTTATAGACTTCACTAATGCGTACCCTGACATGCTTGTATATGCACAAGGAAACACTCCTGCAAAAAACAGGCTTTACCAAATGGGGATAAATGCTAACCTTGAAGAAATTTCCGAACTATTTTACATTTTTGGATTCCAAAATGATAGCTGGAGCCCATTCAACAAAATAACAACTACGAGGCTTTTTTTGTTCTACGTAAAAAACGCTAAATTTGCATTACATCATTAAGCATATGAACTCAACCAAAAAGCCGTCTTCAAACTATAAAACTACACCAATTGTAGAAAAGGTAATTGACTTCAGTAATGACCCATTCTTTATAAAGAAGGGATTGGAGTCTCGCGCCTTTCTCGAAAAAAATGGCTTTCCAAAAGAACTACTAAAGATAAGAGACCAACAAGCTGCAATAAAAAAATTAAACTAACCCTTACCCCTACCTGCTCATCTGTTTATATTCTGTATTGCTTATCATTTTATAATCGGCAGGTATCCTGAAAATAGCATTGTCTATTGGGCCGGCTTCCAGTTTTGCAGCATCAAATCTCATTACAATATTGTTCTCATCCCGGTAAGAAAAACCAAGCGGCATAAACTTAGCCCCCGGAAAACGTTCGAAATACACCGCTTGTTCAGGATACCAGTCTTTGGTATACACTACATCCATTAACGTTCCGTCTTTATATTTCAGCTGCGCTTTATAGGCTGTGTAGCCAGCCACCTTGCCGGGCAATTCAGTTTCTCCTATTATTTCAAAACCGCTGTATTTTTCCTGACGTTTCTTCATTTCGCTCATTATCAGCTCTATAGCATATTTCTTACTATTCTGGTTTTGCAAGCTATATACAGCGCCCGTTTGTGTGTTCATCAATATCACATCCTGAAATCCATTATCCAGCTTCAGGTCTTTGCGCTCCTCTCCTCCCTTAAACGAAAACGTATAAGTTCCCTTGATTGGTTTGCGCTCCGGCGACTCAAGCGAAACTTTAAACAACAACGAACCCTCTGAAAACGGCTTCTGCGCGATTGCAGGCGACGATGCAAATAACGCAATAAAAACAACGATCCTATACAGCATTTCCATTCTCTTTTTTATGTATTCATGCCCTTTAATGCAAACTATAAAGGTACTTTAATCATTCAAATTACCATTTCCGTGCCAATCCATACCTATTAAACGCTAATTTATGTTTTCTGTAAGTTTTTGTAGTCGCTAAATGCCGTACTTTGCTGTAAATTCAGTTTTATTTTATGCAATTACTTCCCAAGTTAAAGCGATACAAAGGTTTCATAGCCGGTACGCTGCTCACCTCAACTGCATTTTTATTCATCAAGGCGCGCACTAACGACCCTTATTTCGAAATATCGAAAAATCTGGATATATACACCACCCTATTCAAAGAACTTAACACATTCTATGTAGACCCCATCGAACCCGGCAAACTGGTAAAGACCGGTGTAGACGCTATGCTAAACGACCTCGACCCCTATACCAACTACATTACGGAATCGGATATAGAGGAATATGAGTTTATGACCACCGGCAAGTATGGCGGCATTGGCGCCAGTATGCGCAAAAAAGGCGAAGACATATACATAGGCGATGTATACGAAAACAGTCCATCGCAAAAGGCTGGCCTTCACCCCGGCGACCAGATTGAATCTATAGACAACCAACTGGTACACGGCAAAACCGTAGAAGAACTGAGCATGTTGCTCAAAGGCTCGCCCGGCACCCAAATAAAAATGAAGGTAAAAGATGCGTTCACTCATGCGGTGTCCGACAAAATGATTACGCGGGGCGAGATAGAAATATCGAGCGTGCCCTATTATAGCCTGATTGGTCCACAAAACAATATTGCTTATGTGCGCCTTACACAGTTTACACAGGGCTGCGCACGTCAGGTAAAAGACGCCTACGACAGTTTGCAAAAAGCGCAACCGGCCCTTAAAGGCCTTGTACTCGACCTCCGCAACAACCCAGGCGGCCTGCTCGATGAGGCGGTAAACCTCTGCAATGTGTTTATAGATAAAGGGCAGCTCGTGGTAAGCACCAAGGGTAAAATACCCGAAATGGACCACGAGTACAAAACGCCCACTACTGCATGGAATAAAGACTTACCGCTTACTGTACTCGTCAACCACTCATCTGCATCTTCGTCCGAGATAGTGGCGGGTACTATTCAGGATCTTGACCGCGGCGTTGTGATCGGCGAACGCTCCTACGGAAAGGGGCTCGTACAAAACATTCGTCAATTGGGCTTCAACGCTCGCCTTAAGCTCACTATTGCCCGCTACTACACGCCAAGCGGCCGCTGTATACAAGCTATTGACTACGCGCATCGCAACCCCGACGGCAGCGTAGGCAACGTACCAGACTCGCTGAAAAAAACCTATAAAACAAAGGGCGGACGCACCGTGCGCAGCGGCGGCGGAGTAGAACCCGAAATTGTTGTAAAAGAAGACCCAATGAGTTCTATTGCGGTTACACTCTACACAAAAAACTACCTGTTCGACTACGCAACCGAATATGCAAGCAAGCACCCCACCATCGCTCCTGCTGCGCAATTTTTACTCACTGATGCAGAATACAATCAGTTTGTAAAATGGCTCGACAACAAAGATTATTCTTACAAATCAGAAACAGAAAACGGTCTCGACTCATTGGCTAAATTGGCAACAAAGGACAATGCCTACGAATCGGCCAAGAGTGAATTTGATGCGCTGCGTACAAAGCTGGCGCACGATAAAAAACAAGACCTGCAAAAGCATAAAGAACAGGTAAAACACATGCTCGAAAACGAGATCGCATCTCGTTACTACTTCCTGCGCGGCCGTATAGCACAGGGTTTGCAATACGATAAAGAGCTCGACAAAGCCCTCGCACTGATTGCAACGCCAACTGAATACCAGAAATTATTGAAACCGGCAGGGAAGTAAGCAAACTGCAATCACTAAATGCCTAAAAATGTAGCCGGGAACAGAGGGTAAATCCTGCTGTTCCCGGCTATGTTATTTTAGTCGCTACTAATACTCGCTAACGGGTATGTTCATATCCTGACTTTCTTGCTTACTCAGTTTATAGGGCGTGCCGCCTCGTACTGGTTGCTTGTACACGGTGTCGTAACCCTGTGAGTAAAAATAATAATCGCCGTTTTTCAAACCTTCAAACGTAGCCAATGCCTTGCCAGCATTGTAGGTACAAGTCGCGCTATCGTCATATATGCTACTTGCAGGTGCGTCTTGTGTATTGTATTTTACATATACCTTCATGTCTATCAGCGCATCCGACACCTGATGGTGCTGCGGATATACGTGTACTGTAGCATTTCCGCCCTTGCCCCCAATACTGGTTTGGTCGTCGTGTTTACAACCAGCTACTGCGGCCAGAGCTATACAAAAAATCACTGCTTTATTCATAGGATATCGTTTTGTGAGTAAAAATATTACTTAGGTTCTGCAAATCTCGCATCGTGCAGAAAGGCTGTGTCGGTAAGAGTATGTAAGAAACTCACTATCGCCTGCTTGTCTGCATCTGTCATTGTTATGCCGCCGGTAAGCGCTGGGTCCAGCGTGGGGCTCGCAAAAATTCCCGAGCGGTAGCGTTCAACTGCGGCTTCAAGCGTTGTTATACGGCCGTCGTGCATATAGGGTTTTGTTACCGCCACATTCCTCAACGGTGGCACCCTGAATTTATACTTATCCGTTACTTCGCGGGTAATATGCGCTCTGCCTGTATCGTTTACAAGCGGGTCGGGCAGCAAACCATTATTACGGTAAGAAAAATCGCTGAATAGCGGCTCTGCATGGCACCCTCCGCACTTCTGACGAAATACGGTCAATCCGGTTTTTTCCTGATCTGTAAATTCAGCTTCGCCTTTTACATAACGGTCGTACTTAGAGTCGGCCGATACCATAGCCCCCATAAATTGCGCCAACGCCTTAAATATCCGTTGCGAATTGATGGTTTCATCGCCAAAAGCCGCTTTGAAGCGCTTCTTGTAGTCGGCATCTGTATTCAATCGCGTTATTATCTCCGGTAGCGTCATGTCCATTTCCACATGATTTTCTATGGGGTTAATAGGTTGGCTCTCCAGATTGTTTACCCCGCCGTCCCAAAAAAAGGCAGGATGCCACGCCATATTGCTCAAACCCGGCGTGTTGCGGGTACCTAGCAAGTTATTGATGCCATGACTTATGGGGTGGTCAAGATGTGCAAAACCCGAAAACTGTTGATGGCAGCTACCGCACGACACTGAGTTGTCGCGCGACAGCCTACCGTCGTAAAATAACTTACGACCAAGCGTAAACCCATCTTGTGTCAGCTTATTATTGGCAAAAGTATAGCTGGGCGCCGGCCAGCCCACAGGTACACTGAACGCTATTGGTTCCTCACTGTCGGGCGATATAGTGTCTTTCTTACATCCAACTGTAGACAACCAACCAACACCCACTGCAAGGGTTATGCACAACCATATTTTCTTCATGATATAAAGTTATTAAATACCGAACATTTATTAAAGACCGGCATAGGTAACCGTAAACATATTGGCGTAATTATCGGCCATTCCTTTTGCCTCAGCGCCGGGCATTTGTACCGACGAGGTGTTTGCAAAATTGATGATATTGGGCGATTTAAATAGCGCAAGCAAATCTCCGGTTATGTGCACATGGTTTTCACCAGAGGTGGTTACCTTAATAGGCGTGGCAAAGTTGAGTGTAACCGTCCTTAGCACGCTATTAGCACCGCTGAATCCACCGAAGTGAAACACCAACCCTTTATCCAACTGACCCGATTGAGGGGATGTGCCCTCCATTTTAAACATAATGTAGCCTGTATTCCACGACCAGAACATGCCATTTGTAGGATCGAGAGCGCCAGTTTGCGCCCCCGACACATTGCGTAAACTATCCACACCTATGGTAAATGTTAAACCTGTATACGTACCTGCGGGCACAGTAGCCAAGTCAAAAGCCCTCGATGATGCATCGCTTTGCTGGACCAAATGATAACTCTCTGTTTCAGTATAAGGATTGTAGGTAGCATTCAGCTTAATGTTGCTGATATAGTAGTTGAGCTTCGATACCTTGAACGAATCGCCATGCTCGTTCAGATACCATTGATTATCCAGATTCAAAATACTTGATCCTACATTATTGAAAAACTCCAGTTTCACAACGCCATTACCAGTGGGCGTATCATTTTCCTTGTCTTTTGTACACGACGCTATTATGCCCATTAATGCCAACGACAGGGCCATCAATTTCATTTTCATATCTTTTTGTTTTTTTGTTTTTTAGCTGTGTTTCAATCTATTTCACTTTTAATTTTCGCCTCATCGGGCGCGCTAAGGTATTGCGCTACACACATCTTATATATGCGTAGTAAAGTTAAGGACTAAGCCGAATACAAAAATCAGTAACCACCGGTTATAGGCTATCGCAAATATTATACCCTACTATGGTGCATACTGAAAATTCATTTTCTTACCCGCGGTTGTACCATCATGGTCTATCGTAGCTATAAGTTCCAGTTTCAACGTCATTGCATTGGCTCCGCCTATTGCCCATGCATTATCCACGTCAAACCTGTCGGCATGGCCATGTACTGCCGCATCATAAACCACCGTATTCGTCGCGGAGTCCGATACCCGTATTTCGTATCCATGCAGCTCGCTAGGGTATACAATTGTTGCCTTAACTCTTACACTATCGCCACTGCGATATACCTGACCTGCAGTCGGCGATGTTATTGTAAAAGTAACATTTGCCGCATCGGGCGTTGTGTTGTCTTTTTTCTGGCAGGCGCACAAACTCGCGCACATTATTGCGAGAACTATTAAATATTTCATGAAAGTTGTTTTAAAATAAAAGAAAAATACCGGCTTCTGCTTTATGTCCGGCGGTAACATTACCTGCGCTGTAGCGCTGGCTAACAGGCGCCTGCCAAACAGCTTTAAAACCCAACTGCTTGTAGTAGGCCTGCGCCCCTACCGACATAAAACACATATACCCGCCGCTTTGCTCATTGAGCCATTTGCGCGTATAGTTGTCGTAGTCGTGCAGTGCATATTCATACCTAATACCCAACTGTGGCATCAAGGTAAAACTGGACCATACTTTTGTATAAAAGCCGGTCAGGCCAGCGCTTGCTTTGTTGCCATATTTATAGTCGTCTTTATTGGGGGTTGTAAATGTATATGCGCCGTCTGCGTTTATACCGTACTTACCGCGGCGTAGGGTATAATTGGCATTTGCCATGAAATCAACCGATCCGGTACCCGGCTGCATATTGGGCAGTCCGCTCTTATCAGTCACGCTCATTCCGTCGTGTTTACCGGTAGGCAGCTTTATACCTACGCCTGCATAGAGCAGTTGTTGCCAGTCGCCTGTTTGTTTATCCAGAGCAGTCCTGTTCACCATTAGCGTAATGTCGCCAATGCCCGACCGTGTCACATTCGCGCTATCCTGCTTGTGCTCATTGTATTGATAGGGTACAAATGCAAATACCTGATAGTGTTTCCCCAAAGCATACCTCCCCCATACCTGCATGGTTTGGTAAATACTTGTAGAATGGACCTTTGGTCTGTTTTCAAACGGCGATGGAAAAAGCCCGGTAAAGGCATTGTACTGATACTGAACGCCAACAAAATTCCATTGTTGCCCGGGCAATATACCCAAAAACTGATTGCTTGCCGAGCAGCCGCACAAATCGCAAGCGCTCGCAACGCTGCCCATAAACAGGGCTAACGGCAATAAAAAATACTTCATAACCCAACTTCCGCTAAATAATGACTGTAAATAGCATACAAAGCCCTACACATACCCGCATGGGATTTAAGGCTTTTACGCATTGACTGTAAACAGTAACTACTAGCATGCCGGCGGGTGGAAAATAGCTCCGGGAGGACGATTGAGGATGGAGGATTCTTTATTAAATAATAAAGACTTGATTTCCGAAACAGGAATAAACGACAAAGTGATAAGTTGAGGTAATACAAAACTCGTTACTTCTTCCAAAACCAATTTCGATGCTGTATTGCGGTTTCCCTTGCTGTCGTCTGCCTTATTCAGTTGCTTACCCAAGTAGCACTTACCGCAGCATTTCTTTTCAGGCCGTGCACGGTTTTCACAAAGGTTCTTTGCAATATAATCCTGATTGGCATAAAACTGCGCCACTATTACCACCTGATTAAAGGTGTGTAACAAAATGCCCAATACGGCTATTATGGCAATCAGCTTTTTCAATTTCAGGGATTACTCTATCAGATTGATTTCATTGAATGCTCAAAGGTACTTGTTAATCCAGCTAAAAATTATGAGCAAGGTCATAAAAATGCAAGTTTTCGAAAGCCAACGTTGCACAATACATAACGGGCCGAAACAACTGTTCCGGCCCGTTAAACAATTTAGCAATACCTGAATTATTGCTCTATCACAAATCTAACAGTAGTGCGCTCGTTTGCTGAACGAACGTTCAACAAATACGCGCCTGCCGGAAGCGATGTGTTCAATGAAACGCGCTCATTTACAACGCCGTTATGTGCTGTTACTACTCCTGTATACACTGTTCTGCCCAGCATGTCGGCCACTTCTATTGCCAGGTTTTCGTCGGTCATAGTACCAAGTTTACCTTTCAGTGTAAATGTACCATTGTTAGGGTTAGGCATCAGTGCAAACTCAGCCTTCGCAGTAGCAATCTTGCTACTTACAGCAAATGTCACCGCGTTGACAGTAGCTACTTCTCCGCAAGGACTTACAATTTCGCAACTTACAACATCGTTGTTGTTCAACTCGCTTGTAGTGTATGTTGCACTATTGGCGCCTGTTACTGCTGCGCCGTTTACCACCCATTGGTAAGTCGCGCCCGCAGTTACGTTAGCTTGTTTTGCAGTAAGTGTCACTGTTTGTCCTTCCGTAATATTAGCGCCAGGATTTGCCGCAATAAAGGCTGGAGCTATTGGAGCCGATACGATGATCTGAGTTGAATAGTTTTCAAAGCCAGTTGTCGTTGGCACAGTGTAGTAAATAGTCGCCTTACCAGGAGCAATTCCTAATGCTACACCGGTTTCTTCATTTACAGCCACTATAGCGTTGTCGGTTGTGTACCATTTACCGCCAGGTACATCTTCAGTAAGCACAATTGTCGATCCTTCGCATACAGTACGCGTTCCGTTTGCTGCTCTGCAGAATGGCACCAATACTGATGATGAAGCTTTACAACCTGTACCTAATGTATAAGTGATGTTAGTAGATCCGTTAAGTGCGCCAGTTACTAAACCAGTGGTTGGATTGATGCTCGCAATTGTTGGGTTAGAGCTGCTCCATGTGCCGCCTGGTGTTGAGTTTGCCAATGTAATTGTAAGACCTGAACATACGCTGGTAGGACCAGTGATTGCAGACAATGGATTAACTGTAAGCGTTTTTACAGACATACAGCCAGTAGGCAACGTGTATGAAATAACAGGAGATCCTGCCGATACTCCGCGAACAGACCCTGTGGTTGCTCCGACCGTTGCTATGCCAGTAGAACTGCTCGTCCACCTGCCGCCGCCTACGCCGCAGCTTAACGTAATTGCCTGTCCGGCGCATACTTGCGACAAGCCTGTAATCGGGCCAAGATTGTTTACTAGTATTCCGGCCGTTGTACGACATCCTGTGCTGGTAATTGTATAGGAAATATTTGCTGTTCCGCCTGATACGCCCGTTACAATACCTGTAGATACGCCTACATTACCAATTGTTGGGTTGCCGCTGCTCCAGGTTCCACCAGGGGTAGGGTTGGTCAGTGTAACTGTCTGTCCAACGCATGTGCTACCTGGCACAACTATCGGAGTAGACGGATTTACAACAACCGTTTTAGTAGAGATACAGCCTGAAGGCAATGTATAATAAACGGTATCAAAACCGCTCACCAGGCCAGTAAGCAAACTGCTGGCCGAGTCGATTGTTGCAATACCTAATCCGCTTGGAGTACTCCAGGTACCGCCGCCAATCGGGTTTGATAGTGTTATCGATTGCGCGACACACACACTACCCGGCCCTGTAATTTCCGACCTTGGATTAACAGCTACCAATGCTGTTGTGAGGCAACCGGTGCCGGTTGTATAGGATATGATAGCCACACCGCCAGAAATACCGGTTACTACGCCCGTGGTAGAACCAATAATACCTATCGTTGGGTTTCCGCTACTCCAGGTACCGCCTGCTGTTGGGTTGGTAAGTGTTATTGTCTGTCCTACGCAATCGCCGCTTGGCACAACTGTAGGTGTAAGCGGGTTGATAGTAATTGATTTGCTGGTAATACAACCTGTAGGTAGCGTATAGGTAATAATTGATGTGCCCGCAGCTATACCCGTTATGAAACTGGTTGCTGAATCGACTGTAGCAATGCCTACGCCGCTCGGACTACTCCAAGATCCGCCGCCAACGGCGTCAGTCAACGTTATGGATTGCCCAACACAAACACTCGACGGCCCGACTATCGGCGATAGCGGATTTACATAAACAAGGTAGGTTGTTCTGCACCCTGTGTTTGTAGTATAAGATATGTTTGCTGTTCCACCCGATACGCCTGTTACAACACCATCGCCGCTACCTATTGTAGCGATCGTCATGTTGCCGCTGGTCCAGGTGCCTGTGCCAGGGGTAATGTTAGCAAGTGTTATCATTTGGCTTACGCATACATTGTTAGGTCCGGTTGTTACAGACAGTGGGTATACTGTTACCGTTTTCGTTGTGCGGCAACCGGTACTCAAAGTATAGGTAATAACCGTAGTGCCTGCGCTTATGCCCGACACAAGTCCTGTATAATATTCAATAGAACCCGCCGCCGGAGCGCTACTTATCCAGGTACCAGCACCGACCTCTACTAGTTTTATTGCCTGCCCAACGCATACTGTAGATGGACCTGTAATGTCTGACAAAGGATTAACCATCATTGGTCTGATATCGCGACAAACGCCTAAAGTATAAGTAATAGGCACATAACCGCCGGTTACGCCAAACACAACGCCTGTTGTAGAGCCTACGGTTGCAATAGTAGTATTGTAGCTGGTCCATATACCGCCTGTCACCCTATCTGTAAGTGTTACAGACTGTTGGTTACACAAACTTGTTGGTCCGGTAATAAGCGCGAACGCATATGCCGACATTGTTTTAGTGGTGTAACAACCTGTGCCTAATGAATAGGTTATGGTCACCATACCGCCGCCAACGCCGGTTACTAAACCGGTGGACGAGCCTACGGTTGCCAACGATACGTCGCTACTGCTCCATGTACCGCCTACTGCAGGATCTATCAGCAATGTTGTTTGTTCGCCGCATATAGTGTTGTTGCCTGTAATCGCCGGTACTGTGCTCACCACATTCACGATAGTAGATGCTGTACAGCCGCCGGGCAATATGTAGAATATAGTTGCAGAACCTGCAAAACGACCGGTAACAATACCTGTGGTGCTGCCTATTGGCGCCACAGCTCCATTACTACTCAACCATGTGCCGCCGCCAGTATTGGTAAGCGTTGTTGATGTACCGGTACAAATACTGGTTACGCCGCTGATAGCAGGAGGTATAGAACCTACTGTTATTGTGCTTGCACATCCGGTGCCTATTGTATAAGATATTGTTGCTGTACCTGCCCTTACCATAGTTACAACGCCTGTTGCAGATCCTACAGTCGCAATCGCAGTATTACTGCTGCTCCAGTAGCCGCCGCCGGTACTATTGCTCAAAGTGGTAGTTGTTGTTACACAGGCAGTGGTTGTACCAGTAATAGCTGCAGGCAGTGGCAATACTGTAACCGTATACAGCGATACGCAACCTGTGCTCAATCCATACGTAATGGTAGCAACACCGGTGCTTACAGCTGTTACAAGACCTGTTGATGAGCCCACGGTAGCTACAGAACCGCTGGTACTCCATGTACCGCCTATTACGGTATTGGTAAAGGTGCGGTTAGAACCCAGACACAACGTAGGCGTGCCTACTATCGCTGCCGGTAACGGATTAATAAGCATTGGTCTTGTAGTGATACAGCCTGTTGGCAATGTATAGGTTACCGTTACGTTGCCCGGAACAACTCCGGTAATGATACCTGTAGATGACCCAATAGTAGCTATTGCCGTACTGCTGCTTGCCCATGTGCCGCCGCCTGTATTAGTCAGGGTTGCTGGTGTGCCTACGCACGATGATATTGGTCCGCTGATTGATGACGGCAGAGGATTAACCGTAAAAGATGATGTAGTAAGGCAACTTGTACCCAAACGGTAGGTAACAGTTACCGTACCTGCGGTCATACCCGTTATCTGACCAGGGCCAGTGATAAATGTAGCAATAGCAGGATTGCTGGTGCTCCAGAATCCGCCGCCTGCATCGGTAAGGTTTGTTGTCAATCCAACGCAAACATTCGGAGTTCCCGCTATTGGATTTGGCAAGGGTTTTACTGTTACAGTACGGTTGGTGATACATCCGGTACTCAACATGTAAGTAACTATTGAGGTGCCTGCCGACACGCCTGTTACAAGACCCGAGCTAATACCTATAGTTGCCACTGCAGGATTGCCGCTGGTCCAGGTACCGCCGCCGCCATCTGTAAGCGTGGTTGTGAGACCAAGACAAACGAATGCGGTACCGGTAATTGTAGAAGGTAATGGATTAACAGTGATGCTCTTTGTTGTTGTACATCCTGTATTTAATCTGTAGGTAATGGTGGCTGTACCAGGCGCTGTGCCATACACCAAGCCTGAGTTTACACCCACATTGGCAATACCCACATTGGTGCTTGCCCAGGTGCCGCCAGTGATGGCATCGGTAAAAGTTGTGCTAAGGCCCTGACATATTGCAGAAGCTCCGCTTATTGTAGCTGGCAATGGATTAACGGTAACCGCGCGCACCGCCAAACAACCTGTGCTAAGCGTATAAGTTATTACAGATGTACCAGCAGAAATACCCGAAATAATTCCGGTACTCACGCCTATCGTAGCAACTGCAGTGTTGCTGCTCGTCCAGGTGCCGCCGGTTGTAGAGTTGGCATACACAGTGGTAGAACCAACACACACTTTAGGTATGCCTATGATTGTTGCAGGTAGCGGATTTACAGTAACGTTGAGTGTTGCAGTACATCCGGTACCTAACTTATAGGTTACTGTAGCATAACCTGCTGTATAACCGGTAAGAATACCTGATGTAATTCCTACATTGGCAACGCCTGTTGAATTACTGAACCAGGTACCGCCAGCATCTGCATCAGTGAGCGGTGTGGTGAGCGTTGCGCACACTGTGCTCGATCCGCTGATAGCGGCTGGTAATGGATTAACTGTTACCAGTTTGGTAGTGGTACAACCCGTACCCAAAATATAGGTTATTGTTGTTGTACCCGCAGATACTCCTGTTACTACGCCGGTAAATGTATCTACCGTCGCTGTGCCTGTACCTCCGCTGGTCCAGGTGCCGCCGCCTGTGCCTACAAGCGTAGTTACGCCGGCTACACAAACCGAAGCAGTACCGGTAACAGCTGCAGGCAATGGGTTAACAATAATCAAAGACGTAGATGCGCAACCTGTAGGCAACTGGTAAGAAATAGTTGCAGTACCGGCTACTACGCCGGTCACCGTACCAGATGTAGAACCTACTGTTGCGGTAGCAGGCCTATTACTAATCCATACTCCGCCGCCTGTAGCATCGCTCAGCGTTGTGCTTGTGGCGGGACAAATTGTAGTGCCGCCCGTAATTGCTGCTGGCGTCGGATTTACTGTCATTGCCTGAACCCGCAAACAACCGGTGCTTAAGGTGTAGGTTATATTTACAGACCCTGAACTAACGCCGGTAACACGACCTGTAGAACCAACTGTAGCAACGCCTGTAGATCCGCTGCTCCACACGCCGCCAAGTGTAGCGTCTGTAAGTGTAGCTATCGATCCTGTACATACCGTTGTTGGTCCGCCTATCACCGCGGGCAAAGGACGAACCGCCATAACTGTTGTTGTTCTGCAACCTGTAACCAAAGTATAAGTAATATTAGCCGAGCCCGCGCTTACGCCTGTGGCAACGCCTGTTGTTGAGCCTATAGTTACTATAGCTGTGTTGCCGCTGCTCCATACGCCGCCTCCAGAACCGGACAGCGTTGTAGACAGTCCCGCACAAACAGGAGTAACGCCAGCTATGGGCATTGGTAATGGGTTAACGGTAACATCAACTGTATTAATACATCCTGTTGCCAATCGGTAAGTGATGGTTGCAGTGCCTGCGCTAATGCCTGTAACTATGCCCGACGAAAAAATAACTGTAGCTATTGCTGTATTGCCGCTGGTCCAGGTTCCGCCTGCGGTAGCGTCTGTCAGTGTAGTTGTTTTACCCACGCACACTGCAGTAGTTCCGCCTATTGCCGCTGGCAATGCATTAACTGTTGCTGTTTTAATTACGCGGCAACCAGTGCCAAGCGTATATGTTATTGTTGCATTACCCGCAGAAACGCCGGTAAGTACTCCAGATGTGGCGCCTACTGTAGCAATAGCTGTATTGCTGCTGCTCCATGTGCCGCCCGATGTTGTAGAAGAGAGCGTTGAAGATAGGCCAGCACATACTACCGCGGTACCGGTTATTGCTCCCGGTAGTGGATTGATCGTGGCCGTAACATAGGCCTTACAACCTGTTGTCAATGTATAGGTAATGGTAGCGCTTCCTGCTGCAACGCCGGTCATTACGCCGCTGGTGGCGCCAATAGTAGCTACTGTAGTAGGACTGCTTGCCCAGGTGCCACCGCCTGTATTAGTTAATGTTGTTGTAGAACCTACGCATACAACCGGCGTACCAGATATAGGCGAAGGAAGCGGATTGACAGTAATTGCCAATGTTGCGAAACCCGAGGTTGCTGTGTAGGTGATTACTGCAGTACCTACAGTAATTCCCGTAACAACGCCTGTACCCGACCCGATTGTTGCAACCGCTGGGTTACTGCTGCTCCATGATCCGCCAATAGTAGCGTCTGCTAGTGTAGTCGTCAAGCCCTGACAAACTCTGTTGCTACCAGTTATAGCAGAAATGGCTAAAGCTAAATTGGGGATGGCAATTAATAATGCACACCAAATAAGATACCTGCTCAATCGGTGATACGTGTTTTCATTTTTTTTACTTCGCGCTTGTTTCAAAGCAGTTGGTGAGAGGAGAATTTGATTCATAATTTTGTTTTTAAACGTTAACTGAATGCAAAGAACCACAACAATAAACACAACGATTACGGGCTAAACCCATAACCATTGCGTATATATTTTATAAAAATAGGTAATTATTTTCAAAAACAATAGCCAACAGGCAAAAAACCGCAGAATCTAATATATTGTTCATACTGAATGTGCATTTTGCGCCGTTTTGCCGCGCAATTAATGCCTTGTTAATCCACGTACAATAAAAAGTAATTGCATATAGCAGCCTGGTTATGCATTGTATTTTTTACGCGTTTTTCCTTCTTCATCGGGTCTGCGGCATACCACTTCATTAACAATTGCAATTACAGTTATTTGCTCAGTATTTCATCGCAGTAAGCAACACAATACCAGTTCCTAACGCCTGCTATTTGCTATATTGCTCCAGCAACGCCTTTAGCTTAGCGCTGTTTTGCCTGTAATCGCCGAATGTAATCATTCGATTTCTTGCATTTTCGCCCAGTTGTTTGCGAAGGTCTCCGTCGCTAACTATTGTTTTTATTGCGGCGGCCAGTTCAGTAATAGTTTTGGGCTGCACCAGTAGTCCGTCGACGCCATGCGCTATCACTTCGTTGTGCCCGCCCACTTCGGTGGCTATACATGGCAACCCGCTGGCCATTGCCTCGAGCAGCGAATTGGCCATACCTTCATTATAACTCGACAACACAAATGCATCGGATGCCCGCAATAGGCGAGCCAGCTCGTCGGGCGACAAACTACCCATATAATATAGCCGGTCTGAGATACCCATCTGCTTACCCATTTCTTCGAGGTCCAGCGCATCGGGTCCCAGCCGGCGTGGCGCCACCATAAGCAACTGCCAGCCGCCAAAATCACCGCCCAGTAATTTTACCGCCTCCAGCAATTCCACCCATCCCTTCAAAACTATAGGAGTAGCCACGCAAGTCAGGTACTTCATATTCTCGGCCATTTTAAACTGGCTCCGTATTTCACGCCGCTCATCATTGCCATTCACCGGCCTAAACCTGCTATGTTCTATACCATTGTACACTACCTCTACATTCCGTTCCTTGCCAGGCTCCATCCACTTTTGGGCGTCGTTGCCCAAATTGCGGCTATTGGCCATAAGCAGATCCACTTTTTCAAACACCAGCGGAAAATGCGCCTGTAGCGCCGGGTTTTGCTCTGGCCAGGCATGCACATCGTCGCCGCGCGCTATGGCGGCAATTTTAAGATTTAGTTGGTCTTTTACTCTACTCGCTATATAGGCGTTGTCGGTAAGAAAGTGCGCGTACAGCCAGTCGGCATTGTGCAAGGCAGGCGTTTTTTTCACAAAGCGCAACAACGACCGCACCGCCCTGTCTAAATAGCCCTCTTTGAAAAAACGACTGGGCATACGCACAAACATAGGCACTGCATATATTTTCACACCTTCATATTCCTCAAAATAAACGCTGTGCGCATCGTAGCCATCGCGCCAATACTGATGATATTTATGCAACCCAAACGGCGGATACCAGTTGTGATAAGTGAGTACATGACAATCTACGCCCAACTGCTGCAATGCCTTTACCTGCTGATGTATAAACACACCATTGTTCAGCGCGTTCTTCCGCGGGTAGTTACTGGTAATTACTAATACTTTCACGCCTTTTGTTGTGTTTTTTCCTTTTGTAATATCCCGGGTGCTACCCAATTATTTCTTAAACATTTTCAGCGCCCATGGCATAAACAATACCATGTGATAATAGGCTGCCTCTTTTACATTTACCTTCTCTGAGTACTTAATATAATCAGGAAACTGCTTTAAATAATGCCTGAACCTCGCCATACCCTTTAGCCCCGACGCATGATGTATCAGTTTCACCTTCGACATCTCCAGCAATCTGCGTCTGATTTGCTTTGCGTATTTGAAATTAAAATACTCGTTGATTTCTTTATACAACCGGAATAGTTGCGAATCGCCGATACGTATATATTCCGGCGATTTAGAAATACCTCCCGAATGGTTGCGGTACACGGCCATATCCTCAGCAAAGTATTTCACCTTGCCTTTGTCTGCCAATAACAATTGAATGCAAATATCGCCGCTCTTAATATTGGTATACACAGGCGGTAACGGACGAGGAAGTATATTTCTGAAAAACAGCGTAGGCGTAGGCATTATGTTGCGCTCAGTTTGAATGATATCCTCTATAGTATATACATCGCCGCCCTTGCGCGGATATTTGTTTTCAAAACAATTACCCATCTCATCAATAATTTGCACATCAGAAAAACACAAGGTAAAATCGGGATTGGCCTCCATAAAATCAAACTGCTTTTGCAGCTTGTAAGGGTCCAACCAATAATCGTCGCCCTCGCAAAAGGCTATGTACTTGCCATGGCAGGCGGCATGTATCCTGAGGTCGTTTTCCAGCACGCCATACCGCTTGTCGGAAGGCAACAAATTAATGATGTGCGGGTAACGGGCGGCATAATCCTCGCAGATTTTACGAGTATTATCCGGACTCATGTCCTCGCCAATAACCAACTCAAAATCAAAATTTACTTGCTGATTGACTATACTTTCAATAGCCTGGCCAATAAATTGCTCATGTTTATAGGTTATCAGATATACGCTAACCATCTTCATGTGTGAACCCGCTCCTTTTATATTTGGCGCGCGAAGTTACAAAATCTATTTTTCAAGACTGTTTTAAATTGAACGACAATGCATTGAGGGCTGCACACCCGGCACAAATTATCCCAAATCGATCTCTGTATTGTCGCCTATGTTCAGGCTTTGGCTCAATCCGCGCACATATGCGTCGTTGCCAATAATAGATGAATTGAGCACTACCTGCTGCAATTCGGCATACGACCCTATTATGGAATCCTTGATTATAGACGACTCTATTTTAGTGTGCTCGCCTATACTCACATTAGGACCAATTATGCAGTGCCTGATAACACAGCCTTCTGCAATATTTACGGGATGAATAATCACAGTAGTATCGTATTCCTGCACCGCTCGTTCCGGATGCTCGTCTTCCATCTGCTTCAGTAAGGTGGCATTGGTAGATAACAGCGTCTCCTTCTTACCGCAGTCGAACCAATTGTTGACACGAAATGCATGTATATTTATTCCATCATCTATCATGTGCTGCAGCGCATTGGTAAAATGGTATTCGCCGTTTTCATCTGCCTTACCATTCAGGTTTTTTTCGAGCGCCGCATACATCGCTTCCGACTCCTTGATATAGTATATGCCCACCATAGCCATGTTCGATTTGGGGATTAGCGGTTTTTCCACCATCCTCATCACCATATCTTTGTCATTCAGCTCGGCTACACCAAAACTACGTGGATCATCAACTTTGCGCACACCTATCTGCGACACTTTACTGCTTATTATTTCTGCTACATTGTAATCGCACACCGTATCGCCCAGCACTATCATTACTTCGTCGCCTATGGCGGCTTCCCGCGTCAGCCATATTGCATGGGCTGTACCGCGCCTATCGTTCTGGGTTACAAAGGTATGCGTCAGGTGTGGATACGTCTTATCTATATACCGCTGAATTTTCTCGCCCAGATACCCTATCACAAATACAAACTCTGTAACACCGGCCTCCAACAATTGATCTACAATAACCCCGAGAATGGTTTTGCCTGCAATTGGAATCAATGCCTTTGGCTGGGTGTAAGTAAGCGGACGCAACTTAGTACCGGCGCCGGCTACTGGTATAATAGCTTTCACAAACAGTATTTAAGTTGTAAATGTAAGGTTTTATAGTAAACAGAACGTAAGCTAAAAAGCTAAATTTCGGTTAGATAAACGCTAATTAAAGGCGCTCAACTACAGTAACGTCCAATCTCGACGGTGGCTTTAACGCCCACGCCGGTTAATTCTTTTTATTCTGTTATTGATAAGCGCTATACGGATTTGGGTCCTTAGCCGCTCCAACTTATTAACAGACCACCTTACCAGTACCTTTAGTCCTGTTTGCTTACTCACAGTAATTATAAAAGCCAGCCCACTATCGGATACCCGGCTGTTTTCGACGGTTTTGAATTTTACTTTTCGCTATTCTGCTTTTTGCCGGCGGTTGGGCATCATCTTTGACGGCGGATTCAAGACCTATTACCCAGACAAAAAAGTCAGTTGCCGCAAAGACACAAATTTGCCTTTGAATCAACCCTAAGTATTGAGGGAACGGTATATTTTATTGAGGGAACGGTAAATGGCTTGTTAAACAAGGTGAGCAGGTAACCACAACTCTACGCGCGCACCCTTATTTACCCTATCAGGGTATGCATCGCCAATCTTCAACGACAATGCCTGACCCGACATTTTGCCTATCAGATCCAGCCGTTGCTCGGTCATCTTCATGCCCTTGCTTATGTGCGATTTTATATTCACATCTGCGCCTTCTTTCGATCGCTTCATACCTATACCATTATCTATAATGGTTACCTTCAGCATGTCTTCACCGCTTTTCTCAATGGTCACCTGCACATGCCCAGATTCGCTCATAGGCAATATGCCGTGCCAGATAGCGTTTTCTATAAACGGCTGCAGCAACATAACTGGTATCAGGGTTTCGTCGCCGTCTATTTCGTCGCTCACATCAATATCAAATGTAAGCCGATCACCGAACCTGAAACTCTCCATAGTAAGATACAATTGCAGATACGCAACTTCCTCGTCTATAGGTATATATCGTTTAGACGAAATATCGAGATTCATGCGTATAAGTCTTGCAAAATTGGAGAGGTATAAATTGGCTTCGTGCTTGTCGCTGTTGTTTATAGAATGCTGAATAGAGTTCATCACGTTGAAAATAAAGTGAGGATTCATCATGGTTTGCAACGCCTGTTGCTCCAGATTAATAATCTGATCCTTCAACTTCAACTCATCATTGCGCTTCCTGTTCACTACTTTGTTACGATAGCGTAGCGCCGACACCACTACTACCAGCAAACCCACCACACAAAATGCAGCAAACCAAATGGTTTTCCAGAAAGGCGTTAGTATAGTAAAACTATAACCAACAGGCAAACACCATGGGCCGTCGAGTATACGGGCCCTTACCTGAAATCTGTAATTGCCCGGCGGCAAATACGGGAAGTCTACAGCTGTATTCTGCGTCTCCAACCAAGGCTGGTCGTCATTTAGCCGGTATTGGTAATGTACGCTGTTTGCAGCCCGGTAAGCAATAGCTATAAAATTGAAGTGCAGCGAATTACGGTCGTACGTCAATGCGCTGCCGCTATCTGGCGACAGCGATTTACTATTGCAGCTAATATCAGTAATGTACAGCGCCGGAGCTACCGCAATACTGTTTGCTGCCCGTGCATTGAGAATAGTAAGTCCTCGCGATGTTGCCACGCAAATCTCGCTATCATCGGCATAAACATCATTCACTGCATTCGATGCCAGCCCGTTGGCCGTAGTATAAACTTTCAGTGCGCTAATTTTGCCATGCTCAAACAAACAACGCGTTACACCAAAGGCAGTAGCAATATAGACATTGGCGCCATTCACGTAGACGCGCTTGCATATATTACTCGACAATCCGTTTTCTTGCGTAAGCTTGCAGGTTATTGCCCCATTTTTGAAAAACAATACCCCCTGGCCATAGGTGGCAAATATCATTGTGCTATCGCTTGTTTCACCAATACTGCTTATTTTCTCGGTGGTATAGGCGCTTACCTTTGTTTCCTGCCGCGACTTATGATCATTGTAAACAAATACCCCTTTGGCTGTACTATACCACAACTCTTGCTTTTTATTAGCAAAAATTGCATACTTACGCACGTAATCATAATCCAGCGCTATCAGTTTCTTAGGCGTCTCCGCATTATCAAACACTGTGCTATCTTGCGCTACCTGATAGCTCATTGTCATGGCAATACCCCGCTTGTAAAAGCTCATGTCTTTTAGCGCAAATTGCCGTTTTAATTGCGAATCAACGGAAGATTCATAAATTACATAATCAGACTTATTTATGGATTTATGATAGATTTCCAGCCCAATGTCAGTGCCAAAAAACAAATCGCCTCCCCTTGCCAGTATTTTCACAACGCGGTTATATAAGCTTCCCATTGAGCTTTTCCAATACAGCCTCGCCCCGTTACTATCTATTACAACCACTTTACCCGCATTCATACCAGCGTACACTACTCCATCTTTATCTTTTGCAACAGAATAAACAAAATTGTCTACAATGCTATTTTCGCGGTTATACTGTTTAGAAATCCCCTTCCACGACTCCATCATATAAATACCATTATTTAGGGTACTTATCCAAGTGTTGCCTTCGTGATCTCTAACCACTCCTGATGTTGCCTCTCCATCGAGGTATTGAACTGGTGGCTTTGCCGAATTAAAATAATCGTAGTAAAATACTCCCTTGCCACCGGTAGCGAGCCAGAGCCCACCGTTATTGTCATAATATAAGAAATACAAATCAGCCTTACTGACGCAATAGCTATTTGTAGACTTTGATGCTTGAAATAAACTTGGAAATTGCCGCTCTGAAGCTGTATCGCACAATTTAAAAATACCTTTATCGGAAACATACAGCACACAGGAGTCGCCTAAATGAGTAAAGCTGCTGTTGAAGTAAGTCATAAACTTTATTTGCTTCTGTGCATTTTCATACACTATTCCGCCAAATGACTCCGTTTTTGCTTCCACCCCATTTATATAACTAAAATTGCCGCTCGTATCCATCTTGAGATAACCCGCGAGGGAGGTAAACCATAGATTATGTTTGCTGTCTTCGTAAAAATAATGCAGCGAACTACGGTGCGGGAGTTTAGCCAAAACACTATCGTTGCCGGGGTTATGAAACTTTCCGTTGAGGTAATACGACAGCGCGCCGGTGATACCCAAAAACCATATTCTGCCCTTTGAGTCTTGGGCGATCCTCAATATCTCGTTTTCGCCCAGACCATCGTAAAGTGTGTAATTAGTAAACTTTTCACCATCGAACCGGGAAACCCCATCAGGGGTGCCAAACCACAAAAAACCCTGTTTGTCTTGTATAAGCGTATAAATAGTGGCGCTGGGCAAGCCATCGTTTACACCAAAATGCCGGAGTGTGGTTTCTTGGGCTACAGCAACATAACAGCAAAAGATGCTGCACAATGCCATTAATGCTATCCGTATGTTGCTGACAAACCTCATATTACCGCGTATATTGCTTTGCCTTTTCCATGAGCTCCGGAGCGCGGCGCCTCGACACTGCCAATACTCGGTCATCATCCATTATCACCTGTATCTCGTCGTCCACAGTTATCTTGCGCAGGTGCCTCAGGTTTACGATACTCGACTTGTGTATGCGCACAAATCCGGATTCGCTTACGAGGTACTCATATTCTTTGAGTGTTTTAGAAAGCACTACCTTCTGCTGATTGTGCAGATATACGGAAGTGTAATTGTTTTCACCTTCCAAGTACAGCACATCGTCTATACTCACAATTTTATACCCATCGTTATCGGGCAGTGTTATATTTCTAATAGCTCCCGGATGCTGCAACATGCTTACCAGATTGCCCACCACCGAACTATAGTTTTCATGAAATCCCGTATTGCGCATAGCCTGAATACGCAATAGCTTCTCCTCTACCTTTATCAGTTCGTTTACGTCTACAGGCTTCAGCAAAAAATCTACTGCCGATGCTTTTATGGCATTCAGCGCATATTTTTCGTGAGCTGTTACAAAAACTATAAGCGGCATAAACCGCAACATATTCAGCAATTCAAAACCATTTTTTTTAGGCATTGATATATCCAGAAACAAAACATCCGGCTTCAATTCGTTTACGAGTATTGCCGCTGAGTCGGCGCCAGTAGCCGTATCAATAACTTCAATATGCCGACAATACGACGCAAGCAATTTTTTGAGATTCGCTATTGCGTTGAGCTCGTCATCCACTATTATTGCCCGCAAATTAGTTACATCCGGCATGATTGCATTTTTCAAAAAAGATAAACATAAGGTACAGTGCATTAGGCTTATGCAAAAAAACACCTGATTAACGCGCAAATAACGCAGCAGTTACTTGCCTTTGATAGCAACAAGATAATCGACAATTTTTTTTGCATGCGCCGAGTCTACGGGCGCATGATATTTCACCACCATCTTAGTTACCTCGGCCTCCCATACCTTAGCCGGAAAGTCGGGTTGATTGCTTATATATTTCAATGTATGACAAATACCGCAGTAGGTAACGAAATCCGACTTCCCCTCACGCTCCGGAAACTCAGGCATTTCAGGATAAATATTCATCTCGCGAACACTACCGTTTACGGCAAATGTATGTTCGGGTTGCTTTTCTGCAGGCGCCAGTGTTGGCTCGGGCATGCACCCCGGCGCACTGGCGCTCACTGCCGCCGCCATAACCAATATCGCCAAAACAACTTTCTTATTCATGCATTTTGTGTTTTATCGCTTCGCTTTTCATTCATTTCCCCCTTCTTGAATTACTACTTAGCGGCCGCAACTTTCAGTGTCAGTCGCTCTATAAACTGACGGGCATATCCGCTTCTGTTCCATTGGGCTACAGGTTGCGTGTTGCCATTTTTATCGGTTGCCCTTACTTGCAGTGTGTAGGCTCCGGCGGTTGCCGGGGTCCATTCGTATTTCCAGCGCTGCCATGAGTACTTACCCAGCGATTTACTAAGCTGCGCCATTACCCAGGTTGCACCTCCATCGGCGCTGATCTCTACCTTTTCTATTCCGGTTCCATCGTCAAATGCCAGCCCTTCCACCATACAAGCTTTGCCTGCTTGCAACACAGTATCGGCTGCAGGAGCCACAAATATGGAGTGCAACTTGATGCGCGTAATAGGCGTCATATTCTTACTCAGCGTATCAGGATGCTCATTAATAGCAGGATTGGTAGTAACCAGGTAGGCCTTCTCCATCCAGAACCCGGTATATTTTTCCTTCACTACATTAATTGCATTCAGCGCGCCCACCCAATAAGTGGCGTACCAGCCGGGGGCCACCAGCTTCAGCGGATATCCGTTAAGCATAGGTATGGGTTGACCATTCATTTCATAAGCTATCATAACATCGCCATCCATAGCATGGTCTATACTAAGGCTCTTCACATAGTCGGCTACACCGGGCATTGCAGCTTTATCCATACCGCCGAAGGTTACCTCTACTGCACCTTTCTGCACGCCAGCCATGGCCAGTAGGTCTTTAACTTTTACTCCCTTCCATACCGCATTACCCATAGCGCCGTTCTTCCACTGGCTGCCGGGTACCCGAGGGGTGAATGTGCTCCGGGAGTTGCCGCTGCATATAGCCAGCGCCACAACGGAATCGGGCGTAAACTTTGTCTTGAGGTCGCTCATAGACAGCTCAAGCGGGTGGTCTACCGCTCCGCCTATCCTCAACCGGAAGGTATCTATATCTATCCTCGTCACTAATTGCGACAAATGCCACCTGACGAAAAAATACTCATTGGGCGTAATATCCAGCTTAAAAATATTGAGCGGCGTTTCCAGTTGGGGCGGTCGATCTGTAAGCTCTATCATGGCCCCCTTCTCCGGAAACAACCGTTGATGCGTAGCCGTAGGCGCATTGCTTTCCTTGCCGCCTTTGCAGGCGCCTAAAGCCGCTAACAAGCCCAATAATACCCAATACCCCCTGCGGGAAATGCTTTGTTTCAATACTTGCCTGTTGATATCTAAACAATTCTTACTCACACCCCAACAATTTGACCGATTATTAGGGACTTTCCTTTCCAAATTTGTATAAATTTACTTATTTTGTTTGCAAATGCAAACGGCCGCCCAATAAGCGGCCTGCATTATATAAAAACGTTGTTACCAAACCAACCATCTACAATATAATGAATAAACTACGTTGCGCATCTACAATAGCTGTATTATTATTTACGCTCGCTTCCTGCGGCGATGCTAATAACAAAAGTAAGCCCTCCGACGGCGAGCCGGTAGCAGCGGCTAAACCCACGGGCGAAGATATTTATAAAAAAAATTGCGTTGCCTGCCATCAGGGCAATGGAGAAGGCGTACCCGGAGCATTCCCACCGCTGGCAAAATCTGATTACCTCGCCGATAAAGAAAAAACAATATCGCAGGTAATAAAAGGCAGCTCGGGCGAGATAACCGTAAACGGCAAAACTTTTACAGGCACGATGCCCGCACAGCAACTAAACGACGACGAAGTAGCGGCAGTGCTAACCTATGTATATGGCAACCTGGGCAATAGCGGCGGCGCAGTAACGCCCGCAGAAGTAAAAGCTATACGCGACAAACACTAGGAAAAACAGCGGCTGTAGAAAAAAATTTGGCGCTCAGTAAATAAATTTGTTAAAATAACAAAAACACATACCTTTGCAGTCCTCAAAGATCAAAAGGGGGTATATAATATGCTGATAATAGATTCTAAAGATTGCGAAAACATAGACAAAGCGCTTAAGAAGTATAAGAAGAAATACGAGAAAAGCCGTATCCTTAACCAACTTCGCGACCGTCAGTCGTTCACCAAGCCTTCTATCAGGCGCAGAACCGAAATTCTGAAAGCGGTTTACAAGCAACAAATGGCTACCGGCCTGCTCGACGATTAATTAATAGTTTGATAACACAGCCTTATGTGTTATGCCAAAATAAATTTGTACCCGTTACCGTAAATTACGTATATTTACAGTAACGGGTTTACTATGTTCGACGAGAGGCTTCCAGATTATATCCATTACCTGAAATTTGAGCGCAGATACGCTCCTCTTACGCTTACAGCATACGAACAAGACCTCCTGCAATTTCGCGATTACCTCGCTACTGAGTTTTCTTTAACCGACATTAATACAATAACCCATTTCCACATCAGGGGATGGCTGGCTGATATGCGCACCGCCAAACAAGCGGCGCGAACAATAAACCGCAAAATATCTAGCCTTAACGCTTACTATAAATATTTGCTAAAACTGGGTCATGTAACCAAAAACCCCGTGCGATTGCTGCATGCACAACGGCTGCCCGAAAGGTTGCCTGTGTTTCTTAAGGAAACTGAAACCGAAAAGCTGCTCAATGAGCTGCAATTTGAACCCGGCTTTAAGGGGCTCACCGACAGGCTGATTTGCGAAATACTATACAATACCGGCATACGCCGCAACGAGTTATTGCAACTAAAAGTAAGCGACATAGAATGGAGCCTGAACCAGATAAGAATTTTGGGAAAAGGCAATAAAGAGCGGCTAATTCCCGTTAATGGTGTTTTACTCGACGCGATAAGAGATTATTTGTGCGAAAAACAAAAACTTGACCAATACGATGCCCAACACCTGCTCGTACTACCCACCGGAGAAAAGTTATACCCTATGTACGTCTACCGTACCGTAACTACTTACCTCGGTCAGGCAACATCGCTAAAGAAAAAAAGCCCCCACGTTCTCAGGCATACGTTTGCCACACACTTACTCAACAACGGAGCCAATATTCAGGCGATAAAAGACCTGCTGGGACACAGTAGCCTTGCGGCAACGCAGATATACACCCACAACAATATCGAAAAACTAAAACAGATTCACCAGCAAAATCATCCGAGAGGATGAATTTATTCCTAACAAAAAAATCAAAACTATGAATGTGCAAATCCAAACCGTGCATTTCGATGCAGACAGCAAATTGTTAGAGCATGTTAATGCTAAAATTGCTAAACTGAAGACATTTCATGACAAGATAATAGATGCGGAAGTTTATCTGAAGCTCGACAATAAATCGCAACAGATAAGAGACAAAGTTGCAGAAATAAAAGTGCACGTACCCAAACACTCGTACTTCGTAAAACACCAGAGTAAAACATTCGAAGAATCTTTCGACCTCGCGTTCAACTCACTAGTAAGCCAGGTAAAGCGCAGCAAGGAAAAACAAATGACCTACAATTAATCCCTTCATAGTTAAATTAAAAAAGCATCTGCCCTCGGGTGGATGCTTTTTTAGTTTGAGTAAGTCGTAGCGCCAACTTTATACCAGCTCTTTCAGTCGCTCTACTACTATATCTATCTCTTCTTTTGTATTGTGTTTGCAAAACGAAAAACGCATAGGAACCATATTTGCTGCTTTTTCTTTGTATAGGGCTTTTATCACATGGCTCAAAGAGCTGGCGCCGCTAGTGCAAGCGCTGCCGCCGCTAACACATATACCCGCCATATCCAGATTGAACAGCAACATATCTGTGCGCTCAGACATAGGAAACGATACATTGAGCACTGTATACAGGCTCTCACCGCGCGTATCCCCGTTCAGCGTCAGGCCGGGAAACGTTTCCAGCAGGCGATCAGCCATATATAGCTTCAAGCCTTTTATATAAGCGCTGTCGGCCTCGAAATTCTGGGTGGCTATTTCCAGCGCTTTTGCAAAACCCACTATGCCATACAAGTTTTCTGTGCCTGCGCGCATATTGCGTTCCTGCGATCCGCCATTCAAATAAGGCTTAATTTTCACATTTTCATTTACATACAATATACCCACACCCTTCGGCCCGTTGAACTTATGTCCTGCTCCATTGAGGAAATGTATGTATAAATTCTTGAGATCGAACGGATAATGGCCGACAGTCTGTACAGTATCGCTATGAAAAATAGCGTCGTACTTACGGCAAAGCTCGCCCGTTGCCTTAATATCCAGCAGATTACCAATTTCGTTGTTGGCGTGCATCAGCGTTACCAACGAACGATCTTTACTACCTGCAAGCAACGCTTCGAGGTCTTGCATATCAATGTGCCCATTCTCGGTTACTTTCACATAACTCACCTTTGCGAGCCCAAAATGCTCCATATGCTCTACAGTATGCAAAGTAGCATGATGCTCTAAAGGCGAAGTGATGATGTGCTTACAGCCCAAGTCGCGCACAGCAGCGGTAATGGCTGTATTGGTGCTTTCTGTTCCGCCAGACGTAAAAAATATTTCGCCGGGATTAGCATTCAGTATACGCGCCACTGTCTTGCGTGCGTGCTCAATAGCTATCTTGGTTTCTCTGCCATAAGAGTATACAGATGAAGGATTACCAAATTTCTCGGTAAGGAAGGGCATCATAACCTCCAGCACCTCAGGAGCAAGCGCGGTTGTTGCTGCATTGTCTAAATAAATCCGACTCATTACGAAAATGTTGCTTTAATAACGCAAAAATAATCTAATTATTGAACTTTGGTGCAATACCTGAATCAAACCCAAATCCTGACGCTCCTTTCGGCCATCTCTGTGCTATTGCATGCCACAGGGCCTATGCCCCTTTACATTCCAACTATGCCTAACTTTTGCATGTACAGTTAAAAAGCCTAATTTTATGCTTTTTCAAGTATATATTAATGAAAGGAAGAATTACTGAGTTAGATTCATTACGGGGCATAGCCGCATTTACCGTTTTAGTGCATCACTGTGTTCTGGCTTTCCCTATCGTCAGTACCTTTTTCAATTCAAGAGATGCGCATGCAGCTCACCCCATTATCCAGTTCCTCATGTTTTCTCCACTGCATGTGCTCTGGAATGGTCATGCGGCGGTTATCCTCTTTTTTATTCTCAGCGGATTCGTACTCTCTATATCGCACTATACCGACACCAAGCCCGACTATGGCAACTACATTATAAAACGTATGTGCCGCCTGTATATTCCCTATTTCACCATTATCACTATTTCAGTACTGTTACTCAACTTCTACAAGGGCGACCGCACTACCACAGGCTTGAGCGACTGGCTACGCGGTATGTGGGAATCAAGAATCAGCCCGTCGGAATACATACAACTACTTTTTTTTCAAGGTAATATGCACAATGTAGGCACCACGCTCTGGACTATTATTATAGAAATAGAGGTATCCATTATTCTTCCATTCTTTTTTACCATCATCAAACGATTAAACTTCGTAAGTAATTTGTTGTTTATAGTAGGCTTCAATATTGCCTTCAAAATTCTGAACCATCTACATTTCACAACCTACATACCCGACTTTCAAAACATGTATTATGTACCGTTCTTCCTGATAGGCGGCGTAATGTTTAAACACAGAAACGAAATAAGAAATACCCGGCTAAGCCCTGCGGTACTGGGTCTGGTGCTGGCAGCTATTTTCTTCTTCTACAATTACGAATGGATAATGGTATGGCTGGTAAACTACAACAACAAATCGCCGCTGTATGTATTTAGCGACTACATGATAGGCATAAGCGGCATACTGCTCATATCTATTTGTATTATGGACATACCCGGACTCAAAAAACTGATGAACAACGCTGTCTTCAGCTTTTTGGGCAAAATATCTTATAGCCTTTACCTCATACACCCCATCATACTTTTGTTTCTGGTTTATACGTTCAATACCATGAGTTATAATGTGCTTATCTTCATTATTCTTGCGGCTAGCGTGCTACTTTCGTGGGGATATTATATGGCTGTAGAAGAGCCCTCCATGAAACTGGGCAAGTACCTCGCCAAAAAACTTAGACCAAACAAAGGAAAAGAAAAATTAGCGGCATAAATTTGCTAACTGCCATTACTCTGCCACACTCGGCAGTAATCATAACATATCAACACCATGGTCAATTATATTTTCCTAATAATATACATACTGTTCTCCGGGTCGCTTTCGGGTACAGATTTATATTATCTGTTGTCTATTCACTGCCTGATTGCCATGATAGCGCACCTACAGCAGAAAGACAATAAAATAACGCCCATTTTCCTATTCTATGTGGGTGTTATCACGGTGAACTATGCCGATATAGTACTGATAAGTAAGATCAACACGGAAAGCATAAAGATGTATAACTATATAGTGCCCAAGTATATAGATGATGCTGTGCAATTATGGTGTATATCTACTACGCTCATGATAATAGGGTATAATATGGCCGGCAAACGAAGTTTGCCTACAATTGCCTTCGAGATAAAAAAACCTAAAGTACTCGAGAATATCTTTTATATACTGCTGGCATCAAACGTGATGACTATTATGGGCAACAGGATTAGCTTTCTGCCTGGCCCGGCTATGAAAATCTTTGCGCTGCTTAACCTTATCGGCATCATGTTTTATGCCCGTCTTTGGGCTATACACGACGAGAAGAAATATAGAATGTATGCCGTTACACTCTGGATTCTGGAGACCTATGTGGCTATCTATACGGCATTCCTAAGGGTAGAGCTCATCCTGCCAACGGTGTGTATCTATGCGGGTTACTTCATTGGCAAGGGCAAGATGAAGTATGTATTCAGCTATCGCATTGTTCCCTTCTTACTCATTATTTCGCTCTACGCCAGCATATTTAAAACGCTACAGGCCAACCGTACCAACTTTGCGGCGGTAATCTTTGAGTCGGACTATAACGGCTCGGAGGTGAAAGATAAAGGCAAAGAAAACTCAGGAGCATTGCTGGAGCGAAGCGCTAATCTGGCGCAGATGACCTGTGTAATGAAACTGGTGGCCCAGAATGGATTTTATAATGGTAAGGCGTCGGAACCGCTTGCTGCAGCGGTAATTCCCCGTTTCCTGTGGCCCGATAAACCACTGATCCAGCTGGGAGGTTGGTTTGCCTACGAGATAAGCGGCGGACAGAAAGCGGCCGCTGAAAAAGCCACCAACTCCATCAACATGACTGTGCCCGGAGAGCTCTACCTCGACTTTGGTTGGTGGGGCGTAGCCATAGGCAGTCTTTTGTTTGGCGCCTTCTTCCCGCTGCTCTGGAACTCTGCCAATTTCTATTCTTCCGAATATAATATATCCGGTACGCTCATTGGCGGTTACCTGTTCATTCTTGCACAAAGCGGCCTTGGCGGCGACCTCCAGATCGTCATCTCTTTGCTTTCGTTGTATTTTTCGTTTTGGGTACTTAAAAAATTCCTTGCAGGTAAGTTATGAGAATACTCACAGTGGGTCCGTTGTGGAGGGGCAGCAATGCGGGCGGCTTGTTTAGAGCTATGAGCCGGCAAGGTAGCCTGATAGAGGTAATAGACGAATTTTATTACATAAGCCTGCAAACCAAAACTAAGGTAACCAAAGTATTTGAACGGCTCATTCGCCCCCGGCAGGTGGCCGAATACAATATGGCTATTACTAAAAAAATAGACATCTTCCGTCCGCAGGTTGTGTTTGTATACAAGGGAGCTTTTATATTGCCGGAAACACTACATTATGCGCGCAAACAAAATTGCAAACTTGTACTGTTTTATCCAGATGTAAGTATGACAGCTCACGGGCCAAATATACCCAATGCCATACCGCTTTACGATCTGGTATTTACCACTAAGACCTTTGGCATAACAGATATGAAAACCAAATTCGGGGTAAAGAATGCACAGTTCATTCCGCATGGCTTCGACCCCGAAATACACCGCACGATAAATATAGCGCCCGAGGATAAACAAAATTTCGGTTGCGATGTATCTTTTATAGGCACCTGGTCGCCCAAAAAAGAACAGTGGCTGACTGCCCTAAAAGAAGCCAGTCCAAATATAAATTTGAAAATATGGGGAGAACAATGGTTTAAGGCATCGAGCGAAGCGCTAAAGCCTTGCCTGCAATATACAGCCATACTCGGCGACCTATATGCAGTGGCCATACAATGCTCCACCATCAATCTGGGTATACTGTCTGAGCAGGTGTCGGGTTCGTCGTCGGGCGACCTTATTACCTCGCGCACCTTTCATATACCGGGTGCGTCGGGCTTTATGCTGCATGAGCGCAACGAAGAATCGGTTTTGTATTTCGACGAAAACAAGGAGGCAGGCTTTTTCAGCGGTCCCGAAGAAATGGTAAAGCAAGTAAATTACTTTCTGCAAAACCCTGCTCAGCGCGAACAGATAAGACAGGCGGGCTACCAGCGCGCCCTCCGCGACCATTCGCTCGATGAACGCGCCAAAACCGTATTGGGCTACATTCAACCCCTATTCAGGTAAAAGTTTACGTACTATTTAAAGTTCATTACAAGGCCCAACCCAATGCCATTGGGATAAGCAACCGGACTTACGCGCATGGATATGTCTCTCGATATATCGAAGTTTTTGAGGTGCGCCGATGTTATAGCGTCTACCACATGCAGCGCATACCCTATGCCTGTAAACAACACGGTCAGGTTCAGGTATTTATCGTAGTCGTCCTGTAGCTGCTTTAGCTGCTCTTTCGAGTAGATATTCACATACTTGTCTGTAGGAAACGAATTGTTTATCCTCCCTATGTAGGCTTTACGATACGACTGATAATTGTTCAGATTATCTACTATAAAATAGCCGGCTACTGCCAGCCCTGCATATACTATGGGCGCTTTCCAGTATTGCCGGTTATATATCTGCCCCATGCCGGGTATCAGCGCCGAATAAAGCCCTGCCTTTTTAGGATTGGGTTGAAAAACGTACGGTTTTACAACAGTATCCGCCGGCCGCTGTTTTGCGACTACAGTATCGGCTTTGGCTTGAGCAATAGTCTGCCCAGCCGCAATACATACCATGCAGATACTCAGTAAACCAAAAAGTAAGTAAACCCTTATACTGTTCAAAATAAGTTATTGAATGCGCCTATGACTGCGAAGTTAAGCACAAATTTTAAGGTGTTGCCGCAGACGTTATTTTTTTACGCCTATTGCGCCAGCCAGTATTTACGGAGCAACCATTCTGCTACAGCAAACGCCAATATCACAAAAAAGAACCACTTTCTGTCTACAAGCGGAGCAGATTCCGTATTTGTTACTATCAGCGGTTTTATACGGTCGTTTTTGGTGATGCTGTCATACAGCGACGCCACGTTGGCTGCCGTTACAAAACCTCCGTTGTACTTTTTGGCCAATCCATACAGCAGCGGATAGTCGGCGCCATTCTCCATCAGTTCGAGCGGTATGCTTTCTATCACAAAGCTACCGTTTGCTGTCAGTGTTTTATCATTGTAGGTGGTCTTTGCGCTGTAGGTATATACGCCGCCGGCCCAAATACCTATGTTCAGTTTATACCCTGCGCCTGAACGCTCGAATGTAAAATCCTGCTTTTTACCCGCGCTGTCTGCTATGGTTATTTGCACATCGGCAGTGTTTACCTGTTCGTTGTTGGCATTGAGCAAGTAAGCATTTAGCGACACCGGCTCCTGATCGCTCCACAGGTACTTAGGCATTACCACGCTGAAAGGCTTCTCGTTGTTGTTTGCAGCAAGAAAAGCAATCGTTTGGCGGATGCATTCGTCTATTACAGTATGGTCGTTAAAATTCTTGTATTCATAAAGCCTCCAGCGCCACAGTCCCTCGCCCATCAGCAAGGCAGTGGGTACAGCGCCCTGCTGCAGCGTCCACACCGGGTTGGGCTCACCGCCTACGCCCACCCGCTGCCTGAACAATGCATTGCTACCCGGACCTGCATTAACAGTACCAGATACAGTTAGCAGCGGAGGCATTTTGTCGGTAATGGTTTGTATTTGCTGCGGCAGCGAAAAAGTATTGAAAGAAGTATTGAACAGGCCAACAACGTCGTGCGCAATTGCGGGCTGAGTGGTGGCATGAGTAAGCGGTTGCAGGCTATTGAAGGCTGTAATGTCCGTTTGTGCGCTTACTATCACCCATAGCGGCTTTTTAGCGGCCAGTACCTTTGCTGCTACATTGGCTCCGGGCGCAGGCAGACCGTGTAGCACAACTACATCATATCCGCTCAATGATTCAGGTATGTTGTCGGCCTGACAAACACTAACCTTATAGCTTTCTATCTGGCTGAGCGCTTCTTTTATGGCGTTTACATCCGGATGTGGCGCTGCCGACGCAATGAGAATGTTCTTTTGTTCATCGGCTACTTCGACAAATAGCTCCTTACGGTTGTTGGCTAGGTTTTGCTCACCATCCCATTCCGGCGCCATTATTGTATAATGATGCAAGCCTTTTTTTGCCGCCTTGAGCGTAAAAGATACAGATCTGTCAAACTTATCGGCGTTAATTACTACAGGCGATGACTGCAACGTTTCGCCTTCTTCTTTTATCGCTACGCTGTTGTTGTAGCCTTTGCAGAGTTCGCCCACTATATCTGCGCGCACCTCAAAACTGCTGTTCAGCGCCACTACTTTATTGGCATAAGTGCGCGCTAGGCGCAGATCGCGCTGCCTCGCGCTATCGCCAAGCGCCACAGTATATAAAGAACTATGTAAACCCAACTGCTGATACATAGGGTTCAGCCCCTGATTAAACCGGCCGTCTGTGGATAGTATTATCGCCCCCAGATTCTGCATACCGAAAAACTCCTGTGCCCTTGCCAGCGCCATAGAAATATCGGTAGCGCCCTGCCAATACTGATAAAAACTATCTGTTTGCACCACGGAGCCAAAACCCCATTCTACTACTTTATACTTGCCGCTCAGCTTTTCGGTAAGGGCAGTCAGGTTCTTACGGTAGGTTGTAGTATCTGCGCCCAACGCTATGCCAGCCGACCGCGAGTTGTCTTGCAACACAAGCGCTATGGGCTGCTCCACAACATGGTTGCTCACCGTAATGGTGGGCACAAGCAACAATAACAAAGAAAGGAAAACAACTATACTACGTAATAAAGAAGTAAGCCACGGATAAGGAACAGCGCGACGTTTGTCGGCCCGGTACACCAAATAACCTGCCCCTATCGACACAATAACGGCAATAAGCCAGAATATCCACTGCATATATCGGCAAGCTAAAGAAAAAATCAAAAACCAACATACTATTACTGCTTAAAAAGCTGCAACTATGCCCATAATGGTCATTTTTAAGGTAATGACAACAAATACCACCTGCAATACGGCATTAACCCTATAAATATAAACGAGCGATAAAGCTGTTTGCCCTATCGCCCTATATTGCCTTCTTGTTTACGTTTATTATTTCAGCACCGCCATTTTCATCTTCCAGAGCAGCGACTTGTTTTTCATAAGTACCACATACAGCGCTCTGTCGCCGCCAAAATTCCTGAAGAAACGTTCCACACCCTCGTCCATACTACCCATCAGGTCGAAATACTGATGACCTCTACGCTTCGCTTCTTTCATAGCATGCCACAGGCACAGTGTTACCGAGCTATGACTATTCGTTTCGGGGTTTTGGCCGCTCATAAAGTAGTAGCTGCAATTATCGTCCCATATATGCCATACTATTGCCTGCACCACATCGCCGCGCTTGGCTACCCACATAGCGCAAGCATCGTTGGCTATACAGGCATCCAGTATTTTCTGCAACATCTTCAAGTTATACCCCGCCGGCGATTTACCTTTTTTCTCCAGCATTATTTTATGAAACTTAAACAAGTCTTTCAGGTACTTGGTAGAGTTTACTACTGTTATCTCTCCTTCAGCCACCCGTATATTGCGGCGGGTACTCTCCTTCATGTTGGCAAGGAGCGTTGCTTCGTCGTCTACCAGTTCCAGCAAAAACGTTTGCTGCACTTGCGGTTTCAGGTCGTTGTTTTTAAAAATGCCTACCTGCTTCATACCCGGCTGTATTGCCAGATGCCATACTTTAGCATCGGGCAGTTGCTTCATAAGGTCGGTTACGGTATCGTGTTCAAAACTATCAACGTTACTCTCTTTAATATCGTTAGGAAAGAAAACCATTGGCCCCAAGTAAGGTGTAAGCACAGGAGAACGTAACAGCGTCACACCAAGTTTTTTTTCAATAGGGTACGGCCATACGCCGGTAGTCATGTCTCCCTTCTTAGCTATTGCCGCATCCCAATGCTTACAAACTGCGTCCAGCCACCAGGGTTGCATAAATAATGGCAGATTACCTTTTTGCTGGCATATTTTACCGTACGTTTCTTTATTGCTCACTGTAGTATTTTTTTGATTTTGTCCGTTCACAATCTGCGTTTGCAGTCTGCCGCGGTAGGTAACCGGGCCGGTTGCCGGTGATTGTGCCTGACAACTATTTAAACTGCAACACCTTAGCAGGCTGAATTCTGCGAATATACAACGCAGGTATCCACATACACAATACGCACAATAATAAAGTTATAACATCTATCAATCCTACTTGCCACCATACTATTTTTATTGGCGCATAACGCATATAGTATATGTCTTCGGGCAGCTTTATGAACCCAAAGCGCAGCTGCGCCCAGCAAATAAGGAATGCGACAACATTGCCCAGCAATACGCCTGCAGCCCCTATCAGCGCAGCTATAGCCAGAAATATGCTGCGCGTGTCTTCGTAAGTCATACCCAGCGCTTTTAGCAATCCTATCATCATTGCCCTGTCTACCATAAGTATCACCAGTACGGCGCCCATGTTTATGATGGCTACTGCAGCCATTATAAACAGCAGTATCACGCCATTTACGCGTTGCAATTGCAGCCATTCAAATATAAACGAATAGTTCTCTGTAGTAGTGTAAGCCTCCAGCGGGGGCATAATCAGGTTGTTATGTATATAGTTAGCTACAGTGTCGGCATAAGCAGCATTGTCAAGGTCTACTTGGTACCCATTTATGCTATCGGCCGACCAATTATTCACTCTTTGAAGCAGTCGCAAGTCGCATACCGCAAAAATCTTGTCTACTTCATCCATGCCGCTGTGAAACAAGCCGCTAACCACCACCTTGCGTATGCGCGGCAGACCGTCGCCTACAAAAAAATTGAGCTGAACAGAGTCGCCTGCACGTACATTCAGCCTGTTGGCTGTTGTTTGCGATAGCAATATTTGTTTGGAATACTGGCTGTCGGCAAAATCAATGTTTGCACCCGAAATCGACACACCTTCCATAAAGCGATAGTCGCCCGTAATTCCTTTTATTTTCAGACCCTCCATTTGGCCATTGCGCTGCACTATTATGGGTCGTTCGGCAAATGCCCAGCAACCGGTAACGTGGGGCATTTGCTTTACAGCAGTAATAAGCGCCGGGTTGTAATACACCGGATCGGAAAAAGACAGGGAGTTCGACTTAGTTTCATCAAACGGCACAATATGCACATGCCCCATAAAGCCATACAGCTTTTGCGTAATTGCATCATTAAAACCCGTTACTACCGCCAAAGCCACTATCATTACCGCCACGCTCAGCGCAGTAGCAACAATTGCCAGCCTGATGATAAAGGAGGAAAAAGCTCCCTTCTGCTTCACCAAATACCTGCGCGCTATAAAAAATGGTAGATTCAATGTCTGTGTCCCTCGTTGTCAAAAGTAATTCATTTACTAAAGCGCTGTAAACACAATGGTATCGCCCAGGCAGCAATAAATAATATTACCAACCGTTATATTAAGCGACATTTCCCTCCAAACTATATCACCTTATGCGCTCCTGCTTTGTTTTGCTCATTGCTTTTATGACAACTACGGCCTACGGGCAAACAATTACTACAGTGGCCGGCAATGGAACAGCGGGCTACACAGGCGATGGCGGCAACGCATTATTGGCGCAGCTCAATGGGCCTTTTGGCGTAGCAGCAGATGCTGCGGGTAATTTATTTATAGCTGACCGACTTAACAACCGGATCCGCAAAGTAGACGCGGCCGGAGTGATGACAACTATAGCAGGCACAGAAACAGGCGGCTATAATGGCGATAGCATTGCGGCTACAACAGCCCAACTGTACAACCCGACCGGCGTAGCAACCGATGCTGCGGGCAACCTTTATATTGCCGATAAATCGAACAACCGGATTCGTAAGGTAGCTACCTCTGGTATCATAACCACAATAGCCGGCACAGGCGCCAACGGCAATACTGGCGACGGCGGGCCAGCCACCACTGCCACACTGGCCAACCCTTACGGACTGGCAGTAGATGGCGCCGGGAATGTGTATATAGCAGATCAGGGTAATAACAGAGTAAGACGCATAGACAATGCTGGCGCGATTCATGCCTTTGCCGGTACTGGCGCCACTGGGTTTAGCGGCGACGCCGGGGTAGCCGTAAACGCTTCATTGCACAATCCCTATGCCGTAGCCTGCGATGGAGGTGGCAATGTATACATTGCCGATGTAGACAATCAGCGAATACGCATGGTAAACACGGCAGGTATAATCAGTACTATTGCCGGCAATGGCGTGGGCGGCTATGCAGGCGACTATGGCCCGGCCACGGATGCGCAACTATTTGAACCTATAGGTGTAGCTGTAGATGCGTTGGGAACATTGTATATAGCCGATGCTTGGAACCACCGGATAAGAGCCGTAACCAACGCTGGACTTATAACCTCGCTGGCTGGTACAGGCACACCCGGCTACAGCGGCGACGGGGGACATGCGGCATCGGCACAGTTTAAAAACCCCAACGGAGTGGCCGTCAATTCTGCCGGCGACATATTTGTGGCCGACTACAACAACCATGCAATAAGGCACATAACGAAACCTACGGCTGTTTCTATCGCCATGCCGCCTGCTTCGTTTACTATTTATCCCAATCCAAGCCAGGGTACCATCCAATTGTTCATCCCATCGGCAAGCCTACAATTAGCTGCTATTAGTATATGCAATGCCGCCGGAAAAATGGTCTTCAACGAAAATGCCCGTACAGGTAGCGTAGTCCCCATATCGCTCAGCCAGCCGGCCGGCGTATATTTCTACAGTGTTACTTTTGGCGATACCCGCTGGCAAGGGACACTTGTTTTGAGTAGGTAAATTATATATATGAAAATACCGAAGGGAATAGCATACCCTCAGTGAAAATGACTACATAAAAGTCAATTAATGTAACACAACGGCAGTGTATTAATATGTTGAGTTACCAGCTATTCTTCGCTCACCAGCATTTTCATCAACTGTTCTATCTCGTCGGCCTTAGCGTCTTCGCGTCGGTAGCGGTAGCACAGGCATAGCTCCTCCATCATTTTATAAATAATCCGCTTACTTTTCAGCGGCATTATTTTTCGCTGACGGTCGAGGGCATTTATTTTTTTCAAGTACACATCTATGTCGCGCTGCACGTATACCATGCCGCTTATTGGGTCCAGATAAAACTGAATATGCTGTACGCCTTCGGGCTTATGACTGTAAAAATCGTGGAGTGTGTCTATATAGGCAAATAAAAACTGGCGTGGAATCTCTACGGCAAAAACTGGAATATCCAGCATCTCACTTAGCGCCAGATACAATATGCCCAGCGAGTAGGGGTTACCCTGGCGCGTATCGAGCAGCTCGTTAATAAAAAAATGTTTGGGTTCGCGCACAGTAAGTTCGTGCCCCTTCAGATTGTAATAGTTGTATAGTATGGTATTCAGTACATGCACCTGCTCCAGCGGGGTCATGTAGTTATTCAGTTCCAGCCATACATTTTTCTTGATCTGGTCGAATCGTGCAAGCAAGGGCGGTATGGCCAAATCTGGCGTGGCATACCTGGCTAATAATATGGCGCCGCGCAGCAATTCAGGATTATCGGCCCTGCTCCATTCAAAAAAATCGTGCTGCAACTCATTGAAATGCACCCGATGTATCAATGTTTCAATCCGCTCCTGCACTTCCTCATCTACCGTTACTTCCCAAAGCTGCTCCAAACTAGGGATAATATCCTTGCCAAAATACAACAGCTTGCTGGCTACGGTATCGTACACCTCTACATCCGGATCGTCAATCAACCTTAAGAGGGCGGCAATTTCCTTGTTTGATTGCATGATTTTTAGTGAAATCAGGTTTTGATAGTTTTAAAAATAACCGCAACATAGCGCACCCAACAAATGTAAATAACGTAAAGCCCAAAAATCACCGTTTGTGCAATATGTGGAAAAAGAATTAACAACTAAGCCCCCCCTATTAGCGCTATCGGAAATGCCCAAGCATAAACCTCCCCCACTAACAGCACAAGCCCTCCCGGGCTTGCGCTATTACTACTGTTATCAACTTAAAAAATATCAACTATAAGATCGCCCACTAACCTCTCCCCCACTCGCGACTTTCTACTTTATACTACAGTATATCTATTAAAGCCTAAAACTCCCTACTCGCGACTTTCTACTATGGACCATAGACTATCTACTAAAAACTACTTCTTCGCCCTTGCTTTCTTCGGCGGATTTGCTTTGCCTTCTTCTATTATCGCCTTCACCTCTTCTATGGTCAGGGCTGCTACTGTTTCGGCTTTTTCTTTAGGTATCTTGTAGTTGCGCAAACCCTGCTTTATGTACGGGCCATACGGTCCTTTGAGTATGCGTATCTTTTCTTTTTCAAAAACCTTTATCTCGCCTTCCAGTTTCGATTGTCGTTTCTCTTCTATAAGCGGAGCCACCTGATCCAGTTCTACAGTGTAGGGGTCCATATCTTTTTTCAGAGAGTAGAATTGCTTGGCATGTTGCGCATACGGGCCAAAGCGGCCTATATTTACCGTTACATCTTCTTTTTCAAACTGTCCAAGATTCCTCGGCAGGCGGAACAACTCCATCGCCTCCTCAAGCGTTATAGTTTCAATGCTCTGGTTGGCGCGCAACTTGGCAAACCTTGGCTTTTCCTCCCCCTCGGCTACACCTATCTGCACCATAGGTCCAAACTTGCCCAGACGCGCTATAACCGGCTTACCGCTTACTGCATCTACACCCAGTTCGTGTTCGCCCTTGGCGCGCACTGCATTCTCTATTGTATGCGAAACGCTATCGTGAAACGGATGGTAGAAATCGTCTATCATTTTGTTCCACAACTGCTTGCCTTCTGCTATTCGGTCAAACTCGGCTTCAATCTTGGCAGTAAAGTCGAAGTCCATAACTTTCTCAAAGTTATCTTTTAGAAAGTCGGTCACCACCATACCCAGATCCGTAGGAAACAGCTTAGCTTTTTCGGCGCCAATATTCTCGCTCGATGTAGCCTTACTAATATTATCCTTCTGCAACGTCAGTATCTGAAACTCTCGTTTCACACCTTCCTTGTCGCGCTTTTCTACATAGCCTCGCGCCTGCACCGTACTAATTGTTGGCGCATAGGTAGACGGGCGACCGATACCCAGCTCTTCCAGTTTCTTTACCAGCGATGCCTCCGTGTATCTTGGCGCCGGGCGGGTGAACCGCTCTGTAGCCTGCATGCGCTGCATATCCAATACCTGTCCGGCTACCAGCGGCGGTAGCATACCTCCGTTTTCGTCTTCGCCGTCTTCATCGTCGCGACCCTCGCTATACACTTTCAAGAAACCATCGAAGCGTAGTACTTCTCCGGTAGCTGTAAGCGGCTCTTGCTGGGTCGATACATTTATTTTAGCTATCGTGCGCTCCAGTATGGCGTCTGCCATCTGGCAAGCCATGGTGCGTTTCCATATCAGCTCATAAAGCCTGCCGGTTTCGGCGTCGCTGATAGATGTGGCCATCATATCTGTGGGCCTTATGGCTTCGTGCGCTTCCTGCGCCGATTCGTTCTTAGTCTTAAATATCCGCTTCTGGTGGTATTTTTCGCCATACTGTGCGGTTATGGCCATACGTGCGCCGTCTATCGCCGTTTCAGACAGATTCACCGAATCCGTTCTCATATACGTGATACGTCCGGTTTCGTACAGTTTCTGCGCCAGAAGCATGGTTTTAGATACCGAGTAGCCCAACTTACGGCTGGCCTCTTGCTGCAAAGTAGATGTGGTAAATGGCGCCGATGGCGTTTTCTTACCGGGCTTTACCTGCACATCGCGCACTACATAGTTTGCGCCTACACACTGTTCCAGATATTTTAGCGCTCCGGCGCCGTCGTTTATCTTGTCTGGTCCGTCGGCTTTAAAAGTTACCTTCTTCTTATTTATATCGTCGGCGCTAAAAAAGGCTTCTACCTTATAGCTGCTCACCACCTTAAATTTTGTTATGTCGCGCTCACGCTCTACTATCAGCCTAACGGCCACGCTCTGCACCCTACCGGCCGACAGATTGTTGCGCATACTCATCTTGCGCCACAATACAGGCGACAACTCAAAACCCACTATACGGTCCAGTATACGCCTGGCCTGCTGTGCATTTACCAGATCCATGTTGACAAACCGCGGATTCTGCACTGCCTTTTGAATCGCTGGCTTAGTAATTTCGTGAAACACGATCCGCTTTGTAGTATACGGGTCCAAATCCAGCACCTCGCACAAATGCCATGATATGGCCTCACCCTCGCGGTCCTCATCCGTTGCCAGCCATACATCATCCGATTTTTTTGCCAGCGACCTTAATTCTTTTACTACCTTTTGCTTGTCTTCCGATATAATATATTTTGGCTTATACCCGTTTTTCAGGTCTATGCCCATGTCTTCTTTTTCCAGGTCGCGGATGTGGCCATAACAAGACTTCACCTCAAAATCGCTACCCAGTATCTTTTCTATAGTCTTAGCCTTGGCAGGCGACTCCACAATCAGTAAATGTTTTGCCATCCGTAATTATTCAGTTTTGGCTGCCTAAATTCAGTGCAACCCTGTGCAATAATAGAATATTGTTTTGAAAAAGAAAAAACAGGATATGCCGTTTATTATTTGGCATACACCTCAGAGCAAAGCGCAATTGTCATTTATACGTAAAAACAAAACTAACAAACGAACCTTAGCCCCTAACACTAACTCGTTGATTATCATACAGAAAAATCAATATTCACAATAACTGAAGGGGCTATCGTAACAGAACGGCTAACTGCGCTTTACAAAAATGTTGAACCATAATAAATAACGGAGGGCTGTCGTTTTCACGCGGCAGCCCTCCGTTATGTTGCTATAAATTTCCTTTATTTAGTCTGTAAGTATGGTACCTGTCATATCTGCCGGCGGCACAATACCCATGTAATGAAGTATAGTTGGCGCCAAATCGCCCAACTTACCATGTTTCAACCCACCCTTGTAGTCGTTCGATATCAGGAACAAGGGTACCGGATTGAGCGTATGTGCAGTGTTGGGCGTGCCGTCTTCGTTTATCAGGTAATCGGCATTGCCATGATCGGCAGTAAGGAATACGGCATAACCGTTGGCCAGCGCCAGCGGCGTAATCTGCGCCACGCAGCTATCTACTGTTTCTACTGCTTTCACTACGGCATCCCACACTCCGGTATGCCCTACCATATCGGCATTAGCAAAATTGAGGCAAATAAAATCGGCGCTTTGCGCGCTTATCTCAGGCAATATAGCCTCGGTGAGCTCGTGCGCGCTCATTTCCGGTTTCAGATCGTAAGTGGCCACTGTTCTTGGCGATGGCGCCATAATGCGGCGTTCCCCAACAAATGGCTGCTCTCGCCCGCCCGAAAAGAAAAATGTTACGTGCGGGTACTTCTCGGTTTCCGCAATGCGTATTTGTGTTTTGCCATTAGCCTCCAATACCTCGCCCATAGTATTGGTAAGGTCGGTATTTTTAAAAATAACGCCAACGCCTTTATAACTCTTGTCGTACTCCGTCATGGTTACATAGTGCAAGTCCAGCGGCTTCATATCCTGTTCCGGAAATGCGGTCTGTGTAAGCGCAACAGTTATTTCCCGGCAACGGTCGGTTCTGAAATTAAAGCATACCACTACATCGCCGTCCTTGATGGTCGCTACAGGAGCGCCGGTGGCGCCGCATACAATTATGGGTTTCAAAAACTCATCGGTAATACCATTGTTGTAATCTGCTTCTATTGCCGCAAGCGGGTCGGAGGTAGGGGCGCCCACTCCCTTAGTAAGTGCATCGTAAGCCACCTTTACGCGCTCCCAGCGCTTATCTCTGTCCATGGCGTAAAACCTGCCCGTAACAGACGCCAGCTTACAGCCAGTTTGCTCAGTATGCGCCAGCAAGTCGGTTACAAAGCCCAGTCCGCTCTTCGGGTCGCAATCGCGACCGTCGGTAAATGCATGTACCGCAACGTTGGGGATGTTGTTCTTTTGTGCAAGCGTACACAATGCCTTGATATGATTGATGTGCGAGTGCACGCCGCCATCGCTCACCAACCCCATAAAGTGGAGTGTTTTGCCTAGCTGTTTTGCTGCTTCAAACGCCGCATTCAGTACCGGACTGCTTTCCAGTTCGCCTTCGCGTATAGCTACATTTATGCGCTGCAGTTCCTGATATACAATGCGCCCGGCGCCAATGTTTAGATGCCCTACTTCCGAGTTACCCATCTGTCCGTCGGGCAGCCCCACGGCTTCGCCGCAGGTTATGAGTTCCGTGTTAGGATACTTGGCATACAGCGAATGCACAAACGGAACGTTTGCATTGGCTATTGCATCGGCGGCAGGTACCTGACCATGGCCCCAGCCATCCATAATAATGAGGATTGCTTTCTTTGACATGCTGCGAAGGTAAGCATTTACCGCAGCAGCGCCACAGTGATATTAGTCAGCACGCGCCAGTGCGCCGCTTGATTAGTACATCGATAGTTGGCTCTTTTTAATAAATTCGCTGGCATATATACGCGCTTCGGCATCTGTATGCTGATAGTCTTCCAGCGTTGGGTGGTCAATAAAATCAACGCTATCCATTGTCTTTTCTATCATTTCGCTCATTTCCAGGAAGCCTACTTTGTTTTGTAAAAATGCATGCACCACCATTTCGTTGGCTGCGTTGAGCACACAGGGCGCGTTACCGCCTCTGTACATCGCGTCTTTGGCAATAGCCAGATTACGGAAGGTTTTGTAGTCGGCAGGCTCAAAGGTCAGCTTAGGGAAATCTTTAAAATCCAGTCGTTTATAGTCATTATGTATTCGGTCCGGGAACGCCAGTGCATACTGTATGGGCAGCTTCATATCAGGCAAGCCCATTTGCGCCTTTATAGAGCCGTCGGTAAACTGCACCATAGAATGTATGATAGATTGGCTGTGTATTACCACATCTATCTGCTCGTTGCGCATACCAAACAGCCATTTTGCTTCTATCACCTCCAGGCCTTTGTTCATCAGCGTTGCGCTGTCTATAGATATTTTGGCGCCCATGCTCCAGTTGGGGTGCTGAAGCGCGTGCGATGCTTTTACATTCACCAGATAGTTGGGTTTTCTACCCAAAAATGGTCCGCCCGATGCGGTAAGTATCATTTTCTCTACACGTTGTATGTCCTCGCCCACCAGGCATTGGTATATAGCTGAGTGTTCGCTGTCTACCGGTATTATCATGGCGCCTTTTTCGCGGGCGCGCTGCATTACCAGCTCTCCGGCTACTACCAGCGTTTCTTTATTGGCCAGCGCTATGCGCTTGCCTGCCTCTACTGCCGCCAGCACCGAGTGCAGCCCTGCAAAACCCAAAATTGCGCCAAGTACAGTATCTACAGTATCCCACTGCACCACATCGCAAAGCGCTTTTTGACCTGCAAATACCTTTATAGGCAGCATCAGCAACGCTTCTTTTACCTCCTTATATTTCGATTCGTCGGTAACTACTACTGCATTAGGTCTGAATTTTTTCGCCTGTTCTATAAGCAATGTGGCATTGCTGTTGGCGCTCAACACTTCAACTTCAAACATATCAGGATGCGCCGCCACTACTTCCAATGCCTGCGTGCCCACCGAGCCTGTCGATCCTAATATTGCCAGTCGTTTCATGTTGTTGTGTTTAGCTTACAAAGCTATTGACTATAAGGGTATTAAAAAAATCCCTTCCCAAATTTAGAACCGCCCAAGCCGGCCTTTTTTTACCAAAACTTGGTAGCTTACGGGATCTGTTATTTACAGAATAGGAACACTATAAAACAAAAAATTCCGGCATCGTGCCAGAATCCTACCTTTAGTAATTATTGTCCTATGCGGTATTATGCTCATCCTCCGCAACCTCCGCAACCGCCGCCTCCGCAACCTCCGCCTCCACAACTGCTTCCTCCGCAACTACTTCCATTGTTATTAGTCATTGCAGCCTCATATTTCAATCGCAAGTGATCAAACACCGCCATTCCTGCCAAATAATCAGCGCCGTTTGTTATCAGTTTAGCGCCAAACGCATCGCCCAATCCGCCAACCAGCGCAGCATCATCTTCGATCAGTTTTTTGCAGCTATTACCAAATGAGTAGTAAGTCCTGATACCGCTGTGAATAAAGGCATAGATAATCATCATTAATACCAAATAATCAATTGGCTTCTCGTTTCCCATACCCTGCATTACCCGCAATATCCCAATACCAAAAGTGAGTACAGGTATCATTAAATTGTTATTTACTCTTGTGTATGCGGCCAGAATACCGGTGTATTTACCTATTACATCATCTGCTTCTTTTGCAGCCCATTTATCAAGCTGGTCATAGTTTACTTGTTGCGACTCGTGTATTGCTAATCGTCTATTCAAATAGTTGGGAGTCGATGAGATGTTTCCCGGTAAAATAAGGTATTCGTCTGCGCCAATGTGTTTTAGAGCGCCTGCATGTACCAATTCTGCTATGTAGAGTAGTTTTAACCTTGCTTCGCCGCCTGCCAGATACGCCAATTCATATTTGTCTGTCACCGGAAGCCGCGGGGCGAGCCAGTCGTATAGCAAAGTTCTTTTTGCCACCAACGACATGTAATTGGCGATAATGCTGAACAATACCAACAAAGGGTAAAAAAATAAGAATTGCGTACCTGTAAGTTGAAACGGACTTACCCTGAAGAAGAGAATCCCTATGAGATAGAAGGGAAGGAGTAACAGTAAGAAACGGTATTTGTTGCCAGCCTCAAAAAAATCGGGAATGTTTTGATCAGGCGTGTTAGATGTCTTTGCTTCGGTTTGCGGCGGCGGCCAGATGTTTGGCGGCGGCTCTTCGCCAAATATTTGCCGGTATATTTCCAGCGTTTGTTCATACCAAACTATGTGTCTTAGCTTTTCCTCGACCCCGCCTGCCGATGGATGATGGTGTATGTCGCGGTGGAGTGTATCTCTGCAAAAATTCAGCCAGTAATCGGTTGTGTAGGTCAGGTGCAGGTGCCAGACTTCATCTACAACTTCGGGAGGAGATGCCCCGTGCGGAGATACGCAACATAAATAAATGAACTTCTTGTATTCGTCTATTGCGCTCTTTGTGTAGGAGGCGCTCCACCCTTGTAGCGCCATTAGCCGCTTCGAGAAAGGCGTTTCGGCATTCGGCTTGTCTGGGTCGTAGTCCATGATACGTTGCCACAGTGGGTCTTTGTTGTAATCCATAGGCTTAATAATTTTAGGTAAAATTACTATTAAGACCCATCCTTTTTCCATGCCAATATTACAGCTATATTAACTGCATATTAAGCAAATGTTACCAACTCCAATTCAGATATGACACTACAACCGGCGCCAAGGCGCGTATGAGTCTTGACGTGTTAAACAAGGGCTCTTGCAAACACCCATGCAATTATTTCGTACTTTTGTTATTATGAACAAGACCGAATCAAAACCTCTGAAAAACAAGGCAGCGCCGGTAATGCACATGGAAAGAGGACCTTATCTCACCAAGCGCATTTTGATAAGCGCCACCAAGAAGGGATTTAAACAAGCTGCTAAAGAAGCTATGGAGCTTATGGGCTATGTAGTAGTTGCAATGGATGGCTGGGTAGTTAAAAAATACGCTGATGGGCGAATAGAAAAGATTTCTGAAATAGAACAAATCGAATTACCCAATGACAAATGGTTTGATTAAACCCAAAAGCAACTTACGGCTTAGGGTGTTTGGAAGCGACAATTGCATATTAAAATATTCTGCTTTACTCAACTTTATCGACAACGCTGGGTACCATTCAGCAAAAAGTAAAATAAAAACAAGCTAATACAGCCCGCCATTTAATAAACATTTAACCCCCAACACACTAAATTAAATTCGACTGGCAAAAGAATTAAAGGTAATTTTGAGGGCTTTTCCGAAAGCCAGGTTCTTTTAAGGGTATTGATTATCGTGCCTCTTATTCATTTTTAAATCATACAAATATGACAGGCGATGCTGGTTCAGGATATAAGGGAGAAGATTCTGGAGGGCGACCTCAGCGAACTGTTGCTACACAGCAAGGATGAAGACTATCCGGCCGAAGTTTCTAAGTTATTAGAATCGCTGCCGGTAGAGTATGCTATCAATACTTTCCTTGCACTACCCGAATCTGTACAAATCAGCATTTTCTCGTTCTTCGATCATGTACTGCAAAAGGCAGTGATGGACGAACTACCCCGTCCGCAGATATCTGTAATACTCAACAATCTGGAATCTAACGACCGTATCGCCTTTTTCGATACGCTGGATGGCGTGGAGGTTACCGAATACCTGAATCTGCTCAACGATAAAAACCGCCTTGCCACCTACGACCTGCTGGGATATCCCGAAAAAAGCGTTGCCCGCCTTATCAATACCAACTTCACCACCGTACAAAAAGAATGGACGCTCGGGCAGGCTGTAGAACACCTCCGCAGATTTTACACCGATACGCCGGCAGCCAATGTGATTTTTGTGGTGGATAATCAGGGAAAACTGGTCGACGATATCCCTATTCGCCGCTTGGTGCTCAACGAGCATTCGCGCACCATAGAGGATATAATGGATGGCTTTTATGTAAAACTTGATATACAGGATAGTATAGACGACGCCATTCAGAAATTTAAAGAGTATGACCGCGTGGCCATACCCGTTACCAACAGCAATAATGTGGTGATGGGTGTGGTAACGATTGACGACGTAATAGACGAAGCCGAAGAAAAAGACACAAAGGACATGCAACAATTCGGCGGTCTGGAGTCTTTGGATTTGCCCTATGTGAAAACGGGCTTCTTTACACTTATACAGAAACGCGCAGGCTGGCTTATTGTCCTCTTTTTCAGCGAATTGCTTACTGCCACAGCTATGCAGCACTTCCAGATAGAGCTGGAAAAAGCAGTGGTGCTTACCATGTTCCTACCCCTCATCATGTCAAGCGGTGGCAACAGCGGATCGCAGGCGGCTACGCTTATCATTCGCGCAATGGCGCTAAAGGAGCTTTCGCCCCGCGACTGGTGGTATGTTATGCGCCGCGAAATATTTTCAGGTCTCACTCTCGGGGTTATCCTCGGTATCATAGGATTCATACGCATTGCTATTTGGCAAAAAGTAGGATGGTACAACTATGGCGTAGATTACAACTGGCAATTGGTAGCGCTTACAGTATCTATTTCGTTGGTGGGCATTGTGCTATGGGGCACGCTTAGCGGTTCTATGATTCCTATTGCGCTCAAACGCATGAAGCTCGACCCGGCCACATCGTCGGCGCCATTTGTAGCAACGCTGGTAGACGTTACCGGGCTTATCATCTACTTTATAGTAGCTGCCATGATTTTGAAATTGTAAATCGCCATTACAAATAAATCCTTAGCAGTATATTTACGTCTGCTACTGTTTTGCATATGCTGCTTACTCAATTTCCCGACATCAATCAGGTGCGCCGACTCAGAAATGAGGCGACAAAACCTAATGAACAATGGAATAATGTGGCGCTGAATTTTCAATGCAAACAAGCCAGCAGAACAGGCGTTGAAAGCCCCTACTCCTTGTTTTTGAACGTACGCGGCCATAGCTATTGCAGCATAAACGGCTCCCCTTACCGCATAGAAGACGATGCATTCTTGCTGGCGCGCCCCGGCGAAATATATGACCTTACAGTAGATAATGTCAGAGGTACAGAGATTTGCAATATCCATATCAATCGCAACTTTTTCCATACGGTGGCTGCGTCGTTTATAGCTCCTACACACGCCTTGCTCAATGACCCTTTTTGGGAAGTCGACGCAATGCCGCTGCTGAATGCTCGCCTACATCCAAAAAACGCTTGCTTTGACGCCATAACGTCGCGACTTCGGTCGGCTGCGCCAAACGATACGGCTTCGTTTGAACAATCGCTGGTGATGCTTATCGAGTGGTTGCTACACAATAACGAGAAAACCAAGCAACGAATAGCAGCCCTACCGCCAATAAAAGAAACAGTGAAAGCCGAAGTGCATCGCCGGCTCTGTATGGCATGCGACTACATCCGTAGTAACTATTATCTGCCTGTAGACCTCGATACGCTTTGTACTATAACCTGTATTTCAAAGTTTCATTTTCTGAGGCTTTTTCGCGCATTCTATGGACTCACTCCGCACCAGTACCTAACGCATATCAGACTTGAAAAGGGTGTGGCGTTGCTCAAAAATACCTCGCTTCAAATAAAAGACATTTCAGATAGTCTCGGTTTCGAATACCCCAACTCATTTATTAAGATATTCCAAAAACACTATGGTTGCTCGCCGGGCCAATTCCGAAAGGGATAAATAGCAATTCCGGATAATTCTGCTTACTAGTAGGCCACTAATTTTGCCCAAAAACACTGCACATGATCCCCACCGGATTTATACTACTCACCCTCATAATGGCGCTTTTGGTTTATGCCGCATTTACATCCAGCGTTACCCTTTCAGCAACTGATACCAGTAGCCGCAAAAAAATAAAAATCATGACTCTTACAGTTCTTGTGTGCTGGCTGGTTTACATTTCCATAGCGTCGGTAGCTGGCGTCTTTCAGTCGGGCGCATTGCCGCCGCGCATACCATTGGGTCTTGTTGCGCCGGCATTTGCCTTCATCATTTGGTTTTTCTCCAGCGGTCGGTTCCGCAATATTATTCAGGCAATACCAGCAGTCTGGGTAGTTTACGCCCAGATCTTCAGGGTTGCGGTTGAGCTATTATTGTTTGCATTATATAAAAAAGGTATTCTCCCTGTTTCTACAACTTTCGAAGGCTATAACTACGAAATTTTGATTGGCTTGTCGGCGCCGGTAGTTGGTTACCTTGCCATTACAAAACAACTTTTGCCCCGATGGGCGTTGCGCGTTTGGAACATTGCCGGCCTTTGCACGCTTGCCACCATTGTGTTTCTGTTTATATCGCACGCCTATGGCCCCGCAATGTGGACAGATGGCACGCTATCCATAAACGATTTCGGGGCCTTCCCTTACACTTTACTACCCGGCTTTCTCATGCCGTTAGCTGTTTTCATGCATATATGCTCAATTGTTAAAACCAAAAGATACACAGCCTGAGCGCATCAATATTGTTACCTTTGCGCCTCATTTCAGCCGTTCATAGCAATAACATAACAGTAGCTCAATACTGTATTTATGTGTTTGCCAGAACTTTGTCTGAGTCAAAGCTTGCATCATGCTACACAAAACAAAAATAATAGCTACCGTAGGCCCGGCCTGCAACACTTACGAAAAACTGCTGGCTCTTGTGCAGGAAGGCGTCAATGTATTCCGCCTCAACTTCTCGCATGGCACACACGATCAACACCAGTCGGTAATAGAGCACATTAAGGCCATCAACGAAACTTTCCCATTCAACATAGCCATACTTGCCGACCTGCAAGGCCCCAAACTACGCGTTGGAGAAATAGCCGATAATGCACTGGACCTGAAAGAAGGCGACTCATTTTATTTCACAAACGAAAAATGCATCGGCACGCACGAGAACATTTACATATCCTATCCATCGTTTCACAAAGATGTGCGCATAGGTGAAAAAATATTGCTCGACGACGGTAAAATTGAAGTGCTGGTTACAGAAATAGGCAGCGACAACCGCGTAAAAGTAACCGTACTGTCGCCCGGCATTCTTTCATCTAAAAAAGGTGTAAACCTGCCCGACACCAAAATATCGCTGCCTTCGCTTTCTGAAAAAGACCTCAACGACCTCGATTTTATTATCAATCAGGGTTGCATAGACTGGGTAGCGCTTTCGTTTGTGCGCCGCCCGGAAGATGTTACACAACTGCGCGACATCCTGAAAAGCAAAAAAAGCCAAGCCAAAATAATTTCGAAAATAGAAAAGCCCGAGGCGCTGGAACACCTACGCGAGATAATTCTGGCCTCTGATGCAGTGATGGTTGCACGCGGCGATCTGGGCGTAGAACTGCCGCTGGAGCAGATACCTATGATTCAGAAAACAATTGTGCGTAAATGTATTCACCGCGCTAAACCGGTAATAATTGCCACTCAGATGATGGAAAGCATGATAGACCGTACACGCCCCAACCGTAGCGAGATAACCGATGTGGCCAACGCTGTGCTGGAAGGCGCCGACGCTGTAATGCTGAGCGGCGAAACTGCCATGGGGCAGCACCCTGCGCTGGTGATACGCACCATGGTAAGCATCATCAAGGAAGTGGAAAAAGAAGAAACCGTTTATAATCGCAATCTTACGCCGCAACCTCATTCGCCATCGTTTCTCAGCGATGCGCTATGCTACAATGCGTGCGAAATAGCGCAGGATATCAAAGCTAACGCGCTGATAGGCGTAACAGCATCGGGCTACACGGGCTTCATGCTATCGAGCTATCGTCCTTTGTCGCCATTGTATATATTTACTAAAACCCAAACGCTTGTAAATCAACTAAGTCTCAGTTGGGGTGTGCAGGCTTTCTTTTACGACAAAGAAGAAACCATAGATGGTGTGATAGCAGACCACGTAAGCTTCCTTAAAAACAAAGGCTTATTGAAAGCTGGAGATGTAGCTGTAAATACGGGTAGTATGCCTGTACAAGAGCATCTGGCTACCAACATGCTAAAAATTACACGCGTTGTGTAATGAAAAAATAAAAACTATAATTACCTTTGTACGACAGCTAAAAACAGAGCTGAGTGTAGAATACAAAACTACTCTCGTATCCTTTAAAACGGACTTCAGGGGTGGGTATGATTCTTATTCTTTTATTAAATTAATTCTACAAGATTTTACTTTTCAAAATTACCTTTCTATATTTGTTCCAAATCATCAGCTATGAAAAAAGTCGCATTGTCACTATGTTTTTTAAACATAATATGCAACACAAAAACCTTTGCGCAAATTGATCACGGCGCGTTTGCTCATTACGAAGTAGGCGCTACCTATAATTTCGTTCCTCGCTTACAAGAAAACCTTCAGCTTAGCAATCTGGTAGGTAGCGGCGTCAACATGAACGGCATCGGTATAAGCCATGGCGGTGGTATTTATTTCCTTACCCATTCAGGTGTTGTAGTAGGTGCAAACGGCTATCGTTACGGTCTTGAATCGTCTGGCGCCAATGGAACTACTTCATTCAAACTTGGCGGCGGTGTAATCAACATCGGTTATAGCACCCACAGATCAAAAAGAATGCTCAACTATCCATTTCTGGGCGTTGGCGCTTTCGGCGCAAAATTTGCTGTAACTAATACAACTGCCAACCAAAGCATTGTAATAGACAACTACCCAATAGACCCCAAGAAACATGCTACTTACTCTACCGGCGGTTTTGCTTTTGAAGGCGGTTACTCTATAAAAATTTATGCCTTCAATACAGACATGCACAAAAAACGCAAACCAAGAAAAGAAAGAACGTACTTGGTAGGCGATAACAATGTTGTTTTTGATAAGGGAAACCGTATTAAAAAACCAAGAAATATCATTGGCACTGTACTTGGAATTGATGCTGGCGTTTCTTACAATGTAGCGCTCGAACCATGGCGCAATATCAACTACCGCGACAAGATATACAGCATGAAAGATCCTTATATCGTTTATCCATTTGCTCGCATCACATTAGGCATAGGTATTTTCCAGCATACAAAACGTCCATAACTCAAGCATAAACATATTTTCTAAAGAGGCGATTTATTCGCCTCTTTTTCGTTTATAACGCCTTAAGCTCAGGCAAAAAAAATATTTTTTTTCACCCAAGATACTTGCTTTTATTTACGTCTTTAATATATAGAGCGCTGCGTTAATGGAAATTTGTGTGTCCGGCAAACGCTTACCTTGTACATTCTTAACCAAAAACCACTTTTATGCATCTACTTAAAAAAACATTGTTCTTTTCAGCGCTCTTTTGTTTGTTCGCCCTAACTACTTCTGCACAAATCATTACTACTATTGCGGGCAACGTTAGCGGTGATCCCGATGCAGACTGGATAGAGGCAGTGAATGCAAAAATTAGCTACCCTTGGGGATTAGCTGCCGACAATTCCGGAAACATCTATTTTACAGAGCCATTAAAACACCGTGTTCGCAAAATATATGCCGACGGTAGGATATGTACAATTGCCGGAACTGGCACAAAGGGATTTAGCGGAGACGGCCTTCCTGCTACCGACGCTCAACTCAACACGCCTTATGGCGTGGCAACAGACAAAACAGGAAATGTCTATATTGCAGATTTTGGCAACAACAGAATCAGAAAAGTAACGCCTGATGGCATGATATCTACTGCCAAATGGAATGCCATCAAACCCATGGATATTGCCCTCGACACCGCAGGCAATCTATATGTTGCCGAAACGGGATCAATGACTATTAGCAAAACAAGCCCTGCTGGTATCGCTTCAGTAGTTATCAATGGGTTCAGCAACTTAATTCCGGGAGGCGCCTATGGCGTTACCTCCGATCTCTGGATGCCAGAAAACTCGAGACTAAACGGACTGGCAATTGATAATAACGGAAATACGCTCATAGCCGACCACTGGGACAATCTTATTCAAAAAGTTACGCCCACCGGTATTTTGTCTACAATTTGCGGAGCTCACCCTCAACTGACGAATAACGGTGATGGCGGACCTGCAGGACGCGCAACGCTCTTCTCGCCGAGAAGAGTGGCCACAGACAACGACGGCAATATATATATATCAGATGGAACTGTACGCAAAATTGACCGGGCGGGCATTATTACAACAATTGCCGGCGGCGGTATAGGTCAGCCGACCGATAACAACATTATGGCCACCGATGCGCGACTAAGCGCTATGGGAATAGCCACTGACGATGCTGGCAACTTGTATATTGCAGACACCTACTGGGGAACAATTCGCAAAGTAAGGCCGGGTAATGTGGGAATAAATACGGTTGTCAACAACAACGGCGCTATGCTATACCCTAATCCCAATAACGGCGTGTTTGAATTTACCGCCAATTTTAACGAACCAATATCGGGCGGTTGTCGGCTCACAATTACCAACGCTGCCGGCGCTATGGTTTACTTTGCTACTCCCGAAACAAAAAACGGAACCGTTTGTACATCCATCGACATAAACAACCAACCAACCGGCGTTTATTTTCTAAGAGCCGAAACTGGAAAGCAAACCTTGTATAGGGCTTTTCAAATAACAAAATAGCCTGCGCCAATTTCTTCAGACAGAGCAAAGATGCTGCATACATGTAATGTGCAACATCTTTGCTTTTTTAGTCTGCCGGCATGCTATTACTTGGGTCGTTTGAAAAGAAATTGAACAAAAAGGCTTGCATCAAACTAATTGTAATTTTCTTGCATAAAAATTGATTGTTAATTAACTTTAACAATAAGTGGCCACAAATAAATCTTCACCAGCAACAAACGAATTGAATTATTTTATTGTCTTTATCTTATTAGAAACCAAATCCTTTTCCAAACCACACCTAAATTCCGAAATTTTATGAACAAAAATTACTTGCTGTGTCTTGGCGCCATGCTGCTGATGACAAAAGCCAATGCGCAGCTACACGTATCTACCGCAGGCACAAAAAATGTGTTGGTAGAAGTAGGAGTAGGCACATGGACAGGCTGGGCTCCTGATGCGTTTCAGGATATTCAGGAACGTATTCTGCCCACCTACCCCAATGCAATTATTGCAGCCTGGCACAATATGGACCCGATGGCAATTTCCGGCGACCCCTACGGTACTACCGGCTACATATCGGGCTACCCAATGGCCACTATCGACCGCTCGGTTTTTGGTACGGCAGTAGGTCAAAACAGACCATGGGAATCTTTTGTTGGGCAACGCGACACAGTAGCTCCAAAGTTCGATGTGGATATGATGTGCACCTACAACCCTGTTACCAGAGTTATCGACGTTACAGTTACCGGCAGGGCTCTATCGTCGCTCACCGGTATTTGGTATATGAACGGGCTGGTGATAGAAGATAGTATAGGCAGCGGCCCCGATACCACCTACAACCAACGCAACTATTACGGCACCACCTACCCTACATCCTGCACCGGCAGCCCATCGTGGTTTGCAGGCTTTGGCAACCCTATATCGCCCACCAGCAATTTTGCCCACATGTATGTTGTACGCAATGTCCTTTGCCCGGGCGGTAATATATGGGGCGAGTCGGCCTTCATCAATCCCACAGCAGGCGCTACGTCTACCAAACACTACAGCTACACATTACCATCTACATCCGACTACCGATATGTGAAAGTGGTAGGACTTGTGCAAAAATATGGCGCCACTACCGACGACAGAGCTATTGAAAACGCAGTTACAGCTCCGGCAAGATCTATGCCTGCCGGACACACCACAGCCACTGCCGACAGCTTTACCGTTTACACCAACGGCCTATGTAGCGGTCCTGATTTTTATATTGCCACCAATTCTTATCGCGCCGGAATGACGGTAACCACAGAATATGGCGATGGCGCTTCGGGCACAGCTACTATTCTTAGCGGCGGCGTATCTGGCGGCTATGCAGGCTTTAGCCACTCTTACACTACACCAGGCTCTTATACTGTAAAACACATACTGAGCGATGGCACAGGCGCTATAGACTCTACTACTTACACCTACGAATATACCTTGTGCAATGACATGGCATTAAAATTCTATTTCGATGCTAACTCCAATTGCGCTAAAGACAGTTCTGAACCCTACATTTTTGGCGCCGACCTTACAGCAGTAGACTCTAATGGCGTAACAATCGACACCATTGCCGCCACCAGCGGTTTCTATTACAGGGCCTACGGCAATCCCGGCGATATATACACTTTCCGTGTGTTATCTATACCAACAGGTTTATCGCTATATTGCCCTTCTACCGGCGTCATATACGACACCTTACGCTCTACCAGCTATAGCTTGCCTACCAAATACTTTGGCCTAACCTGCACTTCTACATCCAACTTCGACATTACTCAATATGCGTCGTTCCGCGCCAATACCAATCGAGGCAGAGCAAGTATGATCCTGAGCAATTTGTATTGCACCCCTACAGATGCAACTGTGAGCATGAATTTCAGTCCTAAGTACGAATATTATTCTGCTTCGCCTTCGCCTGCATCGGTAGTTGGCAATACCATTACCTGGAATGTATCAGCGCTGTCAGAGGTTTCAGGCCCTGTAAATATTGGCGTAATGTTGAAGAACAATACAACGCTTGGCTTGTTGGTTACCGGCGATACCGTACATTCCGATTACTTTGCATTTCCGCATACCGGCGATGATGATAGCACCGATAACGACTGCCACCACGAAGACACCGTACGCGGCGCCTACGACCCCAACTATGTGGCAGTTTCGCCAGAAGGCTATATCACAGCGGGCACAACGCTGGAGTACACTATAGGATTTGAAAACACCGGCAATGACACCGCTTTCAACATTCACGTAATGGACACCCTATCTGATTTCGTTGACCCTCGCTCTATGACTATTGTTGCTTCATCGGCCGAAATGGTAACTGCAAAACTCACCAATAGCGGTCATACCGTATTGAAGTTCGACTTCCCGAATATCAATCTGCTCGATAGCTCGCACCACAACCAATGCCATGGAATGGTGGTATTCAATATCAAAACAAAAGCAGGTTTAGCTCCCGGCACGCTTATTACCAACCATGCCGGTATCTTCTTCGACAGCAACCCTGCTGTGCTTACCAACACAGCAATAAACATTATTGGCTCACCATCTAAAACCATTAATGTTGCTGTTGCCGAAACTGTTTCCATCTACCCTAACCCTGCACACGACCAGTTGACCATAAAAATGGATAAGATGGATTATTCGTCGGCAACCATTACTAATATCGTGGGACAGAAAATGTTGCAACAAGCCATCACAGGTAATACTACCAATGTAGATATTAAATCGCTGGCAAGCGGCATATACTATGTTACGCTGCAGGGCGCTAATGCCACCAAAGTAATGAAAGTAGTAAAGAACTAAGGCAACGCATAGTTCCTTTTGTTAGAAACCCCCTAAATGCTTTTTCACAGAAAAGTATTTAGGGGGTTAGTTTATTAAAGTGGGGCAAATTATCTGTTGAACTCAGTCATGGCCTTTCCTAATCCCTGACTGGCGAAAGCCTCGATAGCGTCTATGCTTTTCAAAATCATTTCTTTTACCGATTGCATTTCTGATGGCTTCCACTTACCCAGCACAAACTCAACCTGCCTACCTTTAGGAAAATCGCTGCCTATCCCGAACCTCAGGCGTGGATATTTGTCGTTGGTCAATACCAATTGTATGTTTTTCAATCCGTTATGTCCGGCGTCGCTACCGCTGGCGCGCAGGCGCAGCGTACCCACAGGCAATGCAAGATCGTCTACTATCACCAGCATATTTTCTACCGGTATCTTTTCCTTGTCTAGCCAGTATTTCACAGCCTTACCGCTCAGGTTCATAAAAGTTGTAGGCTTTATTACCACAAATGTTTTGCCTTTCCAGCGCACCTCGGCTACATATGCATGGCGGTCGAGCGTAAAAGTTCCGCCGTTTTTGAGCACAAATGTGTCGGCTACGTCAAACCCTATATTGTGTCGGGTAGCATCGTACTCCATACCTATGTTGCCCAGCCCTACTATAAGAAATTTCATACGTGCGAAGATACAATTTTGGCAGAAACAACGATTATTACCAGCTTTTTCAGATATAAACAAAATCATATCTTAATAATGATAAGTATCAGACCCTGTTTTTTTGACAATTGGTAATGCATTGCGTACCTTGCGCCCTCAAACAACGAAATAACCACTTTTATGTCTTTGAAATTAAATACTGTTACAGTTATTGGTTCTGGTACTATGGGAAACGGTATCAGCCATGTTTTCGCACAGCACGGCTTCAATGTGCGCATGATGGATATCAACCAGGGCGCCCTCGATAAAGCCCTTGTAACCATTGGCAAAAACATGGACCGTCTTGTAGCAAAAGGCTCTATTACAGAGCAGCTCAAGCAAGAGTCTATGGCGCGTATCTCTACCTATACCAATATGGAAGAGGCGGTAAAAGAAAGCGACCTCGTAGTAGAAGCAGCAACTGAAAACATAGAACTGAAACTCAACATTTTCCGTCAGCTCGATCAGTTTAGCCCATCAAACTGCATCCTCGCGTCCAACACATCTTCTATCTCTCTCACGCGCATTGCATCTGTTACAAAGCGTCCGGGAAAAGTTATCGGCATGCACTTTATGAACCCTGTGCCAGTTATGAAGCTGGTAGAGATTATAAACGGCTATGGCACCGATGCAGAAGTAACTGAAACTATTTATAAACTATCTGAGCAACTGGGCAAAGTGCCTTGTGTTGTTAACGACTACCCTGGCTTTATCTCTAACCGCATATTGATGCCGATGATCAACGAATCGGTATTGGCATTGCAGGAAGGCGTTGCTGGCGTACAAGAAATAGATACCATTATGAAGCTGGGTATGGCGCACCCAATGGGCCCGCTCCAACTTGCCGACTTCATTGGGCTCGATACTTGCTATAGCATCATGCATGTTTTGCACATGGGCTTTGGCAACCAGAAATATGCACCCGCTACCCTGCTGGCCAACATGGTTCAGGCCGGATATCTGGGTGTTAAGTCTGGCGAAGGCTTCTACAAATACACCCCGGGTAGCAAAGAGCTGGTTGTAAGCTCACGTTTTGCAAGCCGCGAATGGAAATAATGGTTGGTCGCCCAACAAACTAAGCGACTGTAGCGGAACAATTATTTTTCTGCTTTTTTCAAAAATCAATAAACAGAGCAAGCCAAATCGCTTGCTCTGTTTATTTTTGTATATTATCTATCACACAACCGCAGCGCTTTGACAGACCTCGTAATAGCCTCCAATAATAAAGGGAAAATACTGGAGATACGCCAGATGATTCAGGGCATTAATCTATTGTCACTCCAAGACATTGGCTTCGATACCGACATACCCGAGCCCTACCATACTTTTGAAGAAAATGCACATACCAAGGCAGAAGCTATTCACCGTTTCTGCGGCAAAAATGTATTTGCCGACGATAGCGGACTGTGCGTAAATGCACTGGGAGGAGCGCCCGGAGTAATAAGCGCACACTACAGCGGCGAGCGCCACGATGAGCAAAACCTGCAACTGGTACTCACCAACCTGCAAGGCGTCGAAGATCGGTCGGCCTATTACAAGGCAGTAATATGCCTCATCTGGCAAGAACAAACTTACTATTTCGAGGGTGTATGCAGCGGCCATATTATTACAGAAAAACGCGGCTCAGGCGGTTTTGGCTACGACCCTATTTTTATACCGGATGGCCATACCGAAACATTTGCACAACTACCGCTATCTGTAAAAAACAGCATTAGCCACCGCGGAAAGGCGGTAGCTAAAATGGTAGCGTTTTTGCACAGCCAGCTTTAGTGTGCTAAGTAGCGCACAGCTACATTATTATCATTACTCAAATGCCGCTACTGCCATAGCGCAAAAGCGGCGCAACACAGGCTTATGAAATTTTCTATTGGCGATCTTATCGTACTGAAACGCACTGGCGAAGAAGGCCATGTAACCGCATTCATTGACAAACAAATGGTGGAAATAGATGTAAAAGGCACTATTTTCCCCACCTATATCGATGAAATAGATCACCCCTATCTCAACTGGTTCACAGATAAAAAACCCAAGAAAAAATTCCCTACCCTGCCAGAGCAGTTACCCGTAGAGAAAATTACCGAACGCCGCCAACGACTGGCTAAAGGCGTATATCTTTCTTTTCTTCCTGTATTTAAGATAGAAGAGATGGAGGAAGTGGTAGACTACATGAAGGTGTATATACTGAATGAACTGCCCCACAGCGTTCGTTTCATTTACGATATGCGCATCAATCATAAAAGCGAATTCAAGCACGAAGGCACGCTACATGCCTTTGGCAATGTGTACCTGCACAGCGTGTCGTATATGAATATGAACGACCAGCCGCGCTTTCACTGGCAATTGACCGATATACAGAATGCCAATATGGGTATAGAAGAGGGCATACTGCGCATACGCCCCTCAAAACTGTTTGAGCATATAAACGCGCTGCTGGAACGCAGCGAACCAACTTTTGCTTATGCGCTGATAGAAGATTTTTCGCCCAAGAAAAAACCGGAAATCTTAGAAAAATTCGAACCCAAGAACCTGGCTGCCCCAACAGACCATGTAACAGTAAAAACCATAGAAGCCGCAAAGCAGGAACTTGATCTGCACATAGAAGCCCTTACCGAAAACCGAAAAGGCCTGTCTAACGCCGATATTGTAAAAATTCAATTGGGCGTGTTAGAGCATTATTTGCAACTGGCAATTGTGCACCGCCAAGACCGGATGATAGTGATACATGGCCTCGGCAAAGGTCGCCTGCGCGATGAGGTGCATGCTGTATTGAAAAAAACGCCCGAGGTAGCCCGGTTCAAAAACGAATGGAGCGGCAAGTATGGCTTTGGCGCCACCGAAATATGGTTTAGGTATTAATGGTTTTTTAGCAGCTTTTCGGCATGCCTGTTGCCCCGAGCATCGGTCATGGTTACGTAGTATATGCCCTGCGCTAAGCTGCTCACATTCAGCGCTGTAATAGCGCTGTAAGTTTGTTGCTGTAGCCACACCCTGCCTATAGCATCCGAAACTTGAATTAATGCCATTCCATTACTGTTAGCCTTTATCGTTACGGCTTCGCCAGCGGGATTAGGGAACAATTCAAATTGTAAGCCGCCTATTGCTACATCCTTTATTCCCGACGGATCGGCAGGTACACCCCTTGGGGTACCGCATTCAATACCGTTCAGCTTAAAGAATCCTATATAGTCCATTTCTGTGGTTGGTTCGCCGTCAAAATAATCATAGTCAGTCAGCCCGATTCCCAGTTTGTAAAAGTAACGCATAAGTATTCCACCGAGCCCCCACGGATTATAATCGAACCCTAAAACTGCATATCCCGGCGAATGTGTGCATAAAGTTGTATCATCGGGATAGTAAAACACATATTTATCCGTCCACACGCTGCCATACTTGCTTTCGGGCATAAAGCCATTGGGGGCTATGGGGTAGCGATTGTCGTAAAGCGTACGTGGGCCGCCATTGCAAATCAGCTGACATAGTCCAGGCATGGGCGGACAAGATAGGTTGGACCCGGAAATAAAGAGATCTACAGCCGCTCCCGGCGTAGACCTACTTGTTATTGTGTCGGTAAGGTATTCGTAGGTGAGCGACGGAAATACAGTACCTACAGCATGCACGCTTTCTATAATATCGCCAACCTGCCAGTTATACAGCTGCTGTTCATTAGGATTAATAAAGTTAATCAGCCTGAACACAGTAATCGCCCTGTTGGGCGCAACCGCAGGTCCGTTAAAGCCGTTGATATTCGATACTGTACAGGTAGATCTATCGAGGAAAAAATCTAACCCCACCCTATACACCGAATCGGGCTCATGATAGGGAAAGGTGTACAAATCGAATACCTGTACAAATCCATGGTTCTTGCTCAGTATTATTTCAAAACTATCCAACGGATCGGTTGTTAGACGCCCTGCGCCATTGTAAGCCCTTATGGTTATTCGCTTCACGCTATCTAACGTAGCAAGCACAGTCATGGTATCGACGGCGGTAAGCGTAGCGCGGTAATACAGGCTACCGCTATCGTTGTAAAACAGCCAGCTATCGCCGGTATGCGCCTGCGACTCTATGATTACGCTATCGCCCCAGTAGCTATCAAAAATAAAGGTACCATTGCTGCGCGCTATCACCTTGTTGCCCAGCCAGCTACCGCCATTTGGGTCGAGCGTGGGGAAGCTAAATGGCGTAACTACATCATATCGCCCGCGCGGGGTGTGGAATGGGTAATATATCGTAGAGTCTGCGTAGGCGCGGGTAGAGTCTATGGTTATGCCGCGCAGGTAGTGGTTATCGTTCAGGTAATAACGTTTCACGCCGCTTTGCAGGCAGTGATAATTTTGGCCAAACGAGCAAATACTGCTCAATAAGCAAAAGATAGCCAATAGGGTTCGGTTCATAATTTAGGAATCACACATGAGACATTACCCTAAAATTACTCCATATTTCGGCCACCTGCAAAATATCGTTACACTTTTTTCAATACGTCTACCAACTGTCTGGCCTGCACCACGCCTGCCTGCCTCCATTTTGCCTGTCCAGCCCTAAAAGCTATAAGCGTAGGCACGCTCTGCACCTGAAACTGCTGCGCTACTTCGGGGTTCTTGTCCACATCTATTTTTATGATCGATACGTCATCGCCCATACTTGCTTTTACCTCGTGTAGTATTGGCGCCATGGCCTTACAGGGGCCGCACCATGTTGCAAAAAAATCTACCAACACCGGCTTGTCCTGTCCAATCACTTCTGCAAAACTTTTCATTCTCTTGTCGTTTCTATGCCTATTCAAAAAGCATTCCCAGCTATTGCAAACGCCAAACACTGCCATTATTGCAGCTGCTCCTACAAAGCGTTAAACTAAAAAAGCCCCCGAAGGAGCTTTTTAGAATCTGACATGCAAGCAATAAATTAATGCTGCACAGAGAAGCGGAATGTTCTGCTGTCCATGCCTTGTGTAGCGCGCAATATATACACGCCATCTGCCACATTATTCATAAATATCGATTGGTTCAATTCGTTGTTCTGTATAGTTGCTGTAGTCTTTGATACAACCTGCCCCAGCATATTCACCACCTCTATTACTATTGGTTCGGCGCTGGCATCCTGAAACACACCCTGCAGCGTAAAGCTACCGTTGTTAGGGTTTGGATACAGTTGCAACATATTCAACGCTTCGCCTACATTGCTTACGCCTGTAGTTGGGAAGATGTAGATAATGTTACTTACAGTAAAGTCGGGCACAGCACAAGCCATAGTGCTGGTAACTACCAAGCTAACAGTATCGTTGCGACGGATGTTCGCCAAAACAAAAGTATCGGCTATAGCGCCCGGTACATTCACGCCATTTACCTTCCACTGATAGTTAGGGTTGATACCGCCATTGTACACCAATGAAGTGAACTTAACTGTAGAACCTGGAACAACATAAGGACCGCCAGTTGCAAAAATGTGCGCAACAGGAGGATTGCTGATCACGTTCATTTTAATAACATTACTGTTGGCGCTAACAGGCGATGGACAAGTGATAGTACTGTTGAGCACGCAGAAAATTGTTGCGCCATTCACCAGAGTAGACGACGTGAAGGTGCTGCTCATTGCGCCTACAATTGGCGTAAACGGCCCTGACATCCACTGATAGCGCGGCGTGGTACCGCCATTGACCGTTGTGGCGGTAAAGGTTACCACTGTACCCTGACAAACAGTATCGCCAGGATTTGCAGTGATAGATATACCCACATGCTGTGTATCGGCTACGCTTACAAATATGGAGTTTACTACCGATGGGCAACCTGCCATAGTATCGGTAACATAATACAAACCTGAGTTTGCGGTAGAGATAGATGTGATTACCGGATTTTGTGCAGTAGAGGTAAATCCACCCGGTCCAGACCAATGGTAGGTAAGACCTGCAACTGCGGTATCAGGATTTGCAAACAGATAAATGCTGCCTCCCTGACAGTTAGGATTGCTTGAACTATCCAAAGGCATTGGAGGATGCTGTGTGTTAACAACAACATTAACTGTAGCTATCTTATCTGGGCAGCCGTTATGCGATGTTGTTACAGAATAAACGCCTGCATCTGCAAGAGTAACCAAGTGACCCAATGTTGGGTTTTGAAGAAAAGACACAAACCCACCTGCTGGATCTTGCCAAATGTAGTTGCGCACAGAGTATGGAGTACTACAATATAAATTGAGCGTATTACCAACGCATGTAGGCGTAGACGCTGCTGCAGTTGCGTTTGGAATTGTGTCAACCACCGTAATATTCAGGTAATCATCGGGAGAGACATAAATAGGATTATCGGCAGTAATGCGGATACGATATCCTGTACCGGGAGCTAAAGTGCTTGGGATGGTACAAGTAATAGTACCCGAAAAATCGTTGTTTAGCGTACCAATAATATTTGGAATAGCAGGGAAGTTTCCGGAAATATCTGACAACTCAACGTTGAAGTTGTTTGATGGCTTGAAGTTAGTATTTGCAGTATAGTCTACGTATAGTGTACCGCCTGCGCAAACCAGCGTATCTGTGTATGGCTGATTTATAGTAACCAGCGTATCTCTGTTGAACTTAGTTACAAAACCATCATATACGCCGCCTGCATAGCTAACATCGGCCGAACCAGCCTGAGCAATACCGCCCGCTCTGTACAATCCGGGGCTGGTAGTAAAGCCGCCCATCACTATCTGGTCGTTGGCAATGTCTATTGCATTGGCAAAATCATACTGCGAACCGCCAAAGTAGCTACCCCACAAACGCTGACTCAATGGATTGAGTTTTGCAAAGTAAGCATCGTAATCGCCTGCTTTAGCGCTTTGGTAGCCATTTACAGCAAAGGTGCCCAAATCGGCCATACCCAACATGCTGAAAGTGCCGCCAGCCAAAACGATATCACCATTAGGATCAAAAGTAATAGCCGTACCATAATCGAGCGACTCACCGCCATAATACGAAGCCCATGTAGGCGCGGTACTCGAGGTATCCATATATATCAAAAACGCATCCTGAACGCCGCCGCCATAATTAGGCTGGTATCCATTAGGCGTTGACATTCCCAACTGACTGGTGGTGTTGCCTATTACCGCAAGTTTGTTGTTTACTACATCATAGGCAATTGATTTACCCTGATCCTGTCCGGTATCGCCATAATAGGAACCCCATACTCTTCTACCGCCGGCAGTGAACTTAGCCAGAAAGGCGTCGTTTGTACCATTTAGCGTAGTATCGTAGGCGCCTCTGCTGTACATTGCAGTAATACTGTTGGTTTGGCCGGTAACATAAATGTTGCTGCCGCCATCGGTAGTAATTGCAAATGCTTCCTCCTGCGAAGATCCTCCGTAGTAGGTAGTCCAGGTGTTAGCGCCAAGGCTATTAAACTTAGCAAGGAAGGCGTCATTGGAACCGCTCCTTGCTGTCTGGTAAGCGCCAGCGCTCGACACTAAAGTTGCGCTCGATGTTTGACCAGCAATAATAACACTACCAGTAGCATCTACCGCAATAGCATTTACATGATCTTCGCCAGTGCCGCCATAGTAGGTAGACCACACGCGGGTAGTACCGGTATTATTAATTTTTGCTAAGAAACCATCGTTAGCGCCATTGTAGGCTGTATGGTAAGCTCCACCGGTAGAAATACCAAAGTTCGACGAGGTAACGCCAGCTATATAAATGTTTGGGTTGGGTAATGTAGTATTATCCAGGGCCAGGCACATAGCCCTATCTGAACCTACACCGCCAAAATAAATGGCAAACTGCAGCGCGCCTGTGGAGCTGTACTTGGTTACAAATCCATCATACGATCCGCCTGCATAGCCGGCGCCGCTGGTATTCAACCCGCCGCTGGCAGTATAGCCGCAGGCATAGGTTACGCCATTAGGCCCTTGCTTCACACTGGTAACCACATCTTCGAGCGTGCCGCCAAAGAAAGTGCTCCACTGCAAAAACGGGTCGATAGTTAATGAACCTTTGTATGCGCCGGTTTCAAAGCTCAATACATTATTATCCAGTTTGAACGCAGATTTTACTGCCTTGCGTGTACCTGTTTCGTAGGCAAAAGGCGTATGCTCTGTAATGTTACCCATGGGCGTAGTGGCGGTAAGGCTACCATCGGCGCCAATTGATAGCTGTGTCGCGCCATCGTAAGCCAGCTTAATATCGGCTACATTACCACCCGGACGAACTACGAAATCGTATTCTACCTTTTCGCCCTTCACATACAGCACCCAGTCTATATTAGGGTACACCTCTTTATAAGTAATCTTGTTCCAGGCATGGGCTACTAAGCCGTCGTTGCCAGATTGTGGCAAAAAATAGCTTTCATAGTATGCTTGTTTATTGCTGGCTTCCACTTTTGCATTGGGATTAGCGCCAACAAGAGCAACATCCATCGTGTACGTTCTTATAGATGGATTAGCATCAGTAATATTTTCAACTTTTTTGAACTGGTAATGCAAACCGCCGGAGCCTACATACAGACTCATGCCGGGCGCTGCCAGCTTGTATTGTATATCATTCCGGGCGGCGCGATGCTCATCGGTTACCTGACCTTTATTTTCTATAAAGGTCAGCGGCTTATGCAAAGGCTGCGCCCCAACGTTCTTTTTAAATTCGCGCGCAACAACAGACAATGATAGGGTGCAACACAAAAGAAGTGAAAAGCATTTAGTACCACTAAAAAACATATACCATAGTTTTATTGGTTATTTATCAAGACTGCAAAGTAAGAATAATATTTGGAATATGGAATCAGATATTTGATTGCAAAGGCTTTTCGGAAATCAGATAACACTTTATCACTGAAACGATAGACGATTGTAAGCGCACACGCTACAATTACGACTGACAAATAACCGACCAAAAAGCGCTTTTATCAGCTATTTACGGCTACCAACGGTCATTATACGAGCGCCCTCATCTACCAGGTCTATGCTTATCCACAAGTGAGGGCCGGTGAGCAATTCAGGCGCATTTTCGGGCCATTCTACAAAACAGTACACTTTATCGCGCTTGCGCGCCTCATTCAGGCAGTCCTCAACCCCGGCGTTTACCGCTTCGTCCACACTGCGCAACCGGTACCAGTCCATGTGGTATATTGTATTATCGGTATTGCCTGGAGTTTCAAAATGATACTCGTTTATAAGCGCAAAGGTAGGGCTCGATACTGCATCGCTCACCGCCAGATAACTGCACAACCGACTAATAAACGTGGTTTTACCTGCGCCCATGGAGCCAGAGAAGGCAAATATTTTATTCCCTCCCAATACGGCCCAAAACCGGCTAACGGCATCATCAATAGTGGTTAAGGTATAATTCAGGTGCAGCAGTTCGTTAGTCATAAATAATAGTTGAGCCAAAGTTAGGCGTTTTAGTTTTTTGGGCAACCACAGGAGCTAATAGCCCGGGCAATTAAAACTTAAGGGTTATAAAACGCCTACCTTTGCAATAATTTCCACACAGATTCAGATAAGTGTATAAAAATTTGTACTTTGTGTCTTCGGAAAATTTCTTTTCATTAATTCAAAACTAAAAAAATGAACCTGAAAAAATTACAAACTACCAACAGGCCACAAAAAGCCCTCCGTCCTATAGGGATGAAGTTGTTTGCAGCCTGCGCCCTTTCATTGCTTAGCGCTTCATCCTTCGCGCAAAAAGGATTCGATTTTGGCATCCGCCTTGGCGCTCATGCTTCGGCCATGCTCAACAATACCGATCAGGAAGCTGGCAAGGAGCTCGACTTTGCAGTTAAGCCAGCTATGGCCTTCGGTATCGGGGCCGGCTACAATTTCAATAATCACATGGGTGTGGGGATTGACATCCTTTATTCTTCGCAAGGACAGGGCTATAAGGGCAATTTGGACTCTACCACTACAGATGGCGTGTATTCTCAAAATATAGCTATTCAGGCGTTCGCTAACAACATTGCACTCAACGGTGACTATACTGCCAAGACTACGCTTTCTTGCTTAAAAATTCCAATCTTGTTTCGCTACGGCGGCGATAATACCAAGAAATCATATTTCAGTATGTTCATAGGCCCTCAAATCAATATTTTGAGCGGTGTAAAATATACTGTTAACGATAAAGATGCTCCTACTACCGATTTGAGCCTCAAAAATGAAGAAGCCTATAACAAAACAACTTTCGACGCCGTTTTGGGTTTAGGAGCTGGCTTCAATCTTTCGTCTTCACTTACGCTTACAGCCCACTTACGTTTAGACTATGGCTTGTCTGACATAGAGAACAAAAACGCAAAATTTGAGTTGATTAGCTCAAACAATTATTATGGAACTGGTAGAGCTGCCACCCATAACGCTACCGGCGGACTAATGGTAGGGCTTAACTACAAGCTAAAGCAGGCAGCGCCTAAAGGCAAACCACAACCGGCTGCTAAGAAGAAATAAAAAAAGTAACCTTTCCTTTAATAATAAAACGGCCTGCAAATGCGCGCAACGCAAATTTGCAGGCCGTTTCTTTTTTTATCACCACTAATCCAATACAAACTTCTTAACCGTTCTATTGTTTTTACTATCCGTAAACTGGATTAGGTACACCCCGCGCGCCCATAACTGCACCTGCAGATCATCGAACCCATTAAGTAAGCCGTAGGTTATTTTTTGCCCTGCCATGTTAAATACTTCATACCTGAGCTCCCCGCTATTGCCCGACAACATATGCAATGTATGATGCGCTGGCACCGGGAAAATATGAATAACAGTATCTGCATCGGTACTTGGTTTTACTGTAAAATCGTACTTGTTTACATTAAAAAATACATTCCCGGCGCCTTTCACCTTGATTCTCGCCCTTGCGATTATTGAGTCAGGATTGGGCAATGTCACCACTGCCATGCCATTATTTGGATATTGTCCCAAGTAGTACTCCCATGTACTGCCTCCGTTGACCGACATATATATCTGAACACTGTCTGCGCTTATAGGCGCAATATTGGTACCCGACACCAACCATCTTACTGTTTGGCCATAACTGCCCACATATACCGACCCCGAATCTGCCTGACTGGTTACAATAAAGGGCGTACCTGTATTGATTACATCAAGGTGAACAGTATCGTCGGGCGCAAGATAGGCGCCGTTGCCATGGTAAACATCGCGCACAGTAAGCCTGAAGGTTAGATACCTTGTTGTATCGGGCGCTTTTTCACCCTGTGCATTTTCTGCCCCAGCATCACTTAGCTTGCCAGCCAGCACATTGGCCATTTGCGGAAAAACCCTTACCGGAGATACCGACGGATTGAACGACCGAAATAACGGCCCAGTAAACCGGGTATCGGACAAACGTATACCAAAATCGCCCAAATTCCATTGCTCCCAACAATACGTAGTGGCAGCAGTATCTACAACAGAATCGGTCGCTACGGGAGCAATCAACTCGAAGGGTGTGCGGAAGGGTATGCTGTAACTGGCCTGATAGCTGGTTAAGCCTGAAGGCTTATTGCCGGTTGTAGTTTTTATAGCGCAGAAATCGCCGCCAAGACGAGTAAGATAATAGTTCACCTGCAACAAGCTCGATAACGAAAAATAAGCATCGCTATGAGGCTGTATATCGTCTGGCTTGCAGATACCTGCATAGCACATGATGGTAGATCCGCTACCCGGCTCGTAAGCATAGTCTTGCACGGCATTGCCTGCGCAACTGTTATCTATACTGTTGTTGAATGTATGTTCCGAACCAAACTCATGCCCTATTTCGTGCGCCACAAAGTCAATATCAAATCCATCGCCTACAGGATTCTCCTGCCCTGTTACGCTACGCGCCTTGTGCAGTACATTGCATACTACCCCTACGTCAGAAAGGCCACCGCCATTGGTGGTAAATACATGCCCTATATCATAGTTCGTACTACCAATTATTGTGTCGCACACTATCTGATTCATGTTCAGACACTGGCTCGGGTTGTTATCTATAAACCTGAACGGATCCAATCCGTTTTTACTACCCAATTCAGTTGGCCATATCAGTGTATCCTCGCGGGCAACAAATTGCATGGTTATAGATAGTTCCCGCTCATAAACGCCGTTTACGCGGTTCATGGTAGTTACCATTTTACTGAATGCCGCCGCTATATCTGGAGCGCTTTCTCCGGTCGCTTTCTGGCAGTAAAAATGATCGGCGGACAGGGCCAGCCGATAGGTGCGCAACTGGTAACCGTTGGCTACCCTGCTTTGCGAGGCAGCGACCCTTTTTAGCGTGTTATTGTCGCCTATAAACGCTCTGTTTACATTATATGCGTCTACCGCACAACGCCCCCTGTTGCCCCGCACCTCATTGCGCCGGTAATGCACCCGGTAAAGTCCTGAATGATTATTATCGGCCGGATCTATCAACGTGGTATTTGCGCCATCAAAAATCATGGCATGAAATCCATATACTGTATAGTCGAGTTTCACAGTCGCCCTTGTTGCGCCTACCGCCTCGCCTGTATATGTTTTAATATTGGGGTACCTCGCTGCAAGCGCTGTGGGGAGCATGGGCGTTTGCCATACCCTGAACGCTTTTAGCTGCCCGTCGCCCATGGGTAGCAGTAACGTTATTGCTTGATTTGGCTCGGCCGACAGCGCAAACAAAGTTTCGCGCATACCTTGCTCATCCAGCCTGAAGGCGAGCTCCTCTGTTGGCGTAAGCCCACCGGGAATCGGCAACAACGCCTGTACCAAACTCAATCGCTGCCATAACTCAGCTCCATTGGCTACGCTGTTGCTAAGCAGCATGCCCACAAGCGCCAAAACAATCATTACACTTTTCATCTCTGCTTGCTAATGTAGGTGGTTTACCGTAAAATTCAATAAAGCGCACTATTTTACTGTAATATAGGCCAATATCAGTATAGCACAAAAATCGGACCATCGGGCGCTTGAAAAACAAAAGCGTATGGCTTTTTGTGCCATACGCTTCTTATAACCTAAAATATCTTTTTCTATTGTACTACAAACGACTTAACCGCGTTTTGTCCGCTGGCTGCATCGGTGAATCGGGCATAATAAACACCCTTTGCCCAAGAGCCAACAGCAAGTTCGTTACTATTTGCAATAGCGCCGCTCCAAACTGACTGACCAACTGCATTATAAATCACTACCTGCAAAGGAGCAGCATAAGTGGTTGTAAAATGCACCGCATCGGTAGCAGGGATAGGGTAAATGCTTATGGCGTCGGTCAGTGGCACAAGAGCTGAAGTAGCAAGTGGAAGCGATGAATTGTGGGTAACTGCAAAATTCTTGCTGTTGATATTGAAGAAAACATTGCCTGAACCCTTCACTTTAAATCTTGCAGAAATTGATGTAGTTGGCGGATTGGGTACAAATACTGCAGCAGTACCAGTATTGGGGTAAGACCCCATGTAGTATGGCCAGGTATAACCGCCATCTGTGCTCATATATATATCTACGTTCGTCGCATTTACCGGAGCTGCATTAGTACCAACTACATTCCAGGTAATAGTTTGCGAAGTGCCGCCCAAATAGGAAATACCGGTTGTACCCTGACTGGTTACTTTAAAGCCTGCATAGCCATTTGTCGCACCGGTACTGATAACATTAAGGTGAATGGTATCGTCGGGGGTAAGGAAGCAACCTTTACCATTCATAATATTACGTACAGTCATCTTAAAGGTAAGGTAGCGGGCCGTGTCGGGTACTTTCTCACCTTGCGCATTTTCGATACCGGCATTGCTCAACACCCCGGACACCACCATGCTCACCTTTGGGAACACACGCAATGGCGTATATGCCGGATTGTAGCTACGGAAAATAGGTCCGTTCTTATAGGTTGCAGAAAAACGCTTATTGAAGTCGCCTAAATTTGCTTGTTCCCAACAGTACAAATTTGCAGTATCTGCTACCGAGTCAACGGCAGTAGGACCTAACAGTTCGAATGGCGTCTTGTAAGGTATTGTATAGTTTGCTGAAAACGGATCGAGGTAAACAAGTTTGTTGCCTGTGCTGGTTATAACCGCGCACACATTTTCCGAACCAGCCAGTTTGGCTTGTATTTGTTTCAGGCTCGATGCACAGAAATAAGCATCGCTGTGCGCCACAAGATCGTCGGGCGAGCAAATGCCGGCATAAGCCATGATGGTAGAACCGCTACCTGGCTCATAAGCAGTGGTTGACACTGCATTTCCGCCGCAGCTACCGTCGGTATTGTTATTGAAGGTATGTTCTGAACCGAATTCATGACCCATCTCATGGGCGACATAATCTATATCGAAACCGTCGCCTACAGGAGAAGGACTACCAGTTACGCTCTTGGCTTTTTGTGTATTGTTGCACACTACCCCAAGGCTGGATAAGCCGCCTGCGCCGGTAGTAAACACGTGTCCTAAATCGTAGTTGGCCGAACCAATGCGATTGGTGCACTGCGTTTGGTTGGCAGTAAGGCAGGAGCCCGCGTTACTATTAATCGCATTAAATGGATCTGTACCGTTTATGGTGCCAGTTGCGGCAGTCCATATCAGCGTATCCTCGTTTGAGCAAAAATTCATCTGCACAGAAAAGTCGCGATTATACACCCCATTAATACGGTTCATTGTGGTAGTCATTGCGCTCAACGCCTGAGCAATGGTAGGCGTAGGCAAACCAGTTGCTGCACGGCAATACTGATTGTCGGCGCTCAATGCCAAACGATACGTGCGCAAATTATGCCCGTTGAATACGCGCGCCGCCAATTTAGGCAGGTCGGTTTTTTCCATCAACATCGGCTCTACGCCAAAAGCAGTTTTGTCATTTTCAGTTTTTACTTCGCAATGCATACGCTCAGAAAACGAACGTTGCTCGTCTTTCTTGTAGTGCACCATATAAAACCCATCGCGCATATTATCGTAGGGATCAATAAAGGAGGTGTTATCACCATCGAAAACCATAGCATGAAAGCCAAACAAGGTGAAATCGATCTTAGCTGTTACGCGGCGGTCGTCAACAGCTTCGCCGGTAAAAGTGCGTATATCCGGATATCTGTCTGCCAAACGTTCGGGCATCATCGATGATTGCCATACTTTGAAATCGCGATAGGAGCCATCGGCCATAGGCAGGCTCATTACCACTCCCTCTTCGGGCGCCTCCGACAGGTTCCACAATTCGAACTTTATGGCCGCCTCGTTAAGGCGATAAACCAAAAAGTTTTTGGGGTGTTGTCGTTGCAACTGAGTGGGTGCAAGCGATGCATCTGTTGGGGTCCAGTAGCTTTTACCATTGGCAAAAAGCGAACCAAATACAGCCGCACAAAAAAGAAGTTTTGTAAATGTCTGCTTCATTTTTTACTATTTTCTCTTAACGGAACGTTAGCGATTCTTTAGCTAAAAGCTAAAAAACACTGCAAAATAGCTTTTTAATTAATAAAAATAAAAAACAGCCGCTCTGATTGATTAATTATCAGAGCGATAGCCATATAACAAAAACCTATTCGAATACAGATCCTTAAAAAAAGGAACCTCAAACCTCAATCGAGCGCCTTTATTCACTCAATTCAATATATATAAGTCAAATTCTAAAACTGGATATACCACAAAAAATAGCATTGCACAGCAAGTTTGGGATTGGAAAACACCAATTTAATTAACACACGTGGCAACAAAATGAAAACTAAAATAAAAATGTCGACAGTATAAATGTCAAACCTTTATATTATCTGGATTTTGATGGGTATTCCAGAACAGGAGCAGCTCAATCTGGCTTAAAGCTTTACGCACCCGGTAAAACAAAATTACTTGCTTATTAATTACAACCCTATGAATACCTTTTCTTCTATTGGTGGCGACAAACAATTCCGGAAATAATGCCGTTAGTTTTATTTTTTCATCTACAGCATTAACGAAATTCATTATCTCATTTTCAGACCATTCGCGCTCAAGATAGGCTATATTATCCATATACGATTCCAACGCTCTTGGAGTCCACTTTATTTCGAAAGCCATTTATCATACTTTTTCATCACATCGTCATGCGATATCAATTGGCCTTCGTCTGCTTGTTTTATAGCCTCATCCAAACTGCCTTTTACACGGGCAGGCAGTTCATCCCAAAAATCATAACTATGCTCCGCCTCAAGCATTGCATATACCATTTTCACAGTTTTATCATCGGCATCATCAATGTACTTTTTCACCTGCTCCCGTAATAAATCTTTCGGCGCCATATTCACTATTTTCACAAAGTTAACAAGAAAAAAAAATCTAAAATCCCCAAAAATATACGGCTACACCAAGAGCCCCTACCCAAATACAGCCTTCATCATCACCTCTGTAAATGTGTCCCAGGTATATTTCTTTTTCTCGTTTTTTATGTGGGTCTGCATGTCGGGCAACGACCCGGGTGTATAGAATTTTAATATTGCATCCGCAATTGCCGTCGGATTTGGTTCGGCAATGAAACCTACTTTACCATCGGGCACCACCTCAGCCAGTCCGCCTACGTTGGTTACTACCATAGGTTTTTCAAAATGGAAGGCTATTTGCGTTATACCGCTTTGTGTGGCATGCTTGTAGGGTTGCACCACAAGGTCGGCTGCGCTAAAATAGTAGCGAACCTCGCTATTGGGTATAAAATCGGTTTTCAAATGCACTACCTGCTGCAATCCGTGCTTTTCAATAATAGCATTGTTATTGGCTTCTACAGTTTTGTTGTAATACTCGCCAGCCGCCAACAAATGTATACCCGCCTTGCAGATGCGTTCGTCGGCCATAGCCTCAAGCAACAAATCCAGCCCCTTGTACTCGCGAATAAAACCAAAGAAGAGAATATATTTTGTATTGCTGTCCAACTGTAGTTTACTACAGGCATCCTGCTTAGTAACCGCCTCTTTATAGCTATCGTACACCGGATGAGGCGTAAAAAAAGCAGGCTTACTCGTGAAGGTTTTTACATCTTTAAGCACATCCTTACTCATCGTCACAAACGCATCTATTGCTCCTACAAAGTAGTTGGTGAGCTGCGTATCGCCTGGGCGTTTTTCGTGTGGAATAATATTGTCTACTACACACAATACGCGCGTATGCTTATTGGCTTTTGCCAAACGCAATATAGAGCCAAACGCAGCCCCCATAAATGGAAGCCAGTATTTTACTACTATCAGGTCAAAGTTTTGTTTGTTCATCTGCCGGCCCACGCTTATCCAGTTTAGCGGATTTACGGAGTTGACAACGGTTTTTATGTTAAGCCCCTTGGGCGCCGGCTCGTCGGTAAACTGTGTTTTACCCGGAAACAAAAACGAGGGATACTGTAGCGAGAAGGAGTAAATAACCACCTCGTGCCCTTGCTCCTGCAACTGATAAGCCAATCTTTCATTAAACGCTGCCAGCCCGCCCCTTAGCGGATGTGCGGTGCCCAGTATTGCGATTCTCATAAAAACAGTGTTTTAAATTCGGTTTGCGCGCGCTCGTAGTCGGCGGGAATACCAATATCAATAAAATAACCAACGCTCACATAGCCGCTTAGTTTACGCTCTGCCAAGTATTTTTCCAGATAATCTTTCTCGAACGAAAATTTTTCAGGCAGATTTTTCTGAAAAAACGCTTCTTTGTTGATGATATAGATGCCGCCATTGATCAGTCCTACGTCTTTGTATTGTTTCTCTTCAAACGATGTTATGATACCGGCGGCATCCGTATTTACTGCTCCATACCTATCAAACTGGCGCATCTCTTTGAGCGCCAGCGTGGTGTGCGCCTGGTTTTCTTTGTGGTACTTCATTTGTGCGCGGAGATTGACCATAAACATGGTATCGCCGTTTACCACCGCCACATCGTCGGTATCGGCTATTTCCAGCGCAGCTTGTATGCCGCCGCCGGTGCCCAGCGGTTCGCTTTCTATAACGCAATCCACTTCAAACTGCACATCCTGATCTTCGAGCCAGTTGGTCACCTCCCAATGCTTAAAGCCCAGCGAAAGTATTGCTCTGGTGCAACCTTGCCTGTCGAGATACTCAAACAAATGCGCCAAAAAAGGTTGACCAGCCACATTGGCCATACACTTAGGGTGTTCGCCTATTACGCCTTGTAGCCTCGTGCCCAGTCCGCCTGCCAATACTATTGCTTCCATTTGTTGAGATTTTGGGGCAAATTACTGTTTTTTGGGGTAAAATGTTTTGGGTTGAGGGCGAAAGGCATAGATATAAGCGCGACGCCATTGACATTGTGATTGAACGCTTCCCACCTTCGAGCTCACTTTTTGCGCCCTCCCAAAACCTCACCCGGCAGCGCAGGGTTAATTTATTACGCCACTATATAGGCTATAAATTATTTTGTATTTTTCAGCGTTAAATGAAATTTACAATGACCCGCATCGTTCTTTACTTCGCGCTGAGCTGCGTTTCTTTGCTTGGCCTTGCAACGCCAAATTGCTACGCTCAAAACCCAAAATACGACCTAAGCGCACCGCTGGATATACCCACAGCAGGATGGAACAAAGTGTTGGCATTGAAAAATGGCGGAGCTATGCTGGTGCATCTGGAGCCGTCGAAACCTATGATGATAAAGGTATTTGACAGCGCCCATAAAGAAGTAGCCAGCCATACCGAGGTGACCCGTTATCTGGACCTCAACAAACATCAGGAAGAAGTATACAAGGGAATGTATGAGATAAATGGAGAAGCCGTGCTGTTTCTGGAGCAGGAAAAAATGAGCAAGTACCGCCTTATACGTGTCAGATTTAATGAAGCCGACGGAAAAATTATTGAAGAAAAAATGATCTACGAGTCGGCCGGACAAAACAAACGCACCCGCTACTACGTGCTCAAAACTAAGGACGATGATAACTATGCCATCTTTTACTGCACCGACCTTATGCAGTATAAGGAAAGCAAGCTAAACCTGGTGTACTACAACAACAAGCACGAAAACATAAGGGAAGTACCGCTAAAACTGGATCGTAAACAATATGACTTGCTGGAAGTATTGGGCGTAGAAGCCCAACCAAACGGCAACAGCATAACACTATGCCTCAAAAGTTTGCAAACAAACCGCTCCAGCCACTTTGGCGATAATGTAAGCGGACTGGAAGTGTACACCCACGACCTGCACTTTTTTTATGTACCCAAAAACGCTACAGAAGCCAAGCTAAAAATTGTGGATGTAAGTACCGATCTGTACCCTTTTGTAGCTAACTATACTTTCAATTCCTTTGCCAATACGCTGAATATGCTGGTATTTAGTTACCGCGCCTATACCTACAAATACGGGCTCGATTTTCAGCCGGGCTCACTGATGGCGTCTGTGTTTTTCAACTTCGATGAAACGAATATGGGCCTTAAGTACACATGGCTTAAAAACGCCCAAGCCACTGAATATATAAAACGCACCGGCAGCGACACAACCAAACAGTTTAAGGGTGTGCCCATAAAAATGTTTACCAACGAAAACGGACTGACCACTATCGTTTATCAGAGTTATAATACCTATCGCGATCAGGAAACAAGCGCACGTTCTATAGTTTACAATAGCTACTTCGGCAATATATCAATTACTCAGGTAGACGATGAAGGTAATGAAATGTGGGGCGCCAGCCTTCCACTAAGCCAGTACATGAAAAGCTACCAACACTACTACTATCCCGACGAGCTTTGCAAAAGGTGGCAGGATCAGTTTATGTTTGCCGACCTCCCGGCGGCAGTTTTTCAAAGACAGTTTGTGTCTGTAAACACCTACATGAAAGACAAAAACATGTTCATGGTATTTAACGACAATAACAAGAACTTCAATGCAACAATTGAAAAACCCGGCGATACGGTATACAACTATACTTTTACCAACGCCTGCTACTACAAAATGACAAGAAAGAAAGAAATAACCAGAAACTACTTATTTGGAGAACCTGCGACAAACGAATACAAAAGCAGCATGATTGAAGGCGCCGACTTTGACGAGAAAAGAGGAAATTATGTAACCGTGCTACAATACCACAAAGACGGCAAAGAAACCATGCACTTGGGCTGGAGCAAACTGGAGTAGCTTCCGACTATAGAGCAGATAAGCTAAAACCGGCTATATTACGGATCAGTATAAACACATTACCTATTATCCCCGATACTTTATCGGTATGCTTGTCTGCGATAGCAGGATCTGCAGGAGTAGAATAGTCTGTTGGTTTTTGCTTTGTTTCGGTCAATGAGCCGGCATTAACGGGGTTGGGACGGTTTACTTCGTCCCAATTGATGATGAGCATAAATGCCATATACAACAATGCCGACCACAGCATGGATTTGCACAAAAACGACGCCTTTCTTCGTATTTCTGGTTTCATAGATAACTGGCGCTGAAAATTAAAATCACCCTAAAATTGAGTAAATTTCATGTAATAGCCAAAAATATTTAAACGGAAAAATAGCCCTCCATCTTTACATTATTCAGATCGCACAATGGCGCCTGCCTCCAAAACCTACTACTCAAGCAACTAATAAATCGTAAAGAAAACTACCGATACTCGGCGACCTGCTCCTGTTGCCTTTCTATTATTTTTAGTGATACATTGTACGCCAAGTAGCCGGCCTGTATAAGTGGCGCTAACGCATTAAAAGGTTTATCTGCTATCAATATCCTGCTGCATTGCGTTGCCTATTGGGGATGGCCTCTATTTTTTTCACTGTCCCATTGTAGCTTCAGCAAAAAAATCCTGACCTTTAAGGTTTAGCTATATTTATGGGTATCAACTTTTCGTTTCGCAGACATGCTTGTCTGCTTGGGTTTGCGCTGCTGTATATGGGTGCAATAGCCACCGGACAATACCGCGACCCCAATACTTTCAACTGTATGAAATGGCGCAATGTCGGGCCTTTTCGCGGTGGGCGCACCGTGGGCGCCAGCGGCGATCTGCAACACCCCAACGTCTTTTACATAGGCGTAAACAATGGCGGGGTATGGAAAACTACTGACTATGGCCGGACATGGATACCTATTTTCGACGACCAGCCTACTGGCAGCATTGGCGATGTGGCAGTAGCGCCCACCAATGGCAACACCATTTACGTAGCCAGCGGCGAAGGGCTGCAGCGACCCGACTTATCGGTAGGCGATGGCATGTACAAATCTACCGACGCAGGCAAAACATGGAAAAACATTGGCTTGCGCGAGGGTTTGCAGATAGGTGGCATAGCCATTAGTCCTACAGACGAAAATACGGTTTTTGCAGCAGTATTGGGTCACCCGTACGGGCCAAATGAGGAACGAGGCATATACCGGACAAACGACGGTGGAAAAACCTGGAAGAAAGTACTCTACGCCGACGAAAATACCGGAGCAGTGCAGGTTACCATAGACCCCGCCGACCCTAAGACCATATATGCCGATATGTGGGCTGCCCGCCTGGCGCCATGGGAAAACGGTATGTGGGCCGGCGCAGGCAGCGGATTGTATAAATCGACTGACGGCGGCGACACATGGCATGCGCTGAAAAACGGACTACCCGACCGATCTAAAGGCCTTGGACGTATAGGTTTTTGTATTGCGCCATCGCAGCACAACAGGCTTTATGCAGTAGTGAATGCTTCGGAAGAATATGGAGGCATTTACCGCAGCGATGATGCGGGCGAACACTGGAATAAAATAAACAATGACAAACGCCTGTGGGATAGAGGCGACGACTTTGCCGAGATAAAAGCCGACCCTAAGAATGCCGACATTGTATATGATGCCAATGTGGTAACCTGGAAATCGACAGACGGCGGCAAATCCTGGGCTGCGTTTAAGGGCGCTCCGGGGGGCGATGACTACCACCGCCTGTGGATTAACCCCGCTAATACCGACGTGATACTGCTGGCCAGCGACCAAGGCGCCGGCATTACAGTAAACGGAGGCCAGACATGGAGCTCGTGGTACAACCAGCCTACAGCACAACTGTATCACGTTAGCGCCGACAACGCATTTCCCTACAACCTGTATAGCGGCCAGCAAGAGAGCGGATCGGTGGGCATAAGTAGCCGCGGCAACGACGGAGCCATTACTTTTCGCGACTGGAAGCCTGTGGGAGCTGAGGAATATGGCTATGTAGTGGCCGACCCTAAAGACCCTAATATTGTATACGGCGGTAAAATATCGCGCCACGACAAGCGCACCGGCCAAACCCAGCATATTGCTCCGGCGCCGCCGGCTGGGGTAGCCTACCGCTTTTTGCGCACTGCGCCGGTGGTGTTTTCGCCGGTAGATAGCGTTACGCTTTTTTATGCCGGCAATGTAGTGTTCAAAACCCGCAATGGCGGCCAGTCGTGGCAGGTAATAAGCCCCGACCTGACCCGCGAAGCCTACGATGTGCCGGCATGTATAGGGGTATACAAAACCGAAGATATGAAAACCATGCAGCGCCGCGGCGTAGTATATACGCTGGCGCCATCGCCGGCAGATAGTAATACGCTATGGGCGGGCACCGACGACGGGCTGGTACACCTTACCCAAGACGGCGGCAAAACATGGCAAAATGTAACGCCGCCAGCCCTCACATCGTGGAGCAAGGTGTCGCTGATGGAAGCCAGCCATACCGACAAAAACACTGCCTATGCCGCTGTTAACCGCATTCGCCTCGACGACTACAAACCACACATATACCGCACCCGCGACGCCGGAAAAACATGGCAGGAAATAGTGCACGGTCTGCCCAACGACCCTATAAATGTGGTAAAAGAAGATCCGCTGCAAAAAGGACTGCTCTTTGCAGGATCTGAACGGGCAGTATATGTATCGTTCGACGATGGAGACCACTGGCAGTCGCTGCGACTAAATATGCCTGCAACTTCTATACGCGATCTGGTAATAAAAGACGATGATATTGCGGTGGCAACACATGGCCGTTCGTTCTGGATACTGGATAATATAACTGCGTTACGGCAACTGGCAAAAAAACCGGCCTCACCAGTTACGCTTTATCGGCCGCAACAGGCGAGGCGCGTGCGCTGGAACATGTATACTGATACGCCAATGCCGCAGGATGAGCCAGTAGGCGAAAATCCGCCCGACGGCGCGATCATTGATTATTACCTGGCCAACAATGCAGTAGGTGAAATAACGCTGATAATCACCGACAAAAATGGCAAAACAGTGCGCCGATACAGCAGCGCCGATACGCTGTATACTATACCCAACGTTAATATCCCCCTGTATTGGGTACGGCCGCAACAAAAACTATCGGGCAAGGCGGGGGCGCACCGCTTTTTATGGGATATGCACTATCAGCCGCTCAATTTGCCCCCCGGCTACCCTATTAGCGCTATTTACGGAAATACGGCTCCAACCCCCACATCGCCATGGGTAATGCCCGGCGACTATACTATATCGCTTACTGTAAACGGCAACACCTACAGTCAGCCGCTGAAAATAGCTATGGACCCGCGCGTAAAAACCCTGGACCAAGACCAGCAGCTTCAGCACGACCTATCTTTCAGTTGCTATGCGGCTCAACGAAAACTGGCCAAAATAGAACGCGAAGTAGCAGACCTACTACTACAACTCACCGCCCTGCCTACTACTACCCCCGAAACGCTATTCGCCACTGCAAGCGGACTAAAGCAGCAGTTAACCTGGGTTACAGAAGGCCCTGAAAGCTGCAGCTCCATTAGTAGAACGCTTGGCCGACTGGCTGACGGCATTCAGGGCGCAGACGTAGCGCCAACAGTGCAGCAACAAAATGGCGTAGCCATAACACTAACGCGATACGACGCAATTGTGAACAAATGGCAAGCCATAAAACAACAGCTACCGTCGCTGAACAAACAACTTACGCAAGCCGGAATGAAACCCATGAAATATAAAACCGACTAAACCGCCTAGTTGCAAGGCGCTACTGCTGCCGAAAAACATAATAAGCAAACCCTAATAAAGATATTGCCCAAATTATTGCATAAATTCGCACATCTGTATGACAGCCGCCAACACCACTACTTACGAACAGGTATACAATGTAGCCGAAGACGAGAACCTAATATCGAGGGTGGGTCTTGTGGTGTGCCTGCTGGTGCAACGCGGAATCTTTGTAGCGGGTTTTGGTATCAGCAAGGACTTGCTCACAATACACTACATGGGCTACAATGCCAATAAGCCCGTTTGGGATCTCGATTTTTTTGAACACCTGCTGCTGCAAGAGCCACTGCTTGCAGTAAAAGAAAAAGTGAAGGGCGTGTTCATTTGCAGCGATAAAAACCTGATTGTTCCAGAAGCGCTATACGACGAAACTGAAGCAAAAAACTGGCTGAAGCACATTCATTACATAGAGGCAAAAGACGAAATAATGTCGTTTCAGCTCGAGGAAGATAAAGCAAAGTACCTGCTGGCTGCGCCGCTGAAAATAATGGAATTGATCCGCATCAATTTTAGGAGAGCGGTTATCAATCCGTTGGCTATCTACAATTTCAAAAACAACAGACCGCAAAGCCTGATACTACAATGCTGCCTTACCGGCGAGCAAGCAAACCTGACCCTGCACAATTACAGCCAACTATTATGGCATAAGGTAGCCGACTATGCCACCGCCGAAGATATTACTTACGAAATAAAGCACTTCTGCATGGAGAACAATATTTCGCCTACTAAAATATCGTTCCGGTGCAATGCCATAAGCGCTACCGATTACGAGGTTATCACGCAGCTTACCACCTACTTTGCGGGCATACGCTCCGGCAACAACCGCCCGTTGGCCGGCAACTGGGATGCCGCTATTTCGCTGGCCCAACAACTGCTTACATGCGCATTGTAGGCGGCGCTTTTGGCGGGCGCAGGTTCAATCCGCCGTCGGGCATACCGGCGCGGCCCACAACCGATATTGCCAAAGAGGCGCTATTCAATATTCTGAACAATATGCTGGATACCGAAGGCATCAACGCCCTCGATATCTTTGCCGGCACCGGAAACATTGGCTATGAACTGGCATCGCGCGGAGCTACTCGAATAACAATGGTAGAACGCGATCCCGCCAGCATCAATTTTATAAAAAAAACAGCTAAAGAGCTGGGTATTGAAGATATTGCAGTGGTCATTAAATCGGATGTGTTCCGGTTTATGAACCAGTGTACCGAACAATTTAATTTCATTTTCGCCGACCCGCCCTATGCGCTGGATGCGCTTGCTGAACTGCCTGTAGTTGTTTTCAGGAAAAACCTGTTGCTGCCCGGCGGCATTTTTGTGCTGGAGCATCCACCCCATTACAGTTTCGAGGCCCACCCCAACTATACGAAAGTAAAAAACTACGGCGGCACTATATTTACATTTTTTACACAATCAACCCAGACAGACGTATGACACGGATATGCTTATTTCCCGGCACCTTCGACCCTATAACTAAAGGACATGTAGATGTAATAGAACGCGCAGTTGGCCTGTTCGATAAACTGGTAATAGGCGTGGGCATCAATTCGTCTAAGCAACCCATGTTTTCGCTGCAGCAGCGCACCGGCTGGATAAAAGACATTTTCCGCAATGACCCTCGCATAGAGGTGGCATCGTACGAAGGGCTTACTGTCGACTACTGCCGCCAGATAAATGCACACTACATACTGCGCGGTATACGCTATATCAGCGATTTCGAATACGAAAAAGCTATTGCAGATATGAACAGGATGATAAGTCCCGATATTGAGACCATATTCCTTACATGCTCTCCGCTGTATTCTACCATATCATCAACCCTTGTTCGCGACCTCATACGCAACAAAGCCAACTCATCAATGTTTTTGCCGGATGAAGTAAGGTTTTAAAGGAGCGATTCGCGAAACCATAACGACTGCTACCTTGCTAATAGCAATTTGCGTAGGTTAACAGCTATTCTGCATTTCGGCGAAATTGGCTATACTTCAAAGATATTAGTAGTAGGATTTTTGCACACCTACCCCCGCTTCACATGGCGTTCTATCGCATCGCTCACTGCAAGGGCTAACTGATAAGGCAAGCCCAGATCATCGTCGTCGGCATAATCGTACCTACCCAATGCAGACCATGCCATGAGGAAACGTGGATATCCCGAAATATTAACTTCGTAATACATACCATTTGGCCGCAGGCGCGGCACTATAACGGCAAGAACCGTTTTTTTATCAAAAACTACAGGGGTAGAAAAGCTCGTTGCCACCCTGCAAATGTAAGCGGAAAAGGCTTTAGATACAGCTCGCAATATTTGAGTAAAATGAAAATTCGTTGATTTACCAACGTTTTCTAAAATGCCGCCGTCTTATTGTTCAGTAAAGCGATTAAACAAACGAGGATGGTTTATTAACCATCAGTTTATTAATCTTAAAATACTAAAAACTATCAAATGAACATTGGTTTAGCTATTAAGTCGATCAGGAAGAAGCTCTCTATTACCCAATACGAGCTTGCAGAGAAGTGCGCGCTTTCCCAAACCTCTCTTTCACAAATAGAAACCGGAGTAAAAAGACCAAGCCAGCGTACTATCGCCAAGGTTTGCGCCGTGCTGGATATTCCGGAATCAATAATTTATATAGTAGCTATGCAGGAAGCCGATGTGCCGCCAAGCAAAAAAGGCGTTTACGAATTGGTATATCCTTCTATCAAAAGTTTGGCATTGCAAATGGTTAGCTCAGAGCACCTTAATCTGGTGGGCGCAGAAGTAAACTAAGTTTGACAAACTACCACCTATCAACAGCTACCGCAATTGCTGCAATTGCTGCAATTACAAGTCTATAATTACCTCATTGATATTTCCTTAGTTCTTTAGCCTTTTATCAGGCATCCCTTATTTGGTTTCCTTATGAAAATGTTTTGCAAGCCTTTGTAAAAAGAGGCTTGCAAAACAAAAAATCATCTCTTCGCTCCGCTCCCCCAGGCTATAACTATCTTACACGATAGGCGTAGAGGCTAAGGCTCCCTCAGGCCAAAATCTCACTTTACAAGTTATACACAACTGCATCCTTAGCAATACTAAGGGTTTGGCGGCAGCTTTGTATTATTTGCAAAACAACCCGGCAGGCAGGCGCTACTGCTACCGGATAGGTCTACCATGAATAAATAAAACAACCATTGCTAAATCCATCCGCACGCGGCGCAGCAGGTTTATGCGCTATACTTAACAGTTGAGCCGCCTAATCCCCTAAGCAATAACATCTATGCCCGCGCCTACCACTGTAGGCGATGCAGGAGCGCATTGCCCATCTCATTCCGAATCTGGCCAGATTACATATACCAACAAGCAAACAAACAATCAAAAAATTAACTTATGACATCCAACTACAACAAAATTATCATCACAGTTGCGCTATTGTGCTACCAGTCGCTGGCCATGGCGCAGGCGCCGCTTATTACTACCATTGCCGGCTCGGTATCGGGCTATAGCGGCGATGGCGGTACCGCGACAGCTGCAAAACTCGCCTACCCTGCGGCAGTGGCCATCGACGATTCGGGCAAGCTGTACATTGCCGACAAACAAAATAACTGCATAAGACGAATTAGCCCGACCGGAATTATCACGACCATAGCGGGTGTGCCCACGGGCGGCTATGGCGGCGACGGAGGCCCGGCAACTACTGCCCGCATGAATGCGCCAACAGGCGTAGCCGTAGATGCAGCCAAAAACATATACATCGCCGACCAAGGCAACAACTGCATACGCAAGGTAAGCGCAACGGGTATTATTACCACCATAGCAGGTACCGGAACCGCAGGCTATACCGGCGATGGCGGCCCCGCTACTGCTGCTATGCTCTCTACTCCGGTAGCATTGGCCGTAGATGGCGGCGGCAACGTATTTGTAGCAGATCAAACCAATAACCGAATTCGTAAAATTTCGACTACCGGCATTATCTCCACCGTGGCCGGTAGCGGCTCAATGAGCGGTTTCAGCGGCGATGGTTTTGCCGCTACAGCCGCGTTGCTCTCTGGTCCCGCAGGAATTGCCGTTACGGGCAGCGGCGCATTGTATATTGTCGACCAGATGAACAATCGTATTCGCATGGTCAATCCGGCGGGCGTAATATCTAGTGTAGTAGGCAGCGGCGTGTCGGGCTACATTGGCGATGGCGCCAATGCGCTTACTGCCCGACTTAGCTTTCCGGCAGGCGTGGCCGCTACCGACTCGGGCTATATATACATAGCCGAAGGCAACAACAATGCTATACGAAAGGTCGATCTATCGGGCATTATTACTACCATTGCCGGCGATGGTTCGTCGGGGTTTGCCGGCGATGGCGGTGCGGCAACCGCTTCGCGCCTTAGCGCGCCCAACAGCGTGGCAGTAGACGCCTCCGGCAAGGTGTATGTAGCCGATGCTGGCAACAACCGTATTCGTAAAATCGCCAAAAAGCCTGTTATCAGCGGCATTACCACACCGCTATTTGTTACTGCGCCGGCTCTATTTCCAAATCCTAATACAGGCAGCTTCACGCTTTCTGGAATGATAGCCGGCAATAGCCAGTATATAGAGGCGACGATTGTAAATGCCAGCGGAGCTGTAGTATATCATACCACCCTACCAACAAACAACGGGTTCATTAAAGCAACAATAACGCCCGATAGCCCATTACCCAATGGCGTATATGTGTTGCAACTCTATACCTCCACTCAAACCGATGCTATCCGTTTTGCAGTGCAGCAATAAACCCTTGCCCAACTCCGCGCCAGAGTGGGGGCTCTGGCCGGGGAAGGGTAATATAACTGTGCCTCGTTATTGCAACTGCCTATAGCGTCGAGACGCCTTTAATTGGTAGAGCCGGAACTCACTAAAGAATTCCGGCTCTACTAATTACTCATTTAGCTTTTGCGCTTTATGATATTCTGCTCACCTTACCGTCGGCAAGGCGATATTTCATACCGCTTTCGGGGCAGGTAGCCTCATTATCTTTGAAACTCAGTTTATGTCCATATTCGCTCATCCATCCGGCCTGACGGGCGGGGTTGCCTATTACCAGCGCATAATCGGGCACATTTTTGGTTACCACCGCGCCTGCGCCTATAAATGCATAAGCGCCTATATCGTGACCGCAAACTATGGTGGCATTAGCGCCTATGGTAGCGCCCTTGCCCACATGCGTGCGACTATACTGTCCGCGACGGTTGACACCGCTACGCGGATTAGTAACATTGGTAAACACACAAGATGGTCCCAAAAACACATCGTCGTCGCAGGTAACGCCCTGATATACCGATACGTTGTTTTGAATTTTTACATTCTTGCCTAATACTACCTCCGGAAAAATAACGCAGTTCTGGCCGATATTGCAACCTTCGCCAATAATGCATTTGGGCATAATGTGCGAAAAATGCCAGATTTTGGCATTGGCATGTATGGTGCAGCCTTCATCTATTACGGCTGTGGGATGTACAAAATAATCCATGGTTATGTTTGGTCTGTTACTTTATCAAATCTTCGCAAACGGGTGATATTCGCCCTTTGCGCCTATGGGCGAGGCCACGCGAATGTCGTGCACTATTTCTATGCTTGGCAGTGCGGCATCCAGCCCAAAACCGTTGCCCTTAAGTATTTCCTGGTAGCTACGGGTGTGCAGGTCGCCAAAACCTTCGCTAAATTCTATTTCTTCGCCATCTACCACTATTGCGCGGTAGGTGCGTTTGCCTTGTTGCTTTATGTAGTCAGGTATGTAGTCGTAGTTGATGCTCAAAAACCAGCGTACGCGAGCTTTTTCCAGGTACAGCATACCTGCTGCACAATCTTCGTCAAGCACATGCACCACGTTTTCGGTTACTGCGCCGAATATCCAGGTGAGCATATCAAAGAAGTGAATACCGATGTTTGTAGCTATGCCTCCCGATTCATTAACATCGCCCTTCCAGCTATTGAAGTACCAATTGCCGCGCGATGTCAGGTAGGTAAGGTCTACCTCATGCATCACTCCGGGGTCGCTTTCTTCTATTTTTTCCTTTAGCGCAATAATGCTTGGGTGTAAGCGCAGTTGTAGTATGTTAAAAACGCGATTGCCCGTTTCGCGTTCTATCTCCGCGAGGGCATCTACGTTCCAGGGATTGAGTACGAGTGGTTTTTCGCATATGGCATCGGCATGGTTGCGCAACGCAAAGCGAATGTGCGAATCGTGCAGATAGTTAGGTGTGCAGATGCTCACATAGTCTATCTTGGTTCCTTTTCTGCGCAGCTTATCTACATGGCGATCGAAACGCTCGTATTCCGTAAAAAAGTGCGCGCCGGGAAAATAACTATCCAATATACCTACGCTGTCAAACTTATCGAGCGCAGCCAGCAGGTCGTTCTTAGTATCTCTTATTGCCATCAGGTGCCTGGGGGCTATGTAGCCGGCAGCGCCTATTAAAGCGAAATTTTTCATAGTCTGCATTTGTATAAAATTACGAGCCGAAATACTGGCGGCGGAGCGCTAATGGTTGGGCTTGCAATATGTTTCAGGGCATAAAGGTATAAATTACCAACGATTACTTCTTATTTACCCTGTTCAATGCATCAATATACATATTTCTTTCTTTGGGCACATTGGCTTTCCAGGTATAGCATTCGGACACAAACCGGCGGGCATTATTGCGTACCGTGTTTTTGTTTTGCTCAAACCAGTTGAGCGCGCGACCAACTTCAGCATCAATAGCCTGCTGATTGGGCTGTCCGGTAAGGCGTACCACGCAGCCTATTTTGTTTTCGTGCAGCATACCCGCCAGATCGCCGGTGCCTTCTTCTATCACCACCGGTATGCCAGCAGACAAATATTCGCCGAACTTCACAGGCTGCGAAGTGTTGTTTATTTCAGATGGGGCTTTCAGCAATAAACCAATGTCTATTGCCGTAAGGTAGTCGGCAACCTGCTGTTGCGGCAGGCTGAGGAGTATGGTTCGGGCTGGGTTTACCTTGTATTTCTCCAGTTTTGCCACCATTTTATCTTTATTCTGGGTAATGAAAATACCCACATACTTATCAGAAAGTGTAAGGGCCGACTGAATAAAGGGTATCACCAGCTCGTCGAGGTATTGGTAGTTTTGCGTGCCACCCAGATACAATATCGCTGTTTTACCGGTTATTTTCAGCTCCTCGCGTATCTTATCCCTGCGGTCGTCGGGTATAGTGTTCTTTACGCAGCAGGGTATCAGTACGGTATCTTTCCGGGCTTCTACTTTATTTATAATCATTTGCCTGAGCGGCTCGCTCACTGTGCATACCCAGTCCGAATGAACTATGGCATTGCGCAACCGCGCAACATCGGCATTGAAGGTGACGCGCTGCGCCGCCGACATTTCGTTCTCATCAGTTACACCCGCCAGTATCAGTCGTTCCAGCGGCCAGTAGCCGCGCACATCCAGTATTATGGCATCGTTCGGAAAACTCTTTTTTACCAGCCAGGCCCAGTCGAAACTGGCATCGCCGCGGCAATGATACGCCACAAGCCCTTTCAGCGCTTTGCGCAGCCGGCTGAGCGTCCATGGCGCAGGCCACTGTTTCAGCCGGCTAATACCGCCCACCAGCTTTATTTTCACATCGGGGCAGCGTTTTTCCAAAGCCTTTATAATGTTCTTGCTTTCTTCGTCATACACTTCCCTCATCGGCGCCATTATCCACACCGATACCGATAGCGGTTTGTTTGGTCCTGCCACAGTTGCCTGTTCCTGCGCCCTGTCGAAAACCTGACTTTGCGTAAGCGGGGCTTTGTACTCGCCGCTGGTAACTATGTGCACTAAGTGATATGCCGACATAACCTATAAAATGATATCATCCTCCGCAGGGCATAGGGCCGAACAGAGGAAATTGGTGTAAAAAAATCCGGCCACCTGGGGCAGCCGAAAATGGAAGTTTTATTTTAAATAGCCAATCTTATTATTTCAAAGGCCTCGGCATATTTGTTGCCGCTTTGCACGCCGCGCACCCTTGCCAATCCTTTCAGAAATTCTTCGTTTGCATACGGTCTGTGACCTTGCGATTCGTATTGCGCCACCGCCTCTGCTTTGGCTACCATATTTTCTTCGCTAAGACCTATGAAACACTGTGTATTAAAACTTGCATTGTTCCAGGGTAGCTCGTAGCTGAGTATGGTGTTCCACTTAAATGCGCGAACACCCTCGCCGGCTATGGTAGCATGGTCTTGGTGCACATCGTTTACCGAGGGCATAAAAATCAAATCGGGACTGAACTTACGCTTCAAGCCCAGCATATCGTCCAGTATCTCCTGCCGTTTATAGTTGAAGGTGCGTACATCATAATCGAAAATGAGGAGATTTTCGGGTTTTATACCCAGCCTCTTGGTCGCCGCCTTCACTTCTGTAATCAAAATATCGGACGGAAACTGCTTGGGTACAGACTGCCAGCACGATGAAAATGCGGCATAATACACCTCGCAGCCATTTTCGAGCAATTTATTAATAGTGCCGCCGCAGCCCAGTTCGCCATCATCAGTGTGCGGAGCCAGCACCAGCGCTTTATTGAAATATTTAAGCATGTTTTGTTGTTTAGTAGATAGTCGTTAGTAAATAGTATAGAGTCGCGAGTTTTCTTGCATGGTTCTGTCCTCTACTCCTCCTTACCCTTCTTACCTTTCTTATCGCCGTTTAGGAAAGATATTATCTTCTTGATCATCAATTCCCCGCAATTACCATCTCCATAAGGCGAGCCTGTGCCGCCCTTTTTGTTTTTCAGCGCTTTCTTTACGCCCTTCACTATTGCTTCAGTCGATTTTGGCGGCACTACTGTTATCCAGCCAAGATCTATAAGTTCCTGCCATGGCGAATTTTCGAACAGCGTAACACAGGGCGTATCCTGGAAGAAAGCTTCTTTCTGTACACCGCCCGAGTCGGTCACAATTAGCCGGGCATGTTTCTCCATTACCAGCATATCCAGATACCCTATCGGATCTATAATGGTTATACCTGCGGCATAATGGTCGAACAGCTTGTTTTCCTGTAGCAAATGCTTAGTGCGGGGGTGCATAGGCATTACCACTTGCAGGTCTTTACCTATTTGTACAAAGGCATCCAGTATGCGGGTTGTTTGCTCTATGCCTGCGGTGTTTTCGGCGCGGTGCACGGTGGCCAGTATAAAATTCTTGCTCGTCAGGCCCATGCGTTCTACAATTTTACTGGTTTTGTCGGCTACCTTATTAAACTGTAGGGTAGCGTCGTACATGATGTCGCCATACAGGCACACAGTTGCGCTCTTCATCCCCTCTTTCAGCAGATTGTCTTTAGCCAGTTTTGTAGGTACAAACAGTAGATCCGACACGTGGTCGGTGAGCAAACGGTTTACTTCTTCGGGTATATGTTTATTAAACAACCGAAGGCCGGCTTCTACGTGCGCCACCGGTATGTGCAGCTTTGAGGCGGCAAGCGCCCCAGCCAGTGTAGAGTTAGTATCGCCAATAGATATCAGCATGGCGGGCTTTTCGGCTATCAGTATTTCTTCAATCTGGCCTATCATTTCGCCGGTTTGCTTGCCATGCGCGCCCGACCCTATCTTCAAATGAAAATCGGGCATAGGTATGCCCATTTCTTTAAAAAACACTTCCGACATATTTTCGTCGTAGTGCTGGCCGGTATGTATGAGAAAGTAAGTAAGGTCGGGGTATTTTTTCTGGTACTTCTTTATGGCAGTAATGATAGGCGCAGCCTTAATAAAATTAGGCCTTGCGCCAACAACTATACATAGTTTCATTGTAACTTTTGGTTTTGACCCTTGCAATTGCAGCGGGCAGCGCAAAAGTAGCGTTTTTTATATTTTTATCATAAGGCAACAACAGTAGGGGTTTCAGCCCATTTTGCGTATCAGGCTAGCAATTCGCATGGCTTCAGCCCAGTAACCCTTTTAAAGGCTGTGCTAAAGTGCGAAATGCTGCTGTAGCCCAAAATATTGGCTACATCGGTCACTGAGCGGCGCTCGTGTTGCAGCAGGCGTTTGGCTTCTGTTATCCGCAACTCCTGCTGATACTCGTGTATGGTGCTGCCCACTATCGTCTTAAAACCTTTTTTCAGGTAGCACTCATTCATGGCCACCCTGCGCGCCAAATCGCGTATGGTTATGGGCTGGTCGATACTCTGATCGAGTATTTGCCTAGCCTCGCGTATCTTCTCCCGCTCCGACTCGAATGCCAGAAACCGGCAGGCAGGCACCTGACAACTGGTAAACGGTATGGTAATACACTCCAGCGCCCGGCGCAGCAAGTGCATAGCAGTTTCTGTTTGCTGTAATGAACGAATGAAGGGAGTAAGCGTACCCAGGGGCTGTTGCAACTGATCGAGCAGCAAACGCCCCTGCGCGCATACCGGAAACTGCAACTCCGTGGTTTGGTCGAACCGGAATGGCTGATTGGCCATCAGCATTTCGGGAGGATACTGATCAAAAAACTCAGGCAAAAACCGCAACGAGCATACGCGCGCATTGGGCGTTACACCATTGTTGTAGGTTAGAAAACACAGTTGGAGGCAAAATTTATTATCGGCTATTGGATACAGATAAAGCGCGCCATTATCCTCCGGACTATTGCGCTCGGGCATTATCACCTCCAGCCATTCAGCCGATATGGTATTACTCAACGCGGCGGCGCTCATATCGGCAATATCAGCTCCTTCGCCCAGAAAGCGTTCAAGTGGTTTATATCCGGTTCTCGCTTTTTCGTTTGCACGTATCATCACAAAAGCAAAAATAGGAGGTTTTGTTTTGCTATTTGTCAGGATATTATCTTTTTTATGGCATATGAATCAGCCATTGTTACTACTCAATGCACCTATAAACGAATAGCGGCCACGGGGCCGAGATCGG
>CAIRYK010000094.1 GCA_903882805.1 uncultured Bacteroidota bacterium | reverse complement strand
TAGCTGTTGCAATAACATCATTCATTACATCTTGTAAGATCACTGGCGTCAGGGTGTTTTCTGATGGTCGAGATGTATTGAGTAATTCAGATATGAGATCATTGATTCGCTTGCTATTTCGTTGAATTATGGATAAGTACAACGAGTTGTCATCGTCGAATGGAACTTGCAACATTTGTTCCACAGATAGCAAAATATTATTGAGCGGGTTTCTGACTTCATGTGCAAGAGTCCTAACTAGTCTGCCTGCTGCAGCCAGTTTTTCTGCTTGCAGCGTTGCTTTCTCAATTTTTTTCAGATTAGTAATGTCATGAATAATTCCTTGCACATAGTTGGTTTCTTCTTTGTTTTTTTCTAGAGTAAGTGATAGTATGCAGTTTTTATTTTCACCAAATCTGGTTACGAGCGTAATTTCATAATCGTTCAAGTCGGCCATTCGTTCCAGGCATTTTTGCAAAGCTTTCCTTTGTGTTTCCTGTACAATAAAGTCGAATAGGTTACTGGTTAATGCTTCTTGTCGGTCATACCCCAAGAGATTTGTAATAGCCTCATTTATGTCTGTAAAGTTCAGGTTACTATCAGCAACGAAAACTACATCTTTAGATTTTTCAAAAATACTACGGTATTTGCGTTCATTTGATTTTAGGGCAATAAGTGTTGTAGCACGGTCGAGCGCGTAACGTATACAGCGTTCCATTTTTTCTACAGTCAATTCAGTTTTAACAAGGTAATCCACCGCGCCATACTGCATAGCCTGTATGTCTACATCATAGTTTCCCTTTCCGGTAAGCAGTACAATGGGCGAATCGCAGCCAAAACTTAGCGCTTCTCTTAGGAAGTCAACTCCGGATTTAGCGCCCAGACGATAATCAACAAAATAAATATCATGTTTGTTTGCACGCAAATGTTGTAAACCTTCATTGTAGTTTTTGCACCAGTCTAATGTAAAACGACTCCCCGGTATAGATCTAATGTAGTCGCTTGTGATAATGAAATCGTCTTCGTCATCATCTACTATGAGTATTCGTGCACTTGAATGCATAATTTTCAATTATTTATTAAGACAATTGCAAAACGGGCAAAATAAAAACAAATCGCGCTCCGGTATCAGGTACGTTTTCGGCAAATATCACACCATGATGATATTCCAGTATTTTTTTGCAAATAGCTAAACCTATACCTGAACCCGGGTAGTCGGCTTTGCCATGTAATCGTTGAAACACTTGAAAAATACGCAGGGCATATTCATTTTCAAAGCCAATACCATTATCTGTTATGCTAATCTTGCAATATTTTGAATGGCGGTTTAGTTCATATTTTTGCAATTCCTCATCTGATGGAGACGATGTATCGATTTTTATCAATGGTGTCACATTGGGCTTTCTAAATTTTATTGCGTTATTTATTATGTTCGTAAAGAGTTGTTTCATTTGCGAAGGTATTCCCTTTACAATCGGGAGTGGCTTTTCATCAAACTGTGTCGAAGTTTCTTCTATAATTAACTCTAAGTCAGTTTTTACTTGCCGGTATACTATATTAAGGTCAACAAGTTCATACGACTGACTGGTTTTAGAGATCTTTGAAAATTCCAGTAGATCATTTATCAGTGATCGCATATTTTCGGCCGAAGCTATAATGCGTTTAAGATACATTGTTCCTTCGTCTTTTAATATATCTTTATATTTGTCTGACAGCCGATCGCTAAATGTACTTATTTTTCGGAGCGGTTCTTGCATGTCATGGCTGGCCATGTAAGCAAACTCTTCTAGTTCCCGGTTAGAGTGATTAAGTTCTTCAACTTTATTTTTTAAATCATCCTCAATTGCTCGTTGACGCGTAACATCCCAAACGCTTCCGGTATAAAGTACAGCAACGCCTTCTTTGTTTTTTATTGTTCTACCCAGCGTTAGAATTGTTTTTACGTTATTTCGCGCGGTTATTATTCTAAACTCGATACTCAAATCGTTGCCGGTTTCAATAGATTGTTTTACGGCGCCGTTTAATTTGCCCTTATCTGCCGGATGCACAAACGAGCTGACAAACCGGTAATCAATTTCCGTTTCGTGGTCAACTTCATAAATATTATATATCCCTGTTGACCAATACACTTTGTCAAATTCAATTATCCATTCAAATGTGCCAAAGTCTTCGCTATTGAATTGTTGTAGAAAAAGCTCACGGGTGTTGAACGACGTAAATGGCATATCCCATTTGGAAAGGTCGGGTTGTAATACCAGGTGATATGCCCCATTTTCTGAGTTTGACAGCGCCGCCGACAAGTAAAATGGCTTGCGGACACCACTTTTATCTTTTATCTTAAAAACTGTAAATTGCGATTGGGTGTCTTTGACCTCAGTTATGTTTTTTAAAAGAAAATAAAACCTGTTAAGCTGATAGTCCTCAAGCAATTCTGTGAACCTTAGGCCACCGGCAATTTCTTTGGCAGTATAACCGAGGTATTGTTCAAATCGCGTATTAGCATAAATAAAAGAATAATCTACGCTGCGTATAACCGCTACAAGCATAGGGCCTTCGGCTGCAATTAATGCAATCTTTGTAGCATCCAGTCTGTAATCCGAATATCCTTGCTCCGTCATTGCATAATGTTTGAGTGAATCTGGCATCTCTTGTACTAATCAATATTAAACTCTTTAAACTGTCGCATTTTGTTGTAGAGTGTTTTTCGGTCTATTTTCAGCATTTTAGCCGCTTTGCTTTTATTGAAGTTACTTTGCTTTAATGCTTCTAATATCACCTCATATTCCGCATCCATATTGGCTGTTTTGAGTTTATTTTCAAATTGGCCGGTATTATGCACAGCATTTAGGGCAGATTTTTTTTCTATTTGCGATGGTGAATCAAACTGTAGTTTGAAAAAGTTGGTAATTTCAAAGGGCAATGACTTTACCTCAACATATGCTCCGTCGGTAAGCAAAGTTGCACGTTTTATAACATTCTTAAGTTCACGCAAGTTACCAAACCATACATAGTTATTAAGTATTTCTTCTACATCTTTGTTGAATCCTCTTACAGATTTGCCCAATTCCTGGTTGGTAATATTCAGAAAATGACGAGCAAACAACATTATGTCCTGCTTACGCTCCCTTAGTGAAGGAACCTCTATGCTAAATTCATTGAACCGATGGTATAAATCTTCTCTAAACTTACCAGATCTAGCTGCATCCCATAGCCTTTCATTACTGGCTATTATTATTCTTACATCAAGGTCAATGTCTTTTATTCCTCCAACCCTACGTATTTTACGTTCTTGTACTACCCGTAGTAGCGATACCTGAACGTCGTATGGTAAATTACTTATTTCATCGAGGAAAATCGTTCCTTCATTTGCCAGTTCTAAACTGCCGAGCTTTTGGTTTAGCGCTCCAGTAAATGCGCCCTTTTCATGACCAAACAATTCACTTCCTGCCAGTTCTTTAGAAAGCGCACCACAGTCTATAGCTACAAAAGGCTTACCGGCACGCTTACTTTTTGCGTGTATAATATGTGCAATAGCTTCTTTTCCGCTGCCGCTTTCTCCATATATGATAACGCTGTAATTAGTTGGGGCAACGAGATCTATTTGTTTGAGGATTGCTGCAAATTCCCTGCTTTCTCCAAATATGTATTTATTATTAACGTCTCTGCTTATAACGTTGTTTTTCTTGCTTGATTCTGGTATTTGTTTAATAGATGAGTTTTCATCCTTTGAAACTTTGAGCGCTTTACTTATAGTCAATAATATTTCATCTGGGTAGAGCGGTTTTGTTACATAATCATAAGCGCCAAGCTTCATTACTTCTACCGCTTCTTTTACATCGCTATAACCTGTAATGATTATTACTACAGCTTCTGGCTGTTTTTCTTTGAATTTCCAAAGTAAATCAATTCCTGTCATATCGTCGAGCCGGAAATCGCATAATATCAGGTCTGGTTTATTTTGATTTAAACACTCCATTGCGGTTTTCCCACTGCCCGCAACAGCAACTTCGTACCCATGCCTCGTAAGGAATCGTTGCAATAAAAGGCACATATCGTTATCGTCGTCTACAACCAGTATTTTATACATGTTAGCGCATATGTCTCAAATGTAATGAATTATCGCCGCTCAAAACGGCGTTATTAAAACTGTTAGGAATAGTTTTGCAAATCAGTAGCTGCAATTTCTATCTGTTTTACCCTAATAAGAAGTGAAGTATTGTGTATTTTCTTAATTATATTTTTCGGGAGCAATTTGTAATATTGATATCGGTTTTCCGATTTTAAGTCTAATAAACAATGGTTTTGTATTTCTACTATTTATTGAATAGCTTATTATTAGCTAATTGTGATTTGGGAAATTGTCTATAAATAATGTTTATAAGTTATTGAAATACATTTTTGTTTAGCAGAACTTAAGTTCTGCTACATTAATGTAGTTTTGAATGTCGATGAAAAAAAGGCAACTAATAATTGTAACGGCGTTTTCGATATCATTTATATTGATGATAGCGCTATCTCTTTTTTCCATGCAAAGATTTGCAACCTTTCTCAACTATTCAAACGAAGTAGATCATGCAAACGCTTTTATAATTTGTATTGAAAAAGCGGAAGTAAGCCTTCGCGATATTGATCGAACTGAACGTGGTTACATGATAACGCGGGATACTATGTATGTTCGTTTTTTAAATAATTCAATAGACAGCCTTAACTCTACTATTGATGAAATAAGCGCTAAAGCAAAAAACAATACTGAACAACATAACAATATTGCTTTACTAAAAGCAAGTATTGGAGTGAGAATTGCCGCAGCGCGTTCTAATATTAGTTATATTAATGCGAATCAAACATCTAACCCTTCTAAATTTTATTACGACAGCAGACAGATGATGCTTGATTGTTCTCGAAGATTGAGGGCTATGTTAACCTCTGAACATAAAGGACTTAATGAAAAGTATGAGGCACAGGTAGTATATGAGAAACTGACAACAGACACTCTTGAATATCTCTTACTAATATTTTGCACTATCACACTCATTCTTTTTACTTTAATGATCAAGGAGTTGCGAAGTAGAATAAAATATCAGGAAGAACTGCAAACTAAAGTCATTGATTTGAAAAGGTCGCATAGTGAACTTGAAGAAATAGCCTACGCGGCATCTCATGATTTGCAAGAGCCTTTGCGTAAAATTCAGATTTTCAGTAACAAGCTTTTGTATAAAAAAAGCGAAATGATGGATGATGATTCTATAAATACTGTTGAGCGGATAAGCAATTCAGCAAAAAGCATGCAATCACTCATCAATGATTTAGTAAGCCTCACCAACCTTACAAAAATTGATGAACAAAAGACTTCTTGTGATTTAAATCAGATAGTCAAATACATTATTGTTGATTTGGAAGATGTAGTAAATAGCAAGGCGGCTACAATAACGATTGCTCAGATGCCGGTAATAATAGCCTACAGACAACAGCTAAAAATACTGTTTGCTGCTTTGCTGGACAATGCCCTGAAATTTACAGTAGAAAATAGATTGCCGGAAATTTATTTAAGTTTTAGCATAGGGTATGGGTCTGAAATTGCAGATGTGAGTCCCAATCTTGCAAAAGTCAAGTTTTTAAAAATTGTATGCGAAGATAATGGCATTGGTTTTGATAATATTTACATTACTAAAATATTTAGAATTTTTCAACGCTTACACAATCAACAGTCGGAATATGAAGGGAAAGGTATAGGATTAGCCATCAGTCAGCGAATTATGGCCAATCATGAAGGCTATATTATTGCCGAAGGAACACCGCAAAAGGGTGCGCGTTTTATATTGTTTTTTCCTGAGTCAATACTTGCATAGCTGTTACTCATTAGCAAAAGATTGTTGAAGAAAATGTACCCAAAACCGAAAATCTCAGCAAATTTTTATAAATATCTTATTTGCGGGCATTTTTTGAGCAAAGTTTAGTTAATTTACTCTACCGTTTACTATGAAGTCATTTACATTCCTATTGTTATTGTGTTGCGCAGCTACAAATGTCCGTGGGCAAAATGGATATAAGGCATATATTAAAGATGCAAAATCGAAAGAGCCTATACCCGGTGCATTAGTTAACCTGAATGGCACAAATAATGGTAATGGAGCAGACGAAAAAGGTTGGGTATCATTACAGAATATACCTTCAGGTAAACAAATAGTACATGCTCAGGCAATGGGGTATAAGGAGCGATTTGATACGCTTTTATTTCCACTTCCGGTTAATGACACGGTATCGATAATGTTGGAACCCGACGAAGAGAACGAAATCGAGGAAGTGGTTGTGAGCAGTACGCGCAGTAGCCGAACAATACAAGACATACCAACTCGTATAGAATTATTGGGCGCTGAGGAAATGGACGAGAAAGCCAATATGAAGCCCGGCGACATTAGAATGGTGTTGGGTGAAAGTACTGGTATCCAAACCTTGCAGACATCGCCAACTTCTGGTAATTCAGGTATACGTATACAGGGGCTTGATGGCCGGTACACCCAAATACTTAAAGATGGTTTCCCCCTATACGCTGGTTTCTCCGGGGGATTAGGATTAATGCAGACACCTCCGCTTGATTTAAAGCGGGTGGAGATTATTAAAGGCGCATCCTCTACATTGTATGGGGGCGGCGCTATCGCCGGGCTAATAAATCTAATATCAAAAACACCGGGCGAAGAGCGGGAGCTGAGATTTTTGCTTAACGGGACCTCCGCATTCGGGCTCGACCTCGACGCTTATTTTAGTAAGCGTTATGGTAATATAGGCGTTACAATTTATGCCGCCAATAATGCGAATTCTGCCTATGCACCCGCAAATATTGTGTTTACTGCAATACCCAAATTCAACCGGTTTACGTTCAATCCGAGAATGTACTTTTATTTATCTAAGAAAGTTGATCTTGTAGTTGGCGTCAACACATCTACTGAAGAAAGACTTGGCGGAGACATTTACTTTTTGAATAAAAAGCAGGACGATAGCGCGCACAGCTATTTTGAGTACAATAAATCGCGAAGGATAAGCACTGAAACACAGCTTACCTACAAGGTTAACGAAATAGGAACATTAACTTTTAAAAACAGTTTTTCGCACTTTAACAGAGAAATAAACGCACAGAACTATACTTTTAACGGAACCCAGAATAGTACATTTTCGGAACTTGTCTATGCAATCAATAAGGGAAAAACGGAATGGATAGGCGGCATCAATCTGTTTACGGATGGGTTTTCTGAAGTGGTAGATACTTCGGTTCAGCCTCGCGATTACCTTATCAATACTTATGGCGCTTTTGTGCAAAATACCTGGGATATTAATAAAAAGCTAACGCTGGAAACAGGGCTGCGCGCCGATTACGTTGTGCATTATGGCTGGGCAGTGTTGCCAAGGGTGTCCATGTTGTATAAAATAAGCAAATCATTCTCTTCGCGCATTGGCGGGGGCTTGGGTTACAAAGCTCCTACCATTTTTACAGAGGAAAGCGAGAAAATTATATACAAGGATGTATTACCAATAACGCAGGGTAGAAATACGCTGGAGCGCAGTTATGGAGTAAACGGCGATATAAACTACAAAACAACTTTTGCCGATCATAAAATCAGTTTCTCGGCCAACCAATTGTTTTTTTATACAAGGCTTAATAGTCCGTTGATTCTGACAACTTTGGGTAATGGTAAGCGTTTGTTTGAAAACAGACCAGAACATATGGAGAGCGAGGGCGCGGAAACTAATGTAAAAATTGGCTACAAGCATTTTAAATTGTTCTTAGGCTATACCTATACACATTCGCACATCCACAAAGATGATTTTTATAGCGAAACGCCCCTGACACCGCTCCATCACACCAATTCGGTGTTGATGTATGAGGTTGAGGGTAAGCTGAAATTGGGATTGGAGGGTTATTACTATAGTCCGCAATACCTCAGCGATGGCGCGAAGGGTAGGGACTACTGGCTCTGTGGATTTATGGCCGAAAAAATCTGGCAGAAGATTTCAGTGTACATCAATTTTGAGAACATGCTGGATAGCAGGCAAACTCGATTTGATAGAATTTATACCGGCGGCGTAAATAACCCTACATTCAGAGATATTTATGCGCCGCTCGACGGTTTTATTGTGAACGGCGGCGTGAAGCTGCATTTGTAAATGCCAATTGCATGAGTAGCCTTTGAATTAACACTTATTAGCTAAATATTCTTGCAGCATCATTACTGCGCTGACAGCATCTATCAGTTCTTTTTCTTCGCGGTCTTTTTTCTTCAGGCCCATTGCAGCTATTTCGCGACTTGCCATTTTAGACGTCATGCGTTCGTCTATTTTTTCTACGGGCAAATTGGGGAATACATTGCCAAATTTAAGAATGAACTTTTCTACTAGCGGAGTAGCGTGGGTGGCTGAGTTATCGAAGTTGAGTGGATATCCTATCAGTATTCGTTCCACAGGTTCACGGGCAATATACTTCTTCAGATAACCTATCAGCTCATTACTATCAACGGTTTCCAGAGCCGAGGCTATTATTTGTAATGGGTCAGTAACTGCAATTCCCGTGCGTTTCTTACCGTAGTCTAATGCTATTATTCTTGCCAATTGATGAGTTTTTGTTTTTATGAATTAAGGTTTTTGCGGCAATAGGGAGTAATTATCTGTGTTTCAGCGCTTTATATACAACTGTGCCATGGCGTTTCAAGATATCTTTTTCCATTTTACGTAGCTCCATAAAGTTCTCCAGAATTACACCTTGCGCAATTGGGTCTTTCTCCTCGCTTAGTCGCTTGGTTAGTTGGTCCTGAATTATGAAGATTTTCTTAAGCTCAAAATAGGAAAGTGTACTATCTACATCAACGATATATAAGATTTTTCCGGCGGCTTTTTCAATTCCGTATTTTTCACTCCACTGTGTGCTTATTTCTTGCCTGGGGTGCAGCAATGATGCCATCTGATTGCGAATTGCCTGATCCGGATAGTTAATGAAATAGTGCATTTCCGGCACATTGCCGTAGTGATGGTAGTGAGTCAGATATTCGACGTAGAGTTTTTGAACAAGCGGGTTACTAATCAAATCTGCTCCTACGCGGTCTTCAATCATCTTTGCAACGCTCTCGTAACCTTCATAGGCTTGGTGCCCGTATTCAATAAGCACACGCAGTAGCTGCCATTCCTGTAGTTCGTCTGCGTCGGGCTTTTTAAGTTCGCCTTCTATCTGCGCTTCCAGAACTTCTATTGGCGGTTGTTCTTCCTCGCGATTGTGCGTGTGTTTTTGCTCATTTTCTATCCGGTCTCTGATGTATTTGTTGATCAGGTTTACCATACCTGTTTCATCTACATTCAGTTTGCGGGCCGCCTCGCGTGTATAGTGCGACTGCAGCGAAAAGTCTTCCGCCTTATTTATTCTCGATATGCTTTCTGCAATTTCGTTTGTCAGCTTAGAGCGTTTCACCGGGTCGTTGCCGGCATCTTTCAGTCCTACCTCCAGTCTGAAACTGATTACATCTTGCTTATGATCCTTAACATACTCGTGAAACTTAGCCGCGCCCGATTTCTGCACAAAGCTATCGGGGTCTTCGCCATCTGGCAGTAGCACCAACTGCACGTTAAAACTCTGCGACAATGCCATGTCCAGCCCACGCAGCGCTGCTTTAATGCCAGCGGCATCGCCATCATATAGTATTGTAAGGTTTTTTGTTAGCTGACCTATAAGTCTTAGCTGACCTTCGGTTAGCGATGTGCCGCTACTGGAAACAACATTTTCTACACCACCCTGGTGTAGCGATATCACATCGGTATATCCCTCTACCAGCAGGCATTCGTCTTTCTTGCCAATTGCCTGTCGGCTCTGATACATGCCGTATAGCACCCGGCTTTTTACATACAGCTCGTTTTCGGGTGTATTAATGTACTTCGGCGCCTTCTCGTTGGTTTTCAGTATGCGCGCTCCAAAGCCCAATATTCGACCCGTCATACTTTGTATCGGGAAGATTACGCGCCCGCGATACACATCGTGAAACTGACCATTTCGGTTTTTGGCCAATCCGGCTTTTTCCAGCATTTCGCTACGGTACCCTTTATTGGTAGCAGCGCGATAAAAATTATCTCCATTTTCAGGATTATAACCCAGCCTGAAACGCTCTATAATTTCCTTTCTGAATCCACGCTGTTTGAAATACGAAAGTCCAATTGCCTGACCCTCGGGTGTGTTAAGCAGCGTGTCGTGGAAGTAACCGGCAGCATATTCGTTGAGTATCCTTAGCCCTTCTTCCGCCAGCTGCTGGTGTTGCTGTTCGGGGGTACGTTCAGTTTCCTCAATGGTTATTTTATAATAGTCGGCCAGCCACCGCATCGCTTCCGGATACGTCAGTTTTTCGTGATCTTGAATAAAAGTCACAACATTGCCTGCCTTCCCGCACCCAAAACACTTATAAATACCCTTTGCAGGCGATACGTTGAACGATGGTGTTTTTTCGTTATGAAACGGACAGTTGGCAATATAATTGGTACCACGTTTTTTAAGCCTGATGAATTGCCCGAGCACATCAATGATGTCGGCGCGATTCATAACGGCTTGAATGGAAGCTGGTGATATCATGGCGCTAAGTTAAGCAGAAAACCGCCGGAGGCGCCGTTTTCATTTTGGTATTGGTAACGTTCAGTCGGATCATCAAAATTTACACTTCTATTTGGCTGCATTGCTATTACCTTTACAGATTTTATGTCAGTATATACCACCATAGCTCCAGTAACAATAACCTGCAATAAGAGGCTGGCTCCATATCTGGAACAGGAAGTCAGGGAACTGGGTTTTGAACCAGACGAAGTGTTCATTACCGGAGTTCGATTGAGAGGCACCATCAATGATTGCATTAAGCTCAATCTCAATTTGCGTTGTGCGAGTCAGGTATTGTATAGTATTCGCCAGTTCGATGCTGTAAATGCCGATGATATACACAGGAATCTTGTATCTTATCCCTGGGAAAAGATAATTCCGGCAAAAGGATATTTTTCGGTGACCAGCAATGTAATGAATGATACGATCAATAATAATATGTTTGCCAATCTAAGGGTAAAAGATGCTATTGTAGACCGTATGCGCGAAAAAACTGGCGAACGACCCAATACGGGCGCTGACCTTGCCGGCGCAGTGATTCACTTATTTTGGAAAAACGAATCGGCAGAGGTTTTTATCGACACTTCGGGCGATTCGCTTGCGCGCCATGGGTACCGTAAAATACCGGGAAGGGCGCCAATGCTGGAGGCGCTTGCGGCAGCAACTATACTGGCTACACGCTGGGATAAACGTTCGCCCTTTGTTAACCCCATGTGTGGTTCTGGAACTGTGGCGATAGAAGCGGCGCTCATTGCTACTAATACTCGCCCGGGTCTGTTTAGACTCAACTATGCGTTCATGCACTTGATAGGGTATGACGAGCGTATATATGATGCCGAAATGACTATGCTAAACAATCAGATTACAGATCTACCAGACCTGCGTATTATAGCTACCGACTATAGCGATATGGCGATAGCCAATGCCCGGAAAAACGCAATAGCAGCTGGCGTAGCAGCTATGATTGAGTTTTCTGTATGCGATTTTCAGGCGACCGAGGTGCCGGAAGGCGGCAAAGGCGTAATGTTTATGAACCCGGAATATGGTGAGAGATTGGGTAACGAAACGGAGCTGGAAAATACCTACCTGCAGATCGGTGATTTTATGAAGAAAAAATGCGGCGGATACTGGGGGTATATTTTCACGGGCAATCTGGAGCTGGCTAAAAAGATTGGCTTGAAAGCAAAACGCAGGATAGAGTTTTACACAAGTATTATAGATTGCCGACTAATGGAATATGAACTGTATGAAGGCTCGCGACGACAGCCTAGGACAGACGTTAAGGCAGCCGAATAGCGTAGCATTGCGGCGCCAAAACACTACGGCTTTTCGATAAAACCATTAATTTGCATTACTATTTCTGAGTAGCTTTTTTGTTTGGAAATAACACATAGTTAGTAATATTTTTCTGAATTAAGCAGATGCCTGGCATACTGTAGTAAACTGTTTTAATATCATGATACAACTAAAAAACTATGCCGAAGGCCAATGGGTTAGCGGCAGCTCGGCTGGCGAAACTTTGCACAATGCCATAACCGGCGCACCTATTTACACGGCAAGCAGCGCAGGCTTGGATTTTGGCGCTATGATGCAATATGCGCGCAAAGTGGGCGGACCAGCGTTGCGTAAACTTACCTTTCATGAGCGCGGACGTATGCTGAAAGCGCTGGCTATGTATTTGCTGGAAAGGAAAGAAAAATTTTATCAGATAAGCGCGCTCACAGGCGCTACCCGCGCCGACTCGTGGGTGGATATAGAAGGCGGTATTGGTAATTTGTTTTCTTATGCTAGTCTGCGTCGCCAGTTTCCCGATGAACGCTATTATGTAGATGGCGATACCGCAAAGCTATCAAAGAACAATACGTTTATTGGGCAGCATATAATGGTGCCGCGCGAAGGTGTGGCAGTGCATATCAATGCTTTCAACTTTCCGGTGTGGGGTATGCTGGAAAAAATAGCGGTAAACCTGCTGGCCGGAGTACCGGCAATAGTAAAGCCGGCTACGCTTACTTCTTACCTTACCGAAGCGGTGTTTGAAGAGATTATTTTATCTGGTATATTGCCTGCAGGCTCTCTGCAATTGATTTGCGGATCAGCCCGCGGAATACTGGATAGTATTGAAACACAAGACGTTGTAACGTTTACCGGATCTGCATCCACAGGTAGGATGCTCAAGTCGCATCCGCGTATTCTGTCGGAAGCTGTTCCATTTAACATGGAAGCCGATTCGCTCAACTGCTGTATACTGGGAGTAGATGTTTATCCTGGAATGGCCGAATATGATATATTTATTAAAGAGGTAGTTCGCGAAATCACTACCAAGGCTGGGCAGAAATGTACGGCCATTCGCCGAATTATGGTGCCTGCCGATAGGGTAGAAGATGTGCAAATAGCTTTGGGCAAACGACTGATGGGTACGATTATAGGCGATCCATCGGTAAAAGAAGTGCGTATGGGCCCTCTGGCAGGACTATCACAACGTAATGAAGTACGCGAAAAAGTGCAACAGCTTGCTAAATCGCAATCTATAGTAATTGGCGACATGGAACATTTTGAGGTACTGGGCGCCGATAAGGAAAAAGGCGCGTTTCTACCTCCGCTTATATTCCTCAACAATGCGCCGTTTACCAATACCGACTGTCATAACATCGAGGCTTTCGGACCTGTATCAACTATTATACCTTACAATAATATTGACGAGGCAATAGAGTTGGCGCGCATGGGGATGGGATCGTTGGTGGCGTCGGTGGTGACGGCAAATGATGATATTGCAAAAGAACTCGTGTTGGGTATAGCCAGTATGCATGGCAGAATACTTATACTAAATGCGGAATGCGCTAAAGAAAGTACAGGTCATGGTTCGCCGCTTCCACTACTGGTGCATGGCGGCCCGGGTAGAGCAGGCGGCGGCGAAGAAATGGGCGGCAAACGCGGCGTAATGCATTACCTGCAGCGGACTGCAATACAGGGTTCTCCAACCACACTCACGCGTATTACTAATGTTTACCAGCAGGGAGCTAAACAAAGGGAAACCGAAGTACACCCCTTCCGTAAATATTTTGAAGAGCTGGAAATTGGCGATACTGTGGTGACCGCCAAGCACACAGTAACGGAAACAGATATCACCAATTTTGCCAACGTAAGCGGTGATAATTTTTATGCGCACATGGATGCGACATCGCTTGAAGGCACCATTTTTGAGCGTAGGGTGGCGCATGGTTACTTTGTGCTCGCAAAGGCGGCAGGGTTGTTTGTCGACGCCAAGAAAGGTCCGGTATTGCTCAACTATGGCATAGACGAGTGTAGGTTTACAAAACCTGTTTATCCCGGTATGACGATAGGAGTGCGCCTTACCGTAAAAGAAAAAGCTGCTCAGGAAAAACGCACCCCTGAAGACATTGCTAAGGGCATTGTGAAGTGGTTGGTGGATGTATATGACGAAACCGGCGAAACTGTAGCTATTGCAACTATTCTGACTATGGTGAAAATGCGCAATCAGGACTAATTTTCAGTTAATTTTAATTACTTTGGGGCGAGCTTTGTATAAAGGCTCGCCCCTATTTATTTGTAGCGCTTTGTAGTTGCATATGGTGTTTTGATAAGCGTATTCTGGCTTCTGTAATTCTAATAAAGTACCTATCTTTATTTTTTTATTGTTTACTACGTTATTATTGAATGCATAATGACCTCAGCTCAACTAAATTACCTCAATATCGGACTAATGCTTGTGGCATGTATTGTAGCGTTTATTATTCCTTTCGAGATGTTTTTGTTCTCTTACGCTATTCTTGGGCCACTACATTACCTGACCGAGATATCGTGGTTACATAAACGGCAATATTTCACGCCCAATAAAAAAGATTATATATTGCTGGCGTCTATTACCGTCATAATCTCGTTACCCAATGTTGTGCCGTTCTTATATAATAAGTTTGGTCCGCGCGACATAAATGGTAATATTATTTATACGCAGGATATTATTGACCTTTTTACAAAGTCGGGCGCTGCCTTACCAAGCCTCATTTTTGTATCCTTTGCAGGTGCTGCTTTATTGTTGATCACATCCGACACCGCAAAGCGTTTGACGGGGTTCGCACTTATTTCTGTAATTGCTTATTTAGTGCATGCCGAAAAGTTTATGATGGTGATTTTTACCGTTTTTCTTCCGACGCTCGTACATGTTTTTGTATTTACCGGTGCGTTTATTCTGCTCGGTGCATTACGTACTAAAAGCGCTTCCGGTATTTTGTCGCTGGTTATATTCGTGGCATGTGCGGCAAGTCTTTTTTTGCTACTCCCTGATAGAATTACACCGCCATCCCCATCGGCTATGCGCAGGTACGACGAGGGTTTCCTCATATACAACCAACAAGTTCTCGATTTTTTTCTTGATAAAAGAATCAGTCGAGATATGGTGTATTTTTCCAGTTTTGGGGTTAAGATGAGTAGATTCATTGCCTTTGCCTACACCTATCACTACCTCAATTGGTTTAGTAAGACCTCGGTAATAAAATGGCATAAAGTTCCTGTCCGCTCTCTGGTTATTGTTGTCGTTATTTGGTTGTTGTCGGTTGCGCTATATTTTATCGACTATATAAGTGGTATTATGGCATTGTATTTCCTTAGTTTTCTGCATGTTATATGCGAATTCCCGCTTAATTTCCGCTCTTTTAGAGAGATAGGAATGGAGCTGAGGCAGCAAGTGGTGGGCGAAAAGGCGTAATACATTTTAAACGGTGCGGTTTGCAAGTTTAAAAACCTCGCCCAAACTGTAAGAGTGGATACCCAATTGATCTTTGAATGTTGCATTGATCATCGCTTGTGCCACCTCAGCGCCCAAAATTGGTTTTAGGGCGTGCAGACCGGGTATTTTTGAAACCAGATTCATTACAGCTATACCAATTTTTTCACCGCCTCTGTGTTCTTTTCTGTCGCCTGCAAGCATGCCGGGTCTAATAATGTGAATGGCGTCAAAGGGCAGTAATTGTACATCGCGTTCCAGTTCGCCTTTCATTTTTGAATAGAATATTTTTGATGACGCATTTGCTCCCGCCGATGATACCAGAACCAAAGCGTTCACGCCATTTGCTGCGGCTATTTTAGCCATATTATACTGATAAGTGTAGTCTATGAGGTGTTGCGCTTCCTTGCTGCCAGCAGCTTTCAAGGTCGTGCCCATTGCCGAATAAAGCACATCGCCGGTTACGAGTTTTCTGAAGCTATCTGGCTGATTGAAGTTGACAATATGTTCCTGAAGCTTGTTGTTGGTGATTCCAGTAGGCCTACGCACGAATACTTTTACTTGTTCAAATCTTGAGTCTTTCAAAAGTTGAGCTACAAGTTGGGTGCCGGTAACGCCGGTTGCGCCTATAACAATAGCGGTTTTCATAAACGTAAAGATAGGGTATTGCAACCGCAACCATCATCTAATCAATTGTGGAGTTTTAACTCTTGCTTGTAAAGTAATTGTAATCCTCGAGCAGTTTTTGCAAAAACACTTTTGGTTCGCTATCTGAAGTAATACCAAGAACAGTCTGTATTTTAATGGCCACAGTACCTATATATCGCTCTGTTTCTTTCGATGGACGTTTTGTATTTAACAGGTTGCGGATTCCGTTAATGTCCCGGTCGTTCAATTTCATTACTTCGGGATATTTAGGTTGGTATTCTTTTTCCTCTATATCAAGGTATATAGTCTCGCTTATGTTTGGTTTGTAATTTTTATCTATCACCACAGTGCCGGCCGCAATATCGCCTATGCGCTGTGATTTTTTTGAAATTACCGCTGTTAGAAAATCAGGTAGATAGATAATGAAAAATATCATCATTATACTAATCAAACCGGCAATGCCCAGTCCAAGCGTAAACAACAACATGTAGGGTATGAGATATATAAACATATTGCCAAGGCAGAGCAACCAACGAATCAGGTATTGGCTCCATGTAGGTTCTTTACCTTCATTATCAATCACCTTTATTCCCGCTATTTTCTTTCCTATTGTTTGTCCGTTCCAAAATATCTCGAACATCAGTTGGTATAAGAATACGGGTAATATCAAAAAGAGATATTCCACTATTTTGCTTGCTGTTTCACCTTTCAGCGGATTGAAGAACTGCAGCATCAAGTAGAAATAACCGCAAATAATCAAAATATCTATTACCCATGCTAATGCTCGCTGGAACACACCGGCAAGTTTAAACTCTAGGTCAATATTGAATGGGGTTTGGACGGTTATAATAGCCATTAGTTATTGTTGTACGGAAGTGTGAAAGTACAAATTTGGGATAATATATCCGGCCAATATGTAGTTTACCAAATAGTTTGTCGATTTGGTTTATAATAATGTATTGGTCCATTAGCTACATGCTGGTGGTGCCATTTAGTGTTTAAAGCAGTTTTTGATTGTTCTCAGTTTTCACATTTCCTTGTGTTATGGCTCATTTTCGTCTATGTCATTTATCAACTATTGGCTTATCTTTGACCGCTTTTATCAAGAAGTTGTTTATTCATGAAAAAACTTATTCTCCCGTTTTTAGCCTTAGGCGCAATGGCCGTGGGTACTGGTTGCACAGAGAAATTTAATGTTGCCGCTCCCTACAAAAACATTACTGTGGTGTACGGATTTCTGGACATGGCCGATACTGCGCATTATATAAGAATACAGAAGGCATTTCTGGACCAGGATAAGAGCGCAATTACTATGGCGCAAACGTCTGATTCAAGCTTTTATTCTAACATAAGCGTTAAGGTAAAGAGAATTGACTTTTTGAATACAGTAAACCCAACGAGAGTAAAAGACTCTATCGAATTGGTGCGCGTGGATATGAACCTGGAAGGCTATCCTAAAGAGCAGGGCGCTTTCTTTAATGCTCCCAACTATGCCTACAAGTTTAAGGATCTATTAGATCCTCGCTATACTTATAGATTGATAATCAGAAACCTGACAACTGGCGCTGTAGATTCGGCAGAAACACCGGTATTAAACGATAAAGACTTCACCAATGTATTTCGTGTAGATGTAATAGACGATTCCGGGCTTAATCGCGCTGGTCTCGACTTTGCTGCAACTACAGCAAATAAGAACTTTCAGTACAATGTGTATTACCCATACATAGCTATGCCGCCTTACAATAACTTTAATCAGGTTAAAATTGCGCAGTCTGTATTTCGGTTTCACTGGAGCGATTCAGATATGCGTAGCGGCGCTCTGACACCTAAGTTTTATGATTTTAATGCAGGGTTCTCTACGCCTGTTAATAACCAACAGATACCTTACAAGATAAATAATATAGATTTTTATTCTGCCGTGGGAATTGGTATGGGAAAAGCCCCCGACAACGTTGCACGCTTGTTAGATCGTTGCGAGTTGTTTGTTTACTTGGGTACTCCCGATTATTATGACTATCAGCAGGCATCATTGCAGCAGGGCGTAGGGCTTACAGGCAGTGAAATCCAGCCTATGTACACTAACATAAAGGGCGCTAATGTTTTGGGCTTGTTCACCAGCAGAGCCATACATTCTGGTCCACTTACTATTACTAAGAATACAATTGATTCCTTGAAAGTACATCTGTATACAGCCAAGGCAAACATCAAAGGCACTACTTATCGTTAATAGTATTGCTGCTTTAGTTGGTTGTTGTAATGTATTTAAAATCATTCGGTTATGGAATTTTATAAGTATCAGGGGGCAGGGAATGATTTCATTCTGATCGATAATAGAGCAGGAAATGTGTCGCTTACTGGCGAGCAAATTGCACTGATGTGTAACAGAAATTTTGGTATTGGGGCTGATGGATTGATGCTATTGGAAAATACCGTGGGTTTCGATTTTAAAATGGTTTATTTTAATTCCGATGGCAGAGAAAGTACCATGTGCGGAAATGGCGGGCGGTGCATAGCTGCGTTTGCAAAAAAAATGGGAATCATTCACAATATTGCCGACTTTCAAGCAATAGATGGTGGGCATATTGCCAAAATAGACGACGACGGATTGGTTAGTCTTCAGATGAAGGATGTTGATACTATGTTGATACATGAGGGCTATACCATGCTCAACACCGGTTCTCCGCATTTTGTGAAATGGGTGAGCGATCTGGTGCAGACTGATGTTTATGGAGATGGGCATGAAATTCGCAACCGGAAGGAGTTTCAGCCGGATGGTATCAACGTTAATTTTGTTGAATCGTATAACGGCAAATTATTGGTGCGCACTTACGAACGCGGGGTGGAAAACGAGACTATGAGCTGTGGCACTGGCGTTACGGCTGCAGCTATTGCTGCAAGTTGTACATCGGTTGGTGAGTTTGAAACCGAGGTAGAGACGCCTGGCGGCATATTGAAGGTTGCATTTACGAAAGATGGTCCGATGTCGGCAAAGCAAATTACATTAACCGGTCCGGCAGAGTTTGTCTTTCAAGGACAATATATAGCGCGATAATAATATTTATACCTAAAGAAAACGGATGGTTTTTTGTCGCAACCATCCGTTTTTATTTTACTGCATTTATAGCTATCACTTAGTTACTTCTATTTTACCGGCTATTCCGTCACCAGTCGATGTTCTGAGTAAATAAATGTAAGTACCATTTGGCAAATCTGTAAGATCTACTTCCATTGTGTGGGTGCCGCTTTTCATATTGTTTTGTGTGGTTGTTTTCACAACACGGTCGCCCATATCCATTATCTGCAGGTTTACATTGGCTTCAGCAGCTAAGTCAAACTTAATATTTGTAGCATTTGTAGCCGGGTTAGGGAAAGCGCCAAACAACGTAAGGTCTTTCTTAGTGATACCCTTAACTGTGGTAGGGGCATTGATCACTACTATCGGGTAAATGGCAAGATTGTTCAGCAGGGAGTCGTTTTGCGTATAGTTGTCAATCCAAGTTCCGTCTAAAGTTTGGGTTGCATTTTGAACATTGAATATCTTCATAACACTTGTGTCGCCGTATGCAGAGATGTTGATTGATAGGGAATAAACATTACCCTTACGTTGCCCGTCTTTGCTACAGGCTACAGCAATTGTGTCGCCATTAAGGTCTGCGAAATCGTAATTTATGGTGTAGCCCATGAAGAAATTACCCCAACGCATAGACGGACTCGCGAACATGTACTTATTCAATGTAGGGGTAGATCCGATGCCCAATAAAGTGACGGGTACATCAAGGCTGTTTACTATTCGGTTTGGAAAACCATTGTAGGCCATTGTAGACGATACAAGCTGGCGCTGGCCCTCATCCCAGATATGAAAGGTTACATTTTTAGTTGAGCCTATATTAACCCTTCCAATAAATTGCGCATACAATCCAATTACCTGCATCGAACTATCGGCTCCACTAAAATTAAAGCGTTCTGCAAATGATTTATCGTTGTAATAGTTTGTGCCGTTGAGCAAGCCGCTATCTGCATTTTTACCTACATAGTAGGCTACAAGATCGGCGGTATCGGGTATGTGCGCTATAACTTGCGTATCGCCCACGCGCGTCGCTTTGTTAGCTGTAAGCGCAGTGATTTGGTGGGCTATTGTGTGCTGCGATTGTTCCCTACGATTCTGTACTCCCTGCGCAAAACCTTTGAGGCCACACACTGCAAGTCCGCCAATTAAAAATAGCTTTTTCATTCAAAAAATTGAGTTTGGGTATAAAAATACGCTTCCTGCTCATCTACCTCCCGAAGGCAGTCATAAAACTGCGTTAATAGTGATGGTAAATGCAAATTAAGCGCAAGTTAAGCGCAAAGTTCAGTATTTTGACCATAAATAGATGATAACCATTTAGCGGTAGGCGATTGTTTGCTTTAAAAGACGTGTGCGCTAAGCTTACAGGAATGCAACAATATTGAGGTAAGTTGATGTGTTTTGCCTGTTTTTTCAGAAAATTTTAAGTATTGGCGATTCACACCTATACTGTGGAACGGTTACTTTTGTAACATAAATTTTAATTATGCCCGGCTACGAATTATTTGGCGCACAAGAGCGCAAAGAAGTAAATGATGTTTTGGAAACTGGTATCCTGATGCGTTACGGATTTGACGGTATGCGCAATGGCGTATGGAAGGCTAAAGAATTGGAAAAAGAACTTTGCTCCGCTTTCGGCGTAGCGCATGCTCAATTATTAAGCAGCGGCACAGCAGCGCTTACTACTGCTATGGTAGCTCTGGGTATAGGCGCCGGCGATGAAGTAATAATGCCCTCTTTCACATTTGTGGCAAGTTTTGAGGCCGTATTATCGGTAGGCGCTATACCAGTTTTAGTTGATATTGACGACACACTAACATTAGACCCACGAGCGGTAGAAGCAGCAATAACACCGCGTACAAAGGCAGTTATGCCTGTGCACATGTGCGGAAGTATGGCGCAGCTTGATGAGCTTATGGCCATTTGTAAAGCCCATAAATTATTGTTGTTAGAAGATGCTTGTCAGGCTATAGGCGCCACCTATAATGGCCGCAGCCTTGGCACTATTGGCGATGCAGGTACTTTTTCACTGGATTTCGTGAAAATTATTACTTGTGGGGAGGGTGGCGCTGTACTCACAAATAATGAAGAGACCTATCGTAAATGCGATCAGTATACCGACCATGGCCATGACCACATGGGTAAAGACCGTGGCGCTGATCTGCATCCGTATATTGGTTATAACTTCCGTATTTCTGAGTTGCATGCCGCTGTAGGCCTTGCACAGGTGCGCAGATTGCAGGAGTTTTTGACTTTGCAGAAGCGCAACCATAGCATTATTGCCGATGTATTGAGTGGGGTAGAGGGGCTGACGTTCCGTCGTATTCCCGACCCAGCCGGCGATGCTGGTTCGTTCCTATCTTTCTTCCTGCCAACTGAAGAAATGGCACGGGCGGCTGTAGCGGCTTTTGCGGCAGAGGGCGTAGGCGGCAATTTTTATTGGTACGACAATAACTGGCATTACATACGCAAGTGGCAACACCTGCAAAACGGTAGCTGGATGAATAGACTGTATGACGAACAGAAAAAGCAGGTTTTGCACTATTCAAATCAGGCTTTTGCAATAAGCGACGCTATCATGAGCCGTTGTATTTCTTCGTCTATCAGTTTGCTGTGGGACGAAAGCCAGGCAAGAGCGCGCGCAGTGAAAATGGCGGATATCCTAACGCGTGTTATTGCTGAAAACACGGTAACTGCATAATAAATACCATTGAAGAAACTGGCGCTAAAGGAATAAACAAAGGTTAATTACGACTTTACATTTGTCTGATTCTACAACTTTTTGACAACAATTGACTGCTAAACGATGACAACTGCTGAATTGCTAAAGAAGGTTAGAAGAATTGAAATAAAAACTAAAGGCCTTAGCAATCATATTTTTGCTGGCGAGTATCACTCTACGTTTAAGGGTAGGGGCATGTCGTTTTGCGAGGTAAGGGAATACACGCCCGGCGACGATGTGAAATTTATAGATTGGAATGTAACTGCCCGCTTTTCTCATCCGTTTGTAAAGGTTTTTGAGGAAGAGCGCGAGCTCATTGTTATGCTGCTGGTAGATATTAGTTCAAGTTCGCTATTTGGTACGCAGCGACAGTTGAAACGTGACCTTATTGCCGAACTTGGCGCCGTATTATCGTTTTCGGCTACTACCAATAACGATAAGGTTGGTGTTATTTTCTTCAGCGATAAAGTGGAAAAGTACATTCCTCCGAAGAAGGGCAAGGGGCACATATTAAGAATAATAAGAGAACTAATTGCGCTGGAGCCCAATAACAGTAAGGGCACTGATATAAAAGTGGCGCTCGAGTTTTTGAATAATGTTTTGAAAAAACGAACAATCACTTTTCTGTTGAGCGATTTTGTGAGCGGACCTTTTGATCAGGCACTGCAACTTGCAGCGCGGCGTCATGATCTGGTTGGTATTCATGTTTACGACAAATACGACAAGGAGTTGCCATCTGCCGGTCTGGTGCAAGTTATGGACGCCGAGACAGGGCAGCAGTTTTGGCTCGATACTGATAGCAAGACCGTAAAAGTTCAGTATGAAGGCGCTTACGAACAAAAAAATAAAAGCTGCATACAGTCGTTCAGGAAAAGCGGAGCATCATTACTCCACGTTCGCACAGACGAAGACTACGTAAAAGTATTACAAACCTATTTTAAGAGCAGGTAATCGTTTTGTTCACCTATGCGAGGGCATTGTATTTTGCCATGTCTGCGCATTATTCAACATTGTTTGTACAAATTGTACATATACAACAAGGAGTTTAAAATATGAATACAATAACTGCCTGGTTAGTAAAAATATGCAAAAGCCACAATGAAAATGGCTTTACAGTTTCCTGTCTGAAAAGAGGGACAGTACTGTCAAAAACGGTTGTTGTTAGTTTGGCAATGCTGGGTTTTTCCGGTGTTTCTTCAATAGCGGTTGCACAAACACAACCAAAGGTAACCACCAGAATAGACGCTAAGCAAATAATGGTTGGCGACCAAGCAAGGTTGTTTCTGGAAGTAGAGCATAATCCGGCATCGGGCAGGCTACAATGGACTGTGGCCCCCGATACGTTTAATACATTTGAAATAGTAGAGCGAGGTAAAATAGACACCGTTAAAAAAGGTGAAAGCTTTGTATACCGCCAAAGGCTTACTATAACAGGGTTCGATTCAGGATCGTTTCAGATTCCGGCTTTTAAATTTCCTGTAATCCCGACATCGGGTGAAGCATATACTGTAATGTCCGATTCGCTTCAGCTACTTGTTCAGACGGTAGCTGTCGATACCACCAAGGATTTTAAGGGTATTAAGGGTATCATTTATGTGAAAACTTCCTGGAAAGACTATATCTGGTATATAGTTGGCGGTGTTGTAGCGCTTATATTAGCTATAATTGCAGGTATTTACATCCAAAAAGCACGCAAAAAACAACCTGTTGTTATTAAGGGGCCTGAAATATCGCTACAAGATCAGATGTTAAAGGCGCTGGCCGATTTGGAGAACAAGCAGTTGTGGCAAAAAAACAAAATAAAGGAATACTACATAGAGCTTACCGACATCGTACGTTCTTACATTGAAAAGCGTTTTGACACGCATGCAATGGAGTTGACAACGGACGAATTGCTGGAGAAAGCTCAACTCAACAAAGAAATGTTGCCTTATATCTCATCGTTGTCGGTAGTGTTGCATACAGCAGATCTCGCGAAATTTGCAAAAGCTCAACCGCTCCCGCAGGAGCATGTTGACGCTATGGAAAAAGCGCGCGAGTTCATAGATCGTTCGCGTGTACTACTACATCCGGTAGGCAATCCGTTGGAGATTGCAGTTGAGGCGCCTTTAGCGCCTCCCCCGGTTGTTCCTGCTACGCCAAATGTTACGGATACACAGGTAGACGACAACAGTCGCTGGATGCGTAAGGAGTCGAAAACTACGCCATTGGATGAGTTTTTAAAAAACCATAACGAAAAGCCGATTAACAATACAGATAACCCAGTCGAATAGATATGATAAAGACATTGCTTGATTGGAAACACCTGACGTTTGCGCATCCCACCTTTTTTGGTTTGTTGGTATTAGTTCCGTTAATGATATGGTGGCATTATAGGCGAAAGAAAGCAGATAATCCTGCATTGCGGCTTACCACACTTTCGGGTATCTCCGCAGTACATGCCGGGGGTAGAGCTGCTTTCAGGTCGGTTATGTTTGTGCTGCGCGTTATTGCGATTACTATGCTTATTATTGCCCTTGCTCGCCCACAATCCAGCAACACTACTGAAAATATCAATAACGAAGGGATAGATATTGTGCTGGCAATGGATGTGTCGGGTAGCATGCTTGCGGAGGATTTTAAACCCAATAGGGTAGAGGCGGTTAAAGAAATGGCGTTGAAATTTGTGGATCAACGTCCCACAGACCGCATAGGTATGGTTATATTTTCGGGTGAGAGTTTTACTATGTGTCCAATGACCATAGACCATAATGTACTTAAAGAACAAATATCGCAGATAAAAAACGGGATGCTCACAGATGGAACCGCAATTGGTATGGGGTTAGCAACATCTGTAGACCGACTACGATTTTCAAAAAGCAAGAGTAAAGTTGTAATACTTATGACGGATGGCGTCAACAATGTATCGGTGCCATTTGCTCCTATCACTGCTTTAGAAATTGCAAAAGCTTTCAAGATTAGGGTTTACACTATAGGTATAGGCACCATGGGGCAGGCGCCGATGCCTGTACAAACCCCGTTTGGCACTGTAAAGCAGATGGTGCCGGTAGAGATAGATGAACCTTTGTTGAAACAGATTGCTTCAGAAACAAGAGGAAAGTACTACAGGGCTACTGGCAATAAATCTTTGGAAGGGATATATAATGAAATTGACAAGCTCGAGAAAACCAAAATAGATATTACATCATACAAGCGATATATTGAATTATTCTTCCCATTTGCGATGATAGCTATTCTGTGTCTTGTTATTGAAATGTTGTTGCGTTATACTTTGTTTAAAAGTATAACATAAGCTGTTTTGATTCATAGTTTTACAGTAAAAGCCAGGATATACCTGGCTTTTACTGTAAATAGTATTTAACATAACTTTGATAGCATTACTATTATTTTGAAAAATATTGCTGCTATATTTGTCCCAAATAGCATTATATATGGCGGAGAGCAAAGGAAACACTATACGAAAGATGATGGAAGTATTGCAGTACGAAAAGTCTGAGATAACTTCTATCTATTTCTATGCAATTCTATCTGGTTTAGTACAGTTGTCTTTGCCATTGGGTATACAATCTATCATTAGTTTCGTAATCGGTGGATCAATTTCTACCTCGCTTATTGTGCTTATACTACTGGTTATTGCAGGTGTAGTTATTACAGGTTTGTTGCAGGTAAATAAAATGAAGCTGATTGAAAAAATTGAACAGCAATTGTTTGTGCGTTATTCTTTCAAATATGCATTTTCGATACCCAAACTCGATCTGCAATCAATAAACGGATATTATCTTCCCGAATTATCTAACCGGTTTTTCGATACAGTGTCTTTGCAAAAGGGTATTTCAAAAATTCTACTAGATATACCTGCGGCAATGATCCAGATATTATTTGGTTTGTTGTTGTTATCATTTTACCATCCCATATTTATATTTTTTGGGTTACTGTTGCTGTCTGTGTTATTTCTAATTCTGCGCACTACGGGCAACCGGGGTTTAGAAACCAGTATTGAAGAGAGCAACTACAAGTATAAAGTTGCTGGCTATATCCAGGAACTTGCCAGAGTTGTGGTAACATTCAAGTTTACGCGCAACAGTTCATCCCATCTGACAAAAATGGATAATTACGTCTCTGGTTATTTGAAAGCCCGCACTGCGCATTTTAAGATTCTGCTTTTTCAATATTGGACTTTGATAATTTTCAAATCGCTGATAGTGATGGCAATGCTTGTGGTTGGGGCGTTTCTATTAGTCAATCAATTGCTGAATATTGGCCAGTTTATAGCAGCAGAAATGGTAATACTTATGGTTATTGAATCAGTTGAAAAGCTGATTGTGAACCTTGATAAGGTATACGACGTATTGACTTCCGTTGAAAAAATCAATAAACTCATTGATAAACCCAAGGAAGAAACAGGTAAACTTCAGTATGTAGGTACAAAAGGAATATCAATAAGAGCCAACAATGTTACTTATAACTATCCTGATGGCCAGTTTTCGCTTCACAATATTTCGTTTGATATAGAAAGCGGTGAGAAAGTATGTATCATGGGTGAGTACAGCGCGGGAAAATCTACGTTAATAAAAATATTAAGTGGTGCATATATAAGTTATGAAGGGGTTCTTTTTTTTGATGGTATTTCTTTGTCTACCTACCATATTGATTCTGTACGCCGAAAAACAGGCGTGTTATTGACCGTGCAAGATATTATGGAAGGCACTATAAAAGAGAATATCTGTTTGGGCGATGATTCTATTACTTACCATCATCTAAACGAAATTGCAGAACTTGTAGGTTTGCGTGACTTTATAGACAGTCATAAGGAAGGTTACGACTATTATTTGCAGCCTACAGGGCAGCATTTATCTGGTCGTATAGTAAGGAAAGTGCTATTGATGCGTTCGCTTATTCACAGGCCCAATTTGTTATTGCTTGAAGAGCCTTGGCAAGGCCTTGAGGAACCCAACATACAGCGTATAAAAAACTATCTGTTGCATACAATCAAAGATAAAACGGTAGTGGTGGTAAGTAACGACAAGCAGTTTGCAGATAGTTGCGATAAAGTTATAGTTATGGAAAAAGGAACCATTAAATCAATTATAAAAAAATAGCCATGAAGGAGATCCAATTTGTAATTGAACGTGATTCTAACAATGTAAAGTTGAATTCTTTCCAGCAGGTATATCGTCTTGGCGTTAAGAGTCGGGTTAGGTACTGGATTGCCGGGTCTTTTATAGGGCTATTAATTGTACTATGCCTCCCATGGACCCAGAATATCAGAGCAAAAGGATATGTTACAACATTGCGTCAGGAACAAAGACCACAGGAACTTAATTCCATCATTGCCGGTAAAATAGTGAAGTGGTATATTAAAGAAGGCGACTTTGTAAAGCAAGGCGATACCATTGCGCGGCTGGCTGAAATAAAGGACGCATACCTGGACCCGGAACTGCTCAACCGCACACAAGAACAATTGGATGCTAAAAAGGAGGGTCTCGGCTATTATGGCAATAAAGTTAGAGCAACAGAAAGTCAGCTAAACGCAATGCAATTGGCGCTTGAATACAAGCTAAGACAGCTTTCGCTCAAAGTAGTAAGTGATAGCATGGAGGCAGTTTCAGCGCGCAATGACGCACAGATTGCTGAGCTACAGCTGCGCAGGCAGCGCATAATGCGCGATAGCGGATTATCGTCGCTTACACAGTTGGAGCAGAAAAATCAATATTGGCAAAGCGCAATGGCGAAGCGGGCATCGGCGGAGATGAAGTACAATAATACCCGTACAGAATTGCTGCAGGTGAGGCAGGAATATGCAGAGAAAACATTTAAAGCGCGCGGAGAAATGGCTGCAGCACAAAGTGAGATAGCTACAGGCCGCGCAGAAATTGCAAAATTAAGTAATCAGTATGCAAACTATGCAATCAGAAATGGTATGTACTACTTGCTTGCACCTCAAAGTGGCCAAATTGTTCAGGCAACAAAATCGGGGTTGAATGAAATTGTGAAAGAGGGTGAGAAAATTGTTGAGATAATACCGCAGGAGGTAGAATATGCTGTGGAAATTTTTGTGAGGCCGGTTGATCTTCCTTTACTATCTAAAGGGCAAACAGTCAGGTTTTTGTTCGATGGTTTTCCTGCTATTGTTTTCAGCGGTTGGCCTCAGGCTTCGTATGGTATATTTAGCGGTCGTGTGGTGGCTATAGAAAGTTCGGTCAGTTCGAATGGTAAGTTTAGAATTCTTGTAGCAGAAGATAAAGAGTATAAACCCTGGCCCAAAACGTTGAAAATGGGTATTGGCGCAGAAGGTATAATGTTATTGAAGGATGTAGCTGTGGCTTATGAGTTGTGGAGAAACATAAATGGTTTCCCACCGGATTTTTATCAGGCAAAAGAGAAGAAAAATGAGCAATATAAGAAGTAAGTGGATGTTGGTGTTTTTGCCGCTGGTGTTATTCATCGACACTTATGCAACAGACACATCGAGGGTGCTGACAAAGGATGCGTTTATAAGTATTATAAAAACATATCATCCGGTTGTAAAGCAAGCTAAGTTGCAGGTTGATAGGGCTAACGCAAATGTTCTATCGGCAAGGGGAGGTTTTGATCCTTTTTTGAGCGCTAATCTTGATCGAAAGACATTTGATGGAAAATTATATTATAGCTATTTCAAGCCCGAAATTATTGTTCCAACGTGGTATGGTATCGAGTTTAAGGCTGGCGCTGAGGAGATAATAGGTACGCGCGTAAGTTCTGAGTCAACTTTAGGCCAGACCACCTATCTGGGTGTAAAAGCTCCCGTAACCGGATTGCTATTCGACAAACGTAGAGCTGCCTTGCGGCAGGCACAGGCTTTATCTGAGCTTAGCGAGGCCGAACGCAAACTTGTTGTGAATAACCTTTTGTTTGATGCACTATCCACCTATTGGAATTGGGTAAAGGAATACCAGGTTTATCAGGTTATTAGTAATCTTATTGCAACTAACGAACAGCGATTGAGATTTGTGAGAATAGAATACGAACAAGGCGCTCGCCCAGGGTTTGATACAGTGGAGACCAACGCCCAGTTGCAAACACTTTACTCAATGCAGAATGCGGCCTGGAATGGCTTTATGAACGCCGGTTTGGAAATGTCTAATTTTTTGTGGCTAGATAACAATCAGCCCGCAAGCTGGAGTATAGCAGTTACTCCGGATTCGATAGAGGTAGCCAAAGGTTTTGACAATATAGCGCTTCCGCTTATAGACACTGTTCTTTCTGCCATCGATAATCATCCCAAATTGCAAGCAATAGGTTTTAAACTTGATGCTCTGGAAATAGAACAAAGGTTGAAGGCGCAGTCGTTATTGCCAAAGTTGAGCCTAAGCGCCAACATGCTGAGCAAAGGGTATAAACTACCCGGCGAAATAGGTATGCCTATGTTGGAAAATAACCATAAGGTGGGTGTGGAATTTAATATGCCGCTTTTTCAGCGCGATGCGCGCGGAGCCTTCAAAGCATCTAAACTTAAAATTCAGGAAACGAAACTGGAGCAATCGCTTGTGGCGCTGCAGCAGGAAAATAAAGTAAGGAGTTATTTTAATGAATTGACTGCAGGGCAACAACAGACTCGCTATTTTGCACAAGCCCTCGATAATTATCGCCGGTTATATGATGCAGAACGTTTTAAATTTGAATTAGGGGAAAGTTCACTATTTATGATTAATTCCCGAGAAATGAAGATGCTGGAAACTGCCCAAAAAGTAATAGAACTGAAAACAAAATGGCATAAAAATTATGCCGGCCTATTGTGGGCGGCCGGCCTATTGTTTTAAAAATAGCGTTATAATTATTCCATTTTTGTATCATCCAATGCGCTGAATACAATATGCAACAGGAACAATGTTAATTGCTTTGGATCTTTCATCGCGCCAAAATCAGTCATTCTTGGTAAATTATTCATGAAAAATATTTGATGGTGCGCAGTTTCCATGAGTGTACTGGCGAGCGAATGCGGGTATTTGTAGGTAGGGTTATATTCTAAAAATATTTGAGCAATACGGTGGCACAAATCTTTATATGGCTTAAACAGCATTGCCGCGTTGTCTTCTGTAACGTGCTTAGTTAAGTAAGACTTATCACCTTCAGAAACTACAATTTTGTGCAGATTAGATTTGTCTATGTGTTCCAGAGAAAATTCGTCTTTCTCCTGGAAGGTGAGGAGATTAACGATTGAGTTTATTTTTGTTTTGCAATCGCTTACGTTGTTGGTGTGAAAAATAAGCTGATACTCCATCCATGTCCAGAACCAAGTGGTTATGTAGGTGAGTAATCTGTGCTTGTTTTCGAAATACCTGTATATGCTTGCCTCAGTAGCGCCTATTTTGTTGGCAAGCTTCTTAAAGGTAAATTCTTCAAACCCCATTTCACTTATTAGTTCTATTCCTAAGCGAATGATGTTTCTGCCAAGCTCTGTAGATTCCGGGTCGCGGACATACAGTTTGGGGTTCATTTTTATTTGTAGCTGCAATATCATATCTGTGTTACTGTTAGGGATAGCAAAGTTAGCATAATTGTTTTGGATTATTGTATAGATAGTATATTTGCTGCCGTAAATAATAGTAATACTATTTTCTGTGAAATAATTATTACTTTTGGCGAGTAAATTACTAACTATGCATAGAGAAATGAAAATCGGTGTTTTGGGTGGTGGGCAGCTTGGCGCCATGTTGATTCGATCAGCAATAGATTTTGGTGTGGAGATATACATTTTAGACAAAGATCCCCATGCGCCGGCTTCGCACTATTGCACCGGATTTGTACTTGGCGATCCTATGAGTTATAATGATGTTATAGATTTTGGTACCGATATGGATGCCATAACTATCGAAAAAGAGGCTGTAGATACCAAAGCCCTGAAGGAATTACAAAAGCGGGGAGTTAGCATTTATCCGTCTCCGGATACAATAGAGATTATTCAGAATAAATTTATACAAAAGAAGTTCCTTCAAAATAATAATATACCTGTAGTTCCAGCTATTGCTACCTGGGGTGTTGCTGATATTATTGCCAATAAACATAGGCTGCCTGCTTGCCTTAAATTATGCACTCAGGGTTATGATGGAAGGGGGGTGATGATCATTAGGGATGAGCGCGACGCACTTACAGCGTTTGAAGAGCCTAGTTTGCTCGAAGATTTAGTAGATATTAAGCATGAGCTGTCTGTTATTGTGTGTAGAAACGAAAAAGGCGACATAGAATGTTACGACCCTGTGATGATGATAGTAAATAAAGAAAGGCATGTGCTCGACTTTCAGTTATGCCCGGCTCAGATAAACAGAGCAATTTCACTTCAGGCAAGGGAGATAGCCATAAATGTTGCTGAGTCTTTTAATTTGGTAGGAATTGTAGCCGTAGAGCTCTTCGTGACCGCCAATGACGAGGTGTTGGTAAATGAAATAGCGCCGCGTCCGCACAATAGCGGGCATCATACCATAGAAGCGTGCGCTACTTCGCAATTTGAACAGTTATTGCGCATAATTATGGGACTTCCTTTAGGAGATGCCCGGCATATAGCAGCCTCGGTGATGATAAATATTCTTGAGCCATGCTCCGATACAAAGTCTGATATAAAAGGGGCTCTGAGGCATATTCTTTGTTTCAATGGGGTTTATGTGCACTGGTATGGTAAGCATAAAGGAAAAAAAGGACGCAAAATGGGGCACATAACCATAACAGAAAACAATATTGAAAATGCGCTTTCAAAAGCTGCGAATATTCGTCACATCTTAACCAATATATATGAAAGATCAGAAAGTAGGAATAATAATGGGTAGTAGCAGCGATGCTGCTATCATGCGCCCTGCCGCTAAAGCGCTTGCCGATTTTAGCGTATCGTTTGAGTTTTTAGTGGTTTCGGCGCACCGTAGCCCAGAGTATATGTTTGAGTATGCAAGAACAGCAGAGGAGCGTGGTATAAACATAATAATAGCTGGCGCCGGCGGAGCGGCACATCTGCCAGGAATGGTAGCGGCTTTGACCACGATTCCTGTGATAGGCGTACCCGTAAAATCAACAAATTCGCTTGATGGATGGGACTCATTATTATCTATCGTACAAATGCCCAATGACGTGCCGGTAGCAACGGTGGCGGTAAATGCATCGCATAATGCGGGTATATTGGCTATACAAATGCTGGCCCTCAATAATTCATCGTTAAAAGAAAAACTCAAGGCGTTGAAAAAAGAAAATTACCATAAGGTAAGCGCACAAAACGAACTATTGAATAATGCAGGTAACTAAACACACACAAAAACCTATGGAAATGAACACAGCAATTGTAGAGAATGACTTAGCACCCGAAAAACGCATAACAAACATTGCGCCGGTAACCGTAACAGTAGCTCATGGAGATGGCATAGGTCCGGAAATTATGGCGGCGACATTGAAAATACTGAAAGCGGCTGGCGCAGCGCTAACAATTGAGGAGATTGAAATAGGTGAAAAGGTATATTTAAAAGGCAATTCTGCAGGAATAGATAATTCGGCATGGGATTCGTTACGGAGCACCCGCGTATTTTTGAAAGCTCCAATTACAACGCCGCAAGGCGGCGGTTTCAAGAGCATTAATGTCACTACCCGCAAAATGTTGGGTCTGTTTGCTAACGTTCGTCCTTGCGTATCCTACTCGCCCTACATTCATACTAAACATCCTCTCATGGACGTAGTTATCATACGTGAGAACGAGGAAGATTTATATGCTGGAATAGAACATCAGCAAACCGACGAGGTAGTGCAGTGCCTTAAATTGATTTCGCGCCCTGGAACTGAAAAAATTGTCAGATATGCGTTCGAATACGCAAGAGCGTACAATAGGAAAAAGGTAACCTGCTTTACCAAAGACAATATTATGAAAATGACGGATGGGCTATTTCATAAACTGTTTATTGAGGTAGGAAAAGAATATCCTGAAATTGAGCAGGAGCATTTGATAGTAGACATAGGCGCGGCTAAACTTGCTGATACTCCTGAACGTTTTGATGTGATTGTAATGCCTAACCTATACGGAGATATACTGAGCGATGTGGCAGCGCAAATTACCGGCTCAGTTGGATTGGCAGGTAGCGCTAATATTGGAGAGGGTTTTGCCATGTTTGAGGCGATTCATGGTTCTGCACCCGATATTGCTGGCAAAAATCAGGCAAATCCATCCGGTCTGTTATTGGGCGCTATCCAGATGCTGGTCCACATAGGCCAGAAGACAGTGGCTGAAAAGATTCAGAATGCCTGGTTGAAGACCCTTGAAGACGGTCAGCATACTGCAGATATTTATAAAGATGGCATGTCGGCGGCGAAATTGGGCACTCAAGAGTTTGCCGCGGCTGTTATCGAACGTCTTGGTCAGCGCCCGGATACACTAAAGCCTGTAAAGTACGCTGATTCAATAAGTCAATTTAATATCAAAATTACGGAAAGGAAGCCTGTTAAAAAGGAATTGGTAGGCGTTGATGTTTTTTTACAATTTAACGAGCGAAACCCTAATAAACTCGCTGAATTGATCAAGGATATTTCAGCATCGGGTCTGAAATTGACCATGATAACAAATAGGGGGGTAAAGGTATGGCCAGAAGGATTTCCTGAAACTTTTTGTACAGATCACTGGCGATGCCGTTTTAAAAACGATATGCAATCGGGCGTAAGTTATCAGGCTGCAATAGATCTGATACAAAAAATACACAACAGGAATCTTGATGTTATTAAAACAGAGAATCTGTATTTGTTTGATGGCGTGCAGTCTTTCACTGCCGGCCAGGGTCAATAATGAGTTTTGGTTCATTTGTGGTTTGATTAAAACAAAGTGCGCGGCAACCTGATTTCAGGTTGCCCGCTTTGCTTATTACTTAACAATGACGGCTGTCAGGATTGTGATAGGTATTTTAGCGTAGTTTTGCCAACCAATAATTTTTCACAGATGCAGTTAAAGAATACACTCCGTTTTGCACTTTTGATTGTTACTTTATTTGTATTCAATTCTAACAATTCAAACGCTCAGGAAACACCCAAAAAACACAAAAATAGGTCGTTTTATTTTAGTTGGGGTTACAATCAGGAATGGTACACAAAGAGCACGGTGAATGTAAAGCAGGATGCATTAGGCAACAATTATGATCTTGTAAATGTAGATGGTCACGACCACAAAGGATGGGATAACAAGTTGCTGGAGCAGCAATTGACGATACCTCAATACAACTACAGGTTGGGATGTTATTTCAATGAAAAGCAGGATCTTGCATTTGAAATAAATTTTGACCACACCAAGTACATAATTACCGATGGGCAGAATGTGCAGCTAAAAGGTACACTTAACAACAGGGCTGTAGACACCAACATTAATTTTTCTCACCAAAATGGGTTTTATTATTATTTAAATAATGGCGCTAACTTCTTGTTATTCAATATAGTAAAGCGTGTTGGTTTATATAATACTAAAGACAATAAACTTAGAGTAGACCTTACAGGTAAGTTTGGTATCGGACCAGTTATTCCTCATGTTGAGAATAGTTTTTTTGGTAAAGCAAATGACAAACATTTTCAGATTGGCGGATGGAACACAGGTTTAGAGACAGCTTTGAGAGTTACTGTTTATCGTTATGCATTTCTTGAGTTTTCGCAAAAGGTTGATTATGCCCGATATAGCAATCTGAAAATTTATCAGGGAGAGGCAAAACAGAGTTTCGGAACTTATGAGTTGATATTAAGCGCTGGCGTTATTTTACCTTCTTCTAAGAATAACCCAATGTTTTTTAAACGCGCTCATAAAGGCTAAAAGGTTAGATAGTTTGAATTCTAGAATATTCTAAGCATACACAAAAGGCGCACAACATTTTTTGTTGTGCGCCTTTTTCTTATGTGTACTCTATGAGGTGGATAATAATATCGCACATCTAGTCAGAAAATATTTATATCTTGTACAAAAAATCATCAGATATGAAACGCATTTTTACGCTATTGGCATTAATGGCGGTTGGTAACTTTTCTTATGGGCAAACAACAGAGGATTACACTGTTGAGTTATCTGCGGTTGTTTCCGAATCGCCGGTAAAAATTACGCTGAATTGGAAGTCAATAACATTCAGCAGCCCTACATATTACATTTGGAAGAAGTCGAAAACATCAACAACATGGGGTATGTCGGTGGCAACATTGCCTACTGGGTCCGTAACATGGACTGATACGGCGGTGATCATTGATTCGGCCTATGAATATATTGTAAAGGCAGTCAGCGGTACGCTAAATGCCACAGGGTATATTTATGCAGGTATCAGGAACCCTGCCATACATAATCGCGGTATTGTTGAGCTGATTGTCGATAGCACATTTTCGGATTCATGTGCGTCAAACATAAAAACACTAATGAACGATTTAAGCGGAGATGGCTGGCAGGTAAGGCGTCATGATTTTCCTCGCAGCGCTACCGACGCAACTATCAAAGCTGCAATCGTGGCAGATTGCGGTTCTTACCTGAATGTAAAAGCAGTTTTGTTATTGGGGCATGTTGCGGTTCCTTACAGCGGCGACCAGAATCCGGATGGTCATCCGGATCATTTGGGCGCTTGGCCTGCAGACATTTTTTATGGTAGCATTTCAGGCTCATGGACCGATGCGACTGTTAACGACATTGTGTCGAGCTATCCCGCGAATCAGAATATACCCGGCGATGGCAAGTATGATCAGATAGCCTTTTCTCCAGATGCTGAATTGCAGGTGAGCAGGATAGATTTCTATAACATGCCCGCATTTTCGGCCACTGAAGTGGAAATGATGAGACGTTATCTGGATAAGGATCATGCCTATAAAATGGATACATTGGCTATGCGCCACCGCGCAATAATATGCGACAATTTCGGCGCATTTAGCGGCGAGGCATTTGCCGCAAATGGCTGGCGTAATTTTGCTCCATTAGTTGGTACAGACAGCATGGCAAGCGTGCCGTCGTCCACATATATTTCTACTTTGGCTTCCGGTACTTATCAGTGGGCTTATGGTTGCGGTGGCGGTAGCTTTACCAGCGCAGGCGGTATAGGTAACACATCCGACTTTGCGACTAACCCAGTGAACGGTATTTTCACGATGATGTTTGGTAGTTATTTTGGCGACTGGAATGTTACCAACAATTTCCTGCGCGCTCAGCTTTGCTCCTCTACACCGGCGCTTACTTGTTGCTGGGCAGGAAGGCCAAACTGGTTTATGCACCACATGGCATTGGGCGAAAATATCGGTTACTCGGCCAGACTTTCGCAAAACAATAATGGTTCGCTGTATACGCCAACGGGTTATGGCAACCATTGGGTACATGTTGCGCTTATGGGCGATTTATCATTGCGTACAGATTATGTGAAGCAACCGTCTAATCTCGTTATCACCGGTGGTTTTCATGCAGGCGCAAGCCTTAGCTGGACCGCATCGCCCGATCCAGCAGTAATAGGCTACTACATTTACAGAGCCGACAGCGCTTATGGCGCTTACACAAGAGTATCGACATCTATGGTAACGGGCACAACCTTTACAGATGCTACGGGTATAAGCGGTCTTAAGTACTATCAGGTACGTCCTGTAAAATTGCAGTTGACGCCATCGGGCAAATACTACAATCTGGGTATTGGTCTCATCGATTCAGCTACAATTTCATTCCCTCCATTGCAGGTCGTAAATACTGCTGCTACTGTTGCCGTTAATGTATTTCCTAACCCAACGTCGGGCAACCTGAATGTGGTTGTAAATGCTAACACTGCAACAGTCGCTACAATGTATGTAGTGAATATGCAAGGTCAAAGGATGAACATGGTGACTAAACAACTAAGCAATGGCGATAATGCCTATATGCTGAATGTTACTAACCTTGCTCCCGGCATGTATGCCTTAGTGGTTGAAACAGAAGGTGTAAAAACAGTGAGGAACTGGGTGAAAATGTAATGATAGCTCTTTATAAAAGCAAAGGCCCTGCTACTTGTTGTTTGCAGGGCCTTTTCTTTTACGATTCAACTGTAAATGTTGGTTTTTGAGTCTTCAACTCGGCAATTAGTTCATTGGGTTCATCGGGCGTTATGATTACCTTTTTACTGCTTGTTAGTTCTATCAAAATGTAGTTTTCCCGTTGTGAGCAGTAGAAGGACATGCTGCCCATTTTACGGTTGTAGTATTTTCCGGTGTATCCCCATAATCCGCCATTGCCCATAGTACGTATAGCGCCTTTCATATCAGATGGCTCCAATTTGCGAACAGTTTTTATGTCTTTGAAGGGAATAACGACAGGTTTGATTTTACGGTTTATTGTTATTTCAGTCGAGTTTATGGTTATTCCTAAAGGGCTGAGCAAGTAGGCTCCGGTACATAAAACAAGTAGAAAGACTGGAGTGATAAGTTCTAAATAAGCAGACAAGCCAGATTCTTTGCTTGATTCAGTAACAAATACGATGCATGCTATACCCAAAGACAGCATTATCACCATGGCGCTAATGAAGATTGATGTTTTGTCGAGCGATGATTTAAACGATCTCATATTTACATTTCTTTAGTAGACTAAAAATACTCTAAACTTGGTGCAGTTATTTGTTTTTACAAGAGCTAATGAATTTAACAATTTCGGGCATTAGCTCAGGGCTAAGCGGCAATTCGCTATTGGCATAGGTGGCCAGATTTTGAGTTCGGTCGGTAGGGGCTTGTTTCAATACATGATTCATGCCGCCAATGATTTTTAGCGTAGCTGCCGGAGCTGCTTTTTTCAGTTTTTCAGCTTCTTCCTTAGCTACCTGCACATCGTTGTCACCTTGTATCAGTAAAATAGGTTGTCTTAGCTTTTTTATCTCTACAGAGGGGTCGTATTTCAACCAGGATATCAAATAAGGCTGCACCGAAGTGTGAAAAATGGAGTTAAGGTTGGGATCTATGTTTTTAACTAAATGTCCTGCTGCCAAACTATCCAAAATTCCCTTGGCTATTGCGCCGACTTCAGTTGATTGTGCATTCAATTGTTTTATGATAACCTTGTCGGCACGTTGCGCAATTCCGGCAATAGAAACAAAACCTTCAACCTGTTCTTTTGTGGCGGCGGCCATACCGATTAGCGAACCCTCGCTATGACCAATAACAATGATTTTGGAGAAACGGGTATCTTGCTTTGCCATTTTTATAAAGCCAACGGCATCTTCAATCATATCATCGAAACGTACAGCGCTTTCATCTTTGAGGGCATCTATACTTGCACCAACGCCCCTTTTATCGTACCTGATGCTCGCAATGCCCTGTTTTAATAGCGAATCGGCTATCATTTTATATGCATTGCTTTTGCCGCTGATGGTATTGTTACCGTTTCGGTCGGTAGGGCCAGATCCGGCTATAATAATAGCTAGTGGCATTTTTGTTGTAGTCTTAGGCATTGCTAAGGTTCCAACAATATTTCCACTTGGCGATTGGTAGGTATAAGTTTGTCCATTATCATCCTGTTCTTCGGTGTAAGGAATAAACCTGAAAGTTTCCAGTTTGTTGTCTTTGTCGAGCGCCAAAACCATAGATAGCGTTGCGCTACCGAATTCGGTTTTGTAGTAACAGATTCCTTTATCTTGGCGTGTAAACCTGAACGATTTTATGGCGCCCACTTGTGCGTTTAGTTGCGCGAATAGCTGTTTTGTTTTTTCGGCAGGCATCAGGTTTTTAATCCTGTCGGAGCACATGTCGAAAAGGCTGTCGGCCTTTTGATTGTTGTAGTAGTTTTTTATTTTGTTTACTGCTTCATCGTAGTCGCCTCTGTTTTGGGCAATGGAGGTTCCCGTCATTGCGATCAATGACAAGCCAAAGAATAGCTTTTTCATATAGTATATATTAGTGGTTTGAAATAATGGCGAGGAGAATATGTGAGATGATTTCTGAAAACAAAAGACTAACAATGAACACTACGGTAGCCTTGCCTCCTTTTAGGTTAGTAGACACCCTGAATGCGTTATACATCAGCGCGACCATCCATATCAGAAATACAAGGCTGAACAAAGATGAAATGATAACCAAAGGCGTAATAGCATTTACAAGTTCATCTACAGTTTTAAGTTGTCCGGGTACTTTTATTCCAAAGCCGGCAATAGCTGCAAAAATCATGGGTATGCGCGCAAATGCCATAGTGCCTGCAATATCTATAACGCGCACAGCCGATTTTGACACAAGCGCGCCTGCTCCCCAAAAAATCAATGTGGCACAAGACCAATCTACCAATTGCTCAAGCAAGTGATAACCAATTGAATATGATTTACTGGCAGTATGCACATCTATAACGCCATCGAAATGAGTATAGCTTGCTAACCCAATTATAGCCGTAACAATCATAGCTATCCAGCCATAAAGTAGCGCTTTTACGTCGGCCAGATATAGAAAAGGATTGAATAACCACTTGTTCATTTCGCTCAATTAGTTTAGTTTTTTTGTTTGGTTTCAATTTTCTCAATCAGGTCGTCGAGCAAATTCCGTACGGTAGGGTAGCTAAGTTCTAATTTTTGCGCCATTATTTTTAAGCTGCCGCTGCTTTTCACAAATTCTATTATAAAATTCTGTTCCTGAATGCTCAAGCTCGCCAACATAGGTAAACTGAAAATTCCGGATACTTCTGTTTGGCATTTTTCGCATACAAGGCATTTCACGCTTAATTGTGCGCTGCAGCTTGGACAAATATGCGGTAGATTCTTTTGCATAACTCACTACAAATGTAAGTAGGTTTTTAATAAAATTGAATAATTGTTCAATAAAATTTAGTTTTTTTGAAAAAAGTACACTTTTTGTTAGCTGTAAATAGAAAAACGAAGCTTTGTGGGCTTCGTTTTGCTGCTTTGTTATGTTCGCTATTTCTTTTCTTTCCAGTCGTCGGTGAAATGCCTGTTTTCTTTATCCTTTGCAAATTTCGCATTGTTGTAATCATTCGATTTGTTTCGCGGTATCGACAAACTTTGCCATTCGGTTTTTACCCTCAGCTTTGAGGCATATACAATTTGTCCTACGTGGTAAGCGTAATGAGAAATCTGACGGTTGATGTTGGCAAGAATAGTGTCGCCTTCATTTCGTATATAAATTATCCTTTCCAGATCGTCGTCGGTTATGCTATCCAGTGCATCAAAGAGGCATTGCCAGCCTTTTTCCCAGATAGCCATTAGCTGATCTCTTGTTATAGCGTCGCTATCGAATTCGGCATCGCGCAGTCGCCAGGGTTTTTCGCCGTCGGTTGTCAGAAAATCGGTCCATCGACTCAGCATATTTCCCGATAGGTGTTTTACAATAGTGGCTATGCTGTTACTGTCTTCGTTTGCTTGCCAGTTTAGTTCCTGCTCGTCCAGTTGAGCCATAGCTTTTTCGCCCAACTGTTTGTACATCTTAAATTGCCGTTTGGCGCTTTCCAGATAGTTGATACTCATAGTATTGGTGATTTAAAGTTGTAGTATTGGTTTATATTTTTTTAATCAGCTTCTGTAGGGTTGTTTATTAGTCCGCTGTGTACTTTGCTTGCGGGTTAAGTTCCATGGCGCGTTCGGGATACTGGTAGGGCTTAAATCCAATCTTTTCGTAAAGCCCATGAGCATCTTGCGTCATTAGTTTTATTCTACGCAATTTTTGTACCCAGTCGGTTTCAAAAAGCACCTGCATCATTACTTTGCTTATGCCTTCGCCTCTGTACTCCTCAAGCACATATACATCGGCCAGATATCCGAAAGTGGCGTAATCAGTTATCAATCTGCCAAACCCAATCTGGCGACCGTCGTGCAATGCTCCTACGCAAAACGAATTGTCGTAGGCAGTTTTGAATAAATCGTACGGAATGCCCTTTGCCCAATACGAAACTTCCGAAAGCCATTGATGCACTTCAATAGGATTCATTACAGCCTTATCGGTGGTTATTTCGTAGTTTTTATAGATTATAGTTTGTGCCATGGCTATATTTCTGTGTTCCAGTTAAAAATATCTGGCGCATACCCTTTGCGTATATCGTATAGCGCATTTGCCAGCGTAAACATTATTGCATCGGGCTCGGTATTGCATTTGTAGGCTTTATGGCCAATAGTGATTGTGTCTATAGGCGCCACAACTGCAGCTGTGCCGGCTCCAAACGCCTCAACCCTCGCGCCCTCTTCAAATGCTTTTATCAGTTCGTTGTAGCTAATCTGGCGTTCTTCTACTTTTATGCCGTTGTGCCGAGCAATAGCCAGCAGCGAGTCGCGGGTAACACCATCGAGAATAGTGCCGGAAAGTACCGGGGTAATGAGCGTATCATTTATGTAGAACATGGCGTTCATGGTGCCGGATTCTTCTATAAATTCGTTGTGTATGCTGTCGGTCCATAATACCTGATCAAAGCCCTCTTCGCGCGCTAACTGAGTAGGGTAGAAAGCGCCGCCATAGTTGCCTCCGCATTTGGCTGTGCCTGTGCCTCCGTCGGCGGAGCGAATATAGCTTGTTTCTATTTTTACGTTCAACGGCTTCGAATAGTATTGGTAGGCCGGCGTTGCTACCACCAAAAACAAATATTCATCGCTTACCTTTACGCCTATACGTTCTTCTGTTGCAATCATAAATGGGCGTATGTACAGGCTACCCTCAGCGTCTTCTGGCATCCAGTCGGCATCCAGCTTTATCAATTGGGTTACTGCCTCAAAAAACAGCGACTTTGGTACTGCAGGCATGCACATGCGGTGCAGCGATTTGTTGAACCTGTCATGGTGCTTTTCCATCCTGAAAACGTTTATTCCACCATCTGCATTTTGAAATGCTTTCATGCCTTCAAAAACAGTTTGGCCATAATGCAGGCAAAGCGATAACGGACTCAACGTCAGGTTTTGAAACGGCACAATACGGGCATTCTCCCATGCTCCGTCTTTGTATTCTGCCACAAACATATGGTCGGTGGGCGTTTTTCCAAATGGCGACGACTTAGTGTTGACCACTTGTTTTTCCATTTGCATTTCAATCAGGATGGTGTTTTCCATTGGTTTGATTTTATTTGGTTATCAATTGGATGAGGAATTTTCAGGGAATGCTTCAGCTGTGTTGAGCGCCGCGCTTATAGCTGCTTGTTTATGTTGCTTGCGGTAGCCCATATTTACCAGGTACACGCTTACTACTATAGTAGCAAAAGCAAGGCCTGTATATATATTCAGTTCTTCGTGCAAAAACATCCATCCGGCAAGAACTGCAATAAGCGGATTGATGTAGGCATATATGGTGGCAATACCTACCGGTAGGGCGCTGAGCGCATACATATAACTGGCATAGGCCAGCACCGACCCAAACACAACCAGGTAGCCCATGGCCAGTAGTCCGTTTGTATTCCAAATTTGCATGCCCGTATAGTCATCTATCGCCGGACTTAGCGCTAACATAAACACGCCACCAAAAAGCAATTGCATACCAGAGTTAAAAAACGGGTTGACGGTAGCCGCTTTTTTCTTGTTTATGATACTACCCAATGCCCAAGACGATGTGGCCAGCAATATGGCACAGATACCGCCCAGGTTTTCGGGCTTGGTCATATCTGCCAGATTATGTCTGAATATGAGCCCGACGCCGCATACGCCAAGTACCATGCCGACGCCAATTAGGCTGTTGAACTTCTCTTTTTTCGACCCGATCAAGTTGAAAAGCACAGCAAACAAGGGCATCATAGAGCACAGCAATGCCGCTATGCCGCTGGGTATGTATTTTTCTCCCCAGGTTACGCCGCCGTTACCTACTGTCAGCATCAGAAAGCCTACCATCATTTGGTGCACAATATTTTTGGCAGATACATCCTTCTGTTTACTCACTATCAGCGCTATTGCCATCAGGATGAGTCCTGCAATTGTTTGCCTGACACCGGCAAACAGAAATGCCGCCGGATAGCTTTCTACACCCACGCGTATGGCTAAATAGGTGGTACCCCAAACTATGCAAATAAAAATAAGGGCAATGTAGGCTTTAGCATTTTTTGTCATCATGTGTGGTTTTCTAACCTTAGGGTTTATTATTACGGGTTGTCATCTATTTTATTGTTCTTTTTTTTGACCAGATGCCCTTAAAAAACAGTAAATGACTCGATTAAAATCTGAGACAAAATTGAAAAATATTTTTAGAACAAAACAGACACAATTTTTCTATTTTTGACCATAACAGTTTGTTTTATGAAAATAGTAACAAAAGGCGTAAGCGACCATAAATACCTGAGAATTGCTGAAATGATAGAGCAGCAGATAATGGGGCAAACGATTAAAATAGGGGATAAGCTACCCTCGGTGCGCCTGCTGAGTAAGGAGCATGGCATAAGCGTGAGCACCATTTTGCAAGCTTACCTGCATCTGGAAAGTAAGGGATTGATAGAGCCGCGGCCACAATCGGGCTATTATGTATGTTTTAATCCATCCCGATTTCCGCAGAAAATTGGTAAGAGCGACCCGGCGCCTGCAGTGCGCACCAAAAATGTGGAGTCTATTATTGGCGAGGTGTACGACGATTTTAATATGCCCGGTATAACCCGGTTTTCCCTAAGCGTGCCCGCTCCCGAAATTTTACCGTTGGCCAAACTGAACAAGGCCATGATGCAGGCATTGCGCGACTTGCCCGCCAACGGCACTTCTTATGAGCAAATACAGGGTAATGACACGCTGCGGCGGCAAGTGGCCAGGTGGTCTATGCACTGGGGCGGGCGCCTACAGCCGGAAGATCTGGTAACAACTTCGGGATGTATGAACGCAATCGCTTATTGCCTTATGGCCATTACTAAGCCCGGCGACACGATAGCAGTAGAAAGCCCGGTATATTTTGGAACGCTCAGGTTTGCGCAGAGCATAGGTTTGAAGGTGCTGGAGTTGCCCACAGACCCCGATACAGGCGTAGACCCCGACGACCTGAAGAAAGCGCTGGAAAAGCATGATATAAAAGCGGTATTTTTTGTTACCAACTTTAGCAATCCGCTTGGGTATTGTATGCCCGACGAACAAAAGGAGGCTGTTGTAAAGCTGTTGTCGAAACATGGAACGCCGCTTATAGAGGATGACCTGTATGGCGATGTATATTTTGGAACAAGCCGACCAAAATCATGCAAGAGCTTCGACGATGAAGGTAATGTGCTATGGTGTAGCTCCATATCAAAAACATTGGCGCCCGGTTATAGGGTAGGGTGGGTAGCGCCCGGTAAGTATATAGAGAAAGTGAAGCGCCTGAAGCTGTACCACAGCATAACCACAGCAACTGCTCAACAGGCTGCTATTGGCAGCTTTCTGGCTACGGGTAGGTATGAATATCATTTAAGGAAAATGAGACAAACGCTCCATGCCAACAGTTTGCAATTTACCAGAGCTATAGGCGAGTATTTTCCCGGCGGTATAAAACTATCTAACCCCAAGGGCGGTTTTATATTGTGGCTGGAACTGGATAAGAAAATAGATACCTATGCGCTGTATCAGGAAGCTATACAGCAAAAAATAAGTATAGCGCCCGGCACTATGTTTACGCTACAGGAAAAATACCAAAACTGCATGCGCATCAGCTACGGTATGCAATGGACGCCCGAAGTAGATAAAGCGCTAAAAAAATTGGGGAATATGGTAAAGGGGATGATGTAGATGCTTGTAGTTTTTATGTTGTTGTGGTGGTTTATTGTATTGATAATCAATTGTCTAATTGTATTTAAATCAGCTTTGGCCAGTTTTTACCGGTTTTAAATATGCGGTTGGTTTTGGCACCGTAGGCTATGGCATTCATTAATTCATCTGGCGCAAGTGTTCCGCAGGATCACTCGTGCCAAATGGAAAGATGTAGGTTGCTAAAGTTAGTTTTAGCTATATTTTCTTAAATTACTGACAATCAATTATCTAATTTCACTTCAATCAGCTTAGGCCAGTACTTACCGGTAATGAATATTCGGTTGGTTTTGGCATCGTAGGCTATACCATTCATTACATCGGGGCTATACCTTCTGTTGGTAACTGGCGGTATGCCCAACCGTTCGCGAATGTTCGTTAAATCGGCGCGCCCAACAACGTAGCCGGTGGCTGTATCTATTTTCAGTATTATATCGGTCAGCCATTGGTTGGCATATAAATAGCCTTTAATAAACTCAGGCTCATTAAGGTTGTTTACCGGGCCGTGCTCGTCTTTTACAGCCAGTGTTTTTACTTCCTTAAACGTTTCGGGGTCTAAAAAATGTAGCACATTAGTGCCATCGTCGTAAATGAGGTGAGCGCCGTTGTTGAGCATTCCCCATCCCTCGGCTGCGTTGAAAATAAACGACTTTTCCTCTTTCAGCGTGGCCAGGTCATATACAAAACCCTTGCCCTCTCGGTAGGTAAGTTGGTATATTTTGCCATTCAATATGGTTATGCCTTCGCCAAAATACTTTTTATCCAGTTTCTTTGATAATAGTACTTCGCCTGTCTGGAGGTTTACCTTGCGCAGGTCCGATTCTCCATAATTACCCGTTCCCTCGTAAAGAAAGCCGTCGTAATACTCCAAGCCTTCGGTAAATGCCTTAGCGTCGTGCGGGTAGGTGTTGACCACATCATACGAAATAGCGGTAGGTATGGGTATAGAAGGCGCTGATGCGCTCTCTGTTGATTCGGTTGTAGCGGTTTGCTTATTTTCAGTCGCATTATTACAAGCGGCAAAGGCGCAAATGGCTCCGCACAAAATCGCCAGTTTACTTGATTTTCTCAGTTGTTTCATATCTCTTAAAGCCAATTGGGTTTGTTTGCCGCACCTGCGGTATGTCGTCTTCATCATCGGTTCTTACGGTCATACCCGTGAAACTCGACTTTTGGGCGATTTCCATCCCCGTTTTTATTATTTGTTCGGCAAGGTCCATTGTCAGTTCAATAGGGTCGTCGATGATAGCCAGAGTAGTGTATGGCGGCGGTTCATCATTGAGGTCGCTTTGGTGGGGTAGTAGCAATACCACAATTTCACCCGTTATAGTAGGATTGAATGTGATATGGAAGCCTTCCTCTACATAACCTTTTTTCTCGCCCATGCTATTTTTAAAGGTTACCAACATGGGCATTTCCCCCGACCGGAATGACACAGAAGGCATCTTTGAGCTCGTACCCTTTATATCTTCATTGAAAGCATGCAGGCTATCTACAAAAAAACCTTGCTGATAGGTGGTGTTTGCATTCAGGTAATCAGCAATTTCTTTCAGGTGGTTTTTTAACTCCGGATATTTTACCAGCCATTCATCGCGACGTCGCTGTACTTTTTTGGCCCCTTCAGCATATTGGTTGGATATGTTTAATATTTCTTTCAGCATGTTCATAGTTTACGGCGTGCAGCACACCTTGATATCGAAAGACAATATTAGTGGTTTAAGTGGTTTTTTGCAGAAAATAATTACTTTTATTCCAAACTCTTTTTCATGAAAGTAGCTGCTATATATGCGTTTTCTTTTGTTGCATTACTTTGCTCTTTTTCTTCAATGGCACAGCAAGCTATTCTATCGGGTAAAGTAACCGACGGTAAAAACAAACCATTGGTAGACGCTGTAGTAAGAATTAGTAAAAATATGGATGTGGTAGATGTTTTTACGGGCGAAGATGGTATGTATTATTCCCCGTTGTTGCCCGTGGGTAGCTATCACGTCGACATTATTTCGAATGGTGTAACTGCTCGCGCAAAAAAAGTATATCTGTCACCGCAGGGACGAGAAAAAAAGTACTACAATTTTAAGGTGGTAAATGGCCATGTGGCTGCCGACATAGACTACCGGAATCCATATGTTGCCCCTAAGGCGCGCGAGGTATATGGTAACTAATGGTTGGTTTTGGTAACGCTATTGGCCTATTCTGTTTTTCTATACAGTAGCCTTGGTTTGCCGTTCACAACACTTTCTACACAGTATTTTACTAAATTTGCAGTCTTATGCAGGAGTTGCCGGTAATCAGTACTACAGAAGCTGTAGCAGAGAAAAGAGTAAAGAAGCCAGATTGGCTTAGAGTGAAATTGCCTATGGGCGAGAACTACCGTCATGTGCGCGGACTGGTTACCAACCACAAGCTGCATACTATATGCGAGAGCGGCAATTGCCCCAATATGGGCGAATGCTGGGGCGAGGGTACGGCAACTTTTATGATACTTGGCAACATATGCACCCGCTCGTGCGGTTTTTGTGCTGTAGCCACCGGCAGGCCCGAACCTGTAGACTGGGATGAACCGCAGCGCGTAGCAGAAGCTATATACCTGATGAAGGTGAAACATGCGGTACTGACATCGGTAGATAGGGATGAACTGAAAGACGGAGGCTCTGTAATATGGGCCAACACCATAAAAGCAGTGCGTGCACTCAACCCCGACACAACGCTGGAAACCTTGATACCCGACTTTAAGGGCGACTGGGATAACCTGCAAAGGATAATAGATGTAGCGCCCGAGGTGGTATCGCACAATATAGAAACTGTAGAGCGACTAACGCGCAAGGTGCGGATACAAGCGCGCTACCACCGCAGCATGGAAGTGATAAGGCGACTCAAGGATGGCGGTATGCGCACCAAGAGCGGTATAATGTTGGGGCTGGGTGAAGAAAAAGAAGAGGTATTGCAAACCCTGCAAGACCTTGCCGATAACGGTTGCGATGTGGTAACTATGGGGCAATACCTGCAACCAACGCCCAAACACCTTCCGGTAGTGCGCTTTGTGCATCCCGATGAGTTTGCGTTTTATCGTGAAGAAGGGTATAAAATGGGGCTGGACTATGTAGAGAGCGGTCCGCTGGTACGCTCGTCTTATCATAGCGAGCGTCATGTGTTTGCCGGAGAGGGCAGAAAGGCATGGCTACAGGCCAAAGACAATCTTTAGTAAGTTATTTTTATAGGAAACGGGCGTTAATTGTGCGATGTGCATTATAAACGCTTTTTTATTTAGCTGTTTTTCTCAGCATTTTGCAACATTCTGTATATAGTAGATTTGCCGATGTCGAGCTTTTGTGCCACCAGCAGCACATTGTTGTCGTATTTTTTCAGGAAGAAGTCAATTATCTGAAACTCGTATTCTTTTAGCGTCGTTTCTTTACTCAGTATATTGCTGATATTCGAGTTCAGTTCCAGGCAAATTTCCTCTTCGTCTATTATGTTATTTTCAGCCATCACTACAGCCAGTTCCACTATCGATATAAGTTCGCGCACATTGCCCGGAAAACTATACGATAGTAGTTTTTGCTGGGCTGCAGGCGTCATAGTTTTTAGCTTCTGGTTGTTTTCTTTGCAGTAATTGGCTATAAAGTGCTTGGCCAGTATCAGTATATCGTTACCGCGCTCGCGCAGTGGAGGTAGCTCTATGGTTAGTCCCTTCAGCCGGAAATAGAGATCTTCCCTAAACGTCTTTTTTGCAACCTCGCTGGCCAGATTTTTATGAGTGGCAACGATAATACGCACATCTATTGGCACCACAGTATTGCTGCCTATGCGTGTTATTTCCCGCTCCTGAATTACACGCAGTATTTTTGCCTGCAAGTATATATCCATTTCACCTATCTCGTCAAGGAAAATAGTGCCTTTGTTCGCCTCTTCAAATTTCCCAATCCGACGGCCGGTAGCGCCTGTAAATGCGCCTTTTTCGTACCCGAAAAGCTCGCTTTCCAGTAGTTCTTTGGGTATAGCCGCTACGTTGATAGCAACAAACGGATGTTTTTGCCTCGGTGAGTTAAAGTGTATAGCTTTTGCCACTACTTCTTTACCAGTGCCCGTTTCGCCGGTAATAGATACGGTTATGTTTGCATTTACCGCTTTTTCTATCAGGTTGAGCGTGCGCTTTATAGCCGGGCTTTCGCCAATTAGCGTTTTGGAATAGTCGTATTTCTTTTTGAGTTCGTTTTTCAGACCGGCAACCTCTTTCTTCAGATTTTTATTTTCTATCAGGTGTTGTATCACCTTCCAGAGGCGGTCTTTCATTTGGTCGTTCTTTACAATATAGTCGTAGGCGCCCTCGTTGAGCAAGCCTACGGCGGTAGCCACATCTTCCTGGCCCGATATCATAATAACTTCTATTTCCGAATTGTATTCCTTTATTTTTTTTAGCGCTTGCGCTCCGTTCATTTTTTTCAATGCATAGTCGAGCGTTACTATTTCAGGGCATAGATACAGATTCTTGAAAAACTCTTCTTCGTCATTAAACTTGGTAACGCTGTAGTCGGGGTTCAAAGAAAGGAAGTGCTCCAGCATAGAACTATATAAAAGATCGTCATCTAAAATAAAGATTTTTATAGTTTGGCTGCCGTTCATAAGCGCTTTTCAGTTTTTTGATTCGGGAAACTTAAAGTTAGTCAAACAGACTAAAAGTACATAGGGTTCGCGTTACATTAATGGTACGATAACAAGTAAATTATAAAGAGGGGTGGTTTTCGCCTTTGTTAAAAAAGACTCTTTTTATCCGTTTTATGATTCCCTTTATCAAACCCCCATCTATCTGTATTCTTCTGTCGGTGGTCCAGGAGAGCGTGCTACTACCGGATATTTCTAAAAGTTTGCCAAAGCCTTTATTACGTAGTTTCAATGCAAGAAATCCATCTTCGTTTGCTCCTAGTGGATGATTGTAACCATCTACCGCCAAACCCTGCTCACGTCTGAAACAGGAATTGAATCCGCCTACATTTACCGCCTCTTCTTTGAAGGTTTTTTTAAACCAACGTAACAAACCTACAATATGCTCGTAAATAAAATAAGTGAACCTTGATGTAACGCCTGTAGGAATAAATGCATAACGCCCGTAGGTTAGGCTTATTTTATCGTCGGCTATAAGTGGCGCAATCATTGCATCTACCAGTCCGGGAGGGTAGGTAGTATCTGCATCTGCATTCATTATATATTTGCCCTTTGCTTCTGCCAGCCCTGCATTGCGCGCAGCCGTTACGCCGGGCTGCATTTCGGTGATGCACTTAATGCCCGTTGCTTTTACCAATTGCTCTGTTTTATCAGTTGAATTGTTATTGACAACAATGATCTCTACACATAATTTGGGCGTAGCTGCCACTAAAGATTGCAGGGTAGGCAAAATATCTTTTTCCTCGTTGTAAGCGGGAATAATAATAGAGACTTCCGGGTTGCCTTTTTTGAAAAGGCTGTATTGTTTTTTTATTTCAGCGATTCTTGCATCGTTAGAGATAGCAGGGTTGCGAAGTTGTTTAACAAAAACGGGTACGCCTATAGGTCTCATTTCTATTACACATTTTCTTTTTGAAATAAGGCCGGTATTGTTTTGAGAATCAATTTGATATCGTACCAGAAACTATGGGTTTCGGCATAGGTATTGTCCAGCATAAGGCGCTCTTCTTCCGACATTTTGCCTTTCCCTCTTTTTTCCACCTGCCACAAGCCAGTTAGGCCGGCAGGCGCCATAAAGCGCAGCGCATATTTGTCAGTTGTCAGTTTTTCCGCTTCATAGAGGGGGAGCGGACGGTTGCCAACAATACTCATATCGCCTTTTAATACGTTCCATAGTTGGGGCAATTCATCAATACTGGTGTTGCGCAGGAAGTTGCCAACGCGGGTAATGCGTGGGTCGTTTTTGAGTTTAAAAAATGCCGAACCACTTTGTTTCTTCTTTGTATCGAGGTATTGCTTTTCACACCATGTGTTGTTATCTGAATACAATGGGTTACGGCAAGACTTTTCTCCGGCTTTTATGCAGTCGTCGCAAAGGGCTTTTTTCTCTTTTTCTTCCGGTACTTTAGCGTCTGTATTATATTGATTCAGATGTTTGAATTCCTTCAATTTCAGATCGGCATTTACATACATCGACCTGAATTTGTAGAATTTAAACACTCTATAACCGGTGCCTACGCGCAGAGAATAATAAAATACAGGACCTTTTGACTCCAGTTTCATTATCAGAATAACAATAAGAATAAGCGGCGACAGGCATATTATTGCAATGCTGGAAAAAACGATGTCGAAAGTGCGTTTTAGCAAAGGTGTTTTGTATGTTGCAATCTCTTTTTTACCGGTTTTGTTCAGCAGGTTTGCCCAGTGCTTTATTAAAAAATTTATTCTGCTTTCAATGACAGGCATGTCTAGCGGAGCTACAAATACATCGGCTACGCCTGCCTGCAGGCAAATACGTAATAGGTTGTCATTTATTTTTTCGCAGATAAGGAAAAAGGGTATATGCAACATGTCCTTATTACGGAATGTCTCCAAAAGGCTTACATCGCCGGTGCCCATTACCTCGCTTGCAGAAATAATGGCAACTATATTCAGTTTTAGTTTTTCGAAATCTTTACAAAGTTCAATAACATTGTTAAAAAGCACCAGTTTGTTATTGCCAAAATTACACTTGTTTAGTCGGTCCATTGTAGGGGTATCGACATTCAACAAGGCTATTATACCAGCATTAATATCAGGCATGCACCGGTTTTATTAAAAATGTTTAGTGATCAATGTTTTTCCATAACGCTTTAGAATTGCATTAATTCTTACCTCTAACTCACGCGGATTAAAAGGTTTGATAATGTAATCATCTGCGCCAGCTTCAAAACACTTGATTCGGGTATCAGAACCTTCTTCACCCGACAAAATTATGATTGGAATTGAACTAAAGAAACTACTTGCTTTAAGTTGTAGAAGCATATCATACCCATTCAGTTCAGGAGTATTTAGATCTGAAATAATAATATCCGGAATATTTCCTTTTTGTAAAAAAGACAAAGCTTCCATACCATTGTCGAAAGCTGTAACAATAAAATTATATTCCAATACTGTACACAACAAGGTTTGAATCGCCAAATCGTCTTCGATAATAACTACCTTCTGAAGTGGGGTATTTGTATTTTCCATATTTGATATTATTAAACTAATCCGGTCAACTATCTTGACCTTATTAATTCTGATTGGTTAGTTGATTAACAGGGAGTTTGGTGGAAAAATATCTTTAAATTGATTAAATCCTCCTAACAGTCATTTAGATTGCAATATACGGTAAAATGTTTTTTGTTTTGTTTGTCTGCTAAATATACTCAACGTTTCTGATACAAACAAATCAATTCCAGAAATTGTGCCCAAATTAGCAGCTATTTCGTACACAAAAATATTCTTTAAAAATGATTAAGCCACAGTGAAGAAAATATCTTTTTATTAATCTTTATTGGCTTTATGTAGGTGAAATTTTTATGTACGGTTCAGAAAAAGATTGTCAATATGTGCAAACGCCAAAGAATCCGAGCGGAAACTTTGGCGTTTAGTATTTACCAAAATATAACAGTGTTTACAATTATTTGTTCCACATAGAAGGGTTACTTCCGTCGATTACAGAGTTGTAACCAAAGTCATTTACTAGTTGTGTGGCAGTATCAATAACTTCGTATCTCAAAAGTATCGCTGCATTTTGTTTATAGGTAACATCAGCATATATATAACCTATGCCAAATACCAGTTTTCCTTCATATTGTTGGTTGGGAATGTACATGGTGTCCTTTACAATATAACCGTCGATCTGAGTGCGGAAGTAGTTGTAAAAGTTAGTAATAGCAATATGAGAAATATTAGCTGCAGGACCAACAGTAACACCGTATTGAGCCGAATTTGTAACGCTTCCTTTTTCAAAAACAGTCCAGTTACCTAAAAATTTATCCCTCGAAACGGTTTCACAATTTGAACCCTCGTAACCAGCCGGACAAAGACAAATACCCCCATCGCATACACCGTTGTGAGCACAAACAACTGTTTTGCACTTATCTCTGTTGCAAGATGTGGTAGAAGTAAGTGAAATAAATGCAGCCACTACAGCCATACTGGAAATAATCGCTGTTTTTATACGGGTTTTCATCAGCATCAAAATGTTTTAAAAAATAAAGATTAAGAATGAATATTAACGGGTGTGTAAAATGTCGTCCGCAAAAAATATTGGCGAAGGTAGTCTTACAGGGTATAAATATATTTCATTGCCGTCATTAAACTATGTGCGGTAAAAAATATTTTTTTATTTTATTTTTCAACTTCTGCCTTGTATGCTTTAATAGCCTTATACAAAGCTAAAGCTACTTCATGTTGGCCACGCTCTGAATTGAGGTAAATTTCCTCTTCAGTATTCGTGATAAATCCAATTTCTACTAGTACCCCGGGCATAGCGCTACCCGCAAGCACTTCAAGATTCATTTGTTTTACGCCGAGATCGGGACGTCCGGCTATTGCAACTTGTTCCTGAATTTTAGCGCCGAAAGAAATGCTTTTTTTCAGGAATGCCTGCGAATACTGCGCTATTATTATGGCCGTTTGCGGATCATTTGTATCAAGTAGTCCAGGTTCATCTGCAACATTGTCGCCATATTCGCCAATTGCTCCTTCTTTTTGTGAGTTGCGGTGCAATCCCAATACATATGTCTCTACGCCGCTGCGAGTTGTAGTGTGGTGTTTAATGGTTCTGTATATGGGTTGCCTAACAGTTTTTTTCTTCTTTTTTACTGTCTTGTAGCCCTCCAGTACTTTTGTGTAAGTAAATGGTGTGGAGTTGACGTGTATTGCTAAAAACAAATCTGCTTTGGCTCGGTTGGCAATTTCATGCCTGTCTACCAACGATGGATAGTCGTCTGTAGTGCGTGTATAAATAACCTGAAGGCTTTTCATACTGTCGGTAATAATCTTACCTAATTTCAGCGTTACCGCCAGTGTTATATCTTTTTCTTTGGAGATTGCGCCTTGGGCCCCTATGTCTTTTCCGCCATGGCCTGCGTCTATAACAACCTTAGAAATTTTTCTTCCCTGCGCTAGCAACAGCGTAGGGGCAATAAATATGATTAGGAAAAGTATAAATTTTATCCGCATAATGATGTTTCACAAAAGATTAAATGTACAAACTATACAAACGTGGCGGTCAAATAGCTATTTTTGCGACGTTCATGAGCCTAAGCGGTAAATTTATTTTAAAAATCCCATCTTTCTATTGCTTTACCCAAGGTATGGCAATCATTTTTATAATTTTTATAACAAATGCATCTTTTGCACAGGCCCCTGTTACAAAGGTAAAGGATACCGTCATTAACGTTACAGATAGTATAAAGCTGAATGGGAATGCGATTGTTAATGACTCAACAAAAAAAGATACTGTTGCAAATAAATCAGACAACAGCAAGCGAGCCCAGTTGGAGCGAGATTTAGGTATCAAAATTTCAAAAGATGCTTTGCCGTCAATTATCAATGCCAAAGCAGAGGATTCGGCGAAGCTGGACATGAAGAGCAATGTTTTCTACCTGTACCGTAAGGCCAAAGTAAACTACGAAGACCTAGAATTGAATGCTGGTCAGGTGCAATACGATCAGGGCAATAATGTTGTATCTGCATTTCCGTACAGCGCTGTGAAGGATACCGGTGAAAACAAACAAACATTTACACAGGGCAAAGAGAAATTTACCTACGATTCTATACAATACAACTTTAAAAGCAAGCGGGCTATAGTTAGAAATGTGCATTCGCAATATGGTGAAGGGTACGTGATGAGCGAACAGGTAAAGCGCAACCCAGACCAAACCATATATGGATATCATAGTGTATATACCACATGCGCGCTCGATACTCCCCACTTTGGCATATTTGCTCAAAAAATTAAGGTGATACCTGGAAAAGTAATAGTATCGGGACCAGCAAATCTGACTATTGAGGGTATTCCTACGCCATTGATACTTCCTTTTGGGTTGTTCCCGGTGTCGCAGAAACAAAAATCAGGGTTTGTGCTGCCTACATATACCATCGAGCAGAGCAGGGGCCTTGGATTGCGAAATGGCGGTTATTATTTTTATATGAACGATCATGTCGATCTCTTAGGTCAGGCAGATATATATACAAAGGGCAGCTATCTGGTAACCGGCGTTACCGATTATAACTACCTGTACAAGTTTAGAGGGATGCTTCGGTTTTCGTACGCGTACAATAAGACGGGTGAGGATTTTGAACCGGGTGGGTACGTTACTAAAGACTTCAGGTTGAACTGGACGCACCAAAGCGATGGGAAAGCTGTCCCGGGGCAAAGCTTCAGCGCGTCGGTGGATTTGGGTACAAACAGTTATTATTCCAATAATAGTTACGATCCCAACCAAATCCTTCGGAATCAATATCAGTCTAACGTAAGCTATTCCAAAACCTGGACTCGTTCCAGCCTCACTATGAGCGCTTTGCACAATCAGAATACGGCAAATAAGCAACAGAATCTTTCGTTACCGTCGCTCAACTTTCGCATTAACCAGATCAATCCGTTTCAGCGCGCCACCAGTATTGGTAGCCACTGGTACGACAAAATCACCACCAGCTATACCCTTGATCTACTCAATAAATCAACTTTTTACGACAGCACATTTAGTTTAACCAATCTGTCGCTTAAGAATTTCCAGACAGGAGCTCGGCACTCAATACCTGTAAGCGCCAGCTATACCATACTGAAATACATTCAGATGTCGTTTAGCGTAAACTACAACGAATATTGGCTAACTGACAAAACCTTTTATCAATACAATCTACAGGATAAGAAGCTGGATACAACCCAAACTAACGGTTTTTATACTGCCCGCGATTTCAATACTAACGTAAGTTTCTCGACAAGAATCTATGGAATGAAACTGTTTAAAAGGGGAAAACTGCGCGGTGTAAGACATGTACTAACCCCTACAGCCGGATTATCTTACCATCCAGATTTTGGCGCATCTCCCTTCAACTATTATTACCAATCAAGGCTTGACAGTACAAATAAGTATGTTTCGCTGTCGCCGTACGTCAATTCAATTGTGGGAATGCCACCGTTGGGTAAGAGTGGCGCTGTTAATTTTGGGCTTGGCAACACGCTCCAAATAAAAGTGCGATCTTCAAAGGATACCACCACAGGGTTTAAAAATGTGAGCATAATAGACGGATTGAATGGGGCGGTGTCGTACAATCCGGCTGTCGATTCGTTTCAGTGGAGCGCTATAAGAGCCGATTTTAGAACTAATGTTTTAGATAAAATAAACATATCCAGTTCGGCCTCTTTTGATCCATATGCATACGATTACCAGAATGCGCGCAGATTACCTCAAACTCTCATAGATAGGGGGCAGGGTATTGCCAGGTTCTCTAATGCTACGGTTGCATTAGGCACTAACTTTCATGCCAAGCCTGCATCTGGCACAAATGGTCCTACTACTTCGCAAGAGTACACGCGTATTGCTCGTAGCGCAGGATATAACGACTATGTGGATTTTAATGTCCTTTGGAGTTTTAACTTTAGCTATTCATTGAATGCTACAAATAATTATTCCTATTTTTCTAAGTCCGATACCATTGTTTTGACGCATAGCCTGACTTTTGGCGGCGATTTGCAGTTGACGAAGAACTGGAAACTGACCGTTAACAGCGGCTACAACTTTGACGAAAAAGCGCTGACCCTAACTCAGCTCAATTTGTTTAGAGACTTACATTGTTGGGCTATGTCGCTGCAAACGGTTCCTTTCGGTCCACGTAGAAGTTTCAGTTTTGCGCTCAATGTTAAGTCAACCGTATTGCAGGATTTGAAGTTGCAGCGAAGAAGGGACTACCGCGACTCACCCAACTAACGTTAGCAGGAAGTATTTATAGGGCATTATTTGCTCAGTTTGTTAGTTGTGTGTTGATATTTTGGGTTTATGGGTAATCAAAATTGTAAGGTTCGCCGATACTTTTTACTTTTGCCCTTTGATTGTTTATTTTTGCAGCGTTTTAATTTTTTTAATAACAGATTATAATATGGCGATTGTTGATCTTGTAATGCCGAAAATGGGTGAGAGTATAATGGAAGCTACTGTGCTAAAATGGCACAAGCAGCCGGGCGACCATGTGAAAATGGACGAAACCCTGCTGGATATAGCTACCGATAAAGTGGATAGCGAGGTGCCATCTACAGCCGCCGGCGTTGTTGTTGAGTTGCTTTACAAGGTTAACGATGTAGTGCCTGTAGGCGCTGTAATAGCGCGTATTGAGTCGGGTGGAGCAGCAGCTGTTGCTACGCCTGCCCCACAGGTAGCTGCTCAGGCCGCACCTGCGCCGGTAGCTGCCGCAGCGCCGCAATACGCTCCTGTGGCCGCAACTACTTCAGGTGGCTCGGGCTCTAAATTCTATTCTCCGCTGGTATTGAACATCGCCGGCGCTGAAGGTGTGAGCATGGCTGAACTGGAGCGCATACCCGGCACAGGAAACGAAGGCCGTGTGACCAAAAAAGATATATTAAACTATGTTGCTAACAGAAGCGCTGCACCTGTTGCAGCTCCGGTAGCGACTCCTGTAGCTGCAGCGCCAGTTGCACAACCGGTAGTAGCCGCTACTCCTGCTCCAGCGCCAGTTGCAGCGCCAGTTTCTACTCCTGGTCCAGCAACAGTTATAGGCGGCAATGTGGAAATTGTTGAAATGGACCGTATGCGCAAGCTGATTGCCGATCATATGGTGCGCAGTAAAGCAACTTCTCCACATGTTACCAGCTTTACTGAAGCTGATGTAACCAGTATAGTAAAATGGAGAGATCGCGTGAAGGGCCCATTTGAACATAAGTATGGGGAGAAAATAACATTTACACCTATTTTCTTCGAAGCAATTGTTAAATGTATCCGTAAGTTCCCGCTTATCAATTGCAGCCTAGATGGAAATAATATCATTATTAAAAAAGATATCAACATCGGTATGGCTACAGCGCTACCAAGTGGTAACCTAATAGTACCGGTAATTAAAAACGCAGATACTAAAAATCTACTGGGTCTGGCTAAGGATGTAAATGCGTTGGCTAATGCGGCCCGCAACAACAAACTGAAGGCAGATGATACTCAAGGCGGCACATTTACTGTTACCAATGTGGGTACTTTCGGCAGTTTAATGGGTACGCCTATTATCAATCAGCCGCAGGTGGCTATACTTGCTGTAGGCGCAATAAAAAAACGCCCAATGGTATTGGAAACTAAGGACGGCGATGTTATTGCCATAAGGCATATGATGTATTTGTCGCTGAGTTACGATCACCGTATAGTAGATGGATCAATAGGCGCCAGCTTCCTGACTGCGGTAGCCAACGAACTGGAAGCATTTGATGCAAACAGGGGAGTTTAATTTTACGTTAATTCGATATATTAGCTCGGGCTGCCACTTACTACAGAGGCAGCCCGAATTATTTTTAGCTATTGCAACATTGTTGCGCCTAAATAAATGTATGCGGGCAATGCTCTTCATTTACACACTTTTGAACACAAGGTATTGACGTTCATTTGTAGCGACCTGGGTCCAAAGGTTAATGTTTAAGGTTGTACGATACTGTTAAAACCTATTAAATAAATTAATCGTACCTTTGCTTTTTATAGCTGTGTTTCCAACCTTTTTTTAGTTACTGACAGAGCCTCTAATTTTTAATAAATAATAATGACATTTAACGAATTAAATCTCATCGCCCCAATTTTGAAGGCGCTGGAGACAGAAGGGTATACCCAACCTACGCCAATACAGGAACAGAGTATCCCGTTTTTACTGGAGGGTAAAGACCTTTTAGGATGTGCCCAAACAGGCACTGGCAAAACCGCAGCCTTTGCAATACCCATATTACAGCTGCTTAACGCCGACCACGCTGGTCGTAGCCATAAGAATATCAAAACGCTGATACTTACACCCACACGCGAGCTGGCAATACAGATAGGCGAGAGCTTTGCAGCCTATGGTCGTCACTTGAATCTGAGGCATACGGTTATTTTTGGCGGTGTGCCTCAGGGCGCGCAAACTCAAGCCCTTAACAGAGGGGTAGATATTTTGATTGCAACTCCCGGCCGACTCTTAGACCTTATGACGCAAGGATATATCAACCTCAAAGATCTGTCGATATTTGTGCTTGATGAAGCCGACAGGATGCTGGATATGGGCTTTATACATGATGTAAAGAAAGTTGTAGCCAAACTACCCTTAAAAAGGCAAACAATTTTCTTTAGCGCCACCATGCCACCTGAAATTCAGAAGCTGGCTAATACGATTCTTGTAAAGCCGGAACATGTAGCGGTAACCCCGCCAAGTTCTACAGCTGAATTGGTAGAACAGTCGGTGTTTTTTGTGGATAAGAAAGACAAACGCAGCCTGCTTGCTTATGTATTGGACAATAAAGACATACAAACGGCGCTTGTGTTTACACGTACTAAACACGGTGCAGATAAGGTGGTAAAAGACCTGGAGAAATCTAATATCAAGGCGGAGGCGATACATGGCAATAAGAGCCAGAATGCCCGCCAACGCGCCCTAAGCAATTTTAAGGAAGGAAGAATACGTGTATTGGTAGCTACCGATATTGCTGCCCGCGGTATAGATATCGATTTGCTCAGTCATGTTATCAATTACGAAATACCTGAAGTGCCCGAAACCTATGTGCATCGTATTGGTCGTACTGGTCGCGCTGGCGCAAGTGGAATTGCAATGTCGTTTTGCGATGATGAGGAAATGCAGGATTGGCGCAACATTTTGAAACTGACAGCGCAAAAAATACCTGTAAACGACAAGCACCCATGGCCCATGGCAGCAAGCGGTATGGTGCAGATAAATTTGCCCAAAAACAAAGAAGTCGTGCGTCGTCCCAATGCGGTTTCGGCTTTCAATTCTCGCAACAACAAACGCCAGCACAGCGGTGGGGCAAGACAAGGCCAGGGGCAGTCGCGCCCGGCGCAACGTCCCGCTCCACGTAACTCGGATAACTAATTTTTTCTTTTTATAAAACCGAATGCCTGCCAAGTCAATGAACGATTTGGCAGGCATTTGGTTTTTATTGGTTTTTCAGGCGATATGCAGCGCACTAAATTTTGTACATTTGCTGTATATACATAGGTATGAAAAACTCCATCAATGATTAAAGCAATTATTATTCTTTCTCTCTCTGTTTCTGTATTTTTTGGCGCTCAGCAGGCTAATGCGCAATCTATCAAAGAAATTGACTCTAAACTAGCCGATTACCTTGATAAGATATCGTTTTATGCCGGTAATCCGGGTATAGACCCGGGCAAAAAGCTTGATACCCTGATAAACATAAACAAGCGAATGGACGCCTACCTGAAGCAGGTTTGCATTGCCGTGCCTGCTACTATTACCGCCAACTTTCCTAAAGCAAAAGAAAAGGGATTGAACTATGTTACCGCCGATGACAAGAAAATTCGTTTTTATTCCTGGGATACAAAGTCGTCGGGAGGAACCATGCAAATCCTTTTTGATGTGGCTCAATACAGGACTGGCGAGCAAGTGAAAGTTGTGGACATAGAGGATATTGATGGATATGGTGGAGACCCTGGTGTAAAATATGCAGCAGTTAAAACTTTGAAAAATAAAGAAAATAACACTATTTATTTGGTTGTGGATATGCCGCGAGGCACTGACGGATCTATAACAGGCGGTGTAATTGCATATACAATTGCGCACGATAGTCTGAAAACTGTTCCCATGTTCGAGACTAAGGCTAAAACATACGACTATATTAGTTTTAACTGTAGCAACCGATCGTATTACGATATGGAGCAGTCGGGCTATAAGCCGGTTATAGCGCTCGATAAAAAGAAGCAAATCCTTAAAGTACCCATAGTGCTGGGCGAAACATGCACGCGCGACTACCTTACTTACAAATATGATGGGAATAAGTTTGTTTTTGATAAGAGCGCAAAATAATCTTCGTTATAGCCACATGTAACGTTGGCTTTGCAACACAACTATATATTGTCATTTACTAGCGCCAATTACTCTGATATTAAGATTAATTGGCGCTCCCGATTTTTATAAAAAAACAAGGAATAGATTACTTTAGCGCTACTACAATTATTTTTACAAAGGCATGGCAAAAAAAATCAACAACCCCAATACCCCCGTTGGCAGTGCAGCGCAAAAAAGTCCTGCAAACGCACCTAAACCCGCCGCCGCTAAAACGGCTGCTGTAAAGCAGGATAATGGTTTTTTATCGGCGTGGTATGCTCCATTAGTCATTGTTTCGGCAATTGCAGCGCTTACATTTTTGTTTTTTAAAACCTGCTGCGATAATCAGTTTACAAACTGGGACGATCTGGGATACATCATCACCAATCAATTGATAAAAGATACTTCTGACGACTGGTTGAAGAACATCTTTTCTATTGATCATCCGGTAATGGGTAACTATCATCCACTTACCATTTTGCTCTACGCGCTAGAATATAAGAAGGTTGGGCTCGAGCCATGGCTTTACCACTTCGACAGCGTTATCACGCATGTTTTGGTGACTATTGCCGTATTCTATTTTGTGAAAAAGCAAACCGGCCGACTGGTAGCCGCCACGGTAGCGGCCTTGCTTTTCGGACTTCACCCAATGCACGTCGAGTCGGTAGCTTGGGGCGCCGGTAGAAAAGACCTACTTTATGGCTTCTTTTTTGTACTCACCTTTACTACTTATATAGATTATATAAGGAGCGAGGGGAGCAAGAAAATGTTGTGGTATATATTAGGTATTGCCTTGTTTGCACTTTCGCTGCTTGCTAAATCGGTGGCGGTGAGTTTGCCGGTAGCCTTGTTTGCGGTTGACTATCTCGAAAATCGCAAAATCAGCATCAAGCTGCTGATTGAGAAAATTCCTCATTTTGGTCTCTCTTTGTTGTTTGGTTTGTTATCAGTAAAGGCGCAGAAAGATATTGGCGCACTTGGTTCGCTCGATGCCAGTTTCAATCCACTCGAGCGTATTGCATTGGGTTGCTATGCTTTGTGGGCTTACCTCTGGAAGGCTGTTGTGCCAGTAGGGTTAAGTAATTTTTATCCATATCCTCTCAAGGTAGGCGATTCGTTACCCGGTGTTTACTACATCTATCCGGTGATAATTATTGGCATTGCCTTATTGGTTTGGTTTTTTGGTCGTAGGTCTAAGCAAGTATTATTTGGTATTGCCTTCTTCCTCATCAACATTGTTCTGTTGTTGCAGTTTATTCCTGTTGGCGGGGCCATCCTTTCCGATCGTTATGGTTATATCCCTTACCTCGGTTTGTTTTTTATAGTGGGTTGGTTTGTGTCAGAGCTGTTTGAAGGCCCATCACCAAACGCTTTGGCGAAGCCTGTTTTTGGGGGGGTGTTGGTGTACTGCCTTGTTTTAGGCTATATGAGTAATGAACGGTGCAAAGACTGGTACGACTCTATCAGCCTTTGGAAGGATGATATGGAAAAACATCCCGAAGCGCCAGTGGCTTACTTCTACATTGGGCAAGAGTATTTTACCAAATTTGAATCATCAACAAATGCCAAAGAAAAGCAGATGTATGCCGATTCGAGCATGTATTTCTTCAACATGTCGGTAGCGCGCAAACCTGACTATTTGCAACCTACAGTTTGTATAGCTGAATTGCAACGTCACTTTAATCAAATCGACGATGCGAAAATAACCTATCAAAAAGCGATGAAGATCGACCCCAAAAATGAAGCTGTTTTTCTTGGTTTGGGTGTTGTGTATGCTATAAAGCAGCAATACGATTCGGCGGAATACGCTTTTAAAATGGCCTTAAAACTCAAGCCTTTTTCTCCCGAAGGGCATAGTAATTATGCTAATTATCTGGATATTGTAGGTAAGCTCGATTCATCGCTTGTGGAATATGGTGTTTCTATAAATCAGAACCCTGATGCGTACATACCTTATATGAACCGAGCGCGAATATTTATGCGCCAAAATAAACTGGATGAAGCTATGGCCGACTACCAGAAAGTAATAGTGTTGAAGCCGGAGCTGCCAGAACCCTATTATCTGCGATCTAAAATATTCTTCCAGAAAGGCAATAAAGCACAAGCATTGAAAGATGTGGAGAAAGCTACATCAATGGGCTTTACACAAGTTGATCAGGCTTATTTGCAGCAATTGAAGCAATGATAATACCAGTATCTCTATGTTTTTTGAATGGGCGGCCTGTATGTGGCTGCCCATTTTATTTATTGGGCTCAATTCCTGCTATGTCCCTTATCACTACCGATGCCAATGTGGCGCCAAACGTAGCCGGCAGATAGGACATGGTGCCGTAAGCCGATTTTTTATAGTTTTTGCCGTCTGTGAGCATTATCGATTCCTTTACCGGCTCTTCTGGCGAAAAAACCACTTTAATTCCTTTGTATATGCCGGCAGCTTTCAGTTGCTTACGGATCTGTTGTGCAAACGGGCAATTGTAGGTTTTACCAATATCTGTAACCTGCAATCGGGTTGGGTCGTACTTGCCACCTGCGCCCATCGAACTTACTAATTTTAGTCCTTTATTATATGCAGCTTTTAAAAAGGTCAGTTTGGGCGTTATGCTGTCTATAGCATCAATAACATAGTCAATATTTCCCTGCAGCATATTATCTACACGCTCCGGTTGCACAAACTCGCGAATGACATGCAACTTTAGTTCAGGGTTTATCTGCAACAATCTTTCCCCCATTAGGTCGGCTTTACTTTGTCCATGATTGGTGGCAAGAGCGGGTAGCTGACGGTTTCTGTTAGTAGGGTCTACCACGTCGCCATCTATTATTGTAATTTCACCCACGCCTGAGCGGCAAATAAATTCGGCCGCAAACGACCCAACGCCGCCCATGCCTACAACCAATACGTGTGCGTTTATTAGTTTGTTGAGGCGGTCGTTGCCAATAAGTAATTCCGTTCTCGATAGCCAGGCCGTGTCTGTCATAGTTGATTAAAAACAGTGTGAAAATTATTTCTTACCTGCAAAATAATGGTATCTACATCAGTATTTCGTATTTCGGCTGCTTTTTTATACACCTGTTCTATGCTAACAGCCGCAACGTCGGTTTCCAAAAAGAATCTGTCGGGGCCTATTCTGGAAAGTACTGTGGCTGCCGGAGAAGAAGGGTGGTGTAGCGCCGCGCCAAACGAAAGATAATAACCGTTACTTATCATTTTTCGGGCAATATCAATTTTCTTATTGTACCCATGCAGTATTACCGGCACAGTAGATCCGGTTTTTATCAACAAATTGCTCACCTCGTCAAAAGCCCTTACGCAATGCACTATTAATGGTTTGCGCAGTTCGTTGGCCAGTTTTATTTGTTGTTCAAATAAAAGGTTTTGTAACGCCCAGTCGGTTTTGCACACTTTATCAAGACCGCATTCGCCAATGGCGAGTACATTTGAATTAACGGCTAAAGCTTTTATTTGTGCAAAATCATCGTTATGGTTGCATAAATACCACGGATGAAGTCCTAAACTACATGCCTGCACACCTGCCGATGCATAAAAATCACGGGCGAAATTGACAATCGACAACACATCTGTATCTTCATTGTTCTGCCGGTGGCTGTGTATGTTGTAGTAGGTAGGCATACCAGTTTCAAAAGTAGGGTATTCTTTACATTCTAAAATGGCTGAAGAAGCGTTTGTTATACGAATAAGCGGTAATAAAATTGCATAATTAGCCTTAGTAACCTTCCGTTTTTTCTCTTAACTTCGCAATCCCATTTTTACCTTTTATTTGAAATCCGATATATGTTTGATAATCTGAGTGAGCGGCTCGATTCCGCGTTTAAACTGTTGAAAGGCGAAGGCCGTATAAATGAAATAAATGTTGCTTCTACCGTTAAGGAAATCAGACGCGCTCTTGTAGATGCCGACGTAAACTACAAGATTGCAAAAGAACTTACCGACAGAATAAAAGATAAGGCAATAGGCGAAAAGGTAATTACTTCTGTTAGTCCGGGCCAGCTGATGGTGAAGATTGTGAAGGATGAACTGGCGGAGTTGATGGGCGGTAGAGAAGAAGAATTAAACCTGCAAGGTAAACCTACGGTAATATTGATAGCTGGTCTGCAAGGTTCGGGTAAAACAACGTTTTCAGGTAAGCTGGCCAATTTTCTTAAAACCAAGAAAGGTCGTAATCCATTGCTGGTAGCTGCCGATATTTATCGCCCTGCGGCTATGGAGCAGTTGCGGGTATTGGGTGAGCAAATCAAGGTTCCTGTATTTCTGGAGCTGGAAAACAAAAGCGCAGTAAGTATTGCACAAAATGCGATTGCACATGCAAAAGCAAATGGCAATAACATTGTAATAATAGATACCGCAGGCCGCCTGGCGATAGATGAAATGATGATGAATGAGGTAGCGGCTATAAAGTCTGCAGTTAACCCACAGGAAATATTGTTTGTCGTTGACTCTATGACCGGTCAGGATGCTGTAAACACAGCAAAAGCGTTCAATGAACGCCTCGACTTCACCGGTGTGGTGCTTACCAAGTTGGATGGCGATACACGCGGCGGCGCTGCCCTTACCATTCGCTATACTGTTGACAAACCCATAAAGTTTGTGAGCATGGGCGAAAAAATGGAAGCCCTCGATATCTTTTATCCCGAGCGTATGGCGCAGAGGATATTGGGCATGGGCGACATCACTACGCTCGTGGAGCGCGCTCAGGCACAGTTTGATGAAGTGCAGGCCAAGAAGCTGGAGAAGAAAATACGCGCTAATAAGTTCGATTTTGAGGATTTCAGAGAGCAGCTCGCGCAGATCAAGAAAATGGGTAACATCAAAGATCTGTTGGCAATGATACCCGGCGTGAGCAAGGCCATAAAAGAGATAGATATATCTGACGACGCATTCAAAGGAATTGAGGCTATGATCAACTCAATGACACCATTCGAGCGTAGCAATCCGGATGTGATAGATGGTAGCCGCCGTAAGCGTATAGCAAAGGGTAGCGGAAAAGATATAGGCGAGGTAAATGCGTTTATGAAGCAGTTTGAACAAATGAAGCAGATGATGGGCATGATGAACAAGATGAAGGGCCCCGGTATGGGTATGCCCGGAATGATGCCCAGCAGAAAGTAAGCTATAACATATCGCCGCCTTTGTGCGGTAATAGTACCTATATTAAGCAGGTTAGAAAACTGGTATTTTCTAACCTGCTTTCGTTTTAGCGAATAGCCGGTTGAAATTTTCACGAAATTTTAGATTTTATTTTAATGCCATTGTTCATCTGTTTTAATGATCTTTGGTTGAAACAATATCCATGAGCGAAAAACAGGTAGAAAAAACAAACTGGCTTTTCTGGTACTCTCTACTCATTGCGGCTCTGGCATTGCAAATAGCTTTGTATTACCTGTTTACCCAATATTATAAATGAGCGCGCCCGACTGGATTGTATTGCTTGCAACGCTGGGCGCTATGATAGCTTACGGACTATATAAAGGCCGGGGGCAAAGCGGCGCCGACTCTTATTTGCTGGCCAATAAGCAAATGCCCTGGTATGTGGTGCTATTGGGCGTAATGGCTACACAGGCAAGCGCTATTACCTTCCTATCGGCGCCCGGGCAGGCATACACCGACGGTATGCGTTTTGTGCAGTATTATTTTGGCTTGCCGCTGGCGATGATCGTTATTTCGGTTACGTTTATCCCTATTTTCAGAAAGCTAAATGTATATACAGCCTACGAATATCTGGAACAGCGTTTCGATCGAAAAACAAGGTTGTTTACGGCAATACTTTTCCTGTTATCTCGTGGTTTATCTACGGGTATAAGTATATACGCACCTGCGATTATTTTGTCGTCCATATTGGGTTGGAACATTTACCTGACCAACGTAGTAATGGGTGGACTACTCATTGTGTACACCTATAGCGGTGGAGCGAAAGCGGTGGCTCATACACAAAAACTGCAATTTCTTATTATACTCGCTTCAATGGCCGTAGCCGGTTATATGGTTGTTCATTTGCTGCCGCAGGGCGTATCTATGGGTGATGCGCTATATATAGCAGGTAAATCGGGCAAACTGAATGTTATTACTACCAAGTTCGACTGGAAGGATAAGTATAATATTTGGAGTGGTATTATCGGTGGTTTCTTTCTTTCGCTATCTTACTTTGGCACAGACCAAAGCCAGGTAGGCAGGTATATATCCGGTAAAAACCTGCACGAAAGCAAAATGGGGTTGTTACTCAATGGGCTTATAAAAGTGCCCATGCAATTTGCTATATTGCTGATAGGCGCATTGGTTTTTGCTTTTTACAGCTTTCAGCCCGCCCCACTATATTTCAATAGCGGAGCCTACCAATCTTATAAGCAACACGATGCTGCCTATGTGACCTCGGCTGAAAACAGGTACTACAAACTACACCGAGAAAGCGAGCAGTTAGCGATGCGAATGGCTCAGAACCGCAAAACCGGAGCCACGGAAGACCTGGAGCAGGACATTAATGAGTTTAGGGCAAAAGGGCTACAAATAAAGTCGCTGCGCGATAGTATTTCTGTGCAGATATCAGCCGGGCATTTTACACCGGATAAAAATGACGCCAACTATATATTTCTATATTTTGTAAAAAATGCGCTACCAAAGGGTGTAGTTGGTTTGTTGTTTGCCGTAATTATTCTGGCATCGTGGGGCTCTATTTCGGCGGCCCTCAATTCGCTTACTGCTTCATCGCTTATGGATGTGCAACTGGCGGGCAATAAGTCGCTTTCACCCCGCGATCAACTACGTTTTGGTCGGTTGCATACGCTTGCGTGGGGTATATTCTGCATTTTTGTGGCCATGTTTGCAGCGCGGCTTGGGTCGCTTATAGAGGCGGTCAATATCTTAGGCTCGCTATTCTATGGCACAATATTGGGTATCTTCCTTGTGGCGTTTTATATGAAACGCATAAGCGGCAATTGGGTGTTTTCCGCAGCAATAATTGCTGAGACGGTTGTTATAATCGTTTACCAACTCGATATCGTTTCCTTTCTTTGGCTCAACCTTATAGGGGCATTGGCGGTGCCGGCAATATGTGGTCTGGGTTATTTTGTAGCCAAGATTGAAAAGTGAACTCCCGAATAGATCGATCTAGCGTTCAAGATTTTTTATAGAAATTGCAATATGCTGAATGACAAATGGTTATGTAATGCAGCCTGAAGCTGAAGTACATAACCATTTATAGCTTTACCACTTGTTTAGTTACCTGTATTGCTCGATACCGGTTTTGGGCGGCTTTTTTCTTCGTTGATTACTTGTTTGGCTTTAACTCCATATTCTGTATTTATTTTATCAAATGTTGTCTCGCCTTTCTTTAGTTCGTCGGTGAGGGTGGTTATCCTCCCAAGCTGCAGATTGGTGGGCCTACATTCCTGAAAACAAACGGAGCCATAAATTTCAGTGATATTTTCTCTGAGCTTTTTCTCATCGGCAAATATCGATTTATGTTTAGTGGCAAGCAGTGTGCTTCTCAGTTCTTCCAATTTGTTGTTGTAGTCTGTAAGGGTCTTTTTCGCGGGCGCTTTTTTTACTGAGTCTATCATCGACTTCACCAGCTTTTGTTCTGTATTTATTTTGTCAACCAGCAGAGCCAGCTGCTCGTGCATGCTATACAGCGCCATAGCAGCCTTATATTGCTCCCTGCGGTCTTCTTCGCTAAATAGTTTATTAGTATTATCATGCACCATTGTTAGCGGACTGCTGTATTCTTTGTCGCCTATTTTCAATTTTAGCGTGTAGTTACCGGGTAAAACCATGGGAGCCATAAAACCGCCGTTGTCCATTTTTGTACCGCCGGTAGCTGTTTTTGGTGGGGTATAGCGCATGTTCCAGTATACTTTATTGATGCCCTTGCGCTTAGTGCCGGGTACAGATTGCACCAGTTTGCCTGCAGCGTCATAGATTTCCACCTTCACATCGCTGTTTGCTCTGTCTTTTAGGTAGTATTCTATCGGTTGTATGCTTTCGGGGTTGCCGCCATACCAGCCGCCGCTAACCGGCGATCCGCCACCGCCAAATTTACCCATAGAGATGGTCATAGGCTGTAATGGATATAAGTACACCGGATTGTCTACCATTTCTTTAGTCAGTCCGCGGATAGGCGAAATATCATTGATCACCATAATGCCTCGGCCATGGGTGGCTATCACCAGGTCGTTTGTCTGCGGTTGTATCTGAATGTCGCGCACCATAGCATATTCGTGTATGTGGTTTTTCATTCTGAACCAGGTTTCACCGCCATCAAGCGTTGCAAATAGGCCTTGCTCAGTACCCAAAAACAGCAGGTCTTTATTTACAATGTCCTCCTTTATTTTGTGTGCAAAACCACTGAATTCAGGACTTGTAATTCTCTTCCATGTTTTACCTCCATCGCTCGATTTTGCAAGATATGTATTCATGTCGCCATACATGTGGTTGTCAAATGTGGCATAGACAGTGTTTTTGTCAAAACGGGAAGGCTCGATACTGCTCACCCATGTTTGAGCAGGTATGCCTGCCAGCGCGTAGTTTTTAGCCATATTCATCCACGATTTGCCGCCATCAGTTACTACTTGCAGGTTGCCGTCGTCGGTGCCTACCCATATCATGTTTTCATCGAGCGGTGATTCAGCAATGGTAAATATTGTACAATGGTTTTCTGCCGACGTATTGTCTTCGCTCAAGCCGCCGCTGTTTTCTTGTTCTTGCTTTTTCTTATCGTTGGTAGTAAGGTCGGGCGATATTTTCTGCCATGTGCGACCCTGATTGGTAGTTTTATAAAGGTATTGCGCTGCAGTATACAGATTTTTTTTATTGGCCTGACCGGTTACTATTGGCGTATTCCAGTTCCAGCGCAGCTTTTCGTCGCCTGTAGCAGCTTGTGGCGTAATATCTACCGATTTGAAGCTGGTAAGGTCTATTCGACCCATATTACCACCCTGCGATTCTGCATAGGCAATATTGTTATCGGTAGGGTCGGGTTGTACCCAAAAGCCATCGCCGCCATACATATCCTGCCAGCTCGAGTTATTAACGCCTCCGGGCGCTGCTGAAGGCGCCATCCAGCTGCCATTGTCCTGCAGTCCGCCAAACATACGGTATGGGCTGTTATTGTCGCAGGCTACATGATAAAATTGGCCGACAGGCAAATTGTACACAAACATCCATGTTGCGCCTCTATCTAGGCTGTAATACACGCCGCCATCTGTTCCCAAATACATCTGATTTGTATAATTTGGGTTTATCCACAGCGCATGGTGGTCGCTATGCACCCATCCGCCATCGTACGATGCATCGGCAAATGAATAGCCGCCATCGTCGGAATAAGAAAAACCAAACCCGGGTCTATAAACGCGCTTAGGGTCTTTAGGATCGATAACCAGACAGCTGAAATAAAAGGGACGAGACACCACGTTTGTAGTAGCGCTTTGCGATTTCCAGTTTTCACCGCCGTCTTCCGATATGTACAAGCCGGTTTCTTTCGATTCTACAATGGCTATCATCTTCTGTGGCGCGCTCGGCGCCAGCGTCAGCGCAATCCTGCCAAATGGTTTAAGCGGCAAGCCCTTAGTTAGCTCGCGCCATGTTTTGCCGCCATCTTGGCTCTTATACATGCCACTACCTTTGCCGCCCGAATTGAAGGAATAGGGTAGGCGTCTGAATTCCCATGTGGTCGCGTAGACAGTATTGGGATCTGTAGGGTCGACCGCTACATCGGCGCAGCCGGTTTTTTCATTGATGTAGAATATCTTTTCCCATGTGTCGCCGCCATCAGTTGATTTATACAGACCGCGGTGTTTGCTGTCGCTCCACAAAGGGCCGGGCGCGGCAGCGTATATTGTGTTCGGGTTCTTTGGGTCTATAATTATCTTGGCTATGTGTTCTACGCTATCCATGCCTACTTTTACCCAGTTGTCGCCGGCATCGGTAGTCTTGTACATGCCGTTGCCAATAGAAACCGTGTTACGCATATTGCTTTCTCCCGTACCAACAAATACTGTAGATGGATTGGTCTGATCTATAGCCAGTGCGCCAATACTCATGCAGTATTTATCGAAAATAGGCTTGAACGAGGCCCCGGCATTAGTGCTTTTCCACACGCCGCCGCCTGCAGTTCCTACATACAGTGTTTTGCTATCGGCATTAACGCCCTCAATTGCGGTTATCCTACCACTCATGGTGCCAGGACCCAACCAGCGGGCTTCAAGCGCGCCAAATGTGTAGGAGTTAACTTTAGTTTGACCGAAAGCAATACTTACAGAAAGTATTGCTAAACAATTGAAAAACAGTTTTTTCATGGATTTATTTACGATTTTTTTGAAAAAATTTGCTAAATGTAGTTTATTGGTAAGCCTGATAAAGCAAAACGGCAATATGATACAGACAGTTTAAAGTCATATACATATTGCCGTTTTGTTTTGAGAATTGTTGACTGTTTAGGGATGTTTGGGAGTTGGTAACCAGTTGTGGTTATTTTTTACCCGCGTCTGCAGTTGGTTTAAAAATACTCTCATCAACCGGTTTGTTTACTTCCACCGATTTTACGGCTAACGGACCATTGCCGCTCTCTATCGACATTGGGTATACGATTCCTTCAGGTAATTTTTGGTAGTTACCGTAGTTGGTTATGCCTTCTGTTTCTTTACCGTTTGCTTTTACTTTCATAACGCTACGCACCTGGTAATAAGTGGTTGCATCGATATAAATGGTTTCTTCCTTGCCAGATGCTTGATTAACTTTTAGCTTGTAGCAATCAGTCCCTTCTATGTTGTCTTTACCCAAATAAGTTACTTTGTTGCCTTTTTGCTTGTAGTCATATAGCGAACCGGTTATGTCCAATCCATCTTGCGATTGTTTCACCTGTTCTTCGGTCATTGCCTCTGGTTTTGTTTGCCCTTGAATAGGGTAGTAAGCCCAACCTTCTTTTGGGGTAATAACCATATAGCACGACATACCCCCAATATTAAACTCCATTCTTTGGCCTTTGTGGTTGAGCGTTGTTACGGTCACAGGTATTTCTGTTCCGTTTGCGCTTACGCTACAGTTCATTTTCACTGAATTAATCTTAGCCCAGGCATCATGTCCGCCAATGGCTTTTATATGCTTGTCAATAATTTCGTCTGCGGTTTGTGCTTTAGCGGTCAATCCACCCAATAGCAGCGCAGCGGCTACAAAAAATAACTTTGTGATTTTCATTGCTGATTTTTTATTTGTTTGAATATGCGCTGCAAGATATGACAAAATACAATTTAGATAGCGTGATAAATGGGGGGATTATAGCGCTAACAGCAAAGAAAAACGGCCAGCAGCGTGGTAGCTTTCGGCAGTCGTTTCAGTGTATAATCACTAAATTATTTTGTTGGTTTGAATATACTTTCGTCTACTATTTTGTTTACTTCTACTGTCTTAACAACCATCGGACCGCCCTCGCTTTCAATCGACATTGGGAATACAATCCCTTCAGCTAGTTTTTTGTAATTGCTGTAGTTGGTAATATCTTCAATCTCCTTACCATCTACTTTTACCTTTTCTATTGATCTAATGTGGTAGTAAGTACTTGCATCAAAATACATAGTTTCAATATTGCCATTTGCGTGCGTAACTTTTAGCTTATATACATCTGTTCCTTCCAAATTGTCTTTCCCCAGAAAATCAACTTTGTTTCCTTTTGCCTTATAGTCTATGAGTGCGCCCTGTATATCGAGGCCGTCTTGTTGCTGCTTAACTTCGGCTTCGGTCATGGCTTCTGGCTTTGCCTGGCCGCCAAATGGCGACATCGACCAACCCTCGGTGGTAGTAATAATTTCATAACCATTCATGCCATTGAAGCTAATATCTGAACGCTGGCCTTTGCCATGAACTGTGGTAACGGTTATTGGTATTTCTGTGCCATTTATGTTCAGGCTACCAATCATTTTTATTGATTTCAGTTTTTTCCAGACGTCTTGTCCGCCTATTGCCGCTATGTGTTTTTGTACAATTTCATCTGCGGTTTGTGCATGTGCAGCAACAACGCCTAAGATTAACAGGGCGGCTCCTAATATTGAAACCCGGATTTTATTCATTTTGCTATTTTTTTACGTTTTAAAATATTTGCGGTGCAAGATAGCGAAAAGCCGTTATATTTAAATTTAATATTTCATTATGTGATATACCCGGATACTCAACAATTCTGTGATTATTGTATGTGTGTTATAGGTGTTATGTTAAATTGTTTTGAAAACAAACGCTGACCAATAATAATTTTCCGTTTTGTAGGTTTAAGAACAAAATAGAATAATTGGGGCTCAGAATTAACAATTATAGTAAACGTTTTGGCGACAAACTTATTTTGTCGGTACCTTCTATTTATTTACCGCCTGGCATTTATTGGGTAAAAGGCGAAAATGGCAGCGGTAAAACAACGTTGCTACAATCGATAGCAGGTTTAATCCCGTTTGATGGTGAGATTTCGGTTGCCGCAATAAGTTTACGCACTCAACCAAGCGATTATAAAAAAATAGTCAATTATGCCGAAGCCGAACCGTTTTATCCAGATTTTTTGACCGGCGACGATTTAATAAGCTTTTATGTAAGCGCGAAGAAGGGTACAAATGAGCAGGTACTGCAACTGGTAAACTCTTTTGGGATAGCTGCCTATAAGAGCGCCAAAATTGCCACCTATTCTAGTGGGATGGTGAAAAAGCTATCGTTGATGTTGGCTTTTATAGGGCAACCAAAATTAATACTGCTTGATGAGCCATTAATAACGCTCGATGTATCGGCAGTGACTAAACTGCAGGAATTGATAAAGACATATAGAGATAGGGGAGTAGGATTCCTGATTACCTCGCACCAGGAAGTAGAAATACCCGAATACGCAATGAGCCGCATATTTGTAGCGAACAATGCAATTTCGCTTTAATGAACAATACACTTCATAAGTTGTTTATAAAACGGTATTATGAGCAAAATGCCGCTTTTTTTCTGCTTTTACTATTGGCTCTTTTTGGCTTGCTCAACGCACATGATGCCTTATTATTTCATAGGGCAATAATGACTGCATTAACGGGTTCGTGGAAGTTTTGTTGCATAACGATTTTAGCAATTGCCACTTATTTAATAAAATGTATAGCATTTTGTTTGGCCGTAGCTACAGATAGGAGTAATGGTTTTTTAAGGGAGCTGGAGGCGATACCTGTATCTAGGCGTTTTTTGTTGTTGTTTAGGGTTTTTACAGGTGTCTACCTGCCGGCGATGATCTATTGCATAGCAGCTTGTGTTGTTGGCTTTTCGGAAGGGGTATTTATAATTCCGGTTACCCTATTGCTCGTTCAGTTGGTGATGTGTTTGTTTGGGGCTTGGACTTTGTTGCATAAATTGCGCTTTGACGGTTTGCAGTCTATTTTTAAACTTCCTGAATATTCTATCAATTTTAAGAGCAGTATGGAGTTTATGTTGCTGCAGTATTCATTTCACAGCAAAAAGGGGGCAATATTGGCCATAAAAGCATTCAGCATAGGGCTGCTTCAGATAATGATTTGGGCAAATGAAAACGTACTCTATAAAGAATCTGTTTGCGTATTAATGATGTTTATTATTTCAGCCCACGCGCTTTTGCAACAACAATATGTATCGTTTTCCGAAAGCAGACTACGATTTTTAAGGAATCTGCCTTTTTCTGCTTTTTACAGATTTAGTATTTATGCGCTTACGTATGCGGTACTTTTTCTTCCTGAATTGGCTTTTTTATTTATAAATGGGAAAGAGAGTATACCTATTGGCGTTATCGCCTCCATTTATGCACTTGCTGTGGCTCAGTTGAGTTTGTGCACTTCGTTATTGTTTCATCGTTGGTTTCAGCGAAACAATTACACTGTTTTGATAGTCGCAATGTTTTTTATTGCATTGATACTTATCGCTTCGCTACAGGTGTGGGTTATGGCTATGTTGGAAGGTGCGCTTGCACTTGCGCTGTTTCTTTATTTTTTTGGAAAGTATGAGGGGGCTTAATCGGATGTGTCTTTCAAATTTAGAAGAACTAAAGTATGAGAAAGGTTATTTTATCGGTGAAATTATTAACTTTATTTTCGCTTACAGCCAACTTTTTTTAAGTTTTATAGGTCTGTTAAACTTGTAACCACCATTTTCACTCCAAATTACACAAAATAAATTATGAAGAAATTAGACCTTACTAAATCTCTTGTAGCGCTCGCTCTTGTGCTTTCCTATGGTACAGCAAATGCGCAACTCGACAGTTGCAGTGTATTCCTGAAAGGAAGATACGTAGAAGTAGGTATAGCGCCCAGCGGATCATTTGGCGCACCTCATATGCCTGCCGGATACCATGGTAATAGCCCAAGCGCAGGAGCTGTAAACCCTTGCTACACTTTAACAGGAGGTACAGGACTAGGATTTATAGTAGATCCGGATATGGACGGTTGGGCTGTAGGCACACCGCCTTTCTATGGCGATTATTTTTTGCCGGGTTCCCCGTTTGAGGGATGGAGCATCCAGATGGGCGGCACGCAATATCAGGCTTACAATACCACTACAGGAACAGGTTTTACCGGCACATTATCTGGCACAAACGTTTCTTATACAACCAGTGGCTCTAACCTGATCGGAACTTGGGTAGGTAGCAATGATAGTGTTGAAATAAAACAAATTACAACATTAGATACCAATAGCCTGTTTTTTACAGTGAAAATTGTGTTGACCAATTTAGCATCGACGGCAAAGGATGATATATACTACCTGCGTACTCTTGACCCGGATAATGACCAAAGACAGCCCGGCGGTGGTTTTACTACAAGAAATGTTGTAGAGTATCAAAGCACAGATACAACAATAGTTTCTGCTACTGGTATCGGTACAGGCCATTCTGCATCTTATATGGCAATTGGTACTACAGACACCAACGCTACTTGTCTTGTGTACAATTCATGGCCTATAAGCTCTACAATTGACCTTTCAACTGTTTACGGCGGAACAATGCCCGGCGGCTATTTTAGCGCCGGATACACTAATACTGCCGATGTTGCCATTGGTTTGTCTTTTCATGTTGCACACTTAGCGCCTGTAGACAGTTCGTCATTCATGGTGCATAGGGTTACGTCTGGCACTGATTTGCATCCGGCAAATTCAGCTAATTTCACCTATTTCTATGCTTTTAGTACCGCCGCTCGCGATTCTGCTATTGCGTTTACTCGCGCCGCATCGCCTTCACTTGGTACGAAATCTATGACTTCTTCCGATAATGTAAAAGTATATCCTAACCCATCCAGCAGTGTAATTAATGTTACTGGTTTAGATGTCAACGATCAAATTTCAATAGTTGATATGACAGGTAGAATAACATTAAACGAAAGAGTCGGCATAGCTGGTTCAAATGTGTTCAATGTTGCTTCTATACCTGTTGGAACTTACATAGTAATTGTAAAAAGCGAAGATGGAAATGTGAAATCAAGAGTTCGTTTCCAGAAACAATAGTTTGAGTTTAACGCTTATTTATAGGGCTATCTCGTATAGAGGTAGCCCTATAAATTTTAAAAGTTGAGTGCTAGCCGCTTGCCATCAGATAAAATTGACTTCAATTTTGAATTTCAAACAGCAATTATTACCTTCATCCACAAATAAGTATCGCGCACATGAAATTTCGCCCATCATTAGTACTGGCATTAATATCTTTAGTTTTGTTCTCAGCAACGTCGTGTACTAAGAAATATACCTGCCATTGTGATTTTAAATATACAGGAGCTCCAGGATTGCCTGATAGTAATGCTGTTGAGTGGGAAATAACAGATACAAAATCTAAAGCCGAAACTATTTGTAAAGGTGAATCTAAGACCTTTGACAAAAACAATATCCATACAGTGGAGACTTGCTATTTGTATTAATAAGCTAACCCCATTTTAGGAGCGCCGGGCTATTGTAGTTTATTGTAAATCAGCGCTCGACCTCTGGTAAAATATTCGCTGAATATTCATTGATACAACAAAAGGGATCGCAATTTTTAATTGTGATCCCTTTTTAAGTTATTGATTATTAGAGGCTTATCTACACCAACTTGAAGCTTTCGATGAATTTTGTGGTGAAATTACCTTTTCTAAAGTCTTCATTTTTCATTAACTGTAGGTGGAATGGTATAGTGGTCTTTACACCTTCAATTACGTATTCGCTAAGCGCACGCTCCATGGTGTTTATTGCTTCCTCCCTTGTTTGGGCAACGGCAATAACTTTTGCAATCATAGAATCGTAATAAGGTGGGATAGTGTATCCAGCATAGATATGAGAATCTACGCGCACACCATGGCCGCCCGGAGTATGCAATGTTGTTATTTTACCCGGACACGGACGGAAGTCATTGTAGGGGTCTTCAGCGTTAATGCGGCACTCAATTGCATGAATCTTAGGCTCGTAGTTTCTTCCGCTTATCGGCACGCCGGCTGCAATTTTTATTTGCTCTTTAATTAGGTCGTAGCTGATTACTTCTTCGGTAACGCCGTGTTCTACCTGAATACGGGTGTTCATTTCCATGAAGTAAAAATTGCGGTGTTTATCTACTAGAAACTCAATTGTTCCTACGCTTTCGTAGTTGATGGCAGCAGCTGCTTTAATTGCAGCCTCACCCATTTTTTGCCTTAATTCAGGTGTCATAAATGGCGATGGAGATTCCTCCACCAGCTTCTGGTGTCTGCGTTGTATCGAGCAGTCGCGCTCGCTAAGGTGGCAAACAGTTCCAAATTGGTCGCCGGCTACCTGAATTTCTATGTGGCGAGGTTCTTCAACGAATTTCTCCATGTAAAGACCGTCGTTTTTGAACGATGCAGCCGCTTCTATTTTAGCAGTGCTGTAAGCGTGTTCTATTTCTTTCTCGCTCCACACTACGCGCATTCCCTTACCGCCTCCGCCGGCTGTAGCTTTGATGATAACAGGATACCCCATTTCGTTGGCTAGCGACTTGGCTTCATCAACGCTTTTAAGCAATCCCTCTGAACCGGGTATTACGGGCACGCCAGCGCGAATCATTGTTTCCTTTGCAGTTATCTTATCTCCCATCGACCGGATCATATCTGGTGTGGGGCCGATAAATTTAATATTGTATTGTGCGCAGATCTCAGCGAAGTAAGCGTTCTCTGCAAGAAAGCCATAACCAGGATGAATTGCATCAGCGTTGGTGATTTCTGCCGCAGCCATTATGTGCTGAATATTAAGGTATGATTCGCTGCTTTGCGGCTTACCTATACAAACTGCCTCATCAGCAAAACGTACGTGCAGGCTATCTTTATCTGCGGTAGAATAAATAGCCACAGTGCGTATGCCCATTTCTCTACAGGTACGAATTATTCTCAGGGCTATTTCACCTCTGTTGGCGATTAGTATTTTCTTAAACATCCTATTTAAATGACTTGATATGTCGCATTAAACTGTTGCAAAATAAGGCGTGGACAATTAATACATTCCTATCCGATGCGCGTTACAATTGCTTACAGCTAGTGTTCGAAATAACAATTGTTATCAATATTATTTAATAGTTCGGGTCTAAAACCTGTAACAGTAATTTGCCTGCTTTTTATATAGCCTATTATTAAAGTAAGCTAATAAAAACAAGCTTAGTACATATCCTATTGAATGAAGGATATGCACTAAACAGTATCTATTTGAATTACATAGGCTCAATAAGGAACAATGGTTGGTCATATTCTACAGGAGTAGAGTCGTCGGCCATTACCTTTATCAAACGACCGCTTACTTCAGCTTCTATTTCGTTGAATAATTTCATGGCTTCTATGATACAAAGCACTTGTCCAGCCTTAATTTCATCGCCAATGTTTACAAATACAGGTTTGTCGGGCGATGGGCTGCGGTAGAAAGTGCCGATCATTGGTGATTTAATAGTGATTCCTGTAGCCGACGCTGGCGCTGCTGCAGGTTTTTCCGTTGTTGGCGCTGGTGCAGCAGCTGGAGCTACCTGCTGAGGTTGAGCCTGATATACCGGCATTGGAGCTGCTGGCATAGGCGTAGCAATGTATTGCGCCTGTCCTGTAAACTCCTGCTTTATAGTAATCTTAAAATCTCCTTCTTCAATACTCAGTTCGCTGATATTCGATTTGTTGATGGTTTTTATCAGCTCCTGTATCTGTTTGTACTCCATGAGTATAAATTTAATAAAGTCAAAAAGTGAAATTCGTAAATGGTAAAATGAACTTATAATAGGCTAAAAAAACAATAAAGCAGAAAACACAATATTGATGAAACAAATTGCAAATTCTACTTTATCGCACTAATATCTACTAAATTAAGCTTTTACACGCTCAATGTATGCTCCAGTTTTGGAGTCTATTTTTATTAATTCGTCTGCATTTACAAACAAAGGCACCATAACAGTAGCGCCTGTTTCAACAGTAGCGCTCTTTAGGGCTCTGGTTGCAGTATCGCCTTTTACACCTGGTTCTGAGTAAGTAACCTTTAAGTTTATGCTTGGCGGCAACTCAACGCCCATTGGCACCTCAGTTTCCGTATTGAATATTACAAAACATTCCTGTCCATCTTTGTAAAGATCAGGACGCTCTATCATTGATTCAGAAATAACGATTTGTTCAAATGTGTTATTGTCCATCAGGTTGAAGCCGCTATCGTCTTTGTACAAAAACTGATAGTTGCGTTTTTCAACACGTACGGGAAAAATATTATCGCCTGAGTTCCAGGTATGTTCGATCGAGCGATTGTTATCAACGCCTTTTAATTTTGCCCAAACTTTTGCTGCAGCGCGGGCTGTTTTGTTTTGTCCGAATTCAACCACTGAGTAAAGGGCTCCATCAAGTTTTATGATTAAACCATTTCGCATATCTGCTGTTGTAGCCATGAAGATCTATTGTTTTATGGACTGCAAATGTAAGCATTAAACCCAAAATGCGAAATTCCTTTAAAACTAAAATATAATAAACAGCTAAGCGAACACTAAAGCCGTAATAATCAGAGGCGATATATGTAATCGCAGACGCTAAAGTTGTAAATGGGTCAACAAAAAAGCCCTCCAAAATCGGAGGGCTTCATGTTTTATATTTTATTTTTTTGTCGTAAATGGCTTTGTCGCTTTTTGTATTACCAGCCAAAATGTAGTAAAGAGTATTTTTATGTCTAAGCCCAAGCTGCGGTTTTTGACATAGAACACATCCCACTGTATTCTTTTGCGTAATTCGCGCTCAACATTTATTTCGCCGATGTAGTCTTTTATTTGGGCCATTCCAGTCATACCAGGGCAAACTTCGAGACGAAGATTATAGTAGGGTATTGTTTCACTGTAATCGCGCGTGTGTATTAACATATGCGGACGAGGACCTACAAGACTCATTTCACCAAGTATAACGTTGAAAAACTGGGGCGTTTCATCGAGGTGTGTTATTCTTAAAAATTTACCAATGGCGGTAATTCTGTTGTCGTTTATAGAAACTTGCTTAACGTCGGCTTCGTCGTTTACAAACATGGTTCTAAACTTAAAGCATTTGAATTCTACACCCAGATATCCCGTACGCTTTTGTATAAAAAACACAGGTCCTTTAGATGTTAATTTGATAAGCAATGCTAAAACCGGCGTCAACCAAGACATAACACCAATTATGAACACCAATGATACAGTCACATCCATTAAACGCTTGATGCTATCATAATATGTGGCATGCTGATGTTCAAGGTTTTGTTGATTCATCTCGTGAAACATGTATCGAATGCTCGAAATATCCGACGGAGAAGCAACTTGGGTAGGCGTTCTTTCTAAGGTAATATCTAGTGTAGTCTGATCTTTCATTTAGTAAAAAGAGTATTTACCTTGGTTGCCACAAAAATCGTGCTAAATTTTTGGTTGCCAAAATATTAATTTCGCGATTTTCTAAAAATTCAGTTAAAACAACCTTTTAGTTAACGCAACTTTAATGCAAATTTAATACAAAAATTTCAACTGTTTCTTCTCTGTATGGCATAAGTTTAGTAAAGCATTAAGAATCCAAAATTTTAATACAAGAAAACTTGACTAAATTTGCAAAAAACAACCGAAGAGAGGAGTAATGAGAAATAAATTGCAAAAATACCTGACCTATGCCGTTCGTTTTGCCAATAGTCCCGACAAAAACAAAGTAATAAATGAGTTGTTTGTAGAGATCAAGGATAAAGGAATTGTAACAGGTATCAGGAGTTTGCTGCATAAAAAATCTCATTTTCATTACTCCAGTATTAGCAATGCGCCCACATCAGGCGCCAATAAAGGAGGTGAAAACTACTACATTCCCGATAATTTCCCTTTAATAGCTCCTACGGTAAAAAACTATAGTAAGGATTTAAAAATCGCGCTTCCGTATTGCGCCAAGCCAGAAGTTAGCATAATTATACCGATGTATAATCAGGTAGACATAACCTACAACTGTATACATTCTATCTTCGAGAACAATAAACTCGATAATTATGAAGTGATTATAGCCGACGATTTGTCGACTGACGATACCTCTATTATTGCCAATAATTTTGAAAATATTAGAATAATAAGAAATGAAACCAATCTTGGTTTTTTAAAAAATTGTAACAACGCTGCACAGCAGGCGCAAGGTGAGTATATTGTTTTTTTGAACAACGATACTCAAGTACAGAAAGATTGGTTGATAGAGTTGCTAAGCCTAATAAAATCCAATGTTAAAATAGGGTTGGTAGGTTCTAAACTAATATACCCTGATGGCCTCTTACAGGAGGCCGGTGGGATTATATGGCAAGACGGTAGCGCCCACAACTTCGGCAATCACGACAACCCAAATCGCCCCGAGTATTGTTACGTTAAAGAGGCTGATTATATATCTGGAGCTTCTATAATGATAACGAAGAATTTATGGAAAGAAATTGGAGGTTTTGACGAGGTTTTTCTGCCAGCTTATTGCGAAGATTCAGACCTTTGCTTTCAAGTGCGTAAGCGTGGATACAAGGTTATGTATCAACCCTTTTCGGTAGTAGTGCATTTTGAAGGCTTGTCGCACGGCACTGATCTCGACAAGGGAATCAAAAAACATCAGACAATTAATCAGCGTAAGTTTAGAGAACGCTGGGCAAGCGAACTCAAGAAAAAATCAAAGAATAGCGAGAATACCTTTTTTGAACGCGACCGGACGACGGGTAAAAAACATGTGTTAGTAATTGATCATTATTTGCCACAAGTAGATAAGGATGCCGGCTCCAGAACTATTTCTAACTTTATAGATGCATTGCTTGATTTAGATTGTAGTGTAAAGTTTATGGGTGAAAACTCAAATACCGGCAAACATTACGAGAAAATGTATCAGGAAAAAGGAGTAGAGGTGTTGTATGGTAATCAGTTCAATTTTGGTTTGCGCGGTTGGAGGCATTATCTGAAAAACAATCTCAGCAATTTCGATGCAATTATTTTAAGCAGGTCTTCAGTGTGCACGCCCATACTTACTTTTTTGCGTGAGCAGAACTATACAGGAGTCACCATCTATTATGGTCACGACCTTGGATACCAGCGTTTAGAAAAGGAAGGGCTGGAGAAAGGTGACAATTCTTTGCTTAAACAAGCAAAAAAACTGAAAGCAATTGAAGATTATATGTATGAGCAATCGAGCGTATCATTAGCAATCAGTTCGGAAGAAATTGCCTATTTAAGAAATTATATCACAAAGCCTGTACTGTATATTCCTCCGTATTATTTTGATGTGCCTGTTAACACGTCGCCGTTTGATAGTAGGACGGGAATTTTCTTTATAGGTGGTTTTAATCACCCGCCAAATCAGGATGCGATGCGTTGGTTTTTGGAGGAGGTATATGGACAACTCGACGCGCAGGGTATATCACTTATCATAGCCGGCTCAAAGATGCCCGAATTTATATTCAACTATAAAAAACGTTTTAAATCTTTGGAGGTGTTGCCGGACGTAAGCGTAGAGGAATTAAATGCTATTTACACTAAAACCAGGGTTGCTATAGTGCCACTGCGGTCGGGCGCCGGTGTAAAGGGAAAAGTTATTGAGGCAATGGCTAAAGGTGTGCCGGTTGTAGGCACAGACATCGCTTTCGAAGGAATGCCAAAGGATGAGCAATATTTGTATAGGGGCGTCAATGATCCGCAATCATTTGCAGAAGAAATTATCAGGGTTTATAACGATAATACAAGGTGGGATGAGTTGGCAGAATTTGGTAAGCAGTATGTGCGCGTCAATTTCAATAAAGAGGGTATGAAGCAAGTTTTTGCAGGACTGCTGAAGTAAAAAATCTTATTAGTAATAATACAAAAAGCCCCCAAATTGGGGCTTTTTGTATTATTACTAATTGTTGAATTACAGTGTTTTAAGTACGTCGAGTACCATTTGTGGATTAAGCTCGTAATACATCGGCAATCTCACAAGGCAGTCTGTATAACGGTCCGTTTCAGGTAGGTCGCGTCCATCATGCTTGTCTGCATAAAACGGGCTTTTATGTAAACTAAGATAGTGAAACACAGCATATATCTGATGTGACTTAAGTAGCGCAATTATTTTATTTCTGTCCTCAAGGCTATTGCAGGTCAGGTAAAACATGTGTGCATTGTTGGTAGCAAAATCTGGTATCACTGGCAGTTTGAAAAGTCCACGATCGGCAAGCGGTTTCAATCCCTCGTAATAAGCATCCCATATTTCTTTGCGGCGAGCCTGAATATCTTCCAGGTTTTCGAGTTGCGCATATAAAAACGCAGCTATCATATCCGATGGAAGGAATGAACTGCCTATATCTACCCAGCCATATTTATCTACTTCGCCGCGGAAGAATTTGCTGCGATTGGTGCCCTTTTCGCGGATGATCTCAGCGCGCTCAAAAAAGCGTTCGTCATTTATTACCAGCATACCGCCTTCGCCGGACATAATATTTTTTGTTTCGTGAAAAGAGAAAGCAGCCATATGGCCAATGGAGCCTAATGGGCGCCTAACGCCATCGCGGCCAGTGTAGTAGCTATCTATTGCCTGGGCAGCGTCTTCTATTACAAATAGGTTGTATTTATCTGCAAGGTCCATTATTTTATCCATATCGCAGGCAATGCCGGCATAATGAACTGGTACAATGGCCTTTGTGCGATCAGTTATCAGGGCTTCTATTTTATCCTCGTCTATACCCGGGTGATCGGTACGGCTATCACAGAATACGATTTTAGCGCCGCGCAACACAAATGCATTTGAGGTAGACACAAATGTATAAGACGGCATTATTACCTCGTCGCCGGGCTGTATGTTGATGAGTATTGCTGCCATTTCCAATGCATCGGTACACGATGTGGTTAGCAGGCATTTCTTGAAGCCAAAGCGATTTTCGAAGAAGGAGTGGCTGCGTTTGGTAAACACGCCGTCGCCCGAGATTTTTCCACCCGATACAGCTTCTTTAATATAATCTGTTTCCTTGCCGGTGAGGTATGGTTTGTTAAAAGGGATCATTGTCAATTACTACTTTTTATGAGTTTTGCCGGAACGCCCACATAAAGGCCCGGAATGTCTAAATTATTGATTACTACTGCACCTCCGCCGGTTTGCACCCTGTCTGTAAGAGTAATATTATCGATGAGCGTACAATTGATGCCAATATTACAACATTCGCCAACAATCACAAAACCGGCTATGGCCACACGCGGCGATAAAAATGTATGCGCTTTTATCGTACTGTCGTGAGCTATGGTGGCAGCGGTGTTAAGAAACACATTGTCGTGCAAAACAGCATTATTATCGAGCGTGCAACCGGGTAGTATTACAACACCCTCGCCGATAGTGCAGGAGGCGGCTACATAGGCGTTTGAATGGATTACTTTACCAATTGGAATACGACCTTTTAGATCTTCAAACACTTTTTTTCGAAAACTAAAGTGTTTGTAACCTATCGCCACGATAATTTCATCAAATACACCATTTTCGAAAGCCGCGTCAATATCCGACAATTTACCTAACACCGGCGCTACGCCTTTTTGCTCGCCCTGGGTTGCAAAATCATCAAAATATCCTGCCACCTGATAATGATTGTCAGTGTGTGCATGGTAAGCAATTAGTTGGCCCAAGTCGCCTGATCCTATTATTGCCAGTTTTTTCATTTGTCAATGTTTGTTGTTTCCTTTACCGAATACAGGGGTCTGTGTTTGGTTTCCTTATACACTCGCCCGATATACATTGCCGCAATACCAATAAAGAATATCTGCAGTCCTGTGGCGATAATTATTACAGATATAATAGATAACCAGCCAGCTTGAAAATTGAGTAAGAATAGCTTAGCAAACGCCAAGGCCACAATGCCCAAAAGGCCCAAACCAGTAAGACCAACGCCCATACGTACTGCAATTTTCAGCGGCGTTTCTGAGAAGTCGAATATAGCATCAAATGCAAGGTTCATTTTGCGCTTGAAGTTAAACTTAGATACACCGGAGAAACGTTCGCGTTGGTCTATAGCTAATTGTGAGCTTTTAAGCCCTATATGCATAAAAATACCCTCGATAAATCTGTTTTGTTCCTTGTACTGAATGAACATATCGGCAAATTTTCGGTTGAACATGCGCATCACAGCGAGTCCTTTCGGTATTTCCAATCCTGTAAATCTGCGCAATACGCCCCAGAAAATGCCAGAGTAGATTTTATTGATGAAGTTGTCTTTTTTCTCTCTCCTTATGCCATATACAACATCATAACCCTTAGCCATTTCTTCCAGAAAGCGCGGTATTTCTATCGGAGGGTCTTGCAGATCGGGGTCCATATATATCATATGGGTGCCTGATGCGTAGTTGATTCCGGCCGTTACAGCAGCTTGCTTACCATGATTGTACGACAATTCCACAAGTTTTATTTTCTTGTTTGCTGCCGCTTCTTCTTTTATTATATCAGTGGTTTTATCCTTACTACCGTCGTCGATAAACACGTATTCGTAGTCAATCTCCAGTTTGTCAAGTACTTCTTTAGTTTCCTTCAGAAATTGCCTGATACAATCCTCTTCATAATAAACGGGTACTACCAAAGAGAGTTTTATTTTTTCCATTTTGGTATTTAGTTGTAAATATCAGACAATTGATGAAATGATGTTATTCTATTAGGGTAGGTAGGGTAGCATTCTGCGCGATCAATTAACCATGCGTTCATTCCCAGCTTCAACGCTGGTTCCATGTCCAGTTTCAATGAGTCGCCTACATAAAGTATTTGTTTAGGGTCTAATCCAACGGCGTCAATAGCTTTTTTGTAAAATTCCAGCGAAGGTTTTGCACATTGCATTTCTTCCGACGTAATTATTGAAGAAAACACGCCGGGAAACATATTGCTTATTTTTTCGGCAAGCGTAGTGTTGAAATTAGATAAAATCCCTTTCGGTAAGGTCATTTTTTGCAGCGCATCAGTATCATCAAATACTTCCCAGGGTAGGTAGGTACATGCTTTGAAAATATCGTCCAGCAGTACATCATTAGGTATTATACCCAGTGAATATAATAGCTCGCCGTTGAATTTTTTATAAAAGTCGGCAGACGTGCGGTCAGGGAAAAACAATACTTCGCTTATTAACTTATGATGGCGTTGTAATGTTGGAATATCTATCTGAATTTTGTGCATTTCGAGCGCGCTCGCCATTTTTGTCCACAATGTGGGTTTATGTATTAGCGTATTAGCGGCATCGAACAGCAGGAACCGGATATCATTCATAGATGTAAAAATTGTCTTTATTGTTGTTTACTTCGTTTCTGGTTATACCCGGATATATAATATCGTGCAAAATTCTGATAGCGGTTCCTTTAGTTATTACAGGCGTTTCCGGCATGTTGCCGTAAAGATATTCATCTATAGTATAGTTAACATCTTTAAAGCCAAATTGCGATCTTATGGAATTAGTGCCTGAAATTCTGCAATTTACTTCAAAGGGGGTAAAGCCAGACTCGTTTACCATGCTTTGCAGATTGCAAGCGCCACGAATCTTTACTTTTTGTATCAAGTCCAGCAAGTAGGTTTTTAGCGCCTCGTCATATTCCGTTACTACTTCACATATATTGGTTGCACCCGATGAAAGTTCTCTGTCCATTGTAATCAACCCATGTAGCTCATTTTCTTTTGTTACGTAAAATGCCGTGGTGATTTCTTTACCCGTTAACATTGGCTGTACAATGTACTCATCAGAAAAAGCCTCGGGGTTTGGTGGATTGAAATGTAAGCCACGACTACCACGGCCTTCTCTCGGCTTTACAATGCATTTTGTATACTGACCTTTGTATTCTGAAGGCAATATGCTCTCGGCAAAGTTCAACCCAAGGTCGCGAAAGGTTGTGAACGACAAGTATTTATCAAGAAATATCTTAGTGGTATCTGCAGGCGACACAGCTACCGTAGGTAATCCGTCTGCATTTGCGGCAAGTATATAGGTCTCGTAGTCGGTGCTGGGTATGATTAATTTTATATTATGCTTATCGCAAATTTGTTTTACAAAGGGTATATAGGCCGGATCGGTGGCAAACGGCGCTTCGTATACCTCATCGCACAGGTGATTGCCAGCAGATATTCTTGCCGTATTGGTGCCTACAATTTCAATGTCGGGATAACACGCCCTGATATTTCTTATTATACCATAGCCTACATTACCTCCTATACCCGTAACTAATACTCTATTCATCAATCATTTCTTTTATTCCATCGGCCAACGGCACAAATGAGTTTATTTTTAATTTTCCTAAAGTGTATCTGTTATCGTAAACAGATGATGGGCTTGCGTCTTCTCCATGATAAGCTACCTGACAACCATCTACACATTCTGCAACAGTTTCTGCCACCTGTTTATTTGATGCAGATGCCGGGCTTGCGCCAAGGTATGCTTCATTATCGCCATGCAATGCGGCATTGATGCAAAACATAGCAGCATCGCGGATGTGAAGATAATTTTGTTTTCTGCTGCCGTTTCCAAAAAGGGTTATTAATTTTTCGGTTTTTGCCTTTTTAACGATTGCCGGGATAAATGTACCTCCGTACATACCGGCCCCGTAAAGAGATGAGAAACGAACAATTGCGTATCTTTTATGGTGCGCCGTTATCAGTTCGCCGGACAGTTTAGAGCGTCCATACAGTGTTGGGCTGTCGCAGGGAGAGCGTTCATTGATTTCCTCATTACTATTTCCCCCATATACAGATACGCTGGATGCGTAAACTATTTTAGCGCAGGGAAAGCAGTTATGTAAAAGTAACGGTAATTGTATATTTGATTCCAACAGACGATCGTCGGGCGTGTTGTAAGCGCCATACGGGATAAAAGCAGCGGTATTAAATACATAATCGTAATCTGTGTGGGTTGCTTTTGCAAGGTCTATATACTGCCTTACTCCCATTGGTACATTATCGGCCGCCTTATTTACAACTACGTCTACAATCCAGTTATTATCCAGACATTGTTGGGCCAAATTCTTTCCTAAAAAACCATTTGCGCCAATAATTAGTACTTTAGTCATGGATGTTTTAAGTGGTGAATGTATCGTTGGTTTTCAGCGTTGCAAATTTAACTCATTTTAGGAAATTGTTACTTGCTGATTTTAGGTTAGATTTAGTAATACGTAAATTGATGGTTTATTGTGCCTGAACATTAGCGGGCCATGGTATTGAATGTAAACTTTTTAGCGTTTGTAAATAATATGCGCCAATTGTTTATGGTAAGTAGGACAATTGTTCTTTTTTAATTGGCAGCCTTTTTACATAACCGAATTTCTACGCAACTTAATCTATTACCTCTTCAATGTATTTTGGTAGCAAATACTTATTTAGTTACGCTATTTTGGGAAATCTTCTACAATGAATTGTGTTATAAAACGGTGCGTTTAGATAAATGGGAATGACGGTTGAAATCCTAAATAATGTTCCAATCTACATGTGTACTTCAGGATTTTCAATTTGGTAAATGATGGTTATTTATCTCTGGATTCAGGTCATAGTGTAATTAATTAAAGTGTTTTTGCGGTCTGTTCGTACCTCAAAAAACACTATTTTCGCCCGGGCTTTAGCGGGACTATGAAAGATTATTACAAAATACTTGGCGTACAGCCCAATGCCGATCTGCAGGCGATTAAAAAGGCGTACAGGGCGCTGGCGTTCAAGTACCACCCTGATAAAAATCCTGACAATGCGTTGGCTGAAGCGCATTTTAAAGAGGTTCAGGAAGCCTATGCTATACTATCTAATGCAGCCAAACGCAAACATTACGACGACGAGCGCTGGTTAATGGGTATGGGCGCCAAAACGCGCTACAAAGATGCTGTAACGCCGGAATGGCTGTTAAAAATATGCAAGGAACTAAATGCAAGTCTTGCTATAATGGACACCCATCGGATGAGCCAAAATGCGCTGCAAGAATATATACTGTTGATTTTATGTGATTCGCATCTTGGCGTATTGTTACAGTATAAAAACGCCGAAATAAATGCAGCCATTACAAACGAACTATTAGTCGCAACACAAAAACTGGAATTACGGTATTTATCTAGTATTACGGATCGCTTGATTCTGCTTATCGATGGCGACGAACAACAGCAATTGCTTGTACATGAAAATACCCGAATGCGCGAAAAAAGAGCAATGATGGATAAATGGCAACCATTTGTTGTTTTGGTAATCACACTTGCGCTGTGCGCGTTTATGTATTGGTATGGCAGTGCAAATTGATATTGCCTGCCATCCAACTTGAAGGCTACAAATTTTACAAGGCTATTTAGAAAAATACGGGCAAAAGTTTACATTTGCACATTATAAAAGCACAACTCATGAGTCACGACACACAACACGGACACACAAAGGAGAATAAAACAATAATATCATTCAAAAACGGTTTTTGGCTGGTAATAATACTTGTAGGATTGTTCATTGCTTCGCTTAATTTCATACAGGCTGAAAGCGCCGGCGAAGGTGAAGGTCATGGCGAGGCTACACACGAAATGCATGGTGGAGCGAAACATGAAGAAGGCAAGCACGAAGAGGGTAAAACAGAAGCTAAAGGAGCTGAAGCTACTCACGAAGAGCATGCAGAAGGTGCAGCTCCGGCTACTGCCGCGCCAGTAGAGAAAAAAGAAGAGGCTAAAGGCGAGCATTAAGTTCAACACAAATACCGAAAATGCAGGAAAACGAAGTAATTGTAGTTACCGGAGCCGCCGGCTTTATAGGTAGCTACCTTGTTGGTTATTTGAATCGCCTTGGGTTTACCCAATTAGTATTGGTAGACGATTTCTCGAATGAATTGAAATCGCCCAATCTGGCGAACAAAAAATACCTGCATAAAGTTCATAGAGAGCAGTTTGATGAGTGGCAAAAAAGTCACAAACACCTCATTAAGTACGTGTTCCACCTTGGCGCACGCACCGACACAACCGAAATGGACTATGCCGTACACAAAAAACTGAATTTGGATTACTCCAAGATGATTTGGGAGGTGTGTACAGAAAATAGTATTCCACTGGTTTATGCATCTAGCGCTGCAACCTATGGCAACGGTGAGCATGGCTATACCGATAGCCACGATGTAGTAACAAGCCTGCACCCGCTCAACCCGTATGGCGTATCTAAGAACGAGTTTGATATTTGGGCGCTTGAACAAAAAACTACACCGCCGTTTTGGGCTGGTCTTAAATTTTTCAACGTTTTCGGGCCCAACGAATACCACAAGGGGCGGATGGCTTCTGTGATATTTCATGCGTTCAATCAGATCAATTCCAATGGAAGCGTACGTTTGTTCCGTTCGCATAATCCGGATTATAAAGATGGCGAGCAGATACGCGACTTTATTTATGTGAAAGACGTTGTGCAGATTTGTACATGGCTGATGGAAAACCAACCGGCAAGCGGATTGTATAATACAGGCACAGGCAAGGCCAGAACTTTTAAAGATTTGGTACGCGCTATTTTCAGCACATTACAATTGCCGGAAAATATTGAATTTGTGGATACGCCCGTTGATATTCGCGACAAATACCAATACTTTACCGAAGCAAACATGGCTAAACTACGCGCTGCCGGGTACGACAAGCCATTTTATACATTGGAAGAAGGAGTTGGCGAATACGTAAACGACTACCTTAACCGCAAAGAGTACTTTTAACGCAAAATACCGGCATATTTTAGTAATGGTGAAGCCCCTAAGCTTCACCATTTTATTTTTTTGTCTATGAATGAAATCAGACTTTTTGCCATTGCCGCATGATCGGCTTTCTTGGGGTGCTTACCGGTGTTATTGTAGGGGAAAAAGTGCACCAATACCTTTGGGTCGGCGAGCTCGCTAACAGCCTTCGATACATAACCCATCCATGGCGACCCTTCTTTTGTGGCATCCATAGAGCCAAGGGTGCAAATAATTGTGGCATTGGGTCTGAGCGCTATCAATTGCCTGATAAACCGCTTATAGCTATCTATAATGAAACTGTCGGAGGGTGGGGTGGTTCCAAAACGAGCAATATACTGGGGGTGTGTAGTTTTTTTCACTAGCCACGAGTCATTTTGCAATAAATCTACCACCACAATGACCGGCTGATAGCTATTAAAGTCCCATTTACTTGCTGCATCTGCAGGGTCGAGCCGATCATAGAGCTCGGGCATGATAACTGGAAACCAACTGAGCATCAGACCAATACCGCTTTTAGAGATACAGTGATATTGGGCTTTGTAATGGCGCGCTGTGAGCGATGCATAGGTAAGGTAATTATTGAAATAGACTGGATCGCGACTGTCGCCGGCGGTATCTTCAAGGCTGTAACCCGATGTTATAGAGTTGCCATAAAACTCTATTTTCCGAGAAGACAGTGGAGTAGGGGGCAACGCTCTGCTATTTATGTTTAGCGTAAAATTGTACAACCACGTTTTACCCATGGCCTCCTCGGTAAGCTTAACAAGCGCTACTTCGTGAATGCCCTGTCGAAGATTTTGAGCCAGCGGCAGTAGTTTTTGTATCGTGTCTGGTTTTACCTTACCGGTAATTTTACCGTCTACTATTACATAAAAATAGTTTTGCCCTTTTTCGTCTTTGAGCAGTGCGCTAATGCCGTTGCCCGTAAAGCGTATTTTTACCGACGATCCTGACCAATAAATCAACGATGCACTTGAATCTACTTGCACTCGCCCCATATAGGTGATGCACTTGTCGGTGGGTGTAATAACAACCTGCTTCCAACCTAACAACAAAGGGAGAACTACTAAAAACAGCATGGCCTTAAGCGATCTTAAAATCGTAAATCCTGTATTGGCGTTACACATATTATCATTGATTTAGCCTGTAGAGGCGCCTCTGTAGCAAAAAGTTAAATTGGTTGTCAGGACTAGCCAGATTTTGGAAATAGCGCTAACTTTACGTGAAACAAAATATAGAAAAAGTATGAGTAATTACAATAACGGCGGTTTTTCTGACTTTACGGTGTTAAAAAGTCAGCCTTTAGCTGGTGGAGCAGTTAGCAGAAAATATATGGCAAATGTATTTGCTTGGATGTTCGGCGCACTGGCTGTGTCTACATTGTTTGCATTATTGTTTGCCAACAACAGTTCGTTGTTTCAGATGCTTTATTCAGTAAATGAAATGGGTATACTGCGTCCAAGCGGACTGGGGTGGATAGTTTCAATAGCGCCTATAATATTTATTTTAACTATGGGTTTTGCATTCAACAGACTATCAACTACCGCGCTTACTGCGTTTTTTCTTTTGTATGCAGTTGTTACAGGTATTAGTCTCAGCTATACGTTAATAGTGCATACAACGTCTTCAGTGGTAGGTTGTTTTGGAGCAGCTTCGCTCATGTTTGGCATTATGGCTGTAATGGGCTATACCACCGATAAAGATCTGACTTCATTTGGACGAATACTCACAACGGGGCTGATAGGTATACTAATTTCTCTGGTTATCAATATGTTCTTGAAGAGCTCTGCGTTTAGCTACATAATTGGTATGATAGGCGTTGCCGTATTTACAGGACTAACTGCCTATGATGTACAGAAACTTAAAAGAATTGGAGCGGGCTTGGAGTATGAAGGAACGCCAGCTAATGAAGTTAAAAAATTAGCTTTAATGGGCGCGCTTACACTGTACCTCGATTTTCTGAACCTGTTCATAATGCTATTGAGCATTTTTGATAATCGTAAAAACTAATTTAAATACTGTATAGCTATTAGAAATGCCTCAAGAATTTTGGAGGCATTTCTATTTTCAACTAAACTTCAATTTAATCAAACAGTACTTATAGGTTGTTTATCAATGAAATACGCATTTTATTTAGTGCGGTCACAACGAATATTCGCCATTTACTACCTACAAAAACGCCTCTGAAATATACTTCAGAGGCGTTTGGTTTTTATATAAAATTATTGCTTACGCGCTGGCAAGCTGTACTTTCTGTTGAATTTCTATAATGTTCTCTTTATACTCCATGTCAGTTTCCATAAGGTTTTCTACAGTCTGGCAGGAGTGAATAACCGTTGTGTGGTCAAATCCTCCAAAGTGATCGCCGATGGTCTTTAGCGATTGTTTAGTGAATTTTTTTGCAAAATACATGGTAATCTGCCGGGCAAGCACCACATCGCGTTTTCTGGTTTTTGTCAGCAAGCGATCGTAAGAAACGTGGTAATAATCACATACAAGTTTCTGAATATTTTCGATCGTCATTTCCCTGGCTGCTGTTTTCACGAAATTCTTCATTACGCGTTTAGCGAGGTCAATATCTATCTCTTTTTTGTTCAGTGTTGCCTGTGCATATAAAGCTATCAAAGCTCCTTCCAGTTCACGCACGTTGCTTTGTATGTTGTAAGCCACATATCTAACTACCTCATCAGAGATTTCCAGGCCTTCCTGGCGCATTTTTACCTGCAATATTGCCTTCCTTGTGTCAAAGTCGGGCGCTTGTATATCTGCGTTCAATCCCCATCTAAAACGGCTTAATAGACGCTCCTGCATGCCTTCAAGATCGCGTGGAGCAGTATCGCTTGTCAATATAATTTGTTTGCCGCTTTGGTGCAAGTGGTTGAAGATGGCAAAAAACACATCCTGAGTTTTGGGCGCGGTAACAAACAAATGGATATCATCCATAATCAGCACATCTATGAGCTGGTAAAAGTGAATGAAATCATTTACCTCATTATTCTTAGAATGATCTATAAACTGATTGATGAACTTCTCAGCGCTTACGTAAAGCACCGACTTGTTTGGATGTAATCTGCGTACGTCGTTACCAATAGCCTGAACAAGATGGGTTTTGCCCCAACCTACGCCGCCATACACAACCAACGGATTGAACGATGTAGCGCCTGGTTTTTGAGCAACATGTATGCCTGCAGATCTTGCTACGCGATTGCAATCACCTTCTACGTAATTATCAAAAACATAATTACTGTTCAACTGAGGGTCTATTTGTACACGTTTGAGGCCAGGTATGGCATACGGAGTCTTAATATCGTGTGGATCGCTGCGTTTGAGCGATATATCAATGAAGTTGCTATCTTTAGATTGTTTTGGATAAGCGCTGCCGGAAATGTTCATTGTAGCAGGATTGTGCTTATTTGAACTGCTTTCCATCATAATGCGATATTCCAATCTGCCGACCCTTCCAAGTACGCGTTTTATTGTCTTTCCGAGCAATTCTACATAATGCTCTTCTAGCCATTCATAAAAAAACTGACTCGGTACCTGTAAGGTTATTACGTTATCATTTAGTCCAACCGCCTTGATAGGAACGAACCAGGTTTGATATGTACTATATGCAACATTGTCTTTTATTATATTTAAACATTTTTCCCATAGTTGCTCTGCTTCAGTTAAAACATTAGTATTTGTATTGTAAAGATGCTTATCCATATTCTCAAACAACGTTCAACAAGTTTAAATTCAATTATTTAATAAAACGACAATGAAATACCTCAAAAACTACATAGTCAGGATGTCAGAAAAATAGATGTTAGAACAATTTTTTTTATCTAAAAAATCCTCTTTTTTGTTAATTCCAAATCAACCATTTTTCAGTCCTTAAACCAACCCGTTTTTTCACTACGGGAGGACGAAATTGCTAACAATTTGTTGAAAAAAAAAATGATCAACCTATTGTTTGTTTACCAAAACTTACAGAATGAGGGTTGCAAAGTATACTGTTTTTTTAGCCCTCAAAAACTGATAGAAACTGTTAAGGAAAACAACTCATTAACAGTTTAATTTTCGGTGTTTTATAGAATATAATTTTTGTCAAAATCGGCTGAAATCATTATCTGTGGCCACTTTTGAAAAACATTGGCTTAAAAATCCATAAAAAACCACACCTGTTTTCAACAAAAATAGCACATGTAAGTTAATAATTTTTTTTGGTTTTTTTGATGATTTAACTGGGTAGGCGCTTTTTATTTTTCATGACAATTTTTAACTTTTTGGAATAAATTCAATTGCGCCGGCACAGCGCAAAAGCTAAGTCTGTCACGAGATTAAGCGACCTTCATCGGGGCTTGTATTTACACAGAAAATGAACGTAAAACGGTCTTGAAAAACTGGCTGAAACGCTACATTTTACACCTGACGCCACTGATTGCAACCAGTGGTTTTTACACCTTGTTTAAAACGAAAAAATAAGCGCCTATTCGCACTCAAAAAAGCATAAAAAGCATGAAATGCTCGACTTAAATTCGCGAATTTTAAACCCAAAATTGACTCGTTTCTTCAATGAAAAATATATGGTACAATACTTTTACCTTGGTAGCAAATTGTTTTTTGGAGAGATTTCTTAAAAATTTGCTTGCAGTTGCATAAAAAATCAGCAACAATTTTGGTTTAGCGATTTGAAGAAAGCTTAACAATCAGTATTCATTTGCGCAGTTAGTCGTTTTGAGAATAGTAGCCTTTTAAAATCTGCAACTGAACTAATCTTAAAATAGGCTTGCTTCAATTGGTTCCAATAGTAAGATCGTGAAAAATCTGACTTGTGACAGAAAATTGGTACAAATGATATTTTTGGCAGACTATAATACCAATTCTCATAAAATCTGCTATTTTTGCACCATTCAAAAACTCAATTAGGCTCATGGCTGTTTTAGTAAATAAAGATTCAAAGGTTATAGTTCAAGGCTTTACGGGTACGGAAGGCACGTTCCACGCAAGCCAAATGATAGAGTACGGCACTAACGTAGTGGGCGGCGTTACACCTGGTAAAGGTGGAACGCAACACTTAGACCGTCCGGTGTTCAACACAGTAAAGGATGCCGTAGATGGCGCCGGAGCCGATGTATCGATTATTTTCGTGCCGCCGGCATTCGCAGCCGATGCAGTGATGGAAGCAGCCGACGCAGGTATTAAAGTGATTATCTGTATTACAGAGGGTATTCCTGTTCAAGACATGGTAAAAGCCCGCGAATACATAAAAGGGCGCGACTGTCGTTTGATAGGACCTAACTGTCCTGGAGTAATTACCGCTGGCGAAGCTAAAGTAGGTATTATGCCTGGTTTTATTTTCAAACCAGGACGTATAGGCATCGTATCTAAATCTGGTACCCTGACTTACGAGGCTGCAGATCAGGCAGTGAAAGCTGGGCTGGGTATTTCAACAGCAATAGGTATTGGCGGCGACCCAATCATTGGCACAACAACTAAAGAAGCGGTTGAATTGCTGATGAATGATCCTGAAACAGACGGCATCGTCATGATAGGGGAAATAGGCGGCAATATGGAAGCAGAAGCTGCATACTGGCTCAAAAACAATATGCACAAACCAGTAGTAGGTTTCATTGCCGGCCAAACAGCGCCAGCAGGTCGCCGTATGGGGCATGCAGGCGCAATAATAGGCGGAGCAGATGATACAGCCGCTGCAAAAATGAAAATCATGAAAGAGTGCGGTATCAACGTAGTAGATAGTCCTGCAGACATAGGTAAAACTATGGCAGACGTTTTGGCAGCATCAAAAGCTTAATTTCAAACAGATTTTTTAATATATTTTAGCCGGTCGCGATAAGCGACCGGCTATTTTTTATATCAACTTTTCATTGTTTTTATGTCGTTCGCTATCGCGGATGTTTTTTTTCTCAAAGTTTTTTTCGAGAGCTGAGGTGAGGTCAATTCCTGTTTGATTGGCCAGGCAAATAAGCACCCAGAGAACGTCGGCCATTTCGTCGGCAAGTTCTTTGTTTTTGTCGCTTTCCTTAAATGATTGCTCTCCATACTTGCGCACCATAAGTCGCGAAAGTTCGCCCACCTCTTCCATAAGTATTCCCAAATTGGTCAACTCATTGAAATACCTTACACCGATAGTCTTAATCCATTCGTCTACTTTGTGCTGCGCTTCGCTTATTGTTATATCCGGCATTAATAAGAATTTGTTTGTTTACGCAAAATAATAGAACTTCCCGCTTTAATAGTAACAAAGCAATAAAAACAATGCACGCATACGCAACAGATATAGAGGCGGCAACCGCGCTAAAAGTAAAGGTTTCCGAAATACGTAAGGCAATAGGGCAGGTAATAGTAGGGCAGGACGATGTAGTAGAAAAACTAATCATCTCTGTGTTGTGCAATGGTCATAGCCTGCTGGTAGGGGTGCCGGGACTGGCGAAAACACTTCTGGTAAAAACAATTGCAGACGCGCTTGACCTTTCCTTCAAACGAATACAATTTACTCCCGACCTTATGCCGAGCGACATTGTTGGCGCTGAGATACTCAACGAGCAACGTCATTTCCAGTTCATTAAAGGCCCTATTTTTGCCAATATAGTACTTGCAGATGAAATCAACCGTACTCCGCCCAAAACACAGGCAGCGCTGCTTGAAGCCATGCAGGAACGCAACGTAACAGCAGGAGGCACATTATACAAACTACCGGCTCCGTTTTTTGTACTCGCCACTCAAAACCCTATTGAACAAGAAGGTACTTACCCTCTTCCAGAAGCGCAGCTCGATCGTTTTATGTTTCAGGTAACGCTCGACTACCCAAGTTTTGCAGAAGAAGTAATGATTGTGCGCAATACTACAGGTGCAAAGACAGCCGAAATTACAAAAGTATTGACAGGTGAAGATATCTTATATTTTCAGGAATTGGTAAGAAGGGTGCCTGCGCCAGATAATGTGCTTGAGTACGCTGTAGGACTTGTGCAAAAAACACGCCCGGGACCTAAAAACCCCAATCCAGTAGCCACACAATACATTGCGTATGGAGCAGGTCCGCGCGCATCTCAATACCTGATTTTGGGCGCTAAATGCCATGCTTTGCTTAATGGTAAATATAGTCCAGACATCGAAGACGTAAAAGCTATGGCTATGCCTGTATTACGCCATCGTGTGTTGCGCAATTACAAAGCAGAGGCAGAAGGAATTACACAGGAATCACTGATTAAACAACTTTTATAATAAACGGATAATCCATTGCAAATCAGTAAATTACAACATTATTGAGTTTGCTGATTTGCAATTATGACACTACTACAATGGAGAACCTTGCAACAAAAGCAGACTTTCTAAAACAGAAATTTACAGCTTTGCTTCACGCATTGCCTGAAGACGCTCTACGTAAATGGGGCAAAATGGATGTGCGCCAGATGATTGAGCACATGAGCGACTACATGCGTATAGCCAGCGGCAAAACAACAACAGCCTCTGTGACACCAGAAGATAAGATCCTAAAAGCACAAGGCTTCCTGATGAGCGAAAAGCCTTTTCCTGAAAATACGCCATATTCGCTAATGCCCGATACTCCGCCTCCTTACAGATTAGCATCAAAAGCCGAAGCAATTGTGGAGTTGCAAACCGAAATTGATGATTTCTTGAGCGTTTATGAAAATGAACCAGAAAAACTGTTACCCAATCCGTTTTTCGGTAACCTGAACTTCGAGCAACAGGTTCAGCTACTGCACAAACACGGCACACACCACCTCCGCCAATTTGGGATAGAATTATAAGAATGACAATGGAGCGGTTTAAGCCGCTCCATTGTAGTAAAGATGCATAAAATAACAATGATTATCCCAAATAAACTTTCAGCGCATTACTATAGCGTGCTTTCTGCAAGCGTTTAATAGCTCTTTCCTTTATCTGCCGTATACGCTCTTTAGTAAGGTCGTATTTTTCGCCAATCTCTTCAATGCTTGGTCCGCTGTCGCCTTCTAGTCCGAAATAAGCGGCAAGTATTTCAGCTTCACGGATACTTAACGATTTTAGTATTCTGCGAATCTCATTGCGAAGCGAATCCTTCATTACGTCGTCGTCGGTATCGCTGCTACCTTCCAGCAGGTCGCCCATAGCTACGTCTTCGGCTTCATGTACAGGTGCATCAAGCGATGTATGACGCGTATTGCTGGTAAATATGTTCGTAACTTCGGTTTCGCTCATATCCAGGATGTCGGCCAGCTCTTCTGTGCTTGGTTCACGCTCGTTTTCCTGTTCAAATGCAATAAATGCTTTGTTGGCTTTGTTGTAGGTGCCTATTTTATTTTGTGGCAAACGTACCAAACGACCTTGCTCGGCTAAAGCCTGCAAAATGCTCTGACGAATCCACCATACCGCATAGGAAATGAATTTGAAACCCTTGGTTTCATCAAAGCGTTGTGCCGCCTTGATCAAACCCAGATTTCCTTCATTAATCAGGTCGCTCAACGACAACCCCTGATGTTGGTATTGCTTGGCCACTGAAACTACAAATCGAAGATTTGATTTCACCAACTTCTCCAGCGCGCGCTGGTCGCCCATGTGTATTTTCTGGGCAAGTGTGGTTTCTTCTTCCGGTGTGATCATCGATATCTTGCTGATTTCCTGCAAGTATTTCTCGACCGCCTGTGAATCTCTGTTTGTAATCTGGGTGGCAATCTTTAACTGCCTCATATATTGTAAATTATTTTTACTGTTTAAAGAATGCTGATAGTGATGTTGTTAATGATTACACATTACTGCCAAAGATCTGTTTAATAACACTGCACAAAATACGTTCCACAATTGACTAATTTATTCACAAATAAGTGTTACAAATAAATAATCGCCCGAGATACGCTCTGGACCATGCTTTTGAGGGTTATGAATATTAGTTATAAGCCTATAAAGCAAAATGAGGGATTATTATAACACTTTATTGTGTCGCAAAATTAGACCAATATGCCAAAAATGCTACCTTTGCGACACATTTTAGTACCAACTTTAACAAAACATGGAAAAGGATTTATATCAGCATCCGGACTATTACTTAGTGGATGAGTTACTTACAGATGAGCACAAACTGATTCGCGATAGTGTGCGCGCTTACGTGAAGAAAGAAATATCGCCCATAATAGAAGATGCAGCTCAGAAAGCTGAATTCCCGAAACAAATCATCAAAGGCTTAGGCGATTTGGGTTGTTTCGGTCCGTTTGTACCTCAAAAATACGGCGGCGCAGGACTCGACTATATTTCTTATGGCATTATGATGCAGGAACTGGAGCGCGGCGACTCAGGCGTGAGGTCTACAGCCTCTGTGCAAGGCTCGCTGGTAATGTTTCCTATCTACAAGTTTGGTAGTGAAGAGCAAAAACATAAATACCTGCCTAAGCTTGCAACAGGCGAAATGATGGGCTGCTTTGGGCTTACAGAACCAGATTATGGCTCAAATCCTGCTGGTATGGTTACCAACTTTAAAGATGCCGGAGACCATGTAATACTCAATGGCGCTAAAATGTGGATATCGAATGCGCCGTTTGCAGACATAGCCGTTGTTTGGGCTAAGGACGAAATTGGCGACATACGCGGTCTTATTGTAGAACGCGGCATGGAGGGCTTCACAACGCCGGAAACACACGGTAAATGGTCATTAAGAGCATCTGCCACAGGCGAGTTGGTATTTGATAACGTAAAAGTGCCCAAAGAGAACATATTCCCAAGTATAAAAGGCTTGAAAGGGCCCTTAACCTGTCTTTCGAGCGCGCGCTATGGTATTGCCTGGGGCGCTTTAGGTTGCGCAATGGATTGTTATGACACTGCATTGCGTTATTCTAAACAGCGCATTCAGTTTGGTAAACCTATAGCAGGATTCCAGCTCACACAGAAAAAACTGGCTGAGATGATTTCTGAAATCACTAAAAGTCAGTTACTTAACTGGCGTTTGGGCGTTTTACGCAACGAAGACAGAGCCACTCCAGCACAGATATCTATGGCAAAGCGTAATAGTTGCGACATAGCGCTGAAAGTTAGCCGCGAAGCTCGCCAAATATTAGGCGGTATGGGAATTACCGGTGAATTCAGCGTTATGAGACACATGATGAATCTGGAATCTGTGGTAACCTACGAAGGCACTCACGACATACACCTACTCATTACGGGTATGGATGTAACAGGAATTAACGCATTCAACTAAACAGAAAATCTATTCATAAACAAAGGCTGTCTCATTTTGGGACAGCCTTTGTTGTATTGGGAAATACATATTTACAACTATACACATATGACACTTTATGGAAGCAAATAGGATTTACTTCGTTACCAAAACACCCCAAACACTTTTCATAACTAACTGATCATATTTGTTAACCCTACATGTTGGATTGCTTTTTTTCTTCTCCTCACTAAAATAATACGCTCTGTCGAAAGAAACTTGTACGTCATTCTCGGGCTCCTTAGCAGGCGCAAAAGTCACCTTTTCACCCGGGTCTTTGTTCAACATACCCTCAGCAATTACCCTGATTGTGTCTTTTCCAGCGGCTACTATAAATACAGTTGCTACAGGTGCATCTTTTTGCAACACTGGCGGCTTATCTATTGTCACTATAGTTCCGTTTAGTTTATTTTTCAGGTCGGAAAAATGCCAGTTGCATTGAAACGAATTGGACAATAAATGATGACAATTCTTTTTATCGTGCACCCATGTTTTTGCAGCCCTGTCTTGAGCATGGGTGGTGCATGAAAATATAATCGCAAAACCTAATGAAAGTATATTCCTGTAATTTTTATTACCCATTTTTTATGTTTGGTGGTATTTATTGCCGCGAAAATGCATAAATGTACTCATTCCTTGTACAAAATGATTTAACACAATTGGCGTTGAACTTATTGAGATAAGACACAGTATACTCAGATTTAGTTGGTTATTCAATTTGCATATATAATTATCAAATAGCCCTACAGTATTACTATTCGGCAAATAGCAATGTGCAAAATTGAAAAGTGCTGTCGCATAGGAGTTACAACATCGTGCGTAATAATCGAATATTATGCAACTACCTTGTAGATTACTTAAATTGCGCAGTCAGTATAGAGATACCGCCCCAAAAAATGAAGTTGCTTTTTTTATCGTTATTATTTTCGCCATTTGTTGCGCCAGCGCAGGCGCCTGATACCACACGAGTGCACGTGGTCCGTACAATTGCAGAGTTAAAAACAAGCAATAGCAAAGATCCATTTCAGGAATTTGTGGAAATAAAAAGATACATACCCAATATAATTATTGATTTACGGTACGCTACAAATCAAAACTGTTGTCATAAACCAATATACACTAATCCAACTACTTGGTTGCGAAAAATACCAGCACAACAATTAAAACTTGCACAGGCAGAATTGAATAAAATTGGACTTACGCTTAAAATATATGACGCTTACCGACCGTACAGGCATACGCTCACCATCTGGCAGTTGTCTACAGACAAACATTATACAGCAAATCCACGCAAGGGAAGTAATCATAACCGAGGTATTGCAATCGACGTCACCCTCGCCGATCTGAAGACAGGTAAAGAGCTCAATATGGGAACCGGGTTCGATAGTTTCACAGATACAGCGCATCACGACTTTTCCAAGCTACCATCCTATATTATAGCAAGCCGCCGACTTCTGCGACAAACGTTGAGAAAATATGGTTTTACTCATGTGCCCACCGAATGGTGGCACTACCAATACAAGGCCTTACAGCTATATGATGTTGTAGATATAGACTTCATAGACCTTAAAAAGCAATGAAACAATGACTAATAAACGGAGATATAGGTACCTTTAAACTAACACTTTAACTTACACTATTAGTAAAATGCCATGCTGACTCGACTTTCCATACTTTTTACCTGTATTGTGTGCAGCATCACTTCAACAAATACTCTTGGACAATCCGGCTACTACTTAGAAGAGCCTAAAGTATTCTCCGGAGGATTGATTGTTGGCGCAAATTTCAGTCAGGTAGACGGCGATTCATTTTATGGTTATCATAAAGTAGGTATTCATGCAGGCGGTATAGTTTATGTTCATTTTTCTCAGAAATTCGGAGCTAGTATGGAACTTATTTATACTGAGAAGGGTAGTAGGGGAGAGCAAATTAGTGAATCGGTTGCAATTGGTACCTACGTAGAAAAATACTACATGAATTTGAATTACGTGGAAGTTCCGGTTACTATACACTATAAAATTGGCAAGTTAGACGCAGATGCTGGAATGAGCTATGCGCGACTGGTAAGTAGTAAGGAGTGGATACTTGCCGATAAACCAGCAAACGTAGACCCTATCAGCAATGCATTTTCAAACACAGATGTTACCTACATAGTAGGCATTAGCGCCAAAGTCCACAAACACTTACACGCAGGATTTCGCTTCCAGTATTCGGCTATTTCTATTCGGCCAATCGAAAAAGTTCCTGCCGGTTTTAGTTATGGTAATCAAGGGCAGTTCAATAATTTGCTATGTCTCAGAGTTGCATATATGTTCTGAATAAATACTAACGCCACGGCTCAACTGTATAGCCACTTTTCCTCAATAGGTTGATAACACCATTATCGCCCCATAAATGGCCAGCGCCAACCGCAAAAAAGACAGAAGATTTCTTCATTTTATCGGCCATGCGAGGAATCCATTTAATATTCCTTTCATCCAGAAACAAAGCCATATCTGGCCCGATATCAGCCGATACAGAGATCATATTGTGCAATGCAACAATGTTCTGTTCTTTATAGGCCACTACCATTTTGCGGTATTCTTCGTCATTTCTGCCGCCATTGCGCACTTCATCCATCAATTCCAATACCAATGTATCGGGTGGAATACTGTTCATTACGGCCAATTGTTCTTTAGCTTCTTCAAGACCCATAACTTCTTTCTTTTTAGCCTGAGCTGTTTTCATAATAGTGTCTTCGTAAGAAATAGAGTTGGGACAACTCACCTCGCGCGTACTAATTACTGTTTCTAATGCCATCGGATTCATGTTGGCAAACATGGCAATATCCATATCCAGACTGTCTCGCAGATATTTCTTCAGGAACTGGTAGTCGTCCGGCTTAAAATAGTCCTCCAGTTTTTTGCCGCTATTATCTACCATACCTGCTGCCACCTCCATCATCAACCCCGGACTATCCATATCCATCTCAAAACAAACTTTTTCGCATTTATCCAGGCTTTCACGCATTTTATTGGTCCACAAAAAATCATCTTCACATATCAGGTGCATAGTACCAAACAAAAAGGATGGCGCTGTCAACTTATTGCCAGATATTCGCCACAATAACGACTGATTCTGTTGAACAGACAGGTCGGCACTCTGCGCCAATAATGCCGGCGCGAACAAAAAAGAAATAAAAGCGTAAAAAAGACGTACTACCAATTTCATTCAATAAAGTTATGCCAGAACAAACAAAGTAGAGTAACGGTTAAATTTATACTACTATAGAAGCGGTACCGAACAACAAATACATATATTGCAACCAATGAACATTCGCAGAAAACTAATTGTGTTTGCATTGCTGCTGGCATGTACCGGCATTTATGCAATATTGGAATCGTACTATCCAAATTTCACGGCAGCCTACAACACTTGTTTTTATTACCCATGGCAAACACTACGTATTTTTATTACATCTTTTGTTCCATTTAGTGTTGGCGATATTCTATATATAGTTGCGGGCGCATTGTTATTGGCACGCACGGCGCTATGGATTATTAACGGTTTTAAGGTAAAACAAAATGTAAAAACACTAGCGGCAAGTATATTGACTGCGGTGAATACCATACTTGTTGTATACCTGTTGTTTGTATTAGGATGGGGGGCAAACTACAACAAAGAACCACTTCACAAGTTTTGGCAATTAAATGATAATCTGGATACCATGCTTCTTGCTCCCGAATCTTCGATTGTCGCTACAAATACCGCAGATAGTGCAAAAAATAAAAGGCTCTTGCCACTTATAGATTTCAATTATTATATACTAACCAGACTCAATGAATATGTCCACGGTTATAAAAAAATGTCGCTTGCAACCATAAACAAACATGCAATTGAATACTACAGTACTTATACCGATAGTAGAGTCAGCGCTACTGGGTTACAAATTAAAGCATCCATTTTCGGCAACTTTTTAGAACGAATGGCAGTGGAGGGTTACTACAATCCATTTACCGGCGAAGGACAGGTAAATGCGGAACTCCCCGCATACGTTATGCCATTTTTGGCAAGCCATGAAATGGCGCATCAGGCTGGACTGGCTGCAGAAGAAGATGCCAATCTAATGGCTTACGTAATGAGTACTGCAACCAAAGACAGCTCATTTAGATATTCGGCCTATCTCGCCATTTGGCAATACGCCAATAATCGCCTGTACCGCTTCGACTCTGTTATTGCTAACAAACTTGAATCAAAACTGAACACGTCAACACTTGCACACTTAGACACTCTGGATAAAATAAATAACCAATACCATAAGCAAATGGCGCATTACAGTGGCGAAATTTATGATAGCTATTTGAAGATAAATGACCAAAAGGACGGCATAAGGAGCTATGCTAATGTTGCTAAAAGCGCCCGGCTTTTAGAAAAAAGCAGAAAGCGCAATAGCAGTAGAAAAATAGCAATACCCTAACCTTTCTTTGGGAGGGTGATAGTAAAAACACTACCTACGCCAGCTTCACTGGTGACGCTAATATCGCCATTATTGGTTTTTATAAATTCAGCGCAAAGCAATAAACCAAGTCCCATACCTTTTTCGCCATCTGTGCCAAATGTATTGTTATCTGTATTTATAGTAAACAATTTACTTAGTTGCTCATTCGACATGCCGATACCGGTATCTGAAATTTTAATAATTGTATTATCTCCAGCATCTTCTGCAGATAAGGTAATGGCGCCTTTTCGACGGGTAAATTTTACTGCATTACTTATCAGATTGCGCAAAACAATATCTAGCTGTGCCGGATCGCAAAAGACAGTTGTATCGTTGTCTATCTCATTTTTGAGCGATATTTCTTTATTAGCGGCAATATCGGTTAGCAATGCAGTAGTTTGCTTTACAATAGTATTCAGTTGTGTATTTTGCGGATTTGCAGCAATTTGCCCTTTCATGTAAGTACGACCCCAATTGAGCAGATTCTCTAGTAAAATATTGAGAGAGTTTAGTTGTTTGCTAATTTCAGGTTGCAGAAGTTTAAACTCCTCCGGCGAAATAATATGCTCGTCTAACATCATCATAGTAGACGAAAAAGCAGTTATTGGACCGCGTAAATCGTGCGATAGCACCGAGAACGTTTTATCTTTAAACTTATTTAACTCTTCCAACTTCGAAGCTTGCAGTTGTATTTCTTCTTTCTGTTTTACAATTTTCTCCTTGCTACTTTTTTCTTTCTGTCTGCTCCTGTAGAGTACAACAATAAAAATCAACAAAGAAATAAGACCGATAATTAATGCCCACATAACTACACGTTGCTTCTCACTCTTACCCAAGGCAATAGCTTTTTTTTTTTCAAGAATTTCTATTTGTGCTTCCTTTTTTTGCAACTCATAGTCAAACTGTATTTGCTGAATTTGTTTGCTGCTTTTTTCATTATAAACGCTGTCGCGCAAATCGTAGTATATTTTGTGATATTTTAGCGCGTTCTTTGGATCATTAGCTTTTTCGTAAGCTTCGCTAAGCGCTAATGCCGTTTCAAGTATCGGCTGCTTCATTCCCGAGGCCTTAATTACGTCGTATGAAGCTTCGAGATATTTTATGCCCTCTGTAATTTTACCCTGCATTATATATATCTTTCCGATTCCACTCTGCGCCGAGCCTGCCGCGATCATTTCTCTTATTTCCTTTGATCTTTTTAGTACTTCCTTGTAGATTGTTAGTGCTTCTTCGTACTTGCCAAGATAAAAATATGCTTCTGCTACATTTGATTTACAAGTATTTGCCCAATATTCGTCGTGCAAAGAGTCTGAAATTGCCCAGCCACGTTCAAAGCACTTTAATGCGTTATTGAAATCCTGTGTTTGAGCATATAATATTCCCATATTTACAATACTAAATATGGCTCCGCGCTTATTACCAATTTGCTCATCAATTGCTATACTCTTGATAATGTACTCCAGGGCTTTATTGTTATCGCCTAGATTTGTATAGATAATGCTAATATTAGTGTATGCTGAAGATATAGCTTTAGCATTGTGCATTTTTTCCAAAATATTTAATGCATGAAAATAGTACGAGAGCGAATTAGGAAAATTTCCTAATTCACGGTATATACTACCTATCTGCGACAATGCCTCTCCCGTACTATTATTATCGTTTATCGACTCGCTTATGTGTTGACTCTTTGTATAAAAATCAATTGCTAAACCATACTTTTCCTGGCTTGTATAGGCGTGCCCAATACCCTTTGCTGCTCTCGCCAGACCTTTCTTATTGCCTATTGCATTGTAAATTTCTTCACCCAATCTGAAATATTTTATTGCGGTATCATACATTGTGGTCCTCAAATAATAAAAACCATACTCGAGATATGTTTCACCTATACCGTTTTTAAAACCAATTTTATTACCCAGCGCCAACGCCTTTTTAATGTAAAATAATGTGGTGTCCAGATTTGAACCGATATAAATATCTGCTATGTCTATGTATGCGTACACACGAATGGAATCAGATAGGGTAGGTTGATTCACTACTTTTTTCAAACTATCGGCATTTTGTGCAAATAGCGCCCCACTCAATACTTGAATGAGTAACATTGAAAAACAAGCAACTATATACTTTTTGATAATTCTGATCCTCAACATACTTATACATTTTTTTAAAACGCTTCTAAACAATAAAAGCATTAACAATCACAAGGTTAGATAAACATACAAAACAAGTTTCATTTTTATGTTCTGAAAGTAATATTTATTTCAAAAAATGTTTAATAAAAATTAACCAACATCTAAAAATTTGGCAAATCAACAGTAATAATTGTCCCTTTACCAATTTCGCTGTTCACCATTATTGTGCCATTTAGCGATTTAATAAATTCCATACACAACTTCATACCAAGTCCTATTCCTCTTTCGCCTACTGTGCCCATAGAAGTATTGTTATGTGTCCAATCAAATAGTTGATCTATTTGCGATTGTGTCATTCCAATACCCTGATCAGTAATTTTCAAAGAAACATAGGAGGTTGATGTGGTTGCCGATAAACAGACCGTACTTCCTGCATTTGAAAACTTAATAGAATTACTTAGTATGTTTCTTATTACGATATTCAATTGTTCTCTGTCGCACCATACTGAAATATTGGTAGGTATATTATTAATGATTTTCACACTCTTGTCAACTGCAACATCTTTTAGTAATAATATGCTGCATTCAGTAAGCTCAAATAAATTCACGCAACTGTCCGACTGATTACCCTTACCTTTCATGTAAAGTCGTGCCCAATTCAAAAGATCTTCAAGTAATATTGTTAGTGATTTAGTTTGACTGGAAAGGGCAGCTCTCAAGTCCTCAAAATCTTTGTCAGTCAATGAATTCCTTTCAATTAAGTTCAAAACTTTGGCAAATGCGTTAATGGGCCCCCGAAGGTCATGTGAAAGAACAGAAAACGTTTTATCCTTAAAATAATTCAATTCTCTCAATTTCTCAGCCTGTATCTCAATTTCCTCTTTCTGTAATTCCATCTCTCTTTTTGAAACTTGTTCAGCTTTGCGGCTCCTAAATAACAACACAACAACTAACACCATCCCTATAATGCTAAACAACAGTATTTTCAGTACCATGGATTGTCTTTCAGCAACGCCATGCTCAATAGCTTTTTTCTTATGGAGTAGTTCAATTTGGCTTTCTTTTCTACCCAATTCATAGTCAAATTGAAGTTGCTGAATGCGTATGTTGTTCTTATCGTTATGAACACTATCTTTAAAAACAGTAAATATTTTATGATATTTTAGGGCGAGTGAATAGTTTTTGCAGCTATCAAAGACAATGCTTAGTTCTTTGGCTACATCAAATACTGATTGTTTAATTTTATTTTTGAAAGCGATATCAAATGCATCCTGCATTTTTTTTAGCCCTTCCGTTTTGTTTCCTCTGGTAATCAGTATTCTGCCTTTGCCCATTTCGCCAGAAATCTGCACCAATGGGTCGTTAATCTTTTTATTTATCCGTAACGCTTCATTATAATTGATCAATGCAGAATCGAAATTGCCTAATCCTGCAAACATATCGGCAATATTAACGATACAGCTACAACGCCAGGAATCGTCGCCAATAGACGACGCCAAATCTAGTGCTTTTCTAAATCCAGCAAGCGCTTTCTCGTATTCTTTCATAGCGCCATAAACCGTCGAAGTATTATATACAATATATAGCTTCTGCTCATTAGTGGCGTCTGGCAAATTTACTGCATCACTTTTACGAATATACTCCATTGCTTTGGGGTAGTTCTGCATAGTAGAAAACACCGTTGCTATGTTTGTCAATCCTATACAGTAGCCTACGTAGTACTTTTCCTTATTGAAGGGCGTTAGCGACTGTAGAAAGTAATTTATTGATTCGGCATAGTTACCCATTTCTAAGTAAACACCGCCTATGCTCATCAATCCAAAACCTTTACCAATATAGTTTTTTACCTGTTCGCATATAGTGTTGCCTTTGTTATAGTATTCAATGGCTTGCACATACCTCTTTTGTTTCAAAAAAATATCTGCAATAGATAAATAAGCATTTCCTTGTGGTTTTAAAATGCCATTTCGCTGGTATATATCTATTGCTGCCTGATAATACTTTAAGGAACTATCGCTTTCATTTTTGAACAAAAAAGTCAAACCCAGCTTATGGCATGCTTTTGCTTTACCAATTTCAAATTTTGCGCTATCTGCAACTGTCATTGCTTCATACAAATAGCTAGCCATTGAGTCAAGGCTAATATCCTGATAATATCCGGCAAGTTCCAGCAATAAGTTAACTTTAGTTGTATCAGCTATTTTTTTATTCTGAATTAGAACTTTCAAACTATCTGTCTTTATAGCATAAAGGTTGGTACACAACAAAATTGCAAAACAACAAAGGAGAACCAGCCCTTTATTAAAAAATAAAATATTATATATGCGTGTCATTTAACTTATAATTGCGCCTCCGTCCAGAACCAACTGTTAACAATTAGCATTTCGCAAGGTTTCAATCGGTAAGATAACAACTTTATGACAACTTTCGTTAGAGAAGTTTGAAGCAATTTATAAATAATTTAAAATAAATTCATTTATTTTAGTGGAAATCAAATGATTAAGATTGATGCATCGGCGTAAAACAGTCAATTATTGCGGGAAAATTAAATAGGTACAACAATTTTGTAATTCGATATTGCCCTTATAATGCTAAAGGCAAATGCATTTGCACAAAACAAATGACTACCAAGCAATAATAATAAAACCTAAAATTGTGGTTACCTTTATTGGCAAAAAGAACGAAGTAAAGGATGCATACCCTAGTTACTACCCTTGATTTTAACAATCGTCTATCTTTTTCTTTTTTAACTTTGACTAATTACATTAAAATGAAAAGGATTTCTTTACTCGCATTTTGCCTATTGCTGGCAATCTTATCATTTTCGCAAACAGACAGTGTACAAGTATGGAATAAGTGGTGCTCTAAAAAAGACACACTACTATTGTTTAACGCCGGAAATAATGTTATCCAGTTTTATAGTCTAACCCTAAAACCAACGGAATACACTGTAAAATGTGTTGATTGGGCATCTATTAAAATTGGGAATCTCGATATTAAAGGTGATACATTATCTGTAATGGCCATGCCATATCCTACAAAGGGTAAGTTTATGCGCATTGCTATTACTAACAAAAAGACCAATAAAGTAATAAAGACTGTATATTTCAATAGCGACAACATTCCGCCGCTCACGGCAACAATCGGTAAAATACATGGCACAGAAGCTACTAAGGCCGACATTCTTGCATCTGTTTCATTGAAAACACTTTTTCAAAATTCTTTATACAGCTATCCTTACGCGATAAAATCATATACTTTCAAAACACAAAACACTAAAGGAAACGCCAATATAAACGTAAATGGTTTTTTCCTGACCAAGGATGTTTTACAACAAATTAGCGATGCACCTGTAGGGTCTATAATTGAGTTTACCAATATAAAAGCTACCTGCCCGGAATGCGAGCCGCGGACTTTGCCTGATATTAAACTGAAAATTAAATAAGTAGTGGCGTTGCATATTTAAAGTAGTTGATTTTTAATAGATTAAACTCACTCAGTATATCCATCAAGTTAAGTCAACCTGATGGATTTACTATTTTTATACAGTTTGCTTTATATAAATAGTTTGCGACTCCGAATAGGCAAAATCTATAGACTCAATAATAGAATTGCAAACATTGACTATATTGTCCCGCATTGAAAGAGCAACAGACAGAGAAATTAGAACGCGGATTATCGCTTTGGCAAGCCACTGCTATCAATATGATAGATATGGTAGGCATTGGCCCATTTGTAACACTGCCCATTATTGTAGGCTTGATGCACGGGCCAGCCAGTGTACTTGCATGGCTGCTGGGTGCATTGCTTGCGTATATGGATGGCATGGTATGGGCCGAACTGGGGGCAAAATGGCCAGAAGCAGGAGGCAGCTATGTGTTTTTACAGAAAATTTTCGGCGAACAAAAGTGGGGTAGGCTAATGGCGTTTTTGTTCATTTGGCAAACCACTATACAGGCGCCATTGGTAATAGCCAGCGGTGCTATAGGTTTTGCACAGTATTTTACCTATCTGGTACCAGTTTCTGAAATACAACAGAAAATGGTAAGCGGTGGATTGGTACTCTTGCTGGTTGCAATGCTGTACCGTAACATAAAAAGCATAGGGAAAATATCGGTGGTATTGTGGATTATCACCGGCGGCACGATACTCTGGCTTATTTTTTCTGCAATAGGGCATTTTAGTCTGGCGCAGGCTTTCGATTTCAATGTTATCAAAACTGCAGATGGTTGGTTCGGCATATCAGGATTCGACTCAAGTACATTGCTCTATGCGGCACTTGGTCAGGCCACTTTAAAAGCTACTTATTCTTATTTGGGTTATTATAATGTTTGCCACTTGGGCGCGGAGATAAAAGACCCAGGAAAGAACATTTCGAGAAGTATATTACTGTCTATTACCGGCATAGCAATACTTTATTTGGGTATGCAGACAGTAGTAGTAGGCGTTTTGCCGTGGCAAATTGTAGCCGAATCAAAATTTGTTGCCAGTATCTATTTCGAGAAAATATACCAAAGCCACCTTGTGGCGCAGGCGGCCACTTTGCTGATACTTATTATTGCAATGGCGTCGCTGTTTTCGGCAATATTAGGCTACTCGCGCATCCCCTACGCTGCCGCACAAAATGGAGATTTTTTCAGCATTTTCGGAAAGGTGCACCCCAAACATAAGTTTCCTCATATTTCATTGCTCGCTATAGGGGCGCTTGGTTTTGTATTTAGCCTTTTGTTTAAACTAAAGGATGTAATAACAGCCATATTAATGATGCGCATATTGGTCCAGTTTGTGTCTCAGGCATTAGGTGTAATTGTTTGGCATTACCAAAAGCCAAACGATGACCGTCCTTATAAAATGCCCTTATTCCCCATACCAGCCATAGTTAGTATATTTATCTGGATGTTCATTTTCTTTAACAATGACATTAAATACCGTATAGGCGCAGCCGCGATAATAGTAAGTGGCATTATCGCCTTTTATCTTAGAAAGCACTTCAGCAACAAACAGTCTGCAAACGCGCAACTGTAGCATGAAAAGCAACTTGTATAAATTTTAAGAAAAAAAATCGGGCTAAACGCCTACTTTTGCACGCAATTTCCCCTTATATAAAATGGATACAAATAGCTTGAAAGAGATGGCCACACAGGTGCGCCGTGATATAGTACGTATGGTGCATAAAGTACAAAGCGGACATCCGGGCGGCTCGTTGGGTTGCACAGACTTCCTTACCGCTTTATATTTCAAAACAATGAACCGTAAAGCAGGATTTGATATGGACGGAAAAGACGAAGACGTTTTCTTCCTGTCAAATGGTCATATTTCACCTGTTTTCTATAGTGTATTGGCCCGCTCAGGATATTTCCCGGTAAGCGAACTCAGTACTTTCCGCGTCATCAACTCAAGACTACAAGGTCATCCTGCCACGCACGAGCATTTACCCGGTATAAGAATAGCCAGCGGCTCATTGGGACAGGGTATGAGCGTCGCTTGCGGTACAGCTCTTGCGAAGAAGATGAATAATGATACGCACCTTGTTTATTCATTGCATGGCGATGGCGAACTACAAGAAGGTCAGAACTGGGAAGCTATCATGTTTGCAGCGCACAACAAAATAGATAACCTGATAGCAACTATAGACGTAAACGGTCAGCAAATAGATGGTCCTACAGATAGCGTGCTTAATTTGGGATCGCTAAGAGCTAAATTTGAAGCGTTTGGATGGTTGGTTATGGAAATGAACGGAAACGACATGGATGCAACACTGATCGGTCTTGAACAAGCCAAGGGTATGACTGGCAATGGCAAACCGGTGGTAATACTGATGCAAACGGTAATGGGTAAGGGAGTTAGTTTTATGGAAGGCACCCACGAATGGCATGGGATAGCGCCAAACGACAAGCAACTTGCTGATGCGCTTGCACAATTGGGAGAAACTTCATTTGGCGATTATTAATTGTCGTTTGTAATCTGTTTATCAGTAAATTTGTAATAGCGGCACAGGTTGGTTATTCAAAGTAAGTCTGTGCGCACTTATTATGGTCACAAAGACTGGCGTTGCTTATTGGAGTGCTTTTGGTGTGCTTTTATTAGCGCTGGTTTCGTGTAGTAGAAACGATTCAGTAAAGACGCCATACGACAGAGTTCAGGGCAAATGGAAGTTGTATAAGTATGCCAATGATGACAATAATAATGGTAAGATAGACGACCGAGAGATATATTTACAACAAAGCCAGATAACCAATACCTTATTTTTTGCCGCGGACGGTACAGGCGAAGAAATAACGCATGTAAATGACAAAAGCTCTGACATAGTATTGCCCTACCACTGGAAAATAGTAGGTACCGACTCTGTTAGGATGGAGTACCGTGCAAACGACACGCTTCAGTATTACATTCAAAACGTGTCGTCGGTAGAACTTATTCTAACGCGCAAAACCAAACTTGGCCTAAGTTGGTTTGATTTCCTAAAACAGTAAATTTCATTGCATAAAAAAAGCTAAGGGATTCTAACACATCCCTTAGCTTTTTTATATCTCATACCAATTATCTTAAAATGTCTCTCGAAATAACCAATTTCTGTATTTCTGAAGTTCCTTCACCTATGGTACATAACTTACTATCGCGGTAGTATTTCTCAACCGGAAAGTCTTTTGTATATCCATATCCACCAAAAATCTGCACTGCATCTGTAGATACGCGCACTGCAACTTCTGAAGCGTAATACTTAGCCATTGCAGACTCTTTGGTCATTTTTTGATGGCGGTTTTTCAAGTCGGCAGCCTGATAAATCAACAACTCAGAAACCTCGATTTGTGTAGCCATATCTGCCAGTTTGAAGGCAATAGCCTGAAAGTTTGATATGGGCTGATCAAACTGCTGACGCTCTTTAGAATATTTCAAAGAAGCCTCGTATGCGCCCTTGGCAATACCTAACGATAGTGCAGCAATAGAAATACGACCTCCATCGAGTACCTTCATAGCCTGAATAAAGCCTTCGCCAATGCCTCCCATTCTCTGAGCATCAGAAATACGGCAGTTGTCAAATACGAGTTCAGCTGTTTCGCTGGCGCGCATACCCAACTTGTTTTCTTTTTTACCAGCCATAAAGCCCGGAGTTCCACGCTCTACTATAAAAGCAGTTACATTATTTTTTGTTCGTGGTTCGCCGGTGCGGGCAAGCACAACAGCCACATTGCCACTAATGCCGTGTGTGATCCAGTTTTTTGTACCATTCAGTATCCAGTCGTCACCGTCGCGTGTGGCAGTGCAACGCATATTGCCTGCATCGCTGCCTGTATTGGCTTCGGTAAGGCCCCATGCTCCTATCCATTCACCTGTTGCTAACTTAGGCAGATATTTTTGCTTTTGTTCTTCAGTGCCAAAATATAAAATATGCCCGGTACACAAAGAATTATGCGCTGCAACAGACAGCCCTATAGAACCGCACACCTTCGCTATTTCACTAATGATCGTTACATATTCAAAATAGCCTAAACCCGAACCGCCATATTCTGTTGGCACCAAAACACCCATCAAACCCAATTCACCCATCTTGTGAAACAAATCAATCGGAAATTTTTGCGACTCATCCCACTCCATCATGTTTGGGCGAATGTGCTTATTTGCGAAATCTTTGATCATTTCTGCAATGGATACCTGGTGTTCCGTATAGTTAAAATCCATATTATTATAGGCTATTTTACGTTTGTGCGCAATTTTACGACATTTTTCTGAACCTAACTAAAAAAGCGACTATTTTGAAATCGTCATTTTTTATACGGCCCCAGAAGTAGGTGTTTTTTTATTAATTCGAAGTCTGGATCACTGGTTATCATCGATCGGCGTAACTCATCATAAGTTCTGAATCCATTCAATAGCTTTCTCCTTGCAACTATTTTGCCTGCATTTCCCGGTGATATACCCTTTATTTTAACCAGCATTATAGAATCTGCAGCATTCACATTTAGGGTATCTGGCGGCGCGTTTCTTTCATTTATCGCCGCTTGTGCAGCAGCCTTTTTAAACTGTTGCTGACCGCTGTTGGTTGTAGGTTCTTGCGCACGGCGGTACTTTTGCCATGCTTCATTTATCCGAGCATTTGCCGCCTCATCGCTATTTGGTTTTACCCATAAGTCCATTGTTGTATAAACCACAAGTAAAATCACAATTATGCCGCTGATAGCAACTAATCCGGCGCGTTCTTTACGGGTAAAATTGGTATATGAAACGAATGCTTTTTTCATGACGGGTACAAAAATATTTACTGTAGTAGCTACAGAGCCCAATATTGACAGTAACAAATACAAGTATAACAACAACTGCGCGACCGCCAAAATAAAATAGAAAATGCTAGAAAATCTCGTGAAACTCAGGGTATAGCGAGATGGAAATTAACGCCAAATCTTCTTTACTTTGCAACATGTACACGCCACAAGAAGAAATACGTATATATAACCAGGCAAAACAATTGCTGGCTGACAATGCTGGCAATATGAACGAAGAGATAACTCTGCTTCGCGAAACCATAAATTATGCCGACTGGAAATATTATGTACAAAGCAACCCCACGCTTTCTGATGCCGAGTACGACGGACTATTTAAATTACTGAAACACCTGGAGGAGCAGTATCCCGAACTGGTTACCGCCGATTCTCCAACGCAACGCATAGCAAAAGGGTTGAGTGAGCGTTTCCCAACGGTGAGCCACCTAACGCCCATGCTAAGTCTGGATAACACTTACAATGCCGAAGACCTTACCGACTGGGACAGAAGGTGCAAAGAACTGGCTAAAACTGAAACAATAACGTATTGCGTTGAGCCTAAATACGACGGTGCAAGTATATCTGTAATATACGACAATGGCGCACTGAGCCGTGGTGCCACCCGTGGCGATGGTGTAATGGGTGAAGACGTAACCTCCAATATACGGCAAATAAAAGCTATACCGCTCTCGGCACCGTTAATGCAATATGGCATCAGCCAGATAGAGATTCGCGGAGAAATAGTGATTCATAAAAATGTGTTTGAAGCCTACAACAAGCAACGCATAGCTGAAGGACAATCGCCCTTGGCCAATCCGCGTAATGCAGCATCGGGTACGCTGCGCATATTGGATCCAACAGAGGTGCGCAAGCGCGGACTGAACGCACTGCTGTATAGCATTAGCGACTATACGCTGGCTGAGGGATTTGAAATGCCGGAGCAACTTAAAACACACTACGATTCGCTACAGTGGTTATACAGCATGGGTTTCCCTTCACCTGCAAAAGAAATGAAGGTTTTTACGCATATTGATGAAGTTATTGCATATTGCGCAGAATTTGAAACTCGTAGAGACGATCTGCCGTTTGAGGTAGACGGACTGGTGATAAAGGTGAACGATTTTGCCCTACAAGAGCAAATGGGTATGACCACCCACCATCCTCGCTGGGCTGTAGCCTATAAGTTTAAAGCAAGGCAGGCAACCAGCAAGCTTCGGCGTGTAGAGTTTCAGGTGGGTAGGGTAGGTACCATAACACCGGTCGCCAAAATAGACCCGGTGCATATAGGCGGCGTTACGGTAACATCGGTATCGCTGTTTAACGAAGATGTGGTGCGCGAAAAAAATGTGCGCATTGGCGATACCGTGCTGGTAGAGCGCGCAGGCGATGTGATACCCTACATAGTAAAACCACTTACCGAACTGAGAACAGGCGAGGAAGAGGAAATAAAATTCCCTACCCACTGCCCGGCATGTGCCAGCGAGCTGGAAAAACAACAGGATGAAGCAGCATGGCGCTGCATAAATATTACCTGCCCCGTGCAGGTGGTGGAGCGGATGATACACTTTGCGAGCAAAGATGCCATGGACATACGTACCATGGGCAACTCTAATGTGCAGAAGTTTTACGAACTGGGTGTATTACCCGATATACCCGGCATGTACCATATAGACTGGGATAAGCTGAAAGGGCAAAGTGGTTTTGGTGCTAAATCTGTTACTAATCTGCAAGCAGCTATTGAGCAATCTAAAAAACAACCGCTATACCGGGTCATTTTTGGACTGGGCATAAGACATGTGGGTGAAAACACGAGCAAAATACTTGCATCGGCAGTGTCGCATATAAGGGAGTTGTATGACTGGGATATTGAGAAGTTGAGTACGCTGCAAGATGTGGGCCCCAAGGTGGCTAACTCTGTTGTTGACTTTTTTGCTATTGAAAGCAACCGCGATGCCATAGATAAACTGGATGCCGCAGGCGTGAACCTGATAAACGAACATAAAGGTCAACAACCGGCTGCGGGACAACTAACCGGCAAAACGTTTTTGTTTACCGGCACGCTAAGCCATTTTAAACGCAGCGATGCCGAAGCCATGGTAGAGCAAAACGGTGGAACCATGCTGGGTGGTGTGAGCAGCAAACTCAATTACCTGGTAGTAGGCGAAGATGCCGGCTCAAAACTGGAAAAAGCTAAAAAACTGGGTACCGTAAACATACTTACAGAGCAAGAGTTTCTGAAACTGGTGGCCGATAATGAGGGGTAGGGTAGGTTTAATATAATTAATTAAACAATACTATGCGCAATATATCACCACTAAAGTAAATTAAACAAATATAAAGACCCCACAATGCGCACCCAAGCCTATTTCCAAAACATTCAGCAGCATATCATTCAACAAATTAAGGCAGCTAAACAATCAGTTTTGGTAGCTGTGGCTTGGCTTACTGATGTTACAATATTCAGGGAACTGTGCAACAAGGCAGAATGCGGTATACTGGTGGAACTGCTGTTGGTACAAGACTCCATCAACAACGGCATGGCTCCTTTCGACCATATGCGGCTGGAGCAATGCGGCGGCAGGGTTTATTTTGTGCCGCCACAGGCCGATGGTGCAATTATGCACCACAAGTTTTGCATAATAGACGGCTGCACCGTAATTACAGGCTCCTACAACTGGAGCAAAAAAGCCCAACTGAACGACGAAAACATAGTAATAACTGAAGATGCAAGCGAACTGGGCACACAATTCATAAAAGAGTTTGAGGGTATAAAAAGCCGCTTTGCTGGCATAGCTAAAGAAACTGGCAGGGTAGACACAGCTACCATTATAAGACGGCTGGAACTGATAAAAACCTTTGCCGCACTTGACGAAGAAGACGGTATAAATACACAGCTACTGAAGCTAAAGGCTCAGCCCATGCCACCCGAAGTGGCCGAAATAGCTCGCCAACTAACCATGCGGCAATATGGTACCGCCTTGAATCTGGCCGATGAATTTATAAAGGCGCAAAGCCGCATAGCGGTTTATGACGATGCCGAAGTGTTTGGGTTGCAATTGGAATGCCGTTCGCTTGAAGTGCAGCTAAACGCCCTTGAAAACGAATTGGTGGAGGCGGAAAAGCTGTTGCATGAATTTGTGACAAGACATACTCGTGAACTGGGTCCGCTAATATTAGAACTCTTGCAACTAAAACAACTTACTGCCCAAACTTCCGCAGAAAAAGCTGAAGCAGAGCAGGATGAAGCAACCTACCGACAAGGCTATGAGGCTAGCAAAAATGCACCGCCCTTGCCCCTACTCACCGAAGACGAAAAGCGTAGCCTCACCAAAATGTACCGAGAAGCGTCTATGCTCTGCCACCCCGACCGCTTCGCCAATGAACCTCCCGATAAGCAAAAACTGGCCGAAGAGTTATTTAAGGAACTGGCCGAAGCCTATGCTAACAACGACACTGCCAAGGTGCAGGCAACGCTCCAAAACCTAAAAAACGGTATCTTGACTCTTAACCATAACAATGCCCCCAACAAAAAAGACCTGCTAAAAACAAGGCTCACCATACTAAAAAACAAAGCGACCACCATTGCCCAAAAAATAAAAGACCTTCAACAAACAGAAACTTATACCACCGCAACCAAACACCCCGACTGGGATGAATATTTTGAAAGTGCGAAAACCAACCTGCAAGAGCAAATAAAGCAGTTAAAAACATTTTGATAATATCCTTGACATATAGCCTATAAGTAAACTCGGCAACGACTATTTCGTTAGCTTTGTATCATCAAAACCTTAATTATGGATACGGCGATATTAATGTCGCAAATAGCAACATTGCCTGATTATTTAAAAGATGAAGTGGCAGACTTTGTGGGTTTTCTTCAGCAAAAACTAGTACAAAAGAAACAGGAACCTACCACGGAAACCAAGCTTTCTGAAATAAAAGGCGTAGGAGCAGATTTATGGAAAAACATTGATATCGAAAAATTCATTGAAACAGAAAGGAAATAATGAACGAACTCATAAAAATAAACACAGCCCTTATAAAAGCCGATGCAGGCGTGCGGGTAGCCAACAAGCTGCTGGCAGAGACAAGTGATTTGCCAGAATTGATACCTTATAGGAAAGGGGATAAGTGGGGGTTTTGTGATAAGGATAAGAGGATTGTAATAGATTGCGTATATGATTGGGTGAACTTTTTTCAAGAAGGGT
>CAIRYK010000093.1 GCA_903882805.1 uncultured Bacteroidota bacterium | reverse complement strand
CTTCTATTTACTGATCACAAAATGGAAGACTGCTTGTTCGTTTGGCGTGTGCAGATTCAGCAGATACATACCGTTGGCTAATGTGCCAGGTAGCGTTACCTGCCCGTTGATCCTACCCTGCTCGGCCTTTATCGTACTGCGATACACCGACTGACCCAACGTATTGACTACTTCTATACTTACTTCTTCTTCTTTGGCCGATGCCGAATACCTGCCTTTCAGCGTAAACGTTCCGCTGTACGGGTTCGGGATTAAGCTAAAGGCAGATGCCTTTGTCACTTCTTCCTCGCGCGCCATACGGCATGGGTTAACCGCCATGCTATTGACCGCATAACAACCGATGCCCGATAACGTGTAGCTGATAGTGGTGGTGAAGCCAGAGGTTACGCCTGTCACCACTCCGGTTGTCGAATTTACGGTAGCGATTCCTGTTGCCGATGAAGACCAGGTACCGCCGCTGATACCGCCTTTGAGCTGCGAAGTTGTAGTGGAAGACAAGACCGTACTGCCTGATATTGCCAAACCTAAAAAGTATGTTGTCTGGTTACATTCGATAGCGCCTCTATTGCCGGATGATAATACGGCAGGGAACAATACTACCTCGCCAATATGACCATCCAGATGAGTAACCAAATCCTGACGGGTACCCAACATGAAAGGTACGTTGCCATCAGAATAATACATTGGCGCTGCCGTCGATGTGTTGCTGACACCCATACGCCATGCTCCTGCTGCGGAAGAGCTGCCCGCATAACTCCACCGACTGTAACCTGCGGCGCTGGAAATACCTGTAGATAAGGTAGGAGGACCGGCGTCAAGCTAGCCGTTGCCAATGTAATAATTGGTATTCCACTGATCGAATGGCATACCAATGTTACTTTGCGTTTTGTTAGCGAACGTACTGTAGGTAACGTTTGAATTGACCCCAGCAATAATAGCAACTGTAAATCCAGACGACAATGCTGAAAATGATGCCGAAGCCATATAAGTTGAGCCATTGAAGTAAACAGCCGGCTGACCATTTTTGCGTTCTATTACGCCTGAGTTTACTATGCGTGGCTGGTTGCCCGTTGTGGCCATCGTTTGGTTTCGATTATTACCGCTCTGATCATACCAAGTATCAATAAAGCCGCTACCAGACCCTACGAATGTTTTCAATGCGTTGGTGTCCAGATGGTTGCCTGCATCGTAGCCTACGTCTTGGGTGGCATCGTCTGACCTGCTGCGCACTTTAATGATGCTGCCTGTGTAGCTGGTACTCAATCTTCGGATAGAGTAAGCTGCTGCCCACGACGCTAGGTGACATACTATCAGTTAACAACTATTTTTGAAAAAAATGTTGCCAGAAACCTGCCACTATATACATTTGCGAGAATGCGAATACCAAAAAATAAACGTAATTTAGGTTGTAGCTAACCTGATGAACTTTTGGTTGTTTGCTGCAATTTAAAGCCTGATACATGCACAACCATACATACCCAAACAATGAGAACGAGCGACTTGCAGCGCTTAAATACTACTCTATATTAGATACTGGAAGGGATAGCGAATTTGACAGGCTTACAGAAATGGCATCGATCATTTGCGAAACCCCTATTTCTTTGGTTTCGCTGTTAGATGATAAACGTCAGTGGTTTAAATCGAAAGTTGGGTTGGATGTAAACGAAACACCGAGAGAAATTGCCTTTTGCAGATATGCAATTCTTCAAGACAATACAATGATTGTTGAAGATGCTACAGAAGATATACGATTTAAGGACAACATTCTAGTAACAGACAACCCTAACATACGGTTTTATGCAGGACAGCCATTGATAGACCCCAACGGTTATGCATTAGGTACGCTTTGCGTAATAGACCGAACGCCAAGAAAACTTGATGCGAAACAACTCAAGCTATTGAAATTGCTTGCTGAAGAAACCACAGCGCTTATATTGAGCAAACGTCAAAAGGATGAACTACGTAATTTCGAAAATATCTTTAAACTCTCTACCGACCTTATTTGTGTAGCAGGCGCCGACGGCTATTTCAAGAAAGTAAATCCGGCTTTTGAAGTTGCATTAGGCTGGGATATTCAGACGCTGCTAACTGAATCTTTTTTTAATTACATACATCCAGACGACCATACATCGACGGCAATGGAACTTCAACGCCTGAATGAAGGTAAGAACACCATTAATTTCGCCAACCGTTTCAGAACAAAAAATGGCGCCTATGCTACCTTGCAATGGACTGCCACTCCCGAAAAAGGGACAACCAACATTTTTGCAATAGCCCGCGATATAACTATTGAAAAACAAAAAGAAGAACAACTTTTTTACAGCGAGAAAAAATTACGGGCCTTTTTCGAAAACTCGCAGGGTATTATGTGCACTCATGCGCTCGATGGCACATTCCTGTCGGTGAATACTGCCGGAGCCAACAACCTGGGATACACACAAGAAGAAATCATTGGTCAGTCGCTATTTACTATTGTACCTGCATCGCGACATGATGCGCTGAAAACCTACTTGCGGGATGTAGCCTTGAACGGGGCCGCAAAAGGCCAAATGGTAGCTAGGCATAGAAAGGGCGCTACCAATATATGGATGTACAACAACGTACTGGAAAGCTCTATAACAGGCGAAAAATACATTATTGCCAATGCTATTGATATAACAGAACGATTCAGACTGGAAGAAGATTTGCAGCGCACCAAGCAATCGCTCGAGCAAACCAGTAAAGTATCGAGAGTAGGCGGCTGGGAGGTTGATTTGAAAACCCGAAAATCTTGGTGGACCGACATAACAAGAGAGATACATGGCGTAGCGCCCGACTATGTGTCCAATCTTGATTCAGGAATTGAATTTTACAAAGAAGGCGAAAGCCGCACAAAAATCATTAACGCCGTTCAGCTTGCAATAGATACCGGAGCGCCGTTTGATCTGGACTTACAAATCATTACCGCACAGGGCAAAGAGATATGGGTGAGAGCGATAGGCAACGCACTTTTCGAAAATGGCATTTGCACTAAGTTATTCGGAACCTTTCAAGATATCGATCAATATAAAAAAGCCGAACTTGAATTAAGCCGATCACAGAAGCTGTTCAACGACGTATTGCAGGGAGCCTCGGAGGTAAGTATCATATCCACCGATACCAACGGCATAATAAATGTATTTAATACCGGCGCTGAAAAAATGCTCGGGTATACTGCAAGCGAAATTATAGGCATACATCATCCGGGCTTGTTTCATGCTGCAGAGGAAGTGGCCGCACGCGGAGCAGAGTTGAGCGCACAAGCTGGTACAGAGATACAAGGCTTCCGGGTGTTTGTGCATGTACCGGAAACTGCTGGTAGCGAACAACGGGAATGGACCTACATAACCAAACAAGGCGACAAAAAAACAGTGACGCTGGTAGTGACCGCAATTAAAGACCTGAATAATTGTATAATCGGTTATTTGGGTATTGCTACAGATATTACCGAAAAGAAAAGAATAGAACGGGCGCTTGCTTCTGAGCGCGCCCGATTAACGGCTTTTGTAGAACATGCGCCTGCGGCTGTGGCCATGCTGGATACCAATATGGTGTTCTTAGCAGTAAGCAACAGATGGATAGAAGATTACAAACTCAATGACTACAACATAATAGGACTATCGCACTACGATGTTTTTCCTTACCCCGATCCAGATCGAAGGATACGCCATAACAACGTACTGGCTGGCCATGTGGAAAGCGATGATGAGGTGCACCTTACGCTGAATGGCGAAGACACCTACATGAAATGGGAAATGCGCCCATGGTACCAATACGATAAGACCATTGGCGGCATGATGATTTTCACGCAAAACATAACTCAGGCTGTAAAACAACGCGAAGAATTGAAAACAGCTAAGGTTCAGGCCGAACAGGCAAATATTGCTAAATCGGAATTTCTGGCGAACATGAGTCACGAAATTCGCACCCCGCTAAACGGTGTTATAGGTTTCACCGACCTTTTATTACGAACACAACTCAACGAAACGCAACAGCAATACCTGAAAATTGTTAACCAATCGGCTAATTCGTTATTGAGCATTATTAACGACATTCTTGATTTTTCTAAGATAGAAGCCGGCAAACTGGAACTGGATAACGAGAAATTTGACCTCTATGAAATGTGTGGACAGGCAACCGATATTATCACTTACCAGATACAATCTAAAGGTCTGGAAATGCTGCTCAACATTTCGCCCGACCTGCCAAGGTATATATACGCCGACTCCGTAAGGTTAAAACAGGTATTGGTCAATCTATTAGGCAATGCATCTAAATTTACCGAAAAAGGCGAAATTGAGTTGAAAATAGAGCTGCTCGCCAGCACACCTACCACTACAGCCATCAGGTTTGGCGTACGCGATACTGGCATTGGCATAAAACCAGAGAAACAAAAGAAAATATTTGAAGCTTTCTCTCAAGAAGACGGATCTACCACCAAACGTTTTGGCGGCACAGGCCTCGGCCTTACAATATCTAATAAACTGCTGGCGCTGATGAACAGCCGCTTGCAATTAGAGAGCGTGCCAGGAAAAGGCAGCTATTTCTACTTCGACGTTACTTTCCGGTCTGAGGCAGGCGGGGTGATAGCATGGGACAACCTCGATAAAATAAAGAGTGTGCTTATAGTAGACGACAATAGTAACAACCGCACCATATTAAAACAAATATTGCTACTCAAAAACATACCTTCTACAGAAGCTGCAAACGGATTTGAGGCATTACAATTGCTGGGTAGCGGCAAAAAATTTGATGTCATTATTATGGACTACCATATGCCCTATATGGATGGTCTGGAAACCATAAAAAAGATACGAGACAGTTTTGCCGGACCAGTAGCCGAGTCGCCCGTTATGCTTATGTTTAGCTCGTCTGTAGCCGACAACTTTGCTGCCGCATGCAACGCGCTAAACGTAACTCACCGACTGGTAAAGCCCGCCAAAATTCAAGATATCTATTTCGCGCTTTCGCACCTGAATATTGAGGCCGAGGACAACGACACCCCACAGGCGGCGCAGCATACCAAGCGGTTAAAATCGTACACTATACTGGTGGCCGAAGACAACGCCATAAATATGCTGCTTACTAAAACGATTATTGATAAAATAGCGCCAGGCACAGTAATCAACGAGGCAAAAAATGGCATAGAGGCAGTAGAAAGCTACCTCTCGAACACTCCCGACCTCGTACTTATGGACATTCAAATGCCGGAAATGAATGGCTATGAGGCGGCACAGGCCATAAGAAACCAACAGCTATCGAAACACGTGCCTATTGTGGCGCTAACGGCCGGTAACGTAAAAGGTGAAAAAGAAAAATGCCTTGCTGCTGGTATGGACGACTATTTGGTAAAACCAATTGTAGCGCAATCGTTTGCACAATTATTCAATAAGTGGCTCGATCAAGATGAGGAACCAATAGCTTCGCCCATAGCGCCAGCGCCTATACGCATCCAATTCAACGACGAAAAGCTAAAAAGCTACCTCGGCAACGATAAAAAAGTGATACGGGAACTACTAAAAATGGTAAAAACCGAAATCAAAGACGCGCTCCAAAATCTGGATAACCACATAAATGCAAAAGATCTGCACGGTATAAATAGCGTTGGTCATAAACTTTATGGCACTGCAGCATCAACCGGACTGGAACAACTTGCAGTATTTGCTTCAAAGATGGAGCAAATTGCTGCAATTGATGATATAAATATTGCATTGTTGCGCAACCAAGTAAAAGATGAAATGGATGAAATCGCAACACTGATAGATAACTATTAGTTTCTAAAACCTATTAGCAAAGCCGGCATTATAATCTGAAGCAAGCTGCGGCTGTTAGCCGATGTTCATCACTGGTAAGCGACGGTTGCCATGCTCCTGTGGGCGTGCCCACCCATCCATCGGGCGAGGTGGTGCCGCCGGGTCCGGCAAAATAGGGTGCATTGGCGCTGCGATAACCGTATTCGAGTCTGATGGTAAAATGCTGGGTGGGCATAATATCTATTGTGGCTACTCCTTGCAGCAGATCCAGTGCATGGTTGCTGTTTGCAGCTATTGCCGCAGTATACCTGTTTGGCGTAACCGGCGATGGCGACGGCGCCAGGTAAAGCCCGGGATGCGTGAGGTAGTCGGCGCGAAGCGTTACCGCTGCCTTGTTATGGAAAAACCACAACCTGTGGGCAATGGAGGAACCCAGCATATAGTTCTCGGCAGCCTTCTTACCACCGCCGCTTTCAAATCCGTAATGATTATTAATACTCCAGGCAGCCTGCGATATGCCGCGCGCCACAGGATTGCTAAAATAACGCCCAACTATACTATGATCGTGATGGAACCGCAACGCATTGTCATTGCTTCTGGTATCCTTACCTGCCACATAAAAGTTGGCCACCAATTGCAGGTTTTCGTTTGGCCGCCACATGGTGGCGCTGCCAATACCCGGCCTGCTGTTATAACTGTTATACGACTGCCAGCCATTCATAAGCCATAGTTCGGTCTTTACTTTCTTAGAAGGGAACAACTGGAAACGGGCCCCGGTAAAATAAAATGCTGTAAACTCGCAGAGCATACTGCGCTGGTAACACCAGTTTTCGTTGAGCACATAGCTTTCCAACCCTATGTAACTCATAAACATGCCCAGTTCTACATTAATACCATACCACTTATCGAAATGGTAGCCCGCGGCAACTTCCCTTATATACTTAAGATTATCTATATTAGTATTCCTTCCATGCCCTACCGATGCATCTTGTTCTTGCACCAGCGATATCATTTGCCCATATTGTAGCCACAACCGACCTATAGCATTTTTATAGCCGCTCTCTAAGCCCAAGCTTACCTGATTTACACAAAATTCATTTGTTCGTCCTATGCTCGACGATACAGCGTGGGTATTATCTTTAGGATTATTAAAATTGTAGTTATAATAGCAATCGGTAAATAATACGCCTGTTACTATTGGCGCTCCTGTACTTTTATCATTTAGCGTTAGCGGAAAATCGGTCTGCCTGTTTTGCCCGTTTATCCAGGTAGCATTCATATTGTCGAATGGAACTTTTATAGCTGTTGTGTCTTGGGCTAAAGCATTGCACGCAAAAAAAACGCACATCGCCGCTAATAATTTGATCATCTGGCTAACCTTAATTTTCACTACAAAGTTAATTTGTTTAAAACTGTAGCCGCATAATATTTGCTATTTGCCCAGCTCTAACCAAATAGTTCTGTATTAATAAAAGCACTTTGTTATTAGCGTAAAAAATTCCAGGATAAACTCAACTGAACTAAGGTAGCAACCGATTGTATAGATATTCACTGTAACCAGAAAAAACATACCGTTAATATTATAAGCTTAAGCTGCTGACAAAAAACAATTTATACTAACAGAAATAATCATACATAGAATAGCACACAAAGTTCTTTTGGCAATACTATAGCCGTTTGCACAGTTGCAGCCAAAACACGCACACTTACAAAAATCAATAATCTAAATGCAGCATTTGAATTATGTTTGACTATGATCAGCTATTTTGCTTGTTGGTTAAACCATACGTAACTTGCTACTTTAACCTATCATCCCGAACCGTAGCTGGAATGAAGAAAATATATATATTTATTCTTATATCTCTACCTATCTTATTACCTGCCCAAAAAAAACAAGGTAAAGAGATTGTTGATTCGGTACTCACCGAATTGAATAATGTACATACTGATAGCGGTAGAGTGAAATTGCTTTATACCGCTGCATTTAATAGCATAGAAATAGAACCAGATAAGGCCATTAGCTACCTGCAGCAAGCTATATCTATTGCTGATAAAATAAAATACAAAAAAGGCTTAGCAAATTCCTATTACATATTAGGGAGCGTAAACTCAATTAAAGGAAATACGGCTGAAGCGTTGAGCAATGAAAACAAGGCGCTTTCTTTGTTTGAAAGTGAATCTGACAAAAACGGTATTGGCAATTGCTACTTCTCGATAGGCGAAATTTACTTTAAACAAGACAGGTACCCCGAAGCGCTAAAGAACTTTTATAAAGCGCTGAAAATTAAAGAAGAAACGGGCAACAAAAACGCGATAGCATCTTGCTACGTTAATATTGGGAATATCCATAACCTACAAAACAATTATGCAGAAGCGCTACGCAGCTACAGTGCAGCGTTGAAAATTGCAGAAGAAACGGGCAAAAAAATAGTAATCGCCACATCGCTCCAAAACATTGCCTACATAAGCGCCAACGAAGGCGACAACGATGCGGCCATAGACAATATACTTGCAGCAATAAAAATATATAAAGAGCTAAACAACAAATACGGCATTGCCACATGCTATAATAAAATAGGATACATATACAACGATATAGGCAAGTATGAAGCTGCGCTTAACTACTTTAAAGAAGCGGTAGATATATTGGGAAAACTGGGAGATAATGCCCATATGGCCGATGCTATGGGCGGTATAGGCGATAACTATTACCAGCAAAAACAGTATAGGCAGGCCGAGAATTACTACACAAAGGAACTGGAACTGGCTACCAGTGTAGGCTCGCTGGCAGGCATAAAGGAAGCGCACCTATCGCTGAGCAATTTATATGCCGATATTGGCAATCACAAGAACGCACTGAGCCATTACAAATCGTACATAGACACGCGCGATGTTATATATAACGATGAAAATACAAAAAAAACAATCAGAGAGCAGTTGCAGTACGATTTTGACAAAAAAGAATCGATTGCCAAAGCTGAGCAAGACAAAAAAGACGCCCTAATGAAGGTGAAGTTACAGCGCAAGAACTTTTACATATATGGTTCTTTAGCAGCCCTGGTTACGTTGATGCTTATTATATCGCTCATGATACGGCAGTATAAATTAAAAGCCGACAACTTACGTACCGACCTGGAGCAGAAACAATTACGTGCGCAAATGAACCCGCACTTTATTTTCAATTGTCTTAACTCAATTCAGCATTTTATTGTAGCTAACGATGTAAAGAATGCAAATAAATATTTGTCGGGATTTGCACTGCTGATGAGACAAACGCTCGAGAACTCAAAACTTGGCGCCATAACTCTGGCAAACGAACTTGCCTACCTGCAAAACTATCTGTCGCTTGAAATGATGCGCTTTGAAGACAAATTTGCCTATGAGATTATTTGCGATACCGATATTAACCCTGCAACTATAGAAATACCATCAATGATAATTCAGCCGTTTGTTGAAAACGCCGTAAAACACGGCGTGTGCTACCTTACAAACAAGCAAGGCAAACTAACTATCAGGTTTTATACAAAAGACAGCGCCTTGTATTGCAAAATAGACGATAATGGAATAGGCCGCGATGCATCGCAAAAATTAAAGACCGAAGCGGGTAGAATTTACAAATCGCAAGGAATGGAACTTACAAGAAAAAGACTGGATCTGATAAGCAAGAAGAACAGAGCTGACTACGAAATAGCCATAACTGACAAAACCAATGACCTACACGAATCGGAAGGCACTACAATAACTATCAAACTTCCAACGAACTTATGATAACCGGAATAACTGCAATCATTATCGACGACGAGCTGAAAAATATATCTATGCTCCGTAGCCTGTTGCATCAATACTGCCCACAGGTCATGCTATTGGG
>CAIRYK010000092.1 GCA_903882805.1 uncultured Bacteroidota bacterium | reverse complement strand
GATAAGAACGGGAAATTTACCACCGTTGCAGGTGGGGGTAAGATAAAAAATTATGAAGGTATGCCTGCTACCGTCGCAACTTTATATGCAGATGGACTGGCCATAGATGCGCAGGACAACCTATATTTTACCAGCAGAGAACGCAACCGGATAACCAAAATAGACCAACAAGGTATAGCCCACATAATAGCCGGACCAAAAATACAGGACACTGTGCGCTATCCACGATATGGGTTTGGCGGAGACGGAGGCCCTGCTACCGATGCACTAATGCATTGGCCAGATCAAATAGCCGTAGATGGCAATGGCAATGTGTATTTTAACGATGGAGAAAACTATAGGATACGTAAAGTAAATGCCCAAGGAATAATAAGTACGGTAATAGGCGGCGGTCGCAAGGATCCAATCAAGGGTGGTATGGCAGCAGATGGAAAGTATATATTTTCTTGGGCTATGTTAGTAGATAAAGAAAATAATCTGTACACAACCTACTTTGGTACAGGTATTTTAAAAATAACACCCGATGGTAGGGTGTTTGCTGTAGCAGGTGGTTATAAACAAGGCTACACGCCCGATGGCAGCAAGGCGTTGGGTGCAAAATTAGGCTGGGTCTATGGTTTAGCATTAGATGCCAATGGGCATCTGTATTTTTCGGAATTCAGCAATCATTATGTACGCATGATAGATGGGCTGGGTATGCTGCGTACTGTAGCCGGCATCGGCATAGATACCCCACTCTATTCAGGCATTGGCGGCACTGCAATAAAAGCTACCTTAACAAACCCAATAGGTATATGCTTCGATAGCTATGGCAATTTGTACATTGCTTCAATTAAAGCAGAAGCGGTTTATAAGGTGAGTAAGTAGGTGTGTTGTTTTTTTATACATATTAATATGGAGATCAACATTCGTTGGTTTCCCCTATAGAGCATTGTATATCTATGCCTTTATAGCGCCTTTAGCTACCACCATTTCCCCCACCATATACAATACGAAGTTATCTTTACAGTTATGTTGAGTACTTCGCAGGCTTTTTATCAGCTCAAAAACAATTTGCAGCCCCTTTACGACGATAGAGAGGCTGCGGCTATTGCACACGAACTAATGGAACACCTGACGGGGCGCAACAAAACCGACCGACTGATATACAAAGACACCCCACTTACCACCGAACAGCAACAGACCTACGATAACGCCACCAACGACTTGCTACGGGGGCGACCACTGCAATATGTGGTGGGCAATGCATGGTTTATGGGGCGGCAATATGTGGTCAATGAAAACGTACTGATTCCCCGCCCCGAAACCGAAGAGCTGGCGCAATGGATAATAGACGACCAGAAAAACTCGCCGCCCTTCCGGTTGCTGGATATAGGCACAGGAAGTGGTTGCCTGCCGGTGTCCCTAAAGTTGGCTATGCCTCAGGCGACAGTTACGGGTTGCGATATTAGCGAAGGGGCATTGGGTGTGGCTGCTGCCAATGCCCACAGGCTGGGCGCAAAGGTACATTTTGTGCAGCTCGATTTCCTGAACGAAAAGGTGCGCACTGCAATGGGAAAATACGATGTACTGGTGAGCAACCCACCCTACATACCCCTCGCCGAACAAGAACGCATACACACCAATGTAAAAGACCACGAACCCAACATTGCCCTTTTTGTGCCCGATAACGATGCGCTGGTGTTCTATAAAGCCATTGCACAATTTGGTCACCAACACCTCAGCCCGAATGGCTATATTTATTGCGAACTGGATGCTGCTCATGCCCACGAATGCAAAGAGCTGTTTGAGGCTGAAGACTACAGCAATGTGCAGCTAAGGCAAGACATGAACGGGCATTGGCGAATGCTGAAGGCGCAGGCACCGTAATAAAAACAATCATTGCCAAAATAAACACGAATGAAACTACGCATAAAAAAAGAAGACCGGTTATTTATTGGCGTTATAGCGCTAATACATATCGTGTTCTTTTTACTGGCCTGTAGTTTCAAGCGCATATACATGGGCGACTCGTTTGAGTATATATACGAGGCGGTAAACATACGCGACTACCTGTTTTTTTACAGCGGCAATGCCGCAATGCCCATTGAGCCCGAATACATGACCCAGCGACAACCCTTGTACCCGATTTTGCTACTGGGGGTGTACCTATTTTCTGTAAATAACTGGATAGTATTGCTGTTGCAAAATGCCCTGTCGGTGGTCAATTTGCTGTACCTGCGGCGCACCATTACCGGTCTGGGTTACAAAAAAAAGTACGATAAGCTGCTGCTGCTTTTGCTGGCGGCCTACCCTGCTCAGTTCATTAATGCCAATACCATTGCCCCCGATATTTTGTTGCAATCGTTCACGCTGCTCTATTTTGGTTTGTTTGTTAGGCTGTTTACTACCCGGCAGCTCAAATATGGCCTTCTTATGGGGCTGAGCCTTGCAGCGGGTGCGCTGGTAAAGCCTGTACTGTACCCCTTTGCGGTGGTGCATGTGGTGGTTATCATCACGTTGGCCATCTACCAAAAAACCACTCTTCAGCGGCAATTACTTGTTGCATTATTGCCGTTGTGCATTGTTATGCTCTATAGCTACCACAACTCATTGCGCACCGGCAAGTACCATTTCAGCAGCAATCAGGCATTCAATGCTATTTACTACTACTACCCCTTCATTAGTGCGCGCGAAGGTGCCGACAGTGCAAACCGCTTTCTGGCGCAAGAGCGCGCCAAATGCGCAGCCATACCCGACTACGCCAGCCGCTACGACTATGCCAACCAGCGTGGATCGGAGCTGTTGCGCAACAACTTTATTCCATATATGGCCTTCCACCTCAAACACAGCGCACGCCTGTTCATAGAGCCTGGCAAGGGCGAGATAGACCTGTTTACCGGCCGCCTCACCTATGGCCGGCTGTATAGCAAGGAGCAAACCGGCTTTTACGCCAACATTAAAACCAAGGGCGCAGCCGGCCTTGTAGACTATGCAAGTAACAACCCTTCATTGATAATTGTATTAGTTATCGGGTTGTTCAATATGGTGCGGTTGGTAGGTTTATTTTGGTTTTTCAGGCGCAGCCACACACATCGCGGCATCTTATTGTTTACTTTTATACTATTGGGTTATTTTGCAGTTGCTGCCGGGCCTATTGCCAACACCCGCTATCTGTTGCCGGTGTCGCCCATAGTTATAGGGCTGGCAGTAATGGGAATTGCAGCGCGGCAGGTACAGCGGGCAAAAACAAACATACCAAAATGAACGTACAGTCGCGCTACATACCGTTTTTCGTGTCGGCATTGCTGCTTATAGTGGCTGTTGCGCTATTGTACCCTCATTACAAATACTATGTAGACCCCGACGGCACCGCTTACCTCACCATTGCCTGGCGCTACGCGAGCGGCCAATATACCAAGGCCATAAACGGCTACTGGAGCCCATGGGCATGTTGGTTGTCGGCGGTGTTTATTAAATTAGGTATGGGGGCTATTGCCGCCGGCACAGTGGTCAATACCATGGGGGCTGTGGGTTTTCTGCTGGTTACTACCTCGTTTTTCAGGCGATTTTCTATAGCGCAGCCGCTGCATTGGGCTTTGAGCATAGCTAATGCACTGTTTTTGTGCTATGCCGTTTTCTGGCAATCGTTCGATGACCTTTGGGAGTGTTTCTTCTTGCTGGGGGCGTTGCGGTTGCTTATTATAGACGATTTCATTCACCTGCCACTGGCTTGGGTGGCTTATGGCATACTGGGGGCCTTGGCCTATTTTGCAAAGGCCTATTCTTTCCCGTTTTTTATCCTCGCCACAGCATGTTGTGTATTTTTCATGACTATAGGCAATAGAACCAAGTGGCTGCAAATATGTGCTACGTCTATAGGCGTCATGCTTTTGTGCAGCCTGCCCTGGATTATAGCCCTGCACAGCAAGTACGGCATCTGGACAACCTCTACATCCGGCTCGCTCAATATGTCGTGGTATCTGGTGGGGCATCCAGAATGGAAAAGCCATATAGGACTGCTCATCCCACCGCCCTACCCCGATAGTCCGTATTACTGGGAAGACCCCTACATGGCCAATGGCAATACGCCGCATTTCTGGAATTCGTTTGCGCTGCTGGGCAGGCAGCTATTGCGCATAGGGCTCCATGTGTGGAAGTTTGTAGTCAGCTCACTGCAATTGTCGGTGTTTTTCGTGTTGGTCTACAGCGCCTTTACGGTAATCGTAATTCAAACACTAATACACGCCCGTAAGACCGGATTCATAAAACCCGCCAACGATTTTATCATCGGTCTGTCCGCAGCACTATTCCCGTTGGGCTATGTGCTGGTCAATTTCGAGTCGCGCTATATATGGTATATGGTACCCATAACCATGGTAATGGGAGCATTGCACATACAAGACATAGACAACAGGCTGCAAAAGATAGTACTTACAGTACTGTTCCCTTTATCGTTTCTGGTATATCCTGCCTGGTGCATGGTGGGCATGTATGGCGAAGGCGCTAAAGAATTTCAGGTTGCCCAACAACTGAGAAAGCGTCACATAAACGGCTCATTTACCAGCTTGGCGCAGCCCGGCAAAGAAGTGCAGCGCATAGAGCGGTTGGCCTACTTTTCGGGGAATGCGTTTTATAGCCACTCAAGGCCGCGCGCAACACTGAAAGAGGTACTACCTGAAATGCGCCGATATAACATACAATATCTTTACTCTTACCAAACTACGAACTCAACAGAAAATTATGTAGACGAATCGGGAGTTGCGTTAACAGAAATAACTAATGGAACGATTAGCGGGCTGAAAATTTACCAGCTAATGACTAAGTAAATTCTTGACCACTCACCAACCAAATGCTTGAAATATTGAAACCTGCACCTAAACCTACTGAAAATATAAAGGGCAATACAATAGCTGCTTCCTACACTGATGCTCGTACGAATTCTGTTGGCATCCTATTGCTCGTAGCCTATATACTTATAGATTTTCTGCCGGTGCAGTTGTGCAAGGTAATAGACAACAATGGGGCACAGTGGCTGTATCTGGCAATTGTAAATACTATTGCTACTACTGTACTATTGTTCCAAAAACAAGATAATCGGAGCATTATTTTCAACAAACTCAGCTATGCCTGCTATCTGTTTACTGGATTTGCACTTATAGCCGAAATCACTGCATATAATAAGGTGGAGGGGTTAGTAGCATTATCCCACTGGCTTATTACGCTTGTGGCATTCCTCAATATAGGGCAAATAGTACAACGCAATAGAGCCCTACTCAGGTTTACTGTTTGGCTTATAATCGTAGGTGGAGCTTTACAGGCTACCGGCGTATTGGCATCGGTTGCAGGGGGAGTCGCAATGCCCGAAATGATAACACTGACGCTGGGCAACAAAAACATAGTGGCGGCGGCAATAATGATAAAACTTGCTGCGGTATTGTTTTTACTGCCAAATGCAAACAGCCGCCAGCGGCTGGCATTGTTGGCATGTTTGGGCGTTATGGCAGCTGCTGTATACTTGCTTGCTGCACGCACTGCAATTGTAGGCTTGTGGATCACAGTAGCTGCTTTTGTACTTGTAAACATGTATGGGAACGATAGAAAAACCAAGCTACCATGGGTTGCTGGCGTAGTTGGTGTTTTTGCGGCAGTTACATTGTTACTGCAATTTGTAGGCGCGCAAAAGCCAAAAGGTTATGCAGTAACAAACATTACTGCAAAAATGGCCACATTACCCCAAGTGTTTGCTGCGACCGGCAATGCCAAACCCGGCAGATTGATCTATTGGGGCTATGCAACCGATTTCATTAAGAAAAACAGCCTTACCGGCGGCGGCCCCGGCAACTGGAAGATACACACCCTACCCTACGAAAAATGGCTGCTTGCCGACGACTATGTAACCAAGCACGTACACAACGACTTTCTGGAGGTAGCCGCAGATACCGGAGTAATGGGCGGCATTGCCTACCTGTTGATATTTGCAACCGCCATAACACTGGTGGCTGTGGCTGCCAAGAAAAAACAAAGTACTGTATTGCCTTTAGCCATACCATTGGTCATGTTGCTGGCTTATATGCTCGATGCCACCTTCAATTTCCCAATGGAGCGAGCCAACATGCAACTGCTGCTGGCTGTTGTGCTTGCGCTGATAGTTGCGAATACCGCAAAGCCGGGGATAAATACCAGCAACAATCCAATCTCAACACGCATTATACTGCCAGCAATGCTGCTACTATCGCTCTTATCTGTATTTATCAGTTGGCAGGTATTTACAGCTATGCGGGGCCAGTACCTGATAAAAGATGATATGGAAACTCTTGCTGCGCCCCGATATTCTTACGATGACATTACCCCCTTCTTTGGCCCACTACCTAACATCAGCGAATACGGCATACCCATAGCTCACCTAAAAGCCAAATACCTGATAGAGGCGCACCGCAACGATGAAGCAATGAAACTGCTGCTGAGCGAAGATCGCGCTAATCCATACCTGCCATTTGGCGATTACCTGCTCGGCAATTTATATCTGCAAGCTGGTAATGTAGATTCTGCATATCGCCACTATCGTCTTGCCTATCAGTTGCGTCCGCTGTCGGCTACCTACTATAGCGCATTGCAACAACTTTGCGCAGCCAGAAAAGACAGCATGGAGTTGGTGCAAAATTTTAATAACTACAAAAGCCACGCGCAAACACCGCAAACCTTTACAGATATGGCTTTGTGGGCAATGCAATGCTGCGAAAAAATGGATGCCGCTATAAATGTATTGCAGGAGGGCGAAAAGCTATTTCCAAATGACCGGGAGATAGCCTACAACAAGCGACACTTGCGCGCCTATTGGCTCAACGAACATGGCGAATACACACAATCTATACAAGAGGGTTTGGCGGCATTAGCTATAAAAAACGCTTACCCTACCCTTGTAAATTTAGGGCTTGCCTATGCTGCAATAAATGATTACGATAAAGCCATTATGTATTTCGACCGGGCGATTAATGAGTTTGGCAGTAGCAATGGGGAAGTGGAATTTTTCAGAGGACAGGTGTATTTAGTGAAAGGCGATGTGCAACACGCCTGTGCCGACCTGCAAGCCGCAAAGGGCAAACACTATCCTGTAGACGAAGGATTGCTGAAAGCATGTAGGTAAATGGCGACTATTTCAGTTTCTCCGCATAGCATTCAACGCCCTTACTAAATGCAATAAACTTTTATTTAACACATGAGTTAAATATGAGGTTACCAATCCTTCAATTGCAAATATTTTTTGGGGTTTCTACTCGTGTGAAACACGGCGCAAATACGACATCACTCTCCACAACTTTATATATAATAACGTATGGAAATCTGCTTAAAATAGCCTGTCTATAATTTTTATTTACCCATTTGAATGCTATTGGATTATGCATCAACTTTTCATAATACACAACCAATTCATTTAAAAACTGCTCCCCAAGTCCGATTTTTACGTTTTCATACCAGACATAAGCTGATTCTATATCACTTTCTGCTCCTGACTGCAAAATAACATTATAACTCATAGAGCCGCATTATGTTTGGCTCGAATTCTTTGGTGTACTTCTTGCCAAGGGCTTGTTGTAGTTTTTCCGGCAAAGTACTCTTGCTCTCTTTGCTCCAGAATTTCCAAATGCTCATCGGTTAGCACAAATGCCGACCCTTTAAGTTCATCTTCCAATAACGCGTACAATGCATTTACCTTCTTATCAGGCGCATCGGCAAGGTATTGCATCAATTGTTGTCTTCTGGCGGATGTTTGCATTGGCGGTATTTTTGCTAACCAAAGTTAATCGTTTTTATTGTTCCTTTTGCTTGAGACCGATTAATATAGTACATTCAATTTGGCTATATCTCCATCATTTATTGGTTATTACTCTTATTTCTTCCTAACAAAATACCTCAACCTATGTCGCTTTCTGTAAAATCTACTTCAGTTTCAGTTGCGCGTAGAGCGGATGCTCAGGGTTTACTATCAGTTGCTGACGGAGGGGGTGTATCAGCACATCCATTTCTTCGAGCGGAATAGCTCCCAGCAAGGGTTCGGAGTCACCGGGCAGCACCATAGCGCTACCGGTAAATCGGCGGTTCTCAAATTTCAGCACAATCGGGGCTACCACATCGCACTCTGTAATGCGGTTATCGGCAGTTTGTGCTCTTTTAGAATCAACTACCGGCAGTTGCAGATATTCCTGAATCTCTTCGTTTATAGCCAACATATAGGAACCTGTATCTACCAATATACTAACCGGAAATCGTTTAATTTCATCATCGCCAATAATGCGCCTGCGGGCATTACCTTCATCCAGACCATTGATCAATTCTACATCGGCATATACCATTCCCATATACACTTGCTTTTAGCAAATATAACTTGTTTGCATCAAAACAAGGTAAGACGAATGGAATCAATACCGACTCCCCACTATCTACTTTAATCCACCCACTCCCGACTATCTACTATGTACTATCGACTATCTACTAAAGAAAAACAACCTATACAACTTTTAACTTTTTGAAATACCTTTGCAGCCGAAATTAAAAAAACTAATAAATATATGTCATCAAAAATCCAGGAGCTTCTCGGCGACAAAGCTGAGTATTACTTAGGGCACAATTGCCAGACCATTGATAAGTCATCGATCCATATTCCTTCGCCAACTCATATTGACGACGTATGGTCGCAGAGCAACCGTAATGTGCAAACATTAAGGAGCCTCAACGCAATTTTAAACCATGGTCGCTTAGCTGGCACCGGTTATGTATCTATACTACCTGTAGACCAGGGTATTGAACATAGCGGCGGCGCTTCTTTCGCTCCAAACCCTATTTATTTCGATCCTGAGAATATTGTGAAACTGGCTATCGAAGGCGGTTGCAACGCAGTTGCTTCTACCTATGGCGTATTGGGCGCTGTGGCGCGCAAGTATGCACACAAAATACCGTTCATTGTAAAAGTAAACCACAACGAATTCCTAACCTACCCTAATAAGTTCGACCAGATCATGTTTGGCAACATTAAGGATGCCTGGAACATGGGCGCTGCAGCAGTAGGCGCAACTATCTATTTTGGTTCAGACGAAAGCGCACGCCAGATAGTAGAAGTAGCTAAGGCTTTTGAATACGCGCACGAATTGGGTATGTCTACAGTGTTGTGGTGCTACCTGCGCAACAGCGGTTTCAAAAAAGATGGTATTGACTACCATACCTCTGCCGACCTTACCGGCCAGGCTAACCACCTGGGCGTAACTATACAGGCAGATATCATTAAGCAAAAATTGCCTACCAACAACGGCGGCTACAATGCTATCAACTTCGGTAAAACCAGCAAGCTAGTTTACGACAAGCTGACTACCGATCACCCAATTGATCTGGCTCGCTATCAGGTAGCTAATTGCTACATGGGCCGTGTAGGTCTTATCAACTCAGGCGGCGAATCGAAAGGCGCTACCGATATGGCAGAAGCGGTAACCACAGCAGTTATCAACAAGCGCGCCGGCGGTATGGGTCTCATCAGCGGCCGTAAAGCCTTCCAAAAACCAATGAACCAAGGCGTAGAATTGCTCAACGCCATTCAGGATGTTTATACAGATAGCTCTATTACCGTTGCGTAATTAAAGCATCTTTACCATATAATAATAAAGCCCGATGAAAATCGGGCTTTATTATTTGTGATATTCTTAGTTGTACTATTTACAGCTTTTGGGCAGATCTTACTGCCCTGAATGGGCCCAATACATCAGCGAGGGGTGAAGCCCCTCGAACAGGGAAGATTCAGGTAAGCCCTGTATGGGCGTGATACTTCTCGCAACATATATATTACGCCCCTGCAGGGCTACGTCCTTTTTATAATATCGAAGGGCTTCACCCCTCGCTGATATATTATACCCTTTCAGGGCTTCTGGAACAATAAAATACCATCAGGTTAATAAATATTTATCTATACACTTTGTACATTGAAGTGTATAATTACCCTGTTATCTGCTTAATTGCACTTCATACACTCGCCCTAATCATCCTCAAACTCTCCTCCAAACCATAAGATTTAGAAACCCCGGTCAGGTGATTTTTTCTGCGATCATACAGCATAGCCATGGTTGCCTCGTCATAACTACTGCCTTCGGCAACATTTTCTTGCTGCACAAATTCAATAATTGCTGCAAGATGCAGTTCTTCTGCATTCTCTATATACTCATGCAGTTGCGATTTCATTAATGCAAGTTCCATAACACCTACTTTATACAAATTTAATGATTATAACCAACTCCCCCCTCTTACCTATTCGGGTTATATGGTCTGTCGCCCATAGGGCGCATAGGGTAAGGCATATCCATTTTATCTTTATCCGGTGTTGGTTCCATATTGGGCATAGCGCCTTTAAACTTGCGGATGGTATAGGTGAGCTGCAGCATAAAATATTGCTGCAACACCTGCGTTACACTGTTTTCAATGTAGGTCTCCGTTACGGTGCGGCTTATGCTTTTGTTTTGGTTTAGTATATCGAAGGCAGTAATACGCGCTTCCAGCGCATTGTTTTTAAAGAATTTATAGGCTACATAGGCATTCCACAAGTAAAAATTCTGATTTGCTGTGCTACTGAAAGCTGTATAGTAGTTTTCAGTTACACTGGTGTTCAACACCAGTTTTTTAAACAGTATGTAGTTTATTTTGGCCGATGTGAGATGGTTGTAATAGTTGTTGTTGGCCTGCGACTGTGCTGTGTTTTGCACAATATTGTAGTTACCGTTGTACGATAGCGAAAAATCTATCTGCTCACTAATGTTGCTGGTGAGGGCAATGCCAAACGATGGAATGAAGTTATTGGCATAATTGAGCGCTGTATTTATCATACCGGGTGTGCAGGTATAGTTCAGGCCTCCATTCAGATTTAGATTACTTTTTAGCGGTTTTACGGGCAAGCCATAGGTAAGGAACAAACGGGTAGCAAAATATCCATCCAGATTTACCGGACGCGACAGCTGGCTACCTCTGTTAATAACTACAGAAGTATTAGTCGCCGGGTCGGCAAACAACGAATCGCGACCAGGAATATAGGAGGCGTTGCCTATGTAGTTATTTATATAGTTTACATATAGGTTCAGAAAAAAGTTACGCGCAGTTTTAGCGTTCGTCAGTCCGTACCGCACTATAAATGTTTGTTCGTAATCCTGTCGCAAGCCTGTGTTGCCGGTTTTTATGAGCAAGGGGTTGCTAATGTCCACCACATTTTGCAACTGTGTTATAGACGGCGCATTGGTATTGGTACGGTACATTATGCGCAGGTTTTTGCCATCGGCATTACGTATGTTCAGCATAGCATTGGGCAGCACACTGGTAAAGTTTCTATCCAGACTGTAAGGCATTGGGTATTCCTGCTCGCCACTCAGTGTTGCGTATTGCACATTCAGCCCCGCATTAAAGGTCAGTTTGCGATCGCCTACGCGGTAGCTCAGCCCGCCTTTTTGGGTGTTGTAGGTATTGCTGTATTTGTTTGAGTATACAGGATCCAGCGTGGTATAGTTTTGGGTGGCAGTGTCTTTGTTGTAGGTTTCCTTATCTGCATTACTATTCTGAAACGATGGATTGTAAGTAAACATCAACTGACCTTTCTTACCTACTGGCTCGGTATAAGTAACGTTTGGCGACAGGTTGTAGGTGTTGTTATAGAGCTTGTATTGCTGATCGCGCAGCGTGGTGAGCGATCCATATTGCGTTGATGAATAGTATGCGCCATCGCCATTTTTCTCGTTCAGCGTAGCCGCCATATTGAACGATATAGTGCGGCGCGCTTTTTTAAACTTGTGCTGAAACAATAGGTTGTTGCTCGAATTATAGCCGTTGCTATTAGCAACAGGCCGGTTGGTTGTTGCGCTCGACAGCAGCTCGGCTATGCTGTCGGTAGCTACCGTATTGCTTACCGAGCTACTCCGCTGAAAGCTGATACCCGGCGTGAAAATAATAGAGTTGAACGAATCGATGGTATACTCCAGTCGCAGATTAACGCGGTGATTGAAATTGGTAGCTTCCGACGAGCTGTTTTCATTATAAATATTTGTGCTGTCGGGCGACGAGAAGTAGTTGCGTGTTAGGGTTGTAGCGTTGGTGTTGTCTGTGCTGTTGTAAAAATAGCTGCCGCTTACCTTCAGTTTTTTACCCCAGGTATCGCTATAGTTAAGGCCTGCGCTATTGGTTACAGAGATACCATTTTGTTGCCCTACCATAAAGTTGTTAGCCACACCGCCGCCAAAATTGCCGCCGCCGCCTCGACCACCTCTGCTACCACCGCCGCCATTGCCGCCGCCGCTACCCGTAGCGCCCAGTATATCTTGTATACTAAAATTTTGCTGATTGATGTTGTTCGACATGCCCAAAATAGAGATGCGCCTGTCGCCGTTGAAAAAATTGACGTTGCCGCCCGCTATATATCTATCGTCGGTACCATAGCCAGCATATAGCTTACCAAACACACCCTCGCTCTTGTTGCGGCGGGTAATGATATTCATAGTTTTTTGCGACGTGCCATCGTCAAAACCCGTAAAGTTGGCCTGGTCGCTAAGCCTATCAAATACCTGTATTTTATCTACCACCTCCGATGGTAGGTTCTTCAACGCCAGCGATGGGTCTGAGCCAAAGAACGGCTTACCATCTACCATCACATTTTGCACAGTTTCTCCGTTCACTTTCACACCTGTGTTGTCAGACGTTACACCCGGCATTTTATTTACCAGGTCTTCTGCAGTAGCATCGGGATTGGTTTTAAATGCGTCGGCCCTAAACTGCGATGTGTCGCCCTTCTGTTCGCCCCTTATCTGCTTTCCGCCTACCGTTACGCCTTTTAGTTCGTTGGCAGCTTGCGACATGGCCATTTCACCCAGGTCTATATCTTTGTCAGCTATCGTTATTGCCTGCCGTATCTGTCTGTAGCCCAAGTAATCGAGCCGCAACATATAACGCCCTGGCTTAATTCCGGGTATTGTAAAAACGCCATTATCATCGCTTATGCCGCCGGTGCGTTGGGTAGAATCTGCAAAACTCCTGAGCGCTGCCGTTACGCCGGCGAGCGCCGACTTATCTTTACTATCGGTTACTCTACCTTTAAGGGTATAAGTACCTTGACCAAACATTGTAAAAGAGCTAAACAAAAGGGCGAGCCATGTAGCGCAGGAGATTAAAAATTTCATAGATTTCATCTGCCGTTAGACAGTCGTTTAATTTATTGGTTTAAGGCCGAACATCTAATTTAAAGATGCAATTATAATTCGTTGATTTTACGAAGATAAGTTTGATCTAAAAGCGGCAGCACACACAAAGGTAACAGCGCTAACCCAATGTAGCAGATTTATTAACCAATAAACAAAGTACAATGCCAACTATATGCTATGCTGCAGCGGTTTGACTACCCCTGCCTCGCAAATACTCAAAGCCCGCCACATTCATCAATAACAGCAGCATACCATAAAACGTATCTTCAAACGGTATGGTAAACATACGTATACCCAGATTGTAGGCGCCGTTGTAGCTAACTACGGGTTCGGGGGTAAAGCTGCCGGTAAGTACGCCATTAGACAAAAAGAAAGGGGTGAGTATAAGCGCAAATGTAAGGTAGAAGTCGGGCAGGTAGGCTACCTTCTTTATCATCAAAAACGCCAGAAACATAGCCAGCAAAGAAAATGTAACCGAAGTGTATAACTGCGGAATATGGTTGAAGGCCGCCGCCGCCAGAAATCCTACAAGCCCCCAGGTAAATGTATCGGTTACAGACTGCCTCTTAGGTAGCCTTACGTAACTGATGATAACATGGTAGGTAAACACACAAGAATAAGGTATGCAAAAGAAAAACAGAAACTCCTCGAGCGGCAAGCCCAGAAAATAAATGCCACACACATACCTCGGATTGAAACTCCATACGCCAATGTGCGTAAAGTAGGCGTCCCAGGCTACAAAAAACACTGCCGTGGCCAAACAGGGAGCCATAAAATAACGCCACTGATTGATGAATTTGTTTTTTGAAATAAACGAGAAAACAAATGGAAATACAATACAGAAGAAATCTACCAGCAGATACAGATACTTATCAGGCATTTGCTTCCTTGCGTTTTTGGGCTTCCACAAAATACTTAAAAGGCACAAACAACATTCCGAAACACTCGCCATCTTCCTTACCCAAATGCTTGTGGTGCATTTTGTGCGCCCTTCTTATAGCCCTGAAGTACAAGCTATCTGTATTGCGCAACCACTTGAACCGCTGATGAATGAACACATCGTGCACCAAAAAATAGCAAAAACCATACAGTGTGATACCCGCGCCAATAAAAAACAACACCCACAAGCTGCTGAAATATAGTGTGCCCAGAAACAGGCCCAACATTCCCGGCACAGCAAAAATGACGAAAAAATAATCGTTTTTCTCAAAAAACGACGACGGATTCTTTTTGTGGTGGTCTTCGTGCAGGTTCCATAGCAGGCCGTGCATCACATATTTGTGGGTGAGCCACGCCACCCCTTCCATACCCAAAAACGTTGCCACCACTATCAGTATATCAATCAGCCACATACGCTTGTTTGTTTAGTTCTGTAAAATATTGTTTTACTGCTTTTTCTCTGTCGTCGAATAAATTATGCAATCGCCTGCGCATGAATAACGCATTTACCAAATTACCCAGGGGCCCCAATGGCAAAGCATACCTCAAATCATCGGTCATTCTTACCCCGCCATCTACCGTTGTAAAGGTGTGCGTGTGTTCCCACAATGCAAACGGACCTTTGAGCTGTATATCTGTAAACCGGTATCTGTTCATTACTTCTTTTATCTCTGTCACCCACAAAAAGGGGATGTTCAAAAACGGTCTTATTTTGTATTCTATTTTCATGCCTCTGTACACATGCTCGCCGTGCATCTGTGTCAGAAATTCGAATTTTGTATCGCCCGGCATAATCTTATTCAGATTTTCAGGCGTTGCAAAAAACATCCATACGGTTTCTATATCTTTTGGTATAAACTGTTCTTTGCGCAATCGGTAAATACTCATAATTTTTTGGAGCTCCCCTTAGTCCTTTGTTTCTTTTACTACCCTCCCGGCAGGCATTGCCGCCAGTCGCGCAGGCATATTTTAAACCATTCCGTATACCGTTCTGGACTTTTCATTATGTCGTTTTCCAGTTGTTTGTGGTCTACATATCGGTATCCCGATGCTTCATCGTTGTTTAGCAACGGTTTTTCGTCTGTTACACCCACAAATACATGGTCTATTTCATATTCGGTCAATCCATCCTTGAGTTCGGCTTTATACTCAAAGGTAAACACAGGACGTAATATAGCAGTCAATCCCATCTCTTCTTTTAATCGTCGGGCTGCAGCATCCGCGGGCGTCTCTCCCGGCCGGGGGTGTCCGCAGCAGGTGTTTGTCCACAAATTAGCCGAATGATACTTCTCCGCCGCCCGTTGCTGCAACAGCAATTCACCATTACTATTGTACAAAAACACAGAAACCGCTCTATGCAGTCTACCTCCATCCAGGTGCGCCTGCAGCTTTTCCATTTCGCCTATTGCAATGTCGGCTTCGTCTACCAATACCACATATTCCATGTTCCGCCTCTTTATAGGTTATCTCGTTTCTATAAGTATATTCCGGTTTAATATTTATAACATGCTAAAACTGTGTTTGAAATAAGATGTAACCAGCAGACCTATCTTTCTCCTGTTCGATATCCGCACTCGCTCCATCATAATACGCGCAGATGGCACAGACCTTATTTTATTAAACAAGGTTTTGTAATATATATAGGCCATATACACCCCAAACCGCGAACTTTTGGGCATAAGTAATATACCGGCATAAGCCTCTTTAAAGTCTTTATCTATATCATGTTCAATCTTTATTTTTTCGGTCTCAGAAAACGAATGCATGTCCACGCCCGGAAAATATACTCTGCCCAAAGCGTGATAATCGCTTTTCAGATCGCGCAGAAAATTAACCTTCTGGAATGCTGCTCCCAGCTTCATTGCCGGAGTCTTTAGCTTTCTAAACAAGGCATCGTCGTTGTCGGTAAATACCCGCAGACACATCAAGCCCACCACCTCGGCCGAGCCCAGAATGTAGCGGCCATATGAATCTTCGCTATGTTCGTGTTGTTGCAGATCGGTTTCCATGCTTTCCATAAACCGCTCTATCAACTCAGCCTCGATATTATAGGTGTTTACCACATATTGAAAACTGTTGAGGATAGGATTCAGGCTTATTTTACGCTCTATTGCCTTCCAGGTTTCTTCTTTAAACTCCCTGAGCAAATCAGGTTTATTGAAATCATGAAATGTATCAACAATTTCGTCGGCAAACCGAACAAAACCATATATGGAATAAATATGCGGGTGCAGCTTTTTGTCTAAGCAATGTATGCCCAATGAAAAGCTACTACTGTAGGCCCTGGTGGTGAGCTTACTACAGGCAACGGACACATCATCAAACAGTTGTTTCATCGGTTTATTTCAAATTTTTAAGTAATTGTTGGGCTGCTACTTGTCCGGATACCAATGCCGGCGGAACGCCCGGCCCCGGCACAGTGAGCTGGCCGGCGTAAAACATATTTTTCACTTTCTTATTGCGCATGGAGGGTTTCAAAGCCGCTGTTTGCCGCAGCGTATTGGCCAGGCCATATGCATTTCCCTTGTAGGCGTGATAGTCTGCTTTAAAGTCGTTTACGCAGTAACTTTTATTATAGACAATGTAAGATTTTATTTCATCTCCACAAAGATCTTCCAGCCTTTTTATCACTATATCAAAGTATTTCTGCCTTATTTCCTGGGTATCTTCCAGTCCGGGCGCAATAGGTATTAGAATAAACAAGTTCTCCATTCCAATCGGCGCTACCATGGGGTCGGTTTTAGACGGGCAACACACATAAAATAGCGGGCTCGATGGCCATTCCGGCTGCTCGTAAATTTCTTTTGAATGCTGATCCATAGAAGCGTCGAAGAAAAGATTATGATGAATCAGCTTCTTTATTTTCTTGCTTACTCCCAAATAAAATATCAACGACGACGGAGCCAGTGTTCTTTTATCCCAGTAGTCTTCGCTGTAGGTGCGGTACTCCTTTGCCAGCAGATTTTGCTCTATGTGGTGGTAGTCGCCCGATGCTATTATGCCGTCGGTGGCAATTACTCCATTATTGGTCCTTATTTCCTTTGCTCTATTGCCGGCCACAACTATCTCTTCTGCCTCGCAGCCTGTTTTCACCTGTACGCCCATACTTAGCGCCAGGCTTTCCATACCTTTTACTATTTCTATCATGCCCCCCATAGGGTACCATGTCCCCATCGAGAGGGCTGCATAGTTCATCAGACTATACAAAGCGGGTATCTGGTTGGCCATTGCGCCCAAAAACAACACCGGAAACTCCATGAGCGCAATCAGCCGTTCGTCTTTAAAAAAACCACGCACGTACTTGCTTACCGGCTTAAACATGTGCAGCCGCGCTGCGCCAGTTATCACCTCCATGCTGGCAAACTCCAGCCAGGAGAACGAGGGCTTGTACACCAGTTCGTTCATGCCCACTTTATACTTAAAGGCCCCCTCCTCCAAAAACTGTTTCAGCTTGTCGGCGCTGCCCTTTTCTATACTTTCAAACACCTCATATATACCCTCCAGCTTTGCGGGAATGGCCAATGTATCGTCTTTGCCAAAAACAATCTGAAAACCGGGATCGAGCTGTACAAGGTTGTAGTAGTCGGATGGTTTCTTACCAAATTCTGCAAAGAAACGCTCAAAGATGTCGGGCATCCAGTACCAGCTTGGCCCCATATCGTAGGTGAAACCCGCTGCTGAAAAAGCGCGCGCCCTTCCGCCTATCGACGAATTTTTCTCAATCAGCGTCACTTCGCAGCCCTGTTTTGCAACAAAGCTGGCAGCTGCCAACCCAGAAAAACCACTACCTATTACCGTTACCTTCCGCAACTCAGTTCAGTTTTAAATTTTGTGTATTTTAATAAAGATCCTTACTCCTCCTTTAAAGAAACTCCAGCAGATGATGCACGCTTTGCAGGCAAACCACATTATCAACCGCTTGCTGTGCACCCGACGCCAACTCAGTGTTGCCAGCTACCAGAAATGTAGCTCTTGGACACAAACGCGCCAAATCGCACAGGTGTTGCTCAACTTCTTCCTTCGGTCTTGCCGCAACAAAAAACAACAGTACTACGGCCGGGTCTACCACCGGCAAAATGTCTGTTATGCTTTCATCGGGCACATTCTGTCCCAGATATATCGTCTCAAATCCCCTCGACCTTATTATGTAGTTGGCAAACAGCAATCCTATTTCATGCCATTCGTTTGCCGGCAAATACAGCAGGTACTTTTTGTTCTTTATTGTCGCCGGCATCAATCCATCGGTTGCAGCCATCAGTTTACGCCTTATGATACACGATGCAAAATGCTCCTGAAACGGTGTAGTCTTATCTACAATCCACAATATGCCTATCTTACTCAAAAACGGGTATATCACCTGTATCATCGTATCGAACAGCCCTAACCTGAGCGATGCCGCTGAAAAAATCTTCTCAAAAGCCGACTCTTCCATTGTAAGCATGCTCTTAATAAGGTCGTTCACATAAGCGGTACAAATAGTGTCTTTCGATGCAGCTTCCTCTGTTTTCTGTACTTCACTGTTTATTTCATCTTCTGTCAGCGCCGCTATCTTAGATATTTTAAATCCTTGCGATAGCAGCGTGGCTACATTGAGTAGCTTACGCACCTGAGTATCGCTGTAATTCCTTCTGTTCGTGCTTGTTCTTTCGGGCTCTATCAGCGCATAGCGCTTCTCCCATATACGTATGGTATGCGCCTTGATGCCGGTTAGGCGCTCCAGTTCGTGAATGGGGTAAGATTGCATTTGTTTAATATTTTTGTTGCAAACTTAAACAGAATTATCCAAAACACCAAAAAACTAAATATAAATAACAACCCATCAAGCGTTATCCCATCCTTGCATACTTCCGCCTGTAATCCATAGGCGAAAGGCCGGTTATTTTCTTAAACGTAGTGCGGAACGCTTTGCTGTCGTTATACCCTACCGCATACATTACTTCGTTTATATTACTTATGCCGCTTTCCAGGCTTTTCTTTGCCGCCTCCACTTTTACCCTTTGCAAATATTCTACAGGGGTGTTCGAAGTTGCTTTCTTGAATCTACGCTCAAAGTTGCGCTTACTCAATAAGAATAACCCTGCCAGTTGATCCACCGATATTTTCTGGTCTAGATTGCTCTCCATGTATTCCTGAGCCTTTTTTATAGGCTCGTCTTCATGCCCTTTCTGCCCCTGAAATATGATAAATGGCGACTGACTCTCGCGCTCTACTTCTATCTCAAACACCTTTGCTAAAAACAACGACACATCTCTACCGCAATACTTTTCTACTATGTATAGCAGCAGATTCAAAAACGAATAAGCGCCGCCGCTTGTGTAGATACCCTGTTCGTCTGTTATAATTTTTTCAGCAAGCAGGTCCACATCCGGATACAGGTTCCTGAAGGCATCTGCAGCCATCCAGTGAGTGGTGCATTTTTTGCCGTTCATCATTCCGGTAGCTGCCAGCAAAAATGCGCCTACGCAGAGGCTGGCAATTTCGGCGCCCTGTTCCCGCTGGTCCACTAGCCAGGGTACAAACTCCATATTCTGCCCCAGCGTTCTGGGTTCTGTCGCAGGTATGATAATCAGGTCGGGCTTATTTACATCGGCAAGCAACACCTCGGGATGAATGGAAAATAAGCCGTCGTATAAAACAGTCTCGCGGGTAAGCCCCGCCAACTGTATACGAAAGGCCGGCAGTCGGCCCATTTGTTTCATAAAGCGGTTTGCAGCATTCAGTACCTTAAACGGACCAACAATGCTGCTCAGTATCACTTCGCCCTTGGGTATTAGTATTACTACATGCTTCATAGATAGCGCTTATAATTACAAATATAACAAAATAATTGGCGCATTCCCCCCCTCACATTGGCGTATTTACAGGCTATTTTCTAATGCCTGACTGTGTATTTTTGTATAGCCATGGTCTATTACAATCACGGAGCACACGCCATACATGACAATAAAACAATATGCCATAAAGGCGCTTTTTCTTATTTTTATATTACCAATCAAAAATATCAAAACTTCAATAACCACTAAAAACAAACCAACTATGGACGGAAAAGTAAACATTATCAACTGGTTCGAAATATCTGTAAGCGATATGGCCAGAGCAAAAAAATTCTATGAAACTGTATTCGACATCCAGATGCAGGAAATGGAAATGATGGGCATGCAAATGGGCTTCTTCCCCGGAGAAGAGATGAGCGGTAAAGTATCGGGCGCACTGGTACAGGGCCCAATGCATAAGCCAAGTACAGATGGCGCAAAAATCTACTTCAACGGCAATCCCGATCTCGCTGCTGCGCTGGGCAGAGTAGAGGCGGCAGGCGGCAAAATAACTATGCCCAAAACCCTCATCAACGAAAGTACTGGCTACATGGCCTTCATCATTGATACCGAAGGCAATAGCGTAGGAATGCATTCTTCGCACTAAGGCCGGATACATGCTTACTCGTAATTCATTTTCGATGACGGCCTGTACTATTGCAGCCGTCATTTTTTTATCATCACAAAACCAATTTTCTATGGCAACATCTATGGCCGCGCTGAGCGCACAATTCGATTTACATACCAAACTATTCAACAATGTGCTGGACGGCATAACAGATGCAGACGCATCTACTCAACATGCCGATAGCGTAAACCACATGAAGTGGATTGCGGGGCATATACTTAACACCCGGCTCAATTCGCTATGTAAAATGGCGGGCATCCCTCACGACGCTAGCCTCGCGCTCCTGTTTGGCAAGGATGCAAAGCTGAGCGCAGATGTAGCGTATCCGTCTATGAATGAAATAAAAGAGCGGTGGAATACCAACGCACCCTTGCTGGCTGAGGCTTTAACGCATATTCCTGCCGATAAGTTGGCCGCTAAATCGCCTGCTACCGTGCCTATCAACGATGATACCGTTTTAGGTACCTTGGCATTTCTAGTTGCGCACGAATCTCACCATATTGGTCAGTTGTCTGTGCTGCGCAAAATGCTGGGCAAGCCAGCCATGTCTTACAATTAATAACATTAGTCTTAAACTTAAACACCCTTTACATTACTTAGCGTAACGTAAAGGGTGTTTAAAGTTCATCGGGGCTATGTTACCTGAGTAGGGTTATGTTTCCTTTTTTCACAAACGACCTTCCTGCGCTGGTTGTTCCGGTTACCTGATAGATATAGACGCCATGCGGTTGAGGAACGCCCTTAAACGAGCCATCCCAACCTGCCTCTATATCGGAGGTCTCAAACACTTTTACTCCCCACCTATCGAATATCTCGAAGCTGGAAAGTACGGCTATACCTCTTTTCACCACTTTGAATTTACCATTAGCTCCGCTGCCGGGCACAAAAGCATTGGGGAGGTTGATCAGTGACTCAATGCTCACGTTTACGTCGATAGAGTCATTCGCCTTACAACCCCACGCTGTAATACCGTCTACAAAATACCTTGTGCTGAGTTCGGGCGTTGCAACTGGATTAGAACTATATATGTCGCTAAGGCCCGATGGCGGGAACCAGGAGAATGTGATACAGTTTGTTTGCGTATTTATCTGATAGCTTTCACCCGGATAGATAGTCGTAGAGTCGGCTACCGTCAGCACAGCCGCAGGATACACTTTTATACCTACAAAAGCTGTATCTGTGCAGCCAAACTGGTTGCTGGTAACCACGCTGTACTTAATATCCGTTTCAGGTTTCACCGTTATTGTTGCATGCGTACTATCTGTAAGGTATAATCCGGGACGCCATTTGTAATACGCTATTGGATCTGTATTCACTACACGCAATACCACGCTATCGTGCGGGCATACTGCTGTATCGGCCGAAATGAATGATATCGCAGGTTTTGGGTGCACCGTTACCTGTATTGAATCTATCGCACTGGTACATCCCTCTACGGTCTGTGTGGCATAATAGAACTTGCGACCAACTGTAGCTGTACCCGGCACAGGTGGCACAGGAGTACCCGGCATACCCGGAGCGGGATACCATAGTATATTCTGACCCGATGCCATTAGCGGCGGCGCATCGTAATACTGACAATAAGTAAGCCAGTTAATCCATGGAGTTGGCGGCGTTTCTCTAACTATTACTGTGTCATACACTGTTGCAGAGCAACCATTTAGGTAGCCTGTTACTTTATACACACCCGCATATTCCATTATTACCGGAGTTCTGAATGGGTTTTGCGCTCCAGAACGGAATGTGTAAGGCCCTGTCCAGGTAAACGTGGCGCCAATACCGCTTACCGCCTGCAAAAACAACGTATCGCCAATTCCTGTACATACCGGGCTGTTACTGGTTGCAGTAATCTGCGGCGTTGGCGTAATAGTAACAGTAGTAATAGCCGATGTAGAACATGCGCCCAATATTGCTGTAACAGTATAGACGCCGGTTGCAGATAATGGTACATTAACTACTATAGGATTCTGAACAGAAGAGGTAAACAAATCCGGACCTTCCCAATAGTAGCGCACTCCCGGCGTACCATCTGTTGCAAAAAGTTTGAGCGTATCGCCTTCGCAAATACTCATTCCCGGAGCTCCCGGCGAATTGCTCGTTGCCACCGGAACCTCCGGTGTAGAGTCTATCTCCACATAAAGAGTAGCCGGAGCTGATATGCAGCCGTTCAATGTTTCTGTAACCGTATATGTGCCTGTAGCTGGCGTATAGGCCGGATTGATAGATGGATTTTGCAGTGTAGAGGTAAACGAATTTGGTCCTGCCCAATTGTATGTGCCGCCTGCGGGCGCAAAAGTCGTGGTCAGGTTGAGCGTATTGCCCGAGCATATTGGCGCATTACTGCTCAGCGAGGTCATGGCGGGCGTTGGTTTAACCAATACCGGTATTACTGTGTAGCTGGTGCAGGTACCTAATGTTACCGTAACGGTATAAACGCCCGATGCAGCAGTCGTTGTGCCCGCAAGGAAGGTATTTTGCAAGGGCGAATAAAAAGATAGCGGACCTGTCCATACATAGCTTATACCCGTTGTAGGCGACGAGGCTGTGAGGAAGAGGGTATCGCCAGCGCATATTGGGCTATTGCTTGCCACAAGCGTTGGTATTACAGGAGTAGAATCAACAGCCACAAATTCCATAGCCATCGGCGACACGCAGCCATTAAGCGTAGCAATTACAGAATAGGTACCTGTAGCGCGGGTGCTTGCCGGATCTATCACTGGGTTCTGATCGGTAGAGGTAAACCCGTTAGGTCCGGTCCAGTAGTAGGTGCAACCCGGAGTATCTGTAGCAGTTAGGTTCAGCGGATTGCCAGAGCACAAAGGAACGAGACTTCCAAGTATGGGTAACGGAGGGTTGGGCTTTATTAATGCATAGGTGGTATCCCAGTTAGAGCAGCGACCAAGCGTTACTGTAACTGTATATACTCCTGTGTTTGCTGTGGTAGTACCCGTAATACCCAGCGGGTTGCGCATGGTAGATGTGAATCCTGCAGGGCCTGTCCACGAATAGGTTACGCCAGCTGTAGATGTGGACGACGTAAGCAACAACATACCTCCGGCGCAAAGCGGCGAATTGTTCGCGGCCGCAGGCACAATGGGCGTGGAGTCAATCACTACCCGCACATAGCCTGTATCCTTGCATCGCCCTATATTAAATATCACCCTGTACATGCCCGAGTCGGTAACATATACTCCTGTTCGGGTAGGGTTTTGTAGCGTAGAGGTAAACAAGTTAGGCCCGGTCCAGTCAAACGTTTCACCGCTCACCGCCGGAGTAACATTCAGCGACAATGTTTTGCCCGAGCAAATAGGCGCGTTGCTGGTTACAATAGTTGTTGGCAACACATTCACCACAACTCTGGTGGTTTGGGTATCGCTAATGCCACCCACGGTCTTTATTACGGTATACAGTCCTGAATCCGCCGGCGGCAAATTAGGTATTACCGGATATTGAAGTGTGCTGGTAAAGCCACCCGGCCCGTACCACAAATAGGTGGCGCCTATGGAGTCGCCGCCTCTGCAATAGAGGCGCAACGTATCGTAAGGACAAAGCGGCCCGTTGTTCCAGGCGGTGAAGCAAGGGGTTACATAAAGTAAAAACGTTTTCTGCGCACAATCGCCCATGCGCGGGTTGGTACCGGTAACGGTAAATGTGGTAGGACCAGTAAGGCCGCCAAGATTTACAGTAACGTGCGCGCCGGTTGTAGCCGAAAGTCCTGATGATGGCGCCCACTTCCAGTCGCCCCAGCTCCAGCATTTATCTTCGCCAAATCTGATATCTACAGGGAAGGTGGTGCCTGTAATGTCGCAACCAATTACTGTATCCAGCGAATCGTGTGCCACGCCAGCCGTTACAATTTTGGGCTGAGGAAAGGCGCTGTCTATATCCAGCGAATCTCTGAACAACCAAGCGTATGATATGATAGCGCTATCGCCTGCACGCACAGTGCCTATGTTGTATATCAGTCCGTATGCAATATCTGAGTTGGTTATGTCGCCCTGATTGTAGTAAGTAGCGCCAATACCTGTTGCAGTACCTGCCCATACCAGATCCAGATTATTGCGCGCCGATGTGTCGGGCGGCCATGCTGTATAGATATAGGCTTTTGCACGGCAGTCTTTTGTGGCCAATGCCGAATATACTCTGTTAGTGTCCCGCGAATAGGCGCTTACCAATCTTCTGTTATAATAATCACCTTGAATCGTTACACGGTTAGTTGTTGTAAACCCGGTACCGCCAACAATTGTTTCATCGTTATCGGGGTCGCCGGTTGCCTGATAATATAATCCTGTATAGTCTGATAAACTTGTATTCTTAAACACAGTTGTTACAACTGCCCAAGAGGCCAACGTATCTACGCGGGTTGTTTGCCTTATCAGCAATCCGCTACCTACGCCTGCAGTTCCTTGCCAGGTGCCGGTTATTACGCCGCCCGAATTGGAGTATCCAACATTGGTACCCGTAAGTGTGCCGCCAAGCCTGTTCGAAAATCCGCCGGAAGGGCCATTGGTATAAAATGCATCGCTCCTTACGCCTGCCACCTGCATAGACCAACCGAGAAAAGGCGTACCTGGCAAAAAGTAAGATCCATAATAAACGCCAGTAGCCCAGCCATCGTGATATTTATCGTAAGAAAAGTCAAGGCCGTCGCCGGTTGCCGCTACCCCTGTAATAGGATCTCGGTAACCGCTCAGCGAGCTGCCGGGATGCGTATGATATCCTGCCGGCACCGGCATTGTATTTCCCCAACAACCATTGGGCGCTACGCCTACTTCCAGCCACTTACCCTGCAAAAAGGTGTTGTCGCCCACCATTTGGCTAAAGGCGGCAAAACTGGAAAACAATAAACTTGCGGCTAAAAAAACGGAAATGTATCTATATTTCATACAAGGGCTTTGCTTGTGTCTGTTCCGGACTAATAAATTGCCCGCAGATTAATAATAACTGTTCGTTTTGCAATCAAATCGTTCATCTCCTTTTTTTACATACCTCCACACGGAAATAGACAGTAAAAACCCCGACTTAGATGGGTGTTTTATTAAAAATAGTTAAAAAAAATGCCCCGAAAATTCGGGGCATTCAATTAATAAAATATCAAAATACCTAACTACCTGAGTAGTGTAATGTTGCCTTTTTTTACAAACTGCGTACCATTGCTGGTCTGCCCTACCATTTGGTATATGTAAACACCCTGTGGCTGAGGCGTACCTTTAAACGTGCCATCCCATCCTTCTTCTATATCCGATGTTTCGAACACTTTTACACCCCAACGGTCGAAAATGCTGAAGCTGCTCAGTACCGCTATGCCTCTCTTCACTATTTTAAACCTTCCGTTTGGACCGCTGCCTGGCGCAAATGCATTAGGCACGCTAATCAGCGACTCCTCGCTTACATATACGTCTATCGAGTCGTTGGCAATGCAACCCCAACTGGTGATGCCGTTTACGAAATAGCGTGTGCTTATTTCGGGCGACGCCACCGGATTAGAGCTGTATATATCGCTAAGGCCGGATGGAGGGAACCAATAAAAACGCGAACAGTTTGTCTGCGGATTCAGCTCATATTTCTCGCCGGGGAACAATCTAACCGAATCGGCGAGCGTAAGCACCGCAGCAGGATAAACAGTAACGCCTACCATCGCCGTATCTGAACAACCAAACTGGTTGCTGGCAACCACTGTGTACTTAATATTTGTTTCGGGATGTGTAGTTACAACGGCTCTTGTGCTATCGCTCAGGTACAATCCCGGGTACCATTTGAAATATGCTATCGGATCGGTATCTACAGCACGTAGCACAGCAGTATCGTGCGGACAAACTGCGGTATCGCGGTTCACCGTTACTATCGGCTTCGGATATACGGTTATTTGTATAGAATCTACAGCGCTTATACAACCTTCTACCGTTTGCGTTACGTAGTAGAACCTGCGACCAACTACCGATGTAGACGGCACAGGCGGCGTTGGTACACCTACTGCTCCCGGCGTTGTATACCATAGCAGATTAGCCCCTGTAGCCATGAGCGGCGGCGCATCGTAGTACTGACAATAAGTCAACCAGTTAATCCACGGCGTTGGCGGAGTCTGACGCACTACTACAGTATCTGGCACTGTAATAGACGTACAACCGCCCAGGTGCGCTTTCACAAAATAAACGCCCTTGTGCTCCATCATTACCGGCGTACGGAACGGATTCTGTGCGCTCGATCTGAATGTATATGGCCCAACCCATTCAAAGGTAGCGCCGGGCACACTGGTCGCCTGCAAAAACAATGTGTCAAACAAGCCCGTACACACAGGGCTATTGCTCGTTGCCGTTATCGGCGGCGTAGGCGTTATCGTTACTGTAATGACTGTGTAAGCAAAACATGCTCCTCCCAAACCTACCGTTACCGTATAGTTACCGGTAGCTGCCGGTGTAACCGGAATGATCATTGGGTTTTGCTGAGTTGAAGAGAACACATTCGGTCCTGTCCATTGGTATGTAACGCCGGCAGTGCCATCGTTAGCGGTGAGGCGCAGCGTGTCGCCTTCGCAAATGCTTGGCGGGCCGGGCGAATTGCTGCTTGCAGTTGGTACTTCGGGGGTAGAATCTATTCGAACAAATATTCTTGCCGTATCAGATGTGCAACCCGCAGGTATACCAGGGTAAATAATTGTAGCCGTTACGGAATAAACGCCTGTAGCCAAAGTTGTGGCTGGATTGATAGTAGGATTCTGCAAAACAGACGTAAATCCATTAGGCCCAACCCAGCTATAAATGGATCCCGGCGCAGAAACAGCGGTAAGATCGAGCGACTGGCCTGAACAGATCGGCGCATTGCTGCCTAATGTTGGCGGAACAGGCGTTGAATCAATTACTACAGTTGTTGTATTTGAATTCTTACAAGGCCCTAATACTACCGTTACTGTATATACGCCCGATGCAGCAGTCGGCACATCCGGATAAATATTCGGGTTCTGTAGCGATGACGTAAAGCCGCCCGGACCAGTCCAGTTATAGCCTACCCCTGCCGTGGCATCGTTTGCATTTAGTTTCAGCGTGTCACGGTGCGAGCAGATAGGCGCATTGCTGCCCACGGTAGGCACAGCCGGAGTAGAGTCTATTACCACATTCACATAACCGCTATCCATGCACCCTCGCCAGGTAGCCACTACTTTATACAACCCTCCATCCGGCACATGAACTGCCGTTCGCGACGGACTGACCAATGTAGAGGTAAAACCGGTAGGTCCAGTCCACCTGAATGTCTCGCCCACCGAATCCGGGGCCACATTCAGCCTCAGTGTATTACCCGAGCATATAGGTGCATTGCTAGTGGCTACTACCACAGGAAGCGGCTTAAGCACTACATGGGTGCTCACTGTATCTCGGTCAGTGCCTACTATCTTTATCACATAATACATACCCGTATCCAGTATTGTTAATCCGGTGCGGAACGTGCTTTGTGTCGTTGCAGTAAAACCTGTCGGGCCGTACCAAAGATAGGTGGCGCCTGTAGAGTCGCCATGAGCCACCAGCTTCAATGTATCGTTCATACATATCGGGCCATTGTTGGTAGCATTAAAGCACGGAATTACCGTCAGGTAAAAAATCCTGTGTGCACCCGAGAACATTCGCGTTGCGCTATCGGTACCTGTAATAGTATAGGTCGTTGGCCCGGAAAGCGCGCTGATGTTGATGGTGTTAAAAGTACCGGTCGTAGATGAAAGACCAGTTGATGGCGCCCAGCTCCATTCGCTCCAGCTCCAGCATTTGTCGCTTGCAAACCTGATATCTACCGGCAATGAAGAAACACCGGGGAATAAACAAGAGCTAAAAGTATCGTAGGTAGGCGCTGGCGCCGGTCCCGATGGAGGTCTGCCCACACCATTTACTACAAGCAACGGCTCAGGAAATGCGCTGTCAATGGCAACAGTGTCTGAAAATATCCAGGCAAAAGATATTATGGCGCTGTCGCCGGCCCTTATTGTACCAATGTTGTATATCAATCCAAACGCGATATCCTGACTTAATGTAGTGTTATACAGGCCATAATAGGTTGTACCCATGCCCGTAGGCGTACCAGCCCACACCAGATCCAGACTATTGCCCGGAACCCTCGTTGGAGGCCATGATTGATAAATCAATGCCTTTGCGCGTATGTCTTTAGTGCACAATCCAGAAAATGCATCCTGGCGCAATGTGGGAGGTCTTGCATTAACCTCTACCCTATGGTCGGCATCGTTCTGATAAGAAATGTGGTTATTAGTAGGAAAGCTGCCGCCCGATAACAATACATCATTATCAGGGTCGCCGGTTGCAAAATAATATACGCCTGGCATATCGGCTGCGCTGGTATTGGTAAATACTGTTGTTACTACCAACCACGATGCCAGCGTATCCAGCCTGTGTGTTGTTTTTATGTTCAATGCGCTGCCTACTCCGGCAGTACCTGTCCATACTCCGCTTATTATACCGCCTGTATTGCTGTAGCCGGTAACTGAACCAGCCAATGTTGCGCCCGGAAAATTGAAAATTCCACCATCTGTAAAATACGCATTGCTTTGTGCGCCGGCCACCTGCATAGACCATCCGTCGAACGGAGTACCAGGCATGAAATAGGAGCCATAATAAGGATCGGTACCTACTGTCCATCCATCGTGGCCGGCATCGTAAGAAAAATCCAGAGCGCCGCCGCGTACATGGTATCCCGGAGGCGTACCACCTGTACTACCCCAAGAACCATTTGCAGTTACGCCTACTTCCAGCCATTTACCTTGTAAGAATACATTACCTCCAAGAAGTTGCCCCATTACCTTGTCTGTACCCACGCCAAACGAAACCAAACAAGCTAACAGTAAATATACTTTTTTCATACGCATTCTAAATTAAGGAGCAACAATTAAAATGTTCAAAAATAAAAAATACGCAAGCCAGCGCTTAAATTTTCATTTTTCGCCGACCTACAAACATCTATTTTAACAAACATACAAAATACCCTTCATTTTGCAAAGCGATTTCCAAATAAATAGACGACCAACTATTCAGTAGTATTGATTATCAATGTCTCGATAGTACATATATTTCATCACAATGCACGTTCATTTCTCAACTTTCCCCTTTTCCCAGATGTTCGTAGTCATCAGTCTATCGATATCAGCTAACGAATTTTCGATAATAGTTTGCCGATTTAGGAAGTTTGAATGGTATAAACTATGAAGCGCAACCCTTTTTCAGGAATTGCGCTTCTATATTCACATTTGCTATATTTTTCTATCTTATCAGCGTCACATTACCTTGTTTCTTAAAGGTAGTACCTATACTTGTGGCGCCTTCCACCTGATATATATACACGCCCTGCGGCTGCGGCGTGCCTTTGTAGCTTCCGTCCCAGCCATCTTCTGCATTGCTGGTTTCAAACACCTTCACGCCCCATCTGTCGTAGATAGCAAAGCTCTTCAGCGTAACGAGCCCTCGCTTAATAACGTAGAATTTACCGTTTATTCCGCTACCCGGCACAAAAGCATTGGGCGCCGATACCAGCGACTCCAGGCTCACATTTACATCTATAGAATCCATGGCCTTACAACCCCAACTTGTGGTAGCGGTTACAAAATAACGCGTACTCAATTCAGGCGTCGCTATTGGGTTTGAACTGAACTTGTCGCTCAGACCCGATGGCGGAAACCACTCAAATGTCGAACAGTTGGTTTGCGTGTTTAGCTGGTATGCTTCGCCGGGGTATATGGTTACCGAATCGGCCACTTGCACCACAGCCGAAGGATAAACCGTTACGCCAACAAACGAAGTATCTGAACAGCCAAACTGATTGCTGGTTACCAGCGTGTATTTAATATTAGTAATTGGTTTGGTTACTACACTTGCCTTAGTGCTGTCGCTAAGATACAATCCCGGAACCCATTTGTAATACGCTATCGGATCTATGTTCACTACACTAAGTATAGCGCTATCGTGCGGACAAACTGAGGTATCGGGCGTAATCGCTTTAATCACCGGCTTGGGGTAAACTGTTATCAGAATAGAGTCTACCGGACTTGTACATCCTTGCACTGTTTGCGTTACATAATAAAACTTACGACCAACTGTAGTAGTGGCAGGTACTGGCGGCGTTATGCTACCCGGACCGCCAATCGTATTATACCAGCGTATATTCTGACCCGACGCCATAAGCGGCGGCGCATCGTAATACTGACAATAGGTCAACCAGTTTATCCATGGCGTTGGGGGCGTTTCGTGCACCACTACCGTATCTGATACGGTTACAGAATTGCACTGCCCCAAATGCGCAGTTACAAAATAAACGCCTGCATACTCCATTATTACCGGTGTGCGGAACGGATTCTGCGCTCCCGACCTGAAAGTATAAGGTCCTGTCCAGGTATAGGTCGTGCCCGGAGGAGCGCCATTGGCTTGCAAAAACAGCGTATCCTTCATTCCCGTACATACCGGACTATTGCTCGTGGCCGTGATAACCGGCATAGGGGTAATAGTAGCGGTAACTATGGCAAACGAAGAACATGCGCCATAAGTAACCGTAACTGTATAGTTGCCGGTGGCCGCCGTGGTTACCGGATAAATTATAGGATTCTGCACGGTGGTTGTGAACAACGTTGGCCCCGACCACAAATAGCTGACGCCAGCCGTGCCCGATAAGGCGAAAAATTTAAGTGTATCGCCCTCGCACAGGCTTGGCGCGCCCGGCGAATTGGTGCTTGCTACCGGCGTTTCGGGCGTAGAATCTACCCGAACAAATATGGAAGCTGTGTCTGAAATGCAGCCGCCGGGTATGCCAGGATAGAATAACGTCGCGCTAACAGAGTACGTACCCGTTGCCAAAGTAGTTACCGGACTGATAGAAGGATTTTGAAGGCCTGACGTAAACGAATTAGGCCCTATCCAGCTATAAACAGACCCAATAGAAGACGAAGCTGTAAGATTGAGCGTGTTACCCGAACATATAGGCGCATTGCTACCCAATACCGGCAATATAGGCGTGGCATTTACTACCACTACTGTGGTATTGCGATTGCTGCACGGGCCTAATATAGCTGTTACCGTATATACCCCGCTCACGGTGGTAGGCGCTCCCGGCAATACCGGATTCTGATCTGTGCTGGTATAGCCACCCGGGCCATCCCATCGGTAGGTTACGCCCGCTGTCGCATCAGATGATGTAAGCAACACATCGCCCCTGCCGGAGCATAAAGGCGAATTACTACCTATCGTTGGCCGCACTGGTGTAGAGTCGATGGTTATATCCAGATATCCGCTATCAATACATCCGCGCAAATTGGCCACTACTTTGTACGACCCCGAATACCGCACCTGCGCCAACGGTCGTGTGGGGTTGGGTATGGTAGATGTAAATCCTACCGGACCAGTCCACATATAAGTCTCCCCTACCGAATCGGGCGTTATGCGCATGGTTAGCGTGTTGCCGCTGCAAATTGGGGCGTTAGTTGTTAGTGTTATTACAGGCAATGGCTTCAAGTCTACGTGAGTACGCGCCGTATCCCTTGTTGTACCTCTTATTTTCACTACATAGTAGTATCCGGTATCGGCCATTGTCATTCCGGTTCTTGTGGTGTTTTGAGTGGTTGCTGTGAAACCACCCGGACCATACCACAAGTAGGTAGCTCCCAACGAATCACCGGGGGAACCCAGTTTCAAAGTATCATTAACACAGATTGGCCCATTGTTGGTGGCTGCTACGCATGTACCAGAGTCCGTAAACATAAAGGTGTAAACTGTGCCATTTCCATAACCCGAAGTGGCAACTTCTGCCGATGTAATGCCGCAATAGGTAATATTTACAATACCTCCTGACCCAGAGGGTGCATCTGCCGTACATTCCATATGCCCTCCTATTATAGACACTGAGGTCCCGCCAAGACATGGCCCCGCAAATGGCGTTATAGATGTAATAGTGTAGGGTGATCCATTTATTTTAATTTCTATTGTTTCGCCAATGTTCATTGCGGTGGCAATTACCCTGATTGAGTTTACGGGCCGCGAAAAGGTATAATTATATCTACCGGGTAATGCAGGACCAGGAAAAGATGGCGCACCCGATCCAATCCAGTAAGGGCTGGTACCGCACCACAAAGGATAGGAACTGGCCGAGCCCGACCCAACCACCGTAACATTGGTAATACCATACAATACTGTCCCGGTTGTATTGGTGGTAGTATACCACTGCGCCTCGGCCGCAAGCGCCCCAAGCAATATGATCACTAATGCAATTAATCTTTTCATATTCTTACCTATTTACCTCACTCCAAACAATACTTAACATCGCCACATCATTCCCACGTCAATCATCTTTCTCGCACTTTGGCATTTTATTACTTCCGGTGGCCAGCGCTATTCAAAAAGGGAAAAGCCACCTGCATTGCAGTGTAGCTTTTCCCTTTGTCGTTATGCTATATCGGCATTCATTATCTCAGCAATGTTACATTACCCTGATGGTGTTCTTTCTGTCCATCTTTAAAAGTTGCATCTATCACGTATACAAACACACCTTCGGGTTGTTGTACGCCGTTGAATTTACCATCCCATCCGCGTCCTTCCAGTGCGCTGGTTTCAAATATCAACTGACCCCATCTGTTGAAAATCTGCATAGTGAAGCTGGTCAGTCCATTGGTCAGCAAGTAGCGTGGGTTAAAATAATCGTTGATACCGTCGTCGTTCGGGCTAAACACATTGGGCACGTTCAGGTAGCAGTCTTCCACTACTTTCAGCGTGGTTTGTGTATAGCAGCCGTCTATTCTCACCGTTACGCTATACTCACCCGGAGTGGTTACGCTTATACTTGGTGTTTTAGCGCCTGTGCTCCATTCCCATCTTGCCTTCGGATTGCCGGCATTTATTTTGTCCTTCAGCACTATTGGCACTCCGCCCTTGCATATACCTGTATCATTACCTATGTTTATACTTGGCTGTGGCATTACATTTATCACCCTGCTTATGCTTGTATCGGGGCATACTCTGTAATCAGCCTTCACATTTACTGTGTAGGTTCCAGGCACGTCGTAGGAATACTTTATCGGGTTGATGTTCTTAATAATGGTTCCGTTGCCAAAATCCCAGGTTACGCCGGTATTGCCAATTGCTGCAAACAGCCCATTGAACGTCACATAAGTTCCGCGACACAATACTGTATCGGTCATCAGCATACGTATAGGGCTTATTGTATCCACGTTTATTATTCTGTATGCTGTATCGCTACAAGGTACATAGTCGGTAATTATCTGGAACGCCTTGTAAATACCGGTATGCGGATAAGTATGCACAGGATTAACGCCATTGGTATATTGGTCGTCGCCAAAATGCCACACTATTGTTGGGCCGCCTGTACCTACAGATGAGTCGGTGAAGGCAACTGTTCCGCCCTGACATATCAAATTAGTATCTACCGAGAAAGCAGCGCGCAGTGGGTGCAAATGACTTACCAATTTCGTAATACTATCTATACAAGAGCCTGAACTTGAGTAGAGCTTCACACTGTCGTCGTTTTGCAATACATAGATGTGTTTAGGGTTCACCTCTATAGATGAATAACCATCGCCAAACAACCAAGTGAAAGAACTTGCGGCTACCGAATTATTGGTAAAAAATACGGTATCTGATTTACAACCCAAGTGAATATCGAAACTAAAGTCGGCAACAACGTTGCTATCAACAACTACCTCAAGTGTAGAAGTATCCGATGTACAACCGTTTAGCGTAGCCGCAACAGAATAAGTACCGGTTGCTGCAATAGTTGCCGGGAAAATAATGGGGTTCTGTACGCCCGACACAAAAGAGTTAGGTCCTATCCAGCTGTAGGTCGATCCTGCAAGGCTTGTAGCGGTCAGCAATAAGGCATTGCCCGAGCATAGAGGCGCATTGCTACCCAATACCGGCAAGGCTGGCGTTGGTTTAATCAACACATTTATAGTATTTGAATTGCTACATGGCCCCAACGTTGCTGTAACAGTATACACGCCGCTTGCCGTTACAGGCACATCGGGATATATGATTGGGTTTTGCAACAACGAAGTAAACGAACCCGGACCAGCCCAGCTAAACCTTACGCCCGCCGTAGCGTCGGCCGATGTCAGCCTCAGCGTATCGCGCTCCGAACATATAGGCGCATTCGTACCTATTGTTGGTTGCGCTGGTGTGGAGTCAATTCGCACAAATATTGTAGAGCTATCCATACAGCCATTCAGTCGCGTCACCACCTTGTAGTTACCAGAGTTGGTAACATGAGCCGGACTGATAGATGGATTTTGGAGGGTACTCAAGAAACTTAAAGGTCCCGTCCAGTTGAACGACACTCCTGTTGTAAACAGCGTAGCCGATAATAGCAATGTATTTCCCGAGCATATAGGCGCATTACTGCTTGCCGTAACTACCGGTAGCGGTTTCAGTATTACACGCGTACTTACAGTATCCACATCTGTGCCCACGGTTTTTATTACATAATAAATACCGGTATCTGCCATTGTAAGCGGTGGGGCTCTAAAGGTGATTTGATCGGTACTTGTGAAGCCCGATGGTCCGTACCACAAGTAAGTTGCGCCTGTTGAGTCGCCGTGAGCCACAAGCTTTAGAGTATCGTTCAAGCAAATCGGGCCATTGTTGGTAGCATGAAAACAGGGCAATACGGTAAGATAAAATATCCTGTGAGCGCCCGAGAACATTCCCGTTGCGCTATCTGTACCCGTTATGGTATACGTTGTTGGTCCTGATAGACCAGCTATGTTAATGGTATTGTAAGTGCCTGTAGTTGAAGAAAGCGCAGTCGATGGCTCCCATGTCCATTTACTCCAGCTCCAGCATTTGTCACCGGCATACTTAACATCTACCGGCAATGTGCCTACGCCCGGAAACTCGCATGAATTGAAAGTATCGTACGTTGGCGCTGGCGCCGGGCCTGATGGCGGCTTTGGCACTCCATTCACTACAAGCAATGGTTCAGGAAATGCACTGTCAATACCAGTAGTATCGCTGAATATCCACGCAAATGAAATAATAGCGCTGTCGCCGGCGCGTATTGTGCCTATGTTATAGATCAGACCAAAGGCGATATCCTGACTGAACGTAGTATGATAAAGATCGTAGTAAGTGCCGCCCATACCTGTAGCTGTCTGTGCATACACCAAATCAAGGCTGTTTCCCGGAACTCTGGGCGGAGGCCATGATTGATATATCATTGCCTTCGCGCGTATGTCTTTTGTACACAATCCGGAAAATGCATCCTGACGCAACGTCGGAGGTCTCGCATTCACTTCTGATCTGTGATCTGCATCATTCTGGTAAGAAATATGGTTATTGGTTGGGAAGCTACCCCCTGGCAGCAACACATCATTGTCCGGGTCGCCAGAAGCAAAATAATATACTCCGGGCATGTCGGCAGCGCTGGTATTTTTAAATACAGTTGTTACAACCAGCCACGATGCAAACGTATCCAGCCTGTTCGTTGTTTTTATTTGCAGCGCTCCGCCCGGACCCGCCGTACCCGACCATATACCGCTAATAATGCCGCCGGTATTTGAATAACCTGTTACAGAACCAGTTAGCGTAGCGCCGGGAAAATTGTAAAATCCGCCATCCGTATAGTATGCATTACTCTGCGCGCCATTCACTTGCATAGACCAGCCATCAAACGGCGTGCCTGGCATAAAGTAAGCCCCATACCATGGGTCGGCGCCCACAGTCCAGCCGTCATGACCTGCATCGTAAGAAAAATCTATCCCTGTACTTCGAGAATGATAACCCGGAGGGGCCGAACCAGCAGGACTACCCCACGAACCATTTGCGGTAACGCCTGCCTCAAGCCATTGCCCCTGCATAAATACATTTGCGCCTACAATCTGACCAAAAGCGATATTACCGCTTGCGCTAAGCAAACCCAAGCAAGCTAAAAATAAATATATTTTCTTCATACGCATTGTTTATTAAAAACCAACACTTAAAATAAGCTTAAAAAACCAGATAAGCCAGATAATTAGTAAAAATGTTGAGAAACATCAACACAAAACATCTTGTTTAACAAACATACAAAATTCTTGCTATTTTCTTACACAAGTAGTAATACTAAAAGACAGGGAAAAATACTAAATAGGATGGGTATTTGAAAATAATTTTGTGATCATATACAATTCACAAAAAAACGGGGATGGTTGCCCATCACCCGTTACCACAAAAAGAATATGCGGCGCTAACACTTCACAGCTTCCCACCACATTAGGTCGCTGTGCCTAACAAGCAATTACCGCATATACTATTTCCAACACACAGTCTTAAAATTTTGTTGCGCTAATGGCATGCACCATTTCCTGAATTGTTACAAGACCAATGTGCCGCATGCTTCAAGTCTTGGTTTTTTACCTCTATTACCGCCAAGTATTACTGGCCATTTCATAAAACAATTTATGACACCTGCAACTGATTAAACCGAAAACACTCCTGCAACCGAATTAGTACAATATTCCACGTTATTGCGTACAGGCATTTTTACAACCATGGTTTCTATTCCCGACTTTCTAAACATCCGCCTGTAATCCACACTATCACTCACTGCCGGCGAAAATTGCTGCCCATCGGCTATAACGAGCATATCAACCGTATGGGCCTCTGCAAAATTGCAAAATGCCGCAGTTGTGCTTCCGTACATTATTCTGAAAGTTATTTCGCAAATATTAGGATGTTGCACTTTTAGCCCCCTGCACCTTTGCCTGATATCGTGCGTAATAAATTCGTTCTGCGAACGCTGGTTTAAACGATGAATAGCATCAATTGTACTATCAGGCATGTCAAAAGCATGAAACAGCAACACATTCATCTTATCGGAACAAGCATACGCTGCTTTACTAACAAGCTCCAGGCTGGTTAGCGTAAAATCGGTCGGAATCAACACATTCTTCATAGCTCAGTTTGTTAGTGTCTAATTTTGATTACACTACAAATATGAGCTGCCGATATTAGGGCGACTTAAGAAGAAAATTAGAATTACCTAAGACTTAGATTAAAATGGCATGAGAAAACTAAACAGGTTCCGCTATTGGCAACACTAACGTGACTGTGGTGCCTATGCTCGTTGCAGAATGAACAAAAATACTTCCTTTATGTATCCTGAATATATTCCGGGTAAGCGGCAATCCTATTCCATATCCCTGGTACTTTCCCGTATTCGATGCCCGGAAAAAAGGATCATAAATGTGTCTTATCTCCGATTCAGGTATACCTATGCCCTTATCTATTATTACTATATGCAATGTTTGCTCCACTTGAAGCAATTTAACAGACACTACATTGTTGTTAGAGTATTTACAGGCATTTTCCATCACATTGGTCAATCCAAGCTTCAATAATTGCAAATTTCCATTCACAATGTTATTGCTTTCGTTAGCTGAAATATGCTCAAAGTCTATAAAAATTTTATTCTCCGGTATTATTTTGTTCAGTGTATTTTTCACATCCAATATCAGCTCGTCAATCCTAACAAGCTTAAAATTTTGTTTTTTACCATCAAAGCCCGTCTGTGCCAAACTTAGCAAACTATCCGTAAGTTTATGTAGCTTCTCCGACTGACTGACAATAATGTTCAATGATTGTACATACTGTTCTTGTGTTCTTGGCCGAGACAATGCCAATTCTGCTTCCCCATATATTGTTGTAAGTGGTGTTCTTAATTCATGAGATGCATTACTTACAAAATTGTTCTGTGTCTCAAATGCAGTTTCAAGGCGGCTCAACATCTCATTAAATGTGCCGGTTAGTTCGGTTATTTCATCTTCTCCACCCGGATTATCTAATCTACGATGCAAGTTCTCAACACTTATTGTTTTCACTCTGTCTATCAAATCCCGCACTGGCTTGAATGCATGTCGGGAAAAAAACAAACCTGCAGTATAAGCAATAACAACACCTATCAAACAACATACCCCAAGTATCAATTTTAATTTACGTGCATATCTGATACTGTCATCACTTTGTGCGCATACAATCGACACATAATACTTTGAACCATTCCGGTATAACAAACCTGTATAAAAATAATTGCCAATTCTGTAGGTAGCCAGCTTATTCATAGTAAGCTTGTTGTAAAAGATATCGGTCAACCCTACCAAAGCGCCCGATTTAATAAATCCTGACAAACTATCCTTAGGGAAGAAAAACTCTCTTTCACCAGGTAGAGGTTCCAAATGTCGCTCTCTTATCTCGGTATAAACTTCTCTGATATTAGCGCTGTTGTGCTCCAGCTCCGATTTTGCTGTCATCAGCCCTCTGATCTCCAGACGTTTATAAAAATCCTGAAACGCAAACATATTCATATAAAAATAGGCTATACTACTCAACGCTATTAGTATAGATGCAGTAATACTGGTAAATGTAAGCGCAGTTTTATGCTGTATAGTCATTGCTTATGCACTTTTCATTATATATCCCATACCTATTACCGTATGAATCAATTTACTGTCAAAATCTTTATCAATCTTCTTCCTCAGGTAATTTACATACACATCAACAACGTTTGTTGCCATATTAAAGTCAACACCCCACACATGCTCCAGCAAATCCATTCGGGATATCACTTTACGTTGATTTTTCATAAAATACTCCAGCATGCGGTACTCCGTAGATGTCAGCGACACTTCTATATTATTCCTTTTCACAACTCTTGCATCAAGATCTATCTCTAAATCGGCTATTCGCAACTTATTCTCATCGGCAACTATTCCTTTCCGCCTGCGCGCTATAGCCCTTATGCGTGCAAGCAATTCAGCAAACTTAAATGGCTTCACCAAATAGTCGTCGGCTCCTGTATCAAGCCCTGTAATTATATTATCCGTTGTGCCCAATGCCGATAACATAAGTATAGGTTGACTATCTTTTACTTTTCGCAACATTCGGCATAGCTCCAAACCATTGATACCGGGCAACATGATATCTATTATATACAAATCATAGCTATGACTCATTGCCATCTGATAGCCTATATTTCCATCGGGAGCAATACTTACTTCATGTCCTGCCTCTGTCAATCCCTTATTTATCATATTTGCTATGCTTGGCTCATCCTCCACAAGCAGAATATTCATGTGCATCATAGTAGCAGAAATGTAGTTTTACTCACAAAATATCCAATATTGGATGTCATACGAAGTTAAAGCAAATGAGCTCAGCCGAATTCCCAAAATCTTATTTTATTATTCTCTGACAATTCATTTGCGGATATGCCAATAATATATACCCATTCGAAATAAGCGATAGATGATCCTGAAAATTGCGGATGTGACGCTTATTCTACTTAATATACTGGTATATAAAACCAATCCCCCGCCTTTAGGGCGAGGGATTGATGATTATTAGGTTACATTTTCAGGTTACCTTATCAGTGTCACCTGACCTTTATACGTTATGTTTTGGCCATCGCCACCCGGACGGGCTACTACTATGGTGTAGAAGTAGGTGCCCAGATCCTGTGGTTCGCCGTTGAATGTACCAT
>CAIRYK010000091.1 GCA_903882805.1 uncultured Bacteroidota bacterium | reverse complement strand
GCAAATGCATTAACTTAATCTTAAAATAATTTGTTATGAAATTTTTTATCTCTTTATTATTCATTTTACCAATTGCTGCAACTGGTCAGACAGTTACAGATTATATAAATGCAATGAAAAAATTTCAGAAATTTTATAATGCTGGACGTGGAGATAGTATAAATGCCATGCTTAAACATGAATGGCAACAACCTAAAGAATTAGAGCCTATGTGGACAAATAAAAGTGTTGCCGAGGAATTAAATAGCTCTGGCACTTTGAAGTCATTCAAATTTATCGGTATCGACACTTTAGACCCACAAAAAGTTTATGTCTTTCAAACAGTTTTCAGTAAGGCGGGGACAAAATCAACAAGTTTAACCTTAGACAAAGATCACAATATTCGCACTTTTCGGTTTTTTACAATTCCGGATGGAGTTCCTGCACTCCTAAATAAACGCAATAAAAAGAATTGATTATTTAAAAGTGCAAGGAAAATATTATTGTTACTTTAATTTTAGCCAGGTATTACTGAGTTGATTACTGATGAAATTGTCTAAACGCCATCGCATAACAAGTGGTATAGCAAAATTGGGGCTGGACAATCGTAGCTTCAACATTTTATCGCTATCATCATTTGTTCGGGCGGTCACAACATCACCGGGCATTAAAACAAACATCAACTTTTAATTATAAATTTAGCAGACGTTCGGGCAGACGTTTTTCAAACCCCCAACTTCGTTAAGCCCCGGCACGTTGTATGCCATTGTATATTGCAACTGTTACAATATTCATAAATTTAAACCATAACAATGCTGGACATCTTTCCAATATTACACACAGACAGACTTGATCTAGTCGAAATTAAGCAACAACACTTGGGTGACATTTTTAAACTCTTTGGCGATAACAGAGTGACACAGTTTTATAATATCGTTACATTAAGTAATGAAAGTGAAGCACAAAGATTTATTGACTGGTTTCAAAATCGGTTTGTGGAAAAATTAGGTATACGCTGGGGCATTTCGTTGAAAGGCAGCGACAGTATTATTGGAACAATAGGGTTTAACAACTTTACAAAACGACACAGAGCAAATATTGGTTATGATTTACAAACTAATTTTTGGAATAGAGGCATTATAACAGAAGCACTCAAGACGGTCATAAATTTTGGGTTTAATGAACTTGATATAAATCGAATTGAAGCAGAAGTTATGCAAGGTAATTATGCATCAGAAAAACTGCTGATAAAAGTAGGTTTTAAGAATGAAGGTATATTACGAGAATGGATGTATTGGAATGATAAACATTACGACATGATAATGTATTCCCTGTTAAAAGCCGACGTTAAGTTGACGTAGAACAACGGCATACAACAGGTGGTTTAGCAAAATTGGGGCTGGACAATCTTAGCTTCAACATTTTATCATTATCAACATTGGTTCGGGCCGACACAGCAGCACCGGGCAGTTGTACGCAACTTCAAATTTTAATTATAAATCAACAGCGGTTCCGAGCGGATAATTGGGAAATCCTCAACTTCGCTAAGTCCCGGCACATTGGCTGTAATGTGTGCAGACCTTAATTCGCAATTAATCTCAAATAAATAATAAATGAAAAAGAACCAATTTTTGACAAGCATAATTCTTTGCTCTTCGATATTGCTTTTTAGTTGTCGGACTAATGAAAACAAAAATTCAGCAGATACCCAAACAACAGAATTATCTGACAGCGAAAAAGAAGTTGCCAAAAAAGAAATTTCAGGACGGATTAAAGAAATTATTAACGGCGTTAAAGAACTAAATGCAGAGGCAGCATTAAAACCTTATTCCAATGATCCTGATTTTAAAATTGTTAGCCCTGACGCATCAGTAACAGATTTTACAAAAATGATGAAGGTTCAAACTGAATCCTTCAAATCAGTTAAAAGAATGAGCTTTACAACTGTTAAAGAGGACTTCAAATTTCTTTCAAAGGACTTAATCATGTGCACTTGGACAGGAAACAATGAGTTTGAACTCAAGACAGGTGAGAAGATGAAAATTGACCCTTATGTAGGTAGTATGCTGTTTAGCAAAAAAGACAATGAATGGAAAATAATTTATGCCCATGAATCTTCTGCACAGCCTGTAAAAGTAGAATCTAAAAAATAAAACCTCAGGTTGACAAGTAGCACTAGAGCCAACATAGGATTTTAGCGCAAACGTGGCTGGACCAACTAACATCAAAAAAGCGGAAAGCCAAACATTGCTTCGGGCGGACACAACAACACCGAACTTTAGTGCTAACTTTCAACTAATATTTTCAATCAGCAGACGTACGGGCAGACACAAGTCTATCTACCAGCCTTCGCAAATACCCGGCCGTTGCCTGCCATTTTATGACCGACCTCATTAATCGACAATGATAGAAAATTTACCAACTTACATCTCACTAATTTTCGGGCTGACAACAGTTGCGACACTCTTGCTTTTTTATTTAGCTGTAAAAAAATCGACTTCTGAAACAACAAGTAAAAAAGCGACCACTGTTTTATTCTGTTTGACAATTTGGTTGGCAATCCAAGCATTTTTGACACTAAAGAATGTTTACAATTCTAACACAACTTCTACCCCACCGAAAATTTTATTGCTTGGATTATTACCGATTATCTTGACAATTATTTTACTTTTTGCTACATCAAAAGGACAACAATTTATAGACACTTTACCGCTGACAAATATTACTTATTTGAACGTAGTAAGAATTCCAGTTGAAGTGATTTTGCTTTGGCTTTATTTTAATAAAGCTATTCCACAACTTATGACTTTTGAAGGACGCAATTTTGACATTATCGCAGGAATTACCGCCCCATTTATTGCATACTTCGGTTTGACAAAAGGAAAGTTGAGCAGAAAATTAATTTTAGTTTGGAATTTTATTTGCCTTGCTCTTTTATTGAACATTGTAATCAACGCTATATTTTCTGCACCATCACCTTTGCAAATTTTTGCATTTGACCAACCAAACATTGCTATCCTAAACTTTCCGTTCAGCTGGTTGCCGACTTTTATAGTTCCTATTGTTTTGTTTGGACACTTAACATCAATTCGACAACTAACAAAAATAAAATCTGCGTAATAAAAATGGCGTACAACAGGTGGTTTAGCAAAATTGGGGCTTGACAATCTTAGCTTCAAAATTTTATTATTATCATCATTGGTTCGGGCGGACACAACATCGCCAAGCATTAAATCAAACATCAACTTTTAATTATAAACCTGCCGGCAGGTAGGTTTAGCAGATGTATGGGCAGACGTTTTCCAAAATCCCAACTTCGCTAAACTCCGAACATTAGCTGTGATTTTTGCAGACCTTAAAATATTTTTACAAATTACCAATTTTTGGTACCTTTATACAAATCTCACAACTATGGGACGAAATACTTCAATTTCACTGGGTGATCATTTTGAAAATTTTGTGGACAACAAGGTAACTTCTGGCAGATTTAAAAATGCTAGTGAAGTTATACGAGCTGGACTTCGTTTATTGGAGGAAGAAGAAACAAAAATTATAGCTCTTAGAAAAGCCATTGACGAGGGCTTTGAAAGCGGATTTGTTAAAAATTTTAATCCCAAGAAACATCTTGCCAAGTTAAAATCCGCAAAGAAATAAAAATGGCTAAGTACACTCTTTCAAATAAGGCGTTAGAAGACCTTTCAAAAATTTGGGAGTATACCTATGAAGTCTGGTCTGAACTCCAATCAGAAAAATATTACTATATGCTTTTAGACACATGCCAAGATTTAGCGGATGGCAATCTTTCCGGAAAATCTTATCCCGAGATTAACAATCAAGTTTTAGGTATTAAAGCAGGGCGACACATAATATTTTACAGAAAAGCCAAAGGAGCAGGAATTGAAGTTGCTAGAATTTTGCACGGACGAATGGATTTGAAAAAAAGAATTCAGGAATAAAACCACAGCTAACATGCGGTTTTGCGCAAGCGTGACAAGACCAATAAACATCAACTAAATACAAAGCCAAACATTGGTTCGGACGGACACAACAACACCGAACTTTAGTGCTAACTTTCGACTAAATATTTTCAATCGGCAGACGTACGGGCAGACACTTTCTAATGCCACCCCTGCATAAAGCCCCGAACGTTAGCAGCAATTTTAAAAGACAGCCTACTATGATGAAATTTTTTTTCATTTTAACTTTATTTACTAGCAGTATAGCTGTTTGTGGACAAAGCAACAATAACGACAAAAAAAGAGATTTAGCATTCTACAATGCCGTAAGTAAATGGTTTTCAGCTTGGAAATTAGTAAGTAAAGACATTTACAAAATTGACAAAGTCAGGCCCGTTGAATTTGTATTTTTTGACGATAAATTTGTTTACTCAACCTCTTCTATTACCATCAAAAATGGCAGCCCTGTTATTGGCAATAATTTAATGAATTTGAAATTTCAATGGAAAAAGGAATTATACAATGACTCTCTTACTCTTCCCGATAAATCGGTTGTTCCAGTTAACTTAATGTCATTTGCTGCGGAAATCCCGACTGAAGGTAAATCATTTTTCGTGATGCCATTACCAAGCTTTTGGCAGCAAGCAGGAGTTTCAAGTAAAGAATTGGGTTTAGAAAATCTTATTACAGGCGTTTTTATACACGAATTTTCTCACTCACAACAAATGCAAAATTTTGGAAAAAAAATGACAGCGTTTGAAAAACAAAATAATTATGGAGTTGAATTTAGTGATGACGGGGCCGGTGGAGGAGGTGTGCGAGGGACGGTTCAGCGCGGAGTTGCGGCGGCGGTTGAGTGTGTGAGAAGTGGAATGTGGATGAAATTTTGGGAAGATGTGGTATAGGTTTACTCAGACCGAGAAAGGACGGGTACAGGCATGAAAAAGCGTTTAATGATTGTGTTGGGGATTTGCCTGTGGTGTCTCGTCGT
>CAIRYK010000090.1 GCA_903882805.1 uncultured Bacteroidota bacterium | reverse complement strand
TGTGTTGCACCGTATCGTTGCCTAATGCGTTTACACCGAATGGCGATGGTCATAACGACTACTTGCGTCCGCTTTATGAAGGCTACCACAGATTCCATGTGTTCCGGATCACTAACCGTTGGGGACAGACCGTATTCGAGTCGAGCCAGAACCAGATGAAGTGGGATGGTACTATGGATGGAGTGCCACAGGATATGGGTACATACTTCTACTATCTTAAATATGATTGCGGCGGTCAGGCTCTTGAAATGTCTGGCGATGTAACCCTGATCAGATAATAACACTAATAAAGTATAAAAGTAAATGGCTATCTCACGAGATAGCCATTTACTTTTTGGGGTATGTTTGAGACTTCTGTTAGACTGATTCTATTCGAAACTATAGGTATTGATATATTGCATTTTTGTCGATTGCTTATTGCTGGTTACTTCGTAATATTCATAAAAGGTGGTATCATCAGGTAAGCGAAAACCAATTATAAAGGAGTAAGGGCTGCTACCGGTTTTAATGACTGGTACTAAGTGTTCTCCGCCCTTTGGCATGGTGAACTGTCCAGAGGCGAAATTTGGGCCATAGTCTACGTCAACATCATATACGCCGTTTTCTATGGCGCTATCGGCTACCACCCTAATTTGAAAACGGGAATCATTGAGGGTGTCTTCTTTAATTTTCTTTTCAGCCTTGGCAACTACGGTTCCCGGTTTTGGAAACTGACGCTGTGTGGAGGATATAGATTTGTTGGGGGCTTCGCACCTAATGAAGGAAATGACGGACAGGAAAAAGATGGTGGAATTTCGTAGCATAAACATTGCGGCAAAATAACGCAACACTAATGTATTGGGGTGAAATTGCAGGGTATATTTTTTATTCTGTTTTCAAAATCGCGTAGATTGATGTATTTTCATGCGTTTAATAAATCCATTAATATATGAAGCATAAACGCAAATTAAAATGGGCTTTACCGCTATTAGCGCACAGATAATGAGTACAAGTTGTAACAACAGCGCACCGCAGGCTGCTAAGCAAGCAGATTCTACAGCGGCAGCTCCGGTTGCAAATGATGGATATGACACTACCTTCAATGTAGAAGCGCAGGCATTTGCAGACCTTCAGGTATTACGGTATCAAGTGCCTGGTTTTAAGTCTTTGACGCTAAAGCAAAAACAGTTATCCTATTATCTGTATGAAGCGGCGCTCTGTGGAAGAGACATCATTTATGATCAGAAAAGCAAGCACGGCATACTGTTGCGCAAAACAATAGAAGCCATGTATGGCACCTATAAGGGTGACAAGCATACAGAAGACTGGAAGAAGTTTGAGGTGTATTGCGGTCGTTTTTGGTTCAGTAGCGGTAACCACCATCACTATAGCAACATTAAGTTTTTGCCAGAATGCAGCTACGATTATTTTGTGAACGTGCTGAAAAGCTGTGATACTGCTGCATTACCTAAGGATGCTGGAGAGAGCACGGAAGCATTTGCATCACGCATTAAACCTATGGTGTATGACATGAAGTTTGAGCCCAAGGTTGTAGATCAGCGTCCGAATATTGATAATGTGGCAAACTCTTCAAACAACTTTTACGAAGGGGTAACACAGAAGGAAGTAGAGGCATACTATGCAAAACTGGATACTAAGGGTAATGCGCCATCTTGGGGATTAAACAGTAAAGTAGTTAAAGAAAATGGGAAGATAGTTGAAAAAGTTTGGAAAAGCGGCGGTATGTATGGCGCAGCTATCGATAAGATTATTGGTTGGCTGGAAAAAGCAGTTGGCGTAGCTGAGGATGCTGAGCAGAAAAAATCGCTGGAACTGCTGGTGCAATATTATAAAACCGGCGACTTGAAAGTTTGGGACGACTATAATATTTCGTGGGTGAAAACCACCTCGCGCATAGATGCGGTTAATGGCTTTATTGAGGTTTATCCGGATGCTATTGGTAAAAAGGGTAGTTTTGAAAGCACCGTGTCGCTGAAGGATATGGAAGAAACCAAGCGTATAGAGGCCATTGCTAATCAGGCGCAATGGTTTGAAGATAACTCACCGATAATGCCTGATCACAAGAAAAAGAAGGTAACTGGCATAACGGGTAAGGCGATAACTGTAATAGTGGAAAGCGGAGATGCTGCGCCGAGCACTCCGATAGGCATCAATCTACCGAACGCAGACTGGATTAGAAAAGACTATGGTTCAAAATCAGTGTCGCTTACTAATATTATACACTCGTACAATGTGCTTGGCGCTAAAAGCGGTATGACCAGCGAGTTTGCGCTGAATGACACGGTAATGAAGAGAATGCAAAAATATGGAGCGCTTGCCGGCGACTTGCATACCGACATGCACGAATGTATAGGGCATGCATCGGGCCAACTGAATCCCGGAGTAGAAACAACCGACAAGACACTGAAAACGTATGCAAGCTGCCTTGAAGAAGCTCGTGCCGATCTGGTAGGTTTGTACTTTATCATGGACAAAAAGCTTATAGACATAGGCGTAATGCCCGATATGGATGTGGCAAAGGCAGAGTATGACAGTTATATGATGAATGGTCTGATGACTCAACTTACTCGTATTAAACCAGGAGAGCAGATAGAAGAGGCGCATATGCGCAACAGAGCGCTGATTGCGCACTGGGCTCTGGAAAAAGGCAAGAAAGATAATGTTGTGGCCTTTGTAAAGAAAGACGGAAAGACCTATGTGCAGGTTAACGACTATACTAAGATGCGGAGTTTATTTGGTGAGTTGTTGAAAGAGATTCAGCGTATTAAGTCGGAAGGCGATTATAAAGCAGGAAAGAACCTCGTGGAAAACTACGGTGTAAAAGTTGATGCTGTATTGCACAAAGAGATATTGGAACGCTTTGCTAAGTTGAACATTAAGCCTTACAAAGGATTTATTCAGCCTAAGTTGACGCCGGTAATGAACGGCGTTGAGATTACCGATGTTAAAGTGGAGTATCCTGATAATTTTTATCAGCAGCATATGGAATACGGAAAGAACTACGGATATCTTCCGGTTAAGAACTAAAAATAACTTATCTCGATTAATGCGAAAAACCAAGGGGGCTGTTGCTCCTTTGGTTTTTTGTTTTTTTTTGGTACAACATCTTCTATATTTCTTTCCAGGTACCATCGAGTTGCGCGTCGTATATCTTATGTTTTTCTACTTTAAAATGGTTATAAAAACGCATGCTATTATAGAATCCGGGTACTTGTGCGCCGTTAACTTTTGCTGGTTTGAAACCGGGAGCAGTGTTCATTAGGTTGCAAACTTTTTTAAATATAGCAGTCTGGACCGTTTTATCGATTTCTACGTAATTATTGGAGTTGCTGTTTCGTTGCAGTTTCATAGTAGTTGGGGCTCCTGTTTTTGGGTCGTTGATATTAAGGGTTACCTTTGGGTCGGATGAATTAATGATTATTGGACCAGATGGCGTAGGCTGGGCGCTCATTTCATTAGCGGTTTTGCTTCTTCTCATATTCTGATAGTCGAAGTAAACGATTTTTCCGTTTTCATCAACTACTATATCTCTGATATTGAGTGTATAAGGTCCATCGTCAAGCTTTGATAGTTCTTCCTTAAGGTTATGCAAAAGATAGTCTCTAAGGTCTTTCTCCGAACCTGTATAGTAAGGCGACTGGTCTGTTTGAATGACTATGTCGCGACCATTCATCCTGATTGGTTTGGGGTCTGTTTGTACTATTTTCAGTTCTTCTTTCCCTGTAACAGGGTCGATAAGGAAAATGGAGTCCATGGTAGATTTGGACATTTCAAATTTGTTGCCTTGGTAGGTTACGAAATTTCCATTTTTCTCGAATCGCTGCGAGAAGCTGTTGTTAGTGAAGCAAATGACTGATACCACGGTAAGTGGTACGATAAGCAGCATTTTTGTTTTTGCCGCTCCGGTGGATGTGCGCTTTAGCATAATTAATCGGTTTTTTACGGGTGAACGATTGAAAGAATGTGCAACGGCGGGCGCCGCCTGTAGTAAGGCTTGCTCGACCAGAAAACGACCGTATTCAGCTGTATTGCCAACAGAAGCCTTATCGGCCTGATACTCGTGTACCATTAGTAAGCGCTTGTTGTAGACGTACACCAATGGATGAAACCAGAGTACTACGCGAGACAGCTGCATAATACATAGATCTGCAATGTGCAGCAGATCGGTATGGCGCTTTTCGTGTGTCAATATCATTAGCCATTCGCCTTCGGCATATTTCTCTCTATTGGATACAAAAAGTAGTTTTCTAAAGGAGAATGGCGCATGTTCACTGCCAGTTTCAATAATAGTCCATCCATCGGTATTCGATCTGGCGCCAGCGCTATAATAACCAGCAAGTTTAGCTATATCCATTATCAGTTTCAGAATAGCAACAGCGGCTCCCAATAAATACACAGACAACAACCATTCTTGCCAATTGAAAATGTCAGCCTGCGGCGTTGCTATTGCAGCTATTGTTTGTTTTGCAGCTATTATTTGCTCTACAGGTTGTTGTAGTTGTCGGGTGTATAGTTCCGGATCATCGCCCAGTTTTATTAATGGAAGTGCAATACCAAGCAAGAAAGTACTGAGCAAGTACATTCTATTATAGGCATGGTAGCTTTCTTTTCGAAGAAAGACATCGAATAGAAAAAGGCTGATAAGCCACACTGCAGTAAGGTTGAGCAGGTACTGTTGCATAATGCTGATATTTAGCGGCTGAAAATTCAGATTTCGTTTTTACTTCTTTTTCTTTTTCTTGCCATCATTTTCCTCAGCGCCGCCAGCATCCAGTGTTTTCATAATGTCGTTTAGCTCTTTCAGGTTCAGGTCCTCGCTCTGTACCAGAAAGCTCACCAGTTTTTTAGGGGAACCGCCAAAGTATTTTTCCATCAGGCTTTTTACTCCGTGCTGGGCGTATTCTTCTTTTGTTACAATAGGGAAATACTCGTGTGTTTTTCCATATGCCTTATGATCTACAAACTCTTTCTTTTCCAGTATGCGCACTACCGACGATATGGTGCTGTGGGGCATATCTGGGTCGCCTAGTGCATCTATAATGTCGCGCACTACACAGCGGTCGAGTTGCCATATTATTTGCATTACCTCTTCCTCTGCTTTTGTAAGTGTTGGGAGTGTCTTGTTACGTTTCATAACGTAAAAATACGCTACAAAACGATAAAACCAAATTTATTTTTCAAGGCATAAAAAAACCGGGAATTACCCGGTTTTTTTGAAAATATTGGAAGGGGCTATTGCGCCGCTTTGTATTTTTTTACCGCTTCGGTGAGGCGAGGAATAACTTCCATAGCATCGCCAAGTACGCCATAATCGGCAGCCTTAAAGAAAGGAGCTTCCGGGTCTTTATTGATAACTACAATAGTTTTGCTGCCATTTACACCTGCAAGGTGCTGAATAGCGCCAGAAATGCCAACAGCGATATACAGATTCGGACGTATAGTGCCGCCGGTCTGTCCTACGTGTTCGTTATGCGGTCTCCAATGCGAATCGGCAACCGGACGAGAGCATGCTGTTGCTGCGCCCAGTTCTTTAGCCAATGCTTCGAGTACATGCCAGTTTTCAGGACCTTTCATACCGCGTCCACCAGAAACCACCAGCTCAGCCTCAGACAGAGGCACATCGCCGGTTGCTTTGCTTACAGACACAACTTTTACAGAAAAATCGGCATCGCTCAACGCTACATCCAGATTTTCCACTGTTGCGCTGCCTTCGCCTTTTACTACAGCAAAAGTGTTGGGCATAAGGGTAATAACCTTTACGTCGCTGGTGATATTAATGTTGGCAAAAGCCTTACCTGAAAATACATTTTTCTTAACCACGAAACCCTTGCTCAGGTCGGGGTAACCCACGGCTCCAGCTACCAAGCCAGCGTTGAGCCTAGCAGCCAAACGTGGCGATACCGCCTTGCCTACTGTGTCGTGCAGGCCTACTATTACCTTAGCGCTTTCTTTTTGCGCAGCGGCAACCATAACCTTTGTATAGGCGCGAGAGTTGAAGTTATCTAAGCGTGCATCAGTAGTGTGCAACACTTTGTTTGCGCCATAAGCGCCCAAAGACTGCATTTCTGCTGCGGCTACATTGCCTGTTGCTACAGCGGTTACAGTAGTGCCCATATCGCGGGCTATGTGCGCTGCATATTGAATTGCTTCAAGAGATTTCTTCTTGAAGACTCCCTGAGTATGTTCAACTAAAACAAGTACACTCATTTATGAAAAGTTAAGATATTAATTGATGATAAATCGAATAACAACCGCGTATAGCGCAATATTTTATTAAATAACCTTAGCTTGATTGTGCAACAGGCTCACCAGTTCGTCCATATTGTCGGCAGATACCATTTTTACGCCGGTTTTTGCCGGTGGCATTTCGTACGACACTATAGTAGTAAGCGCTGCAATATTAGCAGGGGCGACAACTTTTAGCGGACGGGTGCGTGCAGCCATTATACCGCGCATATTGGGTATACGCGCTTCGGCCATACCTTTCTGGCAAGAGATAACCAATGGTAGAGCGGCCGTGTCTGTTTCTTCGCCGCCTTCTATTTCGCGAACAACGGTAGCTACGCCGCCGGCTATATCCAGCTTGGCTGCAAAGCCCAGGTAGTTCATATCCAGTAGTTCGGCAATCATAGCCCCTACAGATCCATTGTTGTAGTCTATCGACTCCTTACCGCACAACACCAAATCGTAACCCACGGTTTTGGCATATTCTGCTATTTGCGCAGCCACCAGATAGGTGTCATTGCTGTCGGCATCTATCCTTATGGCTTCATCGCCGCCCAGCGCCAATGCTTTGCGTATTACTGGTTCTGCATCGGCCTTACCTACAGTTACCATGTGTACTGCAGTAGCTAAACCGGCTTCTTTCAGTTCCAGCGCTCTAACCAATGCATACCACTCATCGTATGGGTTGATGATGTAAGTAACGCCCTGCGATACGAAACGAGTATCGTTGTCGCTGAAGGCGATTTTTGTAGTTGTGTCGGGTACCTGACTTATACAAACAAGTATTTTCATTGAGTATAATAGTTAAAATGTTAAGTGTAGGATAGAGCCAATAACCTGAACTTTGGGTTATTTTTTTGCAAAAGTAGGGAAAAAAACCTGTTTAGTAATTACAAAATTGAATAGACGGATAGCAGATTGTTATCGATTTTTACATTGTAGCAGGGCAAGTAATATCGGCGTTGTTGCCGAAGTTAGGCGCAATAAAAAAGGAGCCGGTAGGCTCCTTTTAATATATTGTTCAAAAGATGATTATCCTTTATTAGTTACTTTGTCGTTGAGGTCAGAATCAACAAGAATACGGCCGCAATGTTCGCATACGATGATTTTTTTGTGCTGACGGATTTCGCTCTGGCGTTGTGGAGGAATAACGTTGAAGCAACCGCCGCAAGAATCGCGCATGATAGGCACTACAGCCAAACCGTTGCGGTAGCTTTTACGAATCCTGTCGTAAGCAGTAAGCAAGCGTGGGTCAACTTTTTCTTTAGCAGCCTGAGATTTTTCAGAAAGGATTTTCTCTTCAATTTCCGTATCCGCTGTTATTTTTTCCAGTTCGGCGCGTTTCACAGTCAGCGCTTCTTCTACATCTTTTATTTTTTCTTCGGTCTTGATGCGGGCGTTCATACGGTCTTTTTGTTCGTATGTAGCGTCCTTGATGTGTTTTTCGTTCAGTTTCACTTCAAGTTCCTGCATTTCAATTTCCTTATTGATAGCTTCAAACTCGCGGTTGTTTTTAACGTTGTCCTGTTGTTTTTCGTATTTTTTTATCAGGGCCAGCGCGTCCTTTTTTGCATTGCTTTTGTTATCAATAAAGGTATTGATGCTGTTTATTTCAGCGTCAATATTGTTAATCCGGGTCTGAAGTCCTTCAATCTCGTCTTCAAGGTCTTTAACCTCCATTGGTAATTCGCCCTTCATTGTCTTGATCTCATCAATCTTAGAGTCGATCTTTTGTAAAGAAAGGACGGCAGTTAGCTTTTCCTCAAACGAAAAGTCTTTTACAGTAGCCATATCAGCAAAAATATTTTACGGGATTGGTAATCAAATTTGATAAAAGAACAGCAAAATTAGGGAATTTTTTGTTAAGTATCTCTTCAAATATTTCTGAGGTAAATTGTTCGCTTTCGTAGTGCCCTATATCGGCTATGATGATCTTACCAGCCGCATCGAAAAACTGATGGTATTTGTAGTCGGCGGTAATAAATACATCGGCTCCGGCCTGCAGCGCGTCGTTGAGCAGGAAGCTACCAGAGCCTCCGCATAGGGCTACACGTTCTATTTTTTTATTGAGCAAAGCAGTATGTCTTATACATCCGGTTTTCATAGTTTCTTTTACCAGGGCCAGAAACTGAAGTTCGTTCATGGGCTGGGGTAGGCTGCCTATCATGCCGGCGCCTATTTCCTGGTGCATATTTGCAAGCGGTATTATTTCGTAAGCTACCTCTTCGTAGGGATGCGCCGCTCTTAATGCCTGTAATACCCGGCGTTCGGCATGTTTTTCTATCAGCGCTTCTATTTTTACTTCGTTTACCCATTCGCGTTCGCCGCCGGCCTTACCTATAGCCGGATTTGCATTTGCGGCTGGACGGAATGTTCCAGAACCGTTGACGTTAAAGCTACACTCGCTGTAATTGCCTATTTGCCCGGCGCCGGCAGCAAACAGCGCATCGCGCACGGTATCGGCATTAGCAATGGGCACATAGGTTTGCAGCTTGCTTAACAGTGATGCTTTGGGTTGTAATATTGATGTATTCATTAGCCCAAGTTTAGCAGCAATTTTTGCATTCACACCGTGGCGCATATTGTCGAGATTGGTATGCGCTGCAAAAATGTTGATGTCGTTTTTAATAGCCTTCTTCACAATACGCTCCACATAGTTTCGCCCCATTATCTTTTTAAGTCCTGAAAATATAAGGGGGTGGTGCGCCACAATCATGTTGCAGCCTCTGGCAATAGCCTCGTCAACCACGTCTTCCGTCACATCAAGTGTAATGAGTATTCCGTTTACCTCGTCGTTGAGTTCGCCTACCTGCAGCCCGCAATTGTCGTAACTTTCCTGATATGCGGCAGGCGCAAATGTTTCTATGGTTTGTATTATATCTTTTACCAGCATTTATGATTTCAAATTTTGTTGGTGAAGATAGGACCGATTGCAGAATTTTTAAAATACCTGAATGTTACACGCAGCGCATTATCCGACCTTATAATTTGCTTAAATTTAATGCGTAGCAGGGCGAAAAGCATAGGATTAACATGGTTTTATTTTTTGAGTGACTAATATTGTGGTGAATGTTTCAGGCGCGTTTGTATATTTTACAATTTCTTTGCGTATTGGCGCTCTGGTGTGGATTTTTAATCAACAACCAGCCCGATAGCAAGAGCGTCATGCATTTCGATCACAATGCCTCGGCCAATACGGTTTTCCAGAAGGCGCATAAACATAAAACTCACGGCGTGGCAGTTGTAACTTCTGCTCAGGAACACAACAAACATTCGCATAAAATAAAGCAGCCTAAAGCGGTATCTTTTGATATGGTTTTATTGCCGAACTATACTTTTGTTTTTAAGTCCTTTAGTCCGGTAGTGCATACAGTGCGCCTGCCCTCTGGTTATCATTATCTCTATTACAAAGAAATCAATCCTCCTCCCCCCAAGGCTTGTTAAGCCATGGGTTGCGCTACTATGTTATAGGGGTTATTACGTTTGTTGCAGGCCAATATTCTGTTTATTCGCCTGATTTCAAAATGTTATTTACACCCAGCGCTTATTTCTGTTTCTCCTTGCTACGTAGCATTAGGGCTACACTTCTCTTAGTCTAAAGTTTAAAATACAATTGCATGCTTCATTTTAGGGCTGCAAAAAGTATAGGCACACTATTGTGCTTAGGCTTTTTGCATATCAATACCACGTTCGCTCGTGCGCAGGAAATAGTTGTGGGCGATACCCTCAGGCTCACACTGCCAGAGGTGGAAAAAATGTTTCTGGAAAAGAATCTGGATATACTTGCCGAACGCTACAACATAGCATCGGGTGAGGCGCTGGTAGAACAGGCGCGAAAGTGGGATAACCCGACGCTCATCACCGACCAGAACGTATATGCCGATAAAGGTTTTTTTCAGCATGGGCATGACAAGAACGGCGCTCAGCAGGGCCAGGTTTTTGTACAGCTGCAACAACTGATAACAACAGCTGGCAAGCGCGCAAGGCAGATAGACCTTGCCAAAACTAATGTGAATGTAGCCGACTGGCAGTTTAGGTCTGTAATGAGAAATCTACGCGCGGCTTTACTGACAGATTTCTATACTACAGCCAAGCTTCAGGCAGTAGGGCAACTTTATAAAGAAAATGCTATGCGACTGGAAACACTGCTAAAAGCGCAGGAAATAGAGCTGGCCGCAGGCAACATTGCCAGAAAAGAAAGGCTTAGGGTACAAGCATTGATGGTAAGTCTTCAGCAAAGTATCATAGAAAACGAGCAGGCCCTTGCTGATGCTCAAGGCGAACTGAAAACCATGCTACAGCTTAGTGGCAACACTTTTGTTCAGCCTGTGTTGCCGGAAACCGAGCCTGCCAATGAACCTACAATTACATTGTTGCAGGCAGTAGACAGCGCCCGTCATAACAATACCAACTACCGTATTGAGGAATACTTGTCGCAATACAGTCAGCAAAACCTGCGGCTACAAAAGGCTCTTGCCGTACCCGATCTTACAGTGGGGCCTGAATACGATCAGGCTTCGAGCTACACGCCTAATTATTTCGGACTCACATTGTCGCTACCTATACCGTTATGGGATAGAAATAGAGGGAACATAAAGTCGGCCGATTATCAGGTGAAGCAAGAAGACCTGCGGCTTCGGCAGGCTGGTCTGAAACTGCAAAACGATGTTATGAGCGCCTACCAGAAATTGCTTGCAACTGTAAGGCTGTCTACAACGGGTAATACGTCTTTTTATACCGAATACTACCAATTGCAAAAGAACATAACCGACAGCTATAATAAGCGGCAAATAAGCCTTATTGAGTTTTTGGAATATTTTAAAGACTACCAGAACATTCGCGAAACACAATTGCAACAAACATTGCAACTACGACTGGCCAAACAGGACCTTAACGATGTGGTGGGGGTAGACGTTGTGAAATAGCCGGATAGACCAACGATAGCAAAATACAAACATAAAACACAAGAAGAGATGAGAAATATATTTTTAGCGGGTTTGGTAGCGATAGTAGCGCTGAGCGCGTGCGAGCACAAAGAACCTGCAGCAGAGGCAAACAAGAAGTTTTCGCTGAGCGATACCATGCAACATATGATACAGCTAGATACAGTGAAAATAAGCCCAATGACGGGTGAATTATCGCTTAGCGGCGTAGTGGAGTATAACGATAACAATGTGGTAAAGGTTTATCCGCGCAGTAGTGGTCAGGTCATTGTTACCAAGGTGTCGGTGGGCGATCTGGTATCGGAGGGACAAACCCTGGCAATTGTGAAAAGCGCAGATGTAGCCGGTAATTACAGCGACCTTACAGGCGCTAATGCCGATGTATCGATAGCAAAACGCCAAATGGATAATGTAGAGTCGCTGTATAAAAATGGGATAAACAGCGAGAAAGAGTATAACGAAGCTAAACAGAATTACGAAAAGGCAGTTGCTGCGCGAAATAAAATACAATCGCTGATAAACATAAACGGCGGCGGAAAAACCAACAGCGGCGGAGAATATGTAATTACCGCGCCGCGCAGCGGATATGTAGTAGAGAAGAAAGTATCTGCTGGAGCATTTATACGTAATGATATGGGCGACAACCTGTTTACAATATCTGATCTGAAAAATGTTTGGGTATATGCCAATGTTTATGAGGCCGATATATCACGAATAAAAGAAGGATTTGATGTAAAAGTGATTCCATTGTCCTATCCCGACAGAGTCTTTGCAGGGAAAATAAACAAGATTAGTCAGGCTTTGGATGCGCAGAGTAAGGCGCTCAAGGTGCGCATAGATCTGGACAATAAAGACCTTTTATTGAAACCGGAAATGTTTACGAAGGTAGTAGTAAATAACAAAGATGGCGGATCGGCAATATGCATACCGGCGACAGCTATTTTGTCGCAAGATGGTAAAAACTATGTGGTTGTGTACAAAAGCAACGACGATATGAGTATAGCGGAGGTGAATGTACTGAAGACCGTAGGCGATCACGCTTATCTGAAAGATGGCGTAAAGGAAGGCCAATTACTGATAACCAAAAATCAGTTGTTCATATTTAATCAATTGTTGGGAGAGTAGAAATAGACTGAACCAATCTGTAGGATGAAACCCCTATTGTATTGCCACACCTATAGTTGGCGACCAACAATATAGCATAACCACTAAAAAGAACTTAAATGAATAAAATAATAAAGGGTATCGTGTATTTTTCATTAAGACATAGATACCTGGTTTTCTTTCTTACTGCAATACTTGCTGTGATAGGCTTTGTGAGTTATAAAAACACAGCTATAGAAACCTTTCCGGATGTAACAAACACACAGATAATAATTATTGCACAATGGCCGGGCAGAAGCGCTGAAGAGGTGGAGAAATTTGTATCTATACCGCTCGAAACAACCCTGAATTCTGTACAGAGCAAAACGAGCCTTAGATCAACATCGTCCTTTGGTCTGAGTTACATTCGGATCATATTCGACGATAACATAGACGATGCATTTGCCCGTCAGCAGGTGTTAAGCAGACTGGGCGGCGCAGACCTGCCCGATGGCGTAAAGCCCGAGGTAGAGCCGCCCTATGGCCCTACAGGCGAGATATTCAGGTATACGCTGCATAGTAAAACCAAAAGTATAAGAGAACTGACCGCAATACAAGACTGGGTGCTGGACAGGCAACTGAAGTCGGTGCCGGGAGTGGCGGATGTGAACAGTTTTGGAGGTGAGGAAAAGATCTATGAAATAAGCGTGAATCCGGATTTGTTGCTTAAATATGGCCTTACTTCGCTTGATGTATATGGAGCAGTATCGAAAAGCAACATTAATGTGGGCGGCGACGTACTGGAAAACAATGGTCAGGCCTACGTGGTGCGAGGCATTGGCGTGCTTAATGATATAAGTGAAGTAGAGAATATTATCATCACTAAAATAAACAATGTGCCCATACTGGTGAAGCAGGTGGCCGTGGTGAAAGAGGCAGGTAAGCCAAGGCTTGGCTGGGTGTCGAGAGATGACGAGAACGATGTAATAGAAGGTATAATAGTAATGCGCAAAGGCGAAAATCCGGCCGAAGTACTGAAGCGCATACAAGACAAAATAAAAGACCTGAACGAAAACATACTGCCGCGCGGCGTGCGGATAAGTACCTTTTATGATCGTACTGTGCTAATGGATTATGCAACGCATACTGTAATGCACAACCTGATAGAGGGCATAATACTGGTAACCCTAATCGTTTTGATTTTTATGGCCGACTGGCGTACTACGCTTACCGTGGGTATTATTGTGCCGCTGGCGTTGCTCTTTGCTTTCATGCTGATGCGCCTTAAGGGTATGTCGGCCAACTTGCTGAGTATGGGGGCGGTAGACTTTGGTATAATTATAGATGGCGCCGTAGTGATGGTGGAGGGCATCTTTGTGGCGCTCGACCATAAGGCCAAGGAAGTGGGTATGGAGAAATTCAACAAGCTGGCCAAACTGGGCTTGTTCAAGTCGGTAGGTACAGAAATGGGTAAGGCTATATTCTTTTCAAAGGTTATCATACTCACCTGCCTCATTCCCATATTTGCATTTCAGAAAGTAGAAGGCAAGATGTTTTCGCCGCTGGCTTATACGCTTGGTTTTGCACTGCTGGGCGCATTGTTGTACACACTTACGTTTGTACCTGCCTTGTCGAGCGTATTGCTCCGCAAAAATGTGCGCGAGCGTCACAATCCGGTTGTAGAGTTTTTTGAGAAATACATAATGAAGGCGTTTAGGTGGGTATATAGTCATCAGAAAGCCAGCCTTATAACGGCTGTTGTTTTTATGGCGCTCAGCTTTTTCTCAACTCGTTTTTTAGGTTCGGAGTTTTTGCCCGAGCTCGATGAGGGCGCGCTGTGGGTGGAGGCCGAGTTTCCTATGAGTATTAGTCTGCAGGAGGCCAAAGTGGGTAGCGATAAAATGTTACAAATATTGCGGAAGTTTCCTGAGGTGAAGCAGACTATGTCGCAGATAGGCCGAACGAACGATGGTACTGACCCCAAGGGCTTCTTTAACGTACAGATACAGGTAGACTTGCGCCCGAAAGACGAATGGCGCAAGGGACTGACAGAAGATATGCTGATAGACAGCATGGATCGGCAATTAAAGAAGTTGCCCGGTATTACGCTCAACTATTCGCAACCCATACGCGACAATGTGGCCGAAGCAGTAGCGGGGGTAAATGCCGCGCTGGCCATAAAAATATTCGGGCCAAATTTTAAAGTCCTTGATTCGCTGGCAAACGTGGTAAAAACTACGCTCAATAATGTGAAGGGGGTAGACGACTTAGGTATATTGCACAATCTGGGTCAGCCTGAATTCAGGATAGAGCTCGATCAGCAAAAGATGGCAATGTATGGTGTAAATACCGCCGACGCCAATGCCGTTATAGAAATGGCTCTGGGAGGCAAGGCTGCCACCGAACTGTATGAAGGCGAGCGCAAATTTGATGTGCGTATTAGATATTCAGAATCAAGGCGAAATACGGAGGAAAAGATAGCGCAACTGCGTGTGCCTACGCAGGATAGTGTGAGAATACCCATCAACGAAATAGCATCGATTCGGAAATTGACTGGTCCTGCATTTATTTTCAGAGATAACAACATGCGCTATATAGCCGTAAAGTTTTCTAATAGAGGAAGAGATTTGGGCAGCACCATAGCCGATGCTCAAAAGCAAGTAGCCGCAGCGCTCAAATTGCCTAAAGGATATTCAATGACCTGGAATGGTGAGTTTGAAAACCAGGTTAGAGCCTCCAAAACATTGGCCAATGTGGTGCCATTGTGTTTGCTGGCTATATTCCTTATATTATTCATTACCTATGGCAACGTGAAGGATTCCATTCTCACTATTATGAATGTGCCGTTTGCTCTGATAGGCGGTATACTGGCGCTACACGTTACGGGTATCAATTTTAGCATTAGCGCAGGCATAGGGTTTATCGCTTTATTTGGCGTATGCATACAGAATGGCGTTATTCTAATTAGCGTGTTCCGGAAATATCTTGGCGAGAAAATGACCATTCACAAAGCCATAGAGCATGGCGTACAGTCGAGGATAAGACCGGTGGTTATGACGGCGCTTATGGCGGCAATAGGGCTGCTGCCTGCGGCAATGAGCACAGGCATAGGCAGCGAAACACAGAAGCCGCTGGCCATAGTGGTAATAGGCGGGCTGATAACGTCGACACTTCTTACCTTGCTGATACTACCGGTTATATACTCAATGGTATATAACCTGATGCACAAGCGCGAGAACAGGAAACTGCTAAAGAAGATGGGTGTGCTGAGCAACGGCGATACCCCGCCGGCAGAGTAGCGCTAATATAGGAATAAAAAATACCCCCGAATAGCTTTTCCATAATAGGAAATGAACTTTCGGGGGTATTTATTTTATGCTTTGCTGTGCTACACGGGCAGCTTGAAGTGAGGATTGTAAATAATGCCAAACGGATTGCCCCATGGGTCGGTAACTGCGGCTACTACTATATTACCGCCTACATCTGTTGGGGGTTCCAGCGCTCCGGCTCCGGCAGCAAGTAGCAGGTCGTAGCTTGACTGCACATCGGCCACGCCCCAGTAGGTGGTGGTTTGTTCGCGGTTGTTGCAGGTTTCGGTGGCATCCACGGGTTGCAGTCCCAGTTCGTATCCCGCTACTTCAAAGCCCACATAAAAAGGCTCATCGAAATAAGGAGCTATACCCAACACATTTGAATACCATTGTTTGGCAGCTTGCAGATCGGTGACTTTTATACCAACGGTTCTTAAACCAAGTAGTTGAAGCGACATAGTGTGTTTGTTTTATACGTTTCTGTAGTTTTTAGTAAGCTACAAATCTTCCCATTAAGCTTGTATTGCCATTGGCATTTGTAGCGCGGAAAAAGTAAGCGCCCGGGACAAACTGATCCTTAATTAGCGTGTTGCCCAGCGTGTACTTACGCACACTTACACCCATAATGTCGTATACCTCAAGCGTAGTGTAGCTGGCGCCATTTTGCGGTATAAAGTTAATTATACCGTTGCCTTCCTGTCCTATTTTAATGATAGCTGTAACGGAGCCGATTTGCCCATAGCCAGTAGTGCCAAGGTATAAAGTATCTATTTGGGTCTCGGTAAAGCAATCGGTAGTAACGGTGTGGCGCACTGCGTAGTTGCCAGAGCTTGTGTAGGTATGCGTAGGGTTGGTTGCGGTATCGGTACCAGTATCGCCAAACGACCATGAATGGGCAGCGCCCACCGGAGTGCGCGATGTAAACGATACGGTGGTACCCGCAATGCCGCGCGATGAAGTAGCGGCAGGGTAGTGGCCGTACTGTTGCCAGGTGGTCATGCTATCCAGCGTTACTTTATCGGCAATGCGTTGCAGGGTCTGTGCTTGAGCCAGCGGAATACCGGCAAGATAAGTGCAGCCATAAGATTTTTTGTGGTAAACAGAGCCGTACAATACACATGTTTGCAAATACGAACCGTAGATAGAAGGGTGTGAGCTATCTGGCGAATATAAATTGATCGATGGAAACGAGTCCATCATAACCTTCCATGCCGCGCCAACGGGGGCTACAATGCCGCGATTGTTTTGCGCCATTTCCATGTAGCTGGTGCGCAGGCGGCCTTGCATGCCATTGTAAGTACATACCACAGGATAAAAACCGCAATTGGTCCAGTCGCCTGCCTGCCTGCCCCACGTCATCATAAACATGGTTTGAGTGCAAGTATCGTTTGCGTGTATCATACTGTCCAGTTTGCGGGCAAAAGGGTAAACCTCTACCTCTACCTGCGTAGGTGGAAATGATGGGCGCTGGCTTTGTTCCTGCAGTGTTACCAGATCCCACTGCTGGGCAAATATTTTGGTTATTGTAGGCGCATAGGTGGAATGCTGCTCAAATGTGTAGCCGCCGGGGTCGCTTTCATCAAATACCAGTGTGTCGCCTTTTGCGGTAGCAAAGTTGGAGAGCATTGTGGGCATAGCATTGGTGTAGGTATAGCTGTTGCCAATAAACAGTACTTTGCGGGTTGTAGCCAACAGCGCGTTAGCTGTACAGAACATCGCAATAGCCAGAAATGTTGCTTTAAATCGGATTGTCATTCAGTTTTTTATATTTAAGACTGCAAAATTAAGGGATTTGGTTTGGTTGGCGTTGTGCGCTTTACCAAATCAAATCCCACATATTGATTTTCAGTGGGCATTTAGCCCCATCATTAGTCTATTTTACCTGCTGTAGCATCATTTCGCGTATGTATTTCACCGGCGCGCTTCCGTAGCTGAGAAACTGCTCGTGGAAGGCTTTCAGGTTGAATTTTTCCTGCATCTTGTTTTTCAACTCTTGCCTGAAGTCGTAAATTTCTGTGTATCCGGTAAAGTAGCAGCACAGTTGCACTTGCGATACCGATACGCGCTTCCACTTGCCTTCGGCTTCTGCTGTTTGCTGAAACGCTTCTTTTACCAGCAGTTCCATGGCTTCTTTCTGTTCCATGTTTTTGGTATGTACGCTATAGTCCAGTATGGTATTGCAGGTACTACGGAGGTTCCATTTATAATACATCAGCCACATTTCGGGCGACGATTCTGTAGAGAACATACCGTTATAACCGCCATATCCGTTTTCTATCATCATTCTTTCTGCATATACGGCCCAGCCTTCTATCATGGCATTATTGCCCAGTATAGCTTTAATAATGCTTGGCGACTGGTTGGCATACACCAGTTGGGTATAATGGCCGGGTATAGCTTCGTGTATATTTAGTATCTGCAGTATGTACTGGTTGTACTCGCGGAGGTAGCTTTCGGCGCGTTCGGCGCTCCAGCCTTGCAGGCTACCCACATTGTAGTAGGTTTTACCATTTTTATCGTATGGGCCGGGCGATGTAATAGAAGCGCCAGCTACGCCAGCCATGTAGGCAGGTTCTTTACGCACCACAAGCGGTTTTGTGGAGTCTATATAAATGAGGTTTTTCTTTTTTATAAATGCAGTAAGCTGTGGCAATTGCTTGGTTATTGCTGATTGAAACGAGTCGGGTTTTACTTGATTTTTAGAAAGTACCTCTATCATTTGTTTTACTGCAGTTAGTTTTTCCGAAGGCATTACCTTTCCCTTGCAGTATTTAGGCCACAGTTTGGTAGTGAGCTCAAACATTTTCTCGTGTAGCTCGGCTTTGTGGGCAACGGCTTTTTCGTAAATCTGTTGTGCATTGTACCCAGACTGTATCTCAAATTCGAATTTCTTGTCGTACAATTCCTTACCCAACCTGAAGCTGCGCGGCTTAGTATTATCAAGGTTTTTCAGCCATTCTACGTAGTTTTTAATTGCAGCCACAGCTGTTGCTGCGCGCGCAGTAATGTTGGCTTTCTCTCCGGCATCCAGTTTGCTTTTTTTGAGCGCGTCCTGCAGGTCTGTTTCAAACACAGATATCCCCCCCGTGTTTTGTTCTATAGCCAGCGCTGTGTGTTCCTTAGTCGGGTTTTTTATGTTCTTTTTTGCTTCGGCGTAGTATGTAGGCACATATGCCAGCTTTTCGTAGAAGTGTTTCAGTCGGGCCTCCAACTTGTCATAATCATTGGTGAGCATATCTGCAAAATTGCCCGACACATTATAGCCCGATGGATCCCACTCATAGGCTTTTTGTTCCTGTATGCCCCATATTGCGTACTTAAGCTGATTTTCTATAAGGTGATAATCGGTTTTGTTGTCGTCCGACAGCGATGACAAGTTGTAGTTTTTCAGCGAGTCGAGGTGCATCATACAGAAAGCGGTTTCTATAAGTCTCGATTTTTCATCGGGTACGGTAAGCACATTATCGTAATTGTGGTAACCTACAGAGCTTGCCCAGGCTGGGTACACCTTCCAGAGACCCTTTACAAAGCGTTCTTTGTAATTACTGAATTTTATATCGGTTTCCGTCAATTCATTTCCGGCAAATGCCTGATTAATCTGGAGTAAGGAAAAAACAACTATTATGCTGCGACTTATTTTATTCATACTTGGGTATTTGAAAACACAAACATAATAATTTGTGGCGCCATTATTTAAATGTGCGGCTTTAAATTAATTCGTTTTAGCGCATTATGATGAAAGTGAGGCGGTGTGAGCGCTAATGATTGGTGCAGTGCAGCGTAAAATAGGTGATTCCCTGCGCAACACTTAAGCTGGGCAGGGAAAAGAAGGTATAGCAGATAGAGAAACTAAAGAGAAACGAATAGGGCTCTAATGAATAGAGTTTTTACTTGATAAAAATTTACAGGGGCCGGCCGTTAAGCGCTTTTAAAGTTGTCATCGGTATGCCAACCTACAGATTTTGGAAAGCCCAACGTTTATAAGGCGTAGTACACGAAAGAAATGTTAGTAGTGGTTTTGTATATTTTTATCTTTCATTTTAATTTTCCCGCATTGGGTTGCATAGGTTGGCTACTGCACCATAGCCTTAGCAACAGCATAATTCACGCCATCCGTGAGTTGCAGAAAGTGCATGCCGGGCAGCAGGTCAAGGTCGTTTAGGGAGATAATGTTATCGCCTTTTTGGTTGAGTAACGATTGCTGATGCACGCGACGGCCCATCATATCGCAAATGGTTAGTTGGTAGTGGCCGTCGGCTGGTACAGTGCACGATAGTTTTATTTGCGGCCTAGTGGCATTGCCTATTACCCCAAACGGGAAGTTACCAAACGGTGAGGGCGCAATATTTACACTCGACACAGAAAGATTGATGTTGTCGAGAAGCCAGATGTTTCCGGAATTTGACGGCGAAGTATACCGGAAGGCAATATACATATTGCCAGCCGAGGTGAAACCCGACATATCGGCTTCGTGCGTTACCCAGTCCGATGAATCGGCATTGCTGAAAATAGGCGCAACGCCCAGCGAAAGATCTATGTATGTGTTGAATGTTGCGGATGGACTTGTTGATACCAGCAAGGAAAGTTTGCCACCCTGATGTATATTGGATGTTTTTGTATCGAAACGTAAGAACAAACGGTTGCCGGAATAAGTACTCAAGTTGAGTTGTGGCGATATAAGAAACGAAGTATCTAAATGAAAGCTGCCGCTGTAGTAGCCTGTGCACAATATACCAGGCGTATTTGCCCGGCCATTTGTTGGTCCGCAATGCCATGCGCCATCGGGGAAAGTGCCAAGTACAGGATTGTAAATTGCCCAACCAGACGGAAGCCCGGTAAACGAAGTGCAAGGAATATTGAAATCCTGATTGAGGGTGGTAGCCTGACCAAAAGAACAGTAACTGGACAGCAATATCAAAGAAGCAAACAGAGATTTTTTCATAATGGTCAGTCCGGAGTTATTGTTGGTTTAGGTATTGTATTACTTTTTATGTTTTAATAGACAATTATTTTTACGACCGCGCCACTCGTTTCGTTGTTCATTTTGAGCAGATACATACCTGCGTTGAGATTAATATTGTTGATGTTTAATGCTCCGGCACCTTCGTTTGAACGCACAAAGTCGGCATACAATTCCCTGCCCGAAAGGTCGGTAAGCGTTAGTTTGTACATACCGGCATTAGCCATGTTATAGCTTACGTGCAGGCCGTTATTAGTATAATTGCCATTGACCGTAAATGCGCTTTTGCCGCCAATAGCTGGATTGCCTGGTACGTTGGTAAGGTCAGATGTATCGGTAATAATATTATCGAGATACCATATGCTGCCAGATGTTTCGGGAGATGTGTACATGAAAGCTATATAAAAGGATGCGCTGTCTTTGTAGTTAGACATATCGATGGTATGTGTAACCCAATCTGATGAGTCGGCAGAGCTGATAACGGGGAGTAGTGATGGCGTAATGTCGGATAGTCGTGCTCCGCCGCCCAACAGGCTGTCGGTTGTTGTAAATATGAGCAGTTTCCCGCCTTGGGTTATTTTGGTTGTCTTACTATCGAACCGCAGGCGAACGGGATTAACAATGGAGCTAAAATTCAATAATCCCGAAAGTAAATACGAAGTGTCGAGATGGAAAGCGCTGCTGTAATAACCGGTGCACGCTATACCGTTAGTTCCATCTCGCCCTTCGCCGGGTGCACATTTCCATTGTCCGTTGGGTATGGTAGCTGGTAGCGGGTTGTAGGTCATCCAAGGATATATTCCGCTGGTAGAGGAAACGCAGATAGTGTTGAAATTCTCGTTGATGCGTTTTGATTGCGCCCAAATAGTCGAAGACGTTAGTAGCAGTAGGTAAAATGAGATAAGTTTTTTCATCTTTTATTGGTTTAGCCTTGCCATTGCGGATCGGCATCATTTACAATAGACGGACGTTTTATCGGCCGCCGGAAAATTAACAAAACACCTCAACAGTGTTTTAAGGAGAAAAGTTAAGTACAAAACACCAAAAAGCGGCGTATATTTATTAGTACTTTATCTTGTTGCAACCAAACACACTTATGGCTATACAATTGACGAGTAGCCATAAGTGAATGTTAGTACCCGGAAAATATTTTTTTGCAGCGCTAACATTTGCATTTAGCGCCTCGTCTAACTATTTGATTGGTAGTATGGAGCGCATAAATATATAATTTTAAGGCATTGGCTGAACTGGTGAACATAAGCATACCCTTGACTGCAACCGAAAGAGAATTTTCGGGACACAGTGAACTCAGGATACTGATAAGGGATTGTATTGCCCAGTTGCCGGCGGCTCAGCGAAAACTGTATGATACGTATGCGCCGGCAGCTTATGGCGTGATACGCAGGTATATGTATAATAATGAACATGCTGCCCAGGAAATATTGAACGATAGCTTTTACAAAGTGTTTTCTAAATTGGAAACTTATTCATTTCAAGGCGCTTTTGAAGGGTGGATAAGGCGAATAGTGGTCAATACAGTAACCGACCATTTGCGAAAAGGAATTAAAGAAACACAGTGCGCAAAGGAAATTCAACCGGAAGACGCCTATGTAAATAGTGACTCGGTGGAGCGGTTGTCGAGTAAGGAATTACTGAAAGTGATAGACACGCTGCCCGATACTCAACGATTGGTTTTTAATCTATTTGTATTTGAAAACTACTCGCATAAAGAAATTGGTAAACTATTAAATATAAATGAGAACAATAGCAGATGGCATCTGAACGATGCCAGGAAGAGATTGAAGGAGAAAGTGCAACACCTCATGAAGTAATAAGAATGAAAATGGAAAACAACAGGGAACATATTGATGACTTTTTCAAAAGCGCGCTCGATGGCTACACCGAGGCCCCGCCGCCTATGGCGTGGAATGCGCTGGAGAAAAAACTGGCAGCAGCGCCGCCTAAAAAGGCGCCTGCTCCCTACCGTGCCCCGGCTTACTTTGCAATACTGGCGTTATTGGTGTTTGTGGGCGCCAATATGGCTCGGGAATATGTCGCCCATAATAACAGCGACGAGGGGTATGTAGCCGCAACGGTGAATAATAGAGCAGATGAGAATAACGCAAATAGCCAAACTGCCATTGCAGCAGCTCCAATCACGGTTATACAACTCTCAACCGATGAGCACACAAACTTGGATAACAATCTGAGCAAGCATACGGATGCTGTTACCGAACCAGCGAACGGAACTGCAGCAAATGATAACATTGATAACCAAACCACCAGCGCAACAAACAAGCCTAACAGCATTGTTAAGAACCGAAATGGTAATAGGTATACCAATAGAAACATAACCAAAGGCCGCGGTGGGAATTATACTAACGGCATAAACAATAAGAAAACTACCGGCACAGGTTTGCAAGGTTTGCAGACTGAATATGATGGCAGCAGTGATTATGCTGTAAATGCCGGAACAAATGTGCATGGCCCTGCAGACCTATCTGCCGCTGAAGTAAACGCAAATAGTAGCAAAGAAGTAGGCGCCAACAAAAAGGACAGTTTGCAAAAAAAGCAGCAAACTGAGCAAAAAGAAACTGCGGCTGCAAAACAAAAGCGCGATTTCAGATTGTTTGATTTTGGAATTAAAGTTGGATTCGAACGCGGGTTTAATAATCAGGCAGGGCAAAAGGTGGTTGCGGCCCCCTATGTGCAGGCCAATATTACCAAGCGGATATCGGCAGTGTTGCAGCCATCTGTAAAGTATGCAAATTTGGCAACCCGTAGTATTGGCGGTGTACAAACTTACTATAAAGTAAACGACGACGGTGTTGTTCAGTTGCGCGATAGCGCTAAGGCCTATATAAGTATGGGCGGTGGTTTCGTTGACACGTTCTGGATAAGAAAGTACACATACAGCCAAACGCACGATTCTATTAGGAAATACCATGCTATTGGCGGCAATTACCTGGAGCTTGAGTTGCCAGTATTGCTTAAATATAAGGTTACGTCTTCATTGTCTGTTTACGGTGGCGTAAATATGGTTTACGGCAAACTGATTAACATACAAGAAGATACCTACAATAGCGGACCGATAATGAGGGTGGATAGCATAAGTACTATGGCAAGATCAACTGCTCCGGCTCCCGCAGTGCCACTACTTACCGACAAAATAAAATACACCGGTACTCCGTTTAGCGCCTACAACCCTACGCAATATGCTACGCCTGCAGACTATGTGTTTCGTGCAGGGTACATGGTGGGTGTTACCTACGATGTAACGCCGCGCCTTATGGTAGATGCGCTGTTGCAACAGGCAAATGTGAAAAGCAATGTGCAGGCAGGGTACAATGTAAATACAGCGTTATCGGCTCCGTACTTCCGGTTTTCGCTGGGATATAAACTGTCAAAATAGTTGATTTATACAACGATTTTAGTGAACCGACTATAGACCCTTATCAAGTTTAAAAAGCAAAGCCTTTGGATTCTTCCTTAGGCTTTTTTGTTGGTAATAGTATAAACAATAAGACCTGCCGGATTGTGGCAGGTCTTATTGTTTATTACTTATTGCTCAATTATGCATTAGCAGCAAAGTTTCTGCGGATTACATTGAGGGCGCCGCCCGCTTTGAACCACTCGATTTGCTGTTCGTTATACGACTGATTTACTTTGATATGATCTGCGCTGCCATCTTTATGATTCAATACCAGCGTCAGTTGTTCGCCGGGAGTGAAGGTTGTTAGGCCAATTACGTCGATTGTATCGTCTTCTTGTATTTTGTCATAGTCCTGCTTGTCGGCAAAGGTTATGGCCAGCATACCTTGCTTTTTCAGGTTAGTTTCATGTATACGTGCGAAGCTCTTCACCAATATCACGTTAACACCCAAGTGACGTGGCTCCATTGCCGCATGTTCGCGGCTGCTGCCTTCGCCATAGTTTTCGTCGCCTACTACTATGCTGCCCAGGCCCTGAGCTTTGTATGCGCGGGCTACCTGTGGCACTTCGCCATACTCGCCAGTAAGCGCATTCTTCACTTTATTGGTATCCATATTGAAAGCGTTTACTGCGCCTATCAGCATGTTGTTAGATATGTTGTCGAGGTGACCGCGGAATTTCAACCATGGGCCTGCCATAGAGATATGGTCGGTAGTGCATTTACCAAAAGCCTTAATGAGGAGTTTCAGTCCCTTCATGTCGTTGCCATCCCAACCGGCAAATGGTTGCAACAGTTGCAAACGCTCGCTTTTTTCGTCTACTATTACCTGCACGCCTGCGCCGTTTTCGGCTGGGGCTACATAGCCGGCATCTTCTACTGCAAAACCAAGCGGCGGCATTTCAAAGCCCTGTGGTTCGTCGAGTTTCACATCTTCGCCGGCTGCATTTTTTAATGTATCGGTAAGCGGATTGAACGACAAACTACCTGCAATAGCCAGCGCTGTAACTATTTCTGGCGAAGCAACGAATGCGTGTGTAGACGACAGGCCGTCGTTACGCTTAGCAAAGTTTCTGTTGAAAGAAGTGATGATGGTATTTTTCTTAGATGGGTCGGATACGTGGCGCGCCCATTGGCCTATACATGGGCCGCAGGCATTAGCCAGCACTACGCCGCCCATTTCATCGAAAGTAGCCAGCATACCGTCGCGTTCGATGGTGTAACGAACCAGTTCAGAACCCGGAGTGATAGTAAATTCGCTTTTTGCTTTCAGGCCCTTTGCCATAGCATTGCGGGCGATGAATGCGGAACGAGAAATGTCTTCGTAAGACGAGTTGGTGCAAGAGCCTATCAGGGCAACTTCCACTGCGTCGGGCCAGCCATGTTCCTTAACCGCGGCAGCCATTTGGCTGATTGGTGTAGCTAAGTCGGGCGTGAACGGGCCGTTTACATGTGGTTCCAGTTCGTTGAGGTTAATTTCAATCAACTGGTCGTAGTATGCAGCAGGGTTGTCGTACACCTCATTGTCTGATCTCAGATCAGCGGCTACGCCATTTGCCAATGCTGCAATTTCCTCACGGCTTGTGCCGCGCAGATAATCGCCCATTTTTTCGTCGTAGGCAAACATAGAACAGGTAGCGCCTATTTCTGCGCCCATGTTACAAATAGTTGCTTTACCGGTGCAGCTCAGGCTTTCAGCGCCTTCGCCAAAATATTCTACAATAGCGCCAGTACCGCCTTTTACGGTAAGGATACCCGCTACTTTCAGGATAATATCTTTAGCCGATGTCCAGCCGCTCATTTCGCCGGTCAGCTTTACGCCTATCAGCTTGGGCATTTTCAGCTCCCATGGCAGGCCTGCCATAACGTCAACAGCGTCGGCGCCGCCTACGCCAATGGCTATCATACCCAATCCGCCTGCATTTGGCGTATGGCTATCTGTACCTATCATCATTCCGCCGGGGAAGGCGTAGTTTTCTAATACTACCTGATGGATGATACCAGCGCCGGCGCGCCAGAAACCAATGCCATATTTGTTTGATATAGATGCCAGGAAGTCGTACACTTCTTTGTTAGTATCTATAGCTGTTGCGAGGTCGCTTGCAGCGCCATTTTTTGCCTGTATAAGGTGGTCGCAATGCACAGTGCTGGGCACTGCTACTTTGTCGCGTCCGCAAGTGCTGAATTGTAACAACGCCATTTGCGCAGTTGCATCCTGCATAGCTACGCGGTCTGGTGCGAAATTTACATAGTCTTTTCCGCGCACATAGGCTGTTTCGGCTGTTTCGCAGGTGTGGGAATACAGTGTCTTTTCAGCAAGCGTAAGCGGGCGGCCTAACAGTTTGCGGGCAGCAGCTACCTTGCCGGGTAGTTGTTCATAAACTTTTTGAATGAGATCAATATCAAATGCCATCGGGTGAAAAAAATTTTATGCGTTAATAACCTTGCAAAGATAGTTGAATAATTGTTTTGTGGATTAGTTAAAATTGGCGTTTGGATGGCTAAATTGGCGTTTTGCAGCCTTGTATGCGCATCTGATTGTGTGTATCGCAGCGCAGATATTTGAATGTTACGAGCCATCCTGAGGTCCAACACACAGGTAAAAGCCATACTTAACCTCTTCGCGCATTTGAAGGATGAATTTTATTGTTTTATTATTTTACCTTGACTTATTAATTCGTCCCCTGCACCGAATGCCCGTACTATATACACTCCGGCGGGTAGAGAAGAAAGACTGCAATAGGCCGAGTTTTGGCTAAATGCTACTATCTGCCCAAATGCGTTATAAATTCGCATAAATGCTGGTGTGCAACTAATACCTGAAATTTTTACCAGGTCATTAGTAGGGTTGGGCAGAAATCTAATACCTTTCAGCGGCAGTATGTTTGAGTTTTGGGCGAGTAAACTTACCGATACGGTATCTTTCAGCTTAACTAACCAAAAATCGTTGACAAAGTGAAGGCCGGTTACGTCGCCATCGCCGGAAGAGGCCATGCCGGCTACTGCGTATCCACTGTCAAAAGTCGGCACAATGTCGAATCCATATTCTACACCGGTACCGCCAAGGCATTTTTGCCATTGCAGCGCACCGGTATCGCTTAGCTTTGCCACCCAATAGTCCTGCATGGTACTTGTGCCATGTATCCCTGCTACATCTCCATCGTGCGAGTTGGTGACGCCGGCGATGACATAACCAGAATCGGCTGTTTGAAAGATAGCGTGCGCCTGATCTAAAGCGCTGCCGCCAAAAGTTTTTTGCCATAACAGCGCACCAGTATCATCGGTTTTTACAATCCATACATCGCTTAGTCCGTGAAAGCCCGTAACATCGCCGTCTGACGATGCGGTATATCCGGAAACTACGTAGCCGCCATCGTTTGTCTGTAATACTTTGGTAGCGTTGTCGTGGTTGATGCCGCCATAGTTTTTTTGCCACCGCAATGCGCCAGCTGCCGAGATATTAAGCAGCCAATAATCGTTTTGGCCGCGATAGCTTGTGATATCTCCATCGTGCGAAAGGGTATAGCCTGCAACAGTGAAGGAACCGTCGCTTGTTTCAATCACAGAGGTCGCCATATCGGCGTCGGCGCCGCCAAACGATTGTTGCCATTCTATGGCTCCCGTATCGTTTATTTTTACCACCCAGAAGTCAGCAAACGACGCCAGTCCGTGGTGTCCGGTTACCTGCCCGTCGGCCGACCGGCTATACCCGGCTACAATATATCCGCCATCGGTTGTTTGTTGTATATCATTAGCTTGATCCCATCCGCTGCCGCCATAGCACTTTTGCCATACTATACCACCGGTATCGTCGGTTTTTACTACCCAGTAGTCGTATGTGCCATGGTTGCCCGTAACCTGACCATCAGTAGAGTTGGTGAAACCGGCGATGATATAGCCGCCGTCTGTTGTTTGTCGTACAGACTTTGCATTGTCGGTTTGGCCGCCGCCATAGGTTTTTTGCCAAACTATTGCACCTGTATCATTTGTTTTTTGCACCCAATAGTCGTCGCCGCCACGGGCTGTGGTGATATCGCCATCGTAAGAGTTACTGAATCCGGCTACAATGAAGCCACTGTCGCGGGTTTGTCTGAGGCTATAGGCGTAGTCATTGCCGTTGCCGCCAGAGGCGCGTTGCCATTGCAGTTCGGGGGCTTGTGCGTAGCATTTTAGGCCGGCACTAACTGCCAGCAATAGTGTCATAAGTCGTTTCATAAGTCGTATTTTAGGTTAAACAAAAGGATATTGATAAAATTAGTAAATGTTAAGCGAAATAAGCGTATTTGCAAATAATGCCGTTTTGACATTAAAAACCGCCATGCGGGCATTGTTGCGACCCTCCGGGGCGCAGTTTATAAATAATACATAACGCAACTACAAACCTGTAGGGGCTAACTGAGCAATGGCATGTGCTATCGCCGAATTTTAATCGATCTGGTGTAATGAATCTTCTTGTACACCTTTGTGCGGTAGCATTGGCAAAATGCATAAACGAACAAAGGCCGCCTTGTGGGGCGACCTTTGTGAAATGTAACAAATATCAACTATGGGAAGATACCCAGTTCTTCATAAGAAACGCCAACCTTGTTGATAGCAACAGTGAAGGCTGCTGTACGCATATCTACCTTGTTGTCAAGGCTCAACAAAGCTTCGCGGATCTCGTGGTATGAGCCGATCATTGTGTCTTCCAGACCAGAGTACACCAGATCAACTTCATCAGGACCATGCAATATTTGCGTGCGCTCGATAGCGGTAACTTTTTTACCGGTAAGGCTTTCTACAGATGCAAGGATTGAGCTGTTTTGGTTTTCGCTGAAGCGTTTGTCCATACGGCCAAAACGAACGTGGCTCAGGTTTTTCAACCACTCGAAGTAAGAAACCGTTACGCCGCCTGCATTCAGGTACATATCTGGCACTACTATCACGCCTTTTTGGTTCAGTATTTCGTCTGCTTCAGGAGTCAAAGGACCGTTAGCGCCTTCGCCGATGATTTTAGCCTGAATACGCGCAGCGTTACCGCCGTTGATCACGTTTTCCAAAGCCGCTGGTATCAGGATATCGCAAGGTTGCTCCAGTGTTTCAGCGCTGTTAACGATGTTTGTTGCGCCTGGGTAGTTCATGATAGAACCTGTAGACTTACGGTATTCAACCACTTTATAGATATCCAGACCTTTTTCGTCATAGATGCCGCCTTCATATTCAGCAACGCCTACAATGATAGCGCCGTTGTCGTAGAAGAATTTAGCAGCATGGTAGCCCACGTTGCCCAAACCCTGAACGATAACTTTTTTGCCTTCTATACCTACTTCCAGACCCAGCTTTTTCATGTCTTCGGCAGTATTACATACCTCGCGGATACCATAGTATACGCCCAGACCAGTAGCTTCTGTACGACCGCGAACACCGCCCTGAGTAACAGGTTTGCCAGTGATACAAGCCAATGCGTCAACTTCACCTGGTTTCAGCGATGCGTATGTATCTACTATCCAGCTCATTTCACGTGGACCTGTTCCGTAGTCGGGAGCAGGAACGTCGATGCCGGGGCCTATGAAGTTTTTCTTCACGAGCTCAGAAGCATAGCGACGAGTTATTTTTTCGAGTTCGAAAACGCTGTAATTTTTAGGGTTGATTTTGATACCGCCCTTTGCGCCGCCAAATGGTACGTTTACTATCGCGCACTTGTAGGTCATCAACGCAGCCAACGCCATCACTTCGTCCTGATTTACATCCATGCTGTAGCGGATACCGCCTTTACAGGGAAGCTTGTGGTGTGAGTGCTGCACACGGTAGGCTTCTATAACTTCAATTTTATCTCCGATGCGCACCGGATATTTCATGCGATATACGGAGTTGCAGGCTTTGATCTGCTCAAGAATACCTGATTCGAAACGAGTGTATTGTGCAGCTTTATCAAAGTTGCGCTCCACACCCTGAAAAAAGCTGTAATGAGCTTCTTGTGTTGGCTTAGTTGCGTTATTCACTTTGTTTTTTTTAGTTTGAGTGAGTAAAATGATGATTTATTCTTTTTCCAGTTTTTTTATTTTTCTATCCAGATAAACCAGATACGCAAAAATTCCCGCAAATATAGTTGCTAATACCGTAATTACAACGTATATTTTGCCATTCGACCTCATGGTGTCCGCCATTTCGGTCTCGGCGCTGCATATGCCTGTAGTTATCAGCAACAGTAAAAGTGTAGATAGCGTTCGTTTACCCATTGGATATTTTCTTTTCAAAGTTAATTTGGAATGCGTTGTCCCGTTTGTAACTGATCAGGTCTACACGCACTTTTAGTTTTGCAATCCATACGCCGGTGAGAATCCAGCCCAAAACTGCGGGGTAGAATACAATGCGCATATGGCTGTCGAGGTCATATTTTGCAAATGCTGGATTACCGCCGTTGCCGGGATGAAGGGAATCGACCATACGGGGGAGTATGAATATCAGCGGTATCATCATTGCAAATGCAAACACATTGTACACCGCGCTGATTTTTGCTTTCTTCTCTTCGTCTTTGAGTCCGCTGCGTAATATGATGTACGCAAAATAAATAAGCATACACATAGCCGTGCCCAGCTGCTTAGGGTCGTTGCTCCACGCTGCGCCCCATGTATATTGCGCCCACTCCATGCCCGTGAGCATACCTAAAATGCTGAAGAATATGCCTGTATTGGTAAACTGCACGGCATATATATCGTCTTGCAGATTGCCCGTGATGAGGTAACGGATAGAATAGGTAAAGGCTACCGCAAACAAGACAATCATTGTAAACCACATGGGCACGTGAAAGTAGAGATTGCGGATGGTTTCATTAAGAATATCCAGTCTGGGCACGGGCAATAAAAATCCGGCTACTACAGTCCAGCCTACAAGTACACCGCCCAATATTTTCCACCACCAGCTACGCATCCCGGTTTTTTAGATTTTTTGCAAAAGTAGGGAAATTAATGAGTAAAAACGGAGGCGAAAATCAGTAGATATTTTTCATCTTTTTTCCTTACTCCTTAGCCATAGCGCCCAAAAGCTGCACCGCCAGCACATCAATATTTACCCCCGAATTGTTGAGCACAACTACTCCGTTGCCTTTTTCTTTTACATAGCCGCAAAAACTGGAGAAACCATAGGTGCGGCCATTGTGCCATATCAGGGTGTGCTTGTCGCGGTTGGTTTTTATTATCCAGTTTATGGCTACCTCGTTTGTGGCGTCTTTGTAGGTGGTTTGGTGTGCAAGTTTCATATCGGCATTGGTTTCATCCATGTTGGCTTTCAGGTATTTTAGCATGTCTCCAATGGTAGATTTTAGCCCGCCTGCCGATGCAAATGCTTGAAAGTCCCATACAGGGGTAGTAACCCCGGTTTCGCCATTGTAGCCGGAAGCCATCTTTAACGGCGATTTGGCAGTAGGCGTAGGTGTTTTAAAAACGGTGCTTTTCATGTTTAGCGGCTTTAGAATTATGTCGCTAACCAGTTCGTCGTATCCTTTGTTGTAAACACCTTCCAGTATGACGCCAAGCAGAGCCACAGACATGTTGGAATATTCGTTGATGGCTCCGGGAAACGTGTCGAGCGTTACCGTTTTCAGGTAGTCCAGCAGCATTTCGGTACTGTAGTTTTTGTAGGGATTGTTTTTGTCAAAGTCTTTTTGATTTTGCATGTTTTCGGGCACTGCGGGCAGGCGCGAAGTGTGGTTGGCGAGGTGCTTAATTTTTATGCCTTTACCTTTAAACGACAGGTTGTCGTAGCCGGCGGGCAGGTATTTGGTAATATCGTCCTCAAGGTTCATACGGCCTTCGTTGATAGCGTGTGCGAGTATTGTGCCGGTAAATGTTTTGGTTATCGACCCTATCTCGAAAAGCGTATTATCGCCAGGGAGCAGGCCTCCTGTCTTTTTTGTGGCTCCGTAGAAGTAGGTAGTTGTTTTGCCGGCCTTTATGATGCCTATTGCCAGCCCGCAGTTAACAGGGTTTTGCAGGTGCGCTGTGGCCAGCGAATCAATGATACGTTCGAGTTTGGTTGTTTTTTTATTGTTCGATTTTATGATTTTTGGGGTAGTTTTTTTTGCTGGTTTTACCTCCTCGGCAGGAGCCCAGTTCATGCCGCCTATTTTACCTTCATCGTTGGCTACCAGCGCGAGGTCGAGCATGCCGTGCTCCATTTTTACTTTAAAATTGCCCATGCCCAAATCTTGCCATGCTATGATCTTGCCATAGCTTTTCCGGATGTTGTTGGCATAAAAATCTGTGATGTCTTTTTCCGAAGTTGCGGCTTTAAATTCGTCGCTCAGCATTTCAAATAGCGCTTTGTATTCGCCTTTGTTGTATTGTTCAGATAGCTTTTTTAGGGCTTTACCTTCTTTTACTCCCGGCTGGGCGAATCCGGTTAGCGCTAAGAATGCGGCTACTAGCGTGATAATCGTTTTTTTCATTGCTGGTGTGTTTGTTGGCTTTAATATTGTTTTAGTCGGTGGCTTCCAATTCGAAAATTTGTTCAACAGTTGCGCCGAAATATCGGGCAATTTTTAAGGCCAGAATAGTAGATGGCACAAATTTTCCCGTCTCAATTGCGTTTATCGATTGTCTTGAAATTTGTATTTGGTTGGCCAGTTCTTCCTGCGTAATGTTCCTTTTTGCGCGTTCCACTTTTATGCTATTTCTCATTGCGGCTTCCTCCCCAAAGTTTAGTTATGCCGTCTTTTATGTACATCTGGTAGTAGAAAAGCGCTATATAAAACATCAACAAAGTGTTTATTTGCCAATGCGGCAATAGTGAGGGATCGGTAGTGAAAAAAGCTGCGCATTTGAAAGATAGCCGGAGCAAAATATATAGGAAAACGCTCCATTGCAAAGAGGTTAGGCGTATATGCCTGATCCACTCATCTTCAGATTTTTCTCTTGCTGCAGCAACCATAATATATCCGGCCATAATAGATGCCTGAATGATGAGGCCACCCAGGTGGGTTACGTCGTCGGGGTTGTAGCTATAGGCGCTGCCGTATAGGTAACCGAATAGTATCAAAGCCAGTCCGGGCCATTTGAAGAGGTTGGGTAACGATAAATAGGGGATCATGTGCAATTTTTCTCAAAGGTAGGCAAAATTTACAAAAAGTATGGTTTGCTTTACATTTTGTCAATCTTGGTTGATGAAATGTAGCTCCGTATGGTATAGCATATAGGTAATATTACCATTGCCGTTATTGGGTATTTCGCAACTAAATGTACCTTTGAAGTATGAGCGCAGTATTACTACATAAAGAAAATGGAGTAGGGTATATAACCCTGAACAGGCCTGAAAAATATAATAGTTACAACCGCGAAATGGCGCTGACACTACAGGCTTATCTGGATGATTGTGCAGCCGATGTTGATATCAGGTGTATATATCTTACCGGCGCAGGTAAGGGTTTTTGCTCTGGGCAGGACCTAAGCGAGGCAATGAACCCAACGCCCGAGGAGTTTGAGCGTATGGTAGCCGAGCACTACAATCCGGCAATAACAAGACTAAGAACGATAGAAAAACCGATCATAGCCGCTGTAAACGGCGTTGCAGCCGGAGCAGGCGCAAATATTGCATTGGCATGCGATATAGTGCTTGCCGCCAATAGCGCGTCGTTTATACAGGCGTTCAGCAAAATAGGGTTGATACCCGATAGCGGGGGCACCTATATGTTGCCGCGCCTTGTGGGACTGCAGCGCGCTGCTGCCCTGATGATGACCGGCGACAAGGTAACCGCGACAGAAGCGGTGGCCATGGGCATGATATATAAATGCTATGCCGACGACGAATTTGAAGCGGAAAGTAAGAAAATGGCCATGAACCTTGCTCAAATGCCTACCAAGGGGATAGGACTTACCAAACGCCTGCTCAATGTAACGTACAACAACAGTCTGCAAGAACAACTGGAGGCAGAGAAGAAGGTGCAGGCATTGGCCGGGGCATCTTACGACTTCAGAGAAGGCGTACAAGCATTTTTGGAGAAAAGGAAGCCGGTGTTCAAAGGCGAATAGCCGGTACATTGTAATTGGAACAGCGTTTTTGCCAGCAGTGGTGAAAACGCTGCTTGGTTGATGCCTGACGGTAGCTAAATTTTAGCATATTCACTGAAATTGGCGTTAGCGAAAACTCCTGCCTATTTGTTATTTTTGCACAAAAGGCCACAGTTGAAAATACATACCGAAGGACTTGTAAAACAATACGGCAGACGCACAGTAGTAAACAATGTGTCGTTTGATGTGAATCAGGGGGAGATTGTAGGTTTGCTTGGTCCTAACGGAGCCGGTAAAACCACTTCGTTTTACATGGTGGTGGGGCTGGTAAAGCCCGACAAAGGCAATGTGTTTCTGGATGGAGAGAATATCACCGCCTTGCCCATGTACAAGCGTGCGCAAATGGGCATAGGCTACCTGCCGCAGGAGGCTTCGATTTTCAGAAAACTTTCGGTAGAAGATAATATATCGGCAGTGCTGGAAATGACAAAGCTCACCCGTGGGGAACAGCGTAAAAAGCTGGAAGACTTGCTCGAAGAGTTTCACCTGGGGCATGTGCGCAAAAGCCCCGGCGATGTGCTGAGCGGCGGCGAACGACGCAGAACAGAAATAGCGCGGGCGCTGGCGGTAAATCCAAAGTTTATACTCCTCGACGAGCCATTTGCGGGTATAGACCCTATAGCGGTAGAAGATATACAGAGTATAGTAGCCGCATTGAAATTTAAGAATATTGGTATCCTTATAACAGACCATAATGTACAGGAAACACTATCTATTACCGATCGCGCCTACCTGCTTTTTGAAGGCCGGATACTGAAGGCTGGTTCGGCAGAGGAATTAGCTGCCGACGAACAGGTAAGAAAAGTGTACCTTGGTCAGAACTTTGTACTCAGGCGCAAAGAGCATCTGTGGCCTGTGAAGCCATAGGTGGGTCAATAGAGCATAGCCGGTAACGGAGCTTTGTTTTATTGGCGTTTAGTTTTTTTTATTTTTCGTATTATGAGTATTATCAGTCCGGCATTCAAAGCTTTTATCAAGTTGCGCCAAAGCGCAATAGATAATTTTATGCATAACCCCATAGATACACAGCAGCAAGTGTTTAATAATCTGGTGGGGTCGGCGCAGTTTACCGAGTATGGAAAGAAATATAATTTTGAAAACTTAGGCAGCATTAGCGAATTTCAACGCAGCGTACCGATAAACGATTATGAAACGCTCAAGCCCTACATACAGCGCATACTGGAAGGGCATCAGAATATTTTGTGGCCATCGCCTATTACTTGGTTCGCAAAGTCGAGCGGGACAACAAGCGATAAGAGCAAGTTTATACCGGTAAGCAAGGAATCGCTGGACGATACCCATTACCGCGGCGGCAAAGATGTATTGGCGCTCTATCTGCGGCAAAATCCACAGTCCAATCTTACATCGGGTAAGTGCCTACTATTGGGCGGTAGCCATCAGGTAAATCAGTTGAATGCCGCTTCGTTTTTTGGCGACCTATCGGCGGTTATGCTGCAGAATATGCCATTTGCAGGTCAGTTGTTTCGCACACCAGAATTGAGTATAGCCTTGATGACGGAATGGGAAGCAAAAATAGAGCGCATGGCGCACAGCACTATAGCTGAAAATGTGACCTATATAGCTGGAGTGCCCACATGGACGATAGTTCTCATCAAGAGAATATTTGAGATAACTGGCGCCAACAATTTACTGGATATATGGCCTAATCTGGAGTTGTACATTCATGGCGGTGTCAATTTTATACCGTACCGCAGGCAGTTTGAGCAGTTTGTGCCGTCGCCAAATATGTATTACAGAGAAACCTACAATGCATCGGAAGGTTTTTTTGCGGCGCAGGACAGAGAAGATGAAGAAGGTATGTTGCTGTTTTTGAATCACGGCATATTTTACGAGTTTATGCCGATGGATGAATACGGCAAGGAATCGCCTCGCACACTCACACTCAAGGACGTGGAACTTTATAAGAATTATGCTATAGTGATCAGTACCAATGGCGGTTTGTGGCGCTACCTGGTGGGCGATACAATACAGTTCACTTCGCTCGATCCATTCCGGATTAAGGTAAGCGGCCGATTAAAACACTTCATTAATGCTTTTGGAGAAGAGTTGATTGTGGATAATGCTGATAATGCAATAGCGGTAGCCTGTGCAGAAACCGGCGCCGTAGTGGTAGACTATTCGGCAGCGCCGGTGTATATGACAGGCGAAGATAATGGCGCCCACGAATGGGTGATAGAGTTTGAACATTTGCCGGTAACGCTGGAGCACTTTACTTCACTGCTCGATAAGTCGCTACAGGCTATCAATTCAGACTATGAGGCCAAACGATATAAAGACATAGCCTTGCGTATGCCTATAGTGCATCAGATGCCTAAAGACGGTTTCAAGCGCTGGCTGAAAGATAAAGGCAAGTTGGGTGGGCAAAATAAGGTGCCCCGATTGAGCAATGAAAGGAAGTATCTGGAGGAAATGTTGGCTTACTTATAAGCCCGGAAGTTATTTTTTGAGCGTATAGTCGTAAATAACAAACTGGTCTGTAGCGCCCATTTTCAGGCGTTGTTCGGTATAGGCAGTAAAAATATCTCCCTCCTTCAGGCCGGGAGCTTTACGGCGTTTTCTGCCATAACCAGACGGTTGCAGCGATTTTGTAAACTTAATTTCTATAGTATCGCCCGAATAAAGCGGCACGGTAACAGCCTGCCCGCATGCAATCAGTTCCATAATGCGTACGCGTGCATAACACGGACATCTGGCGCAAATACTTCCGGAATCGGCGGCATCTACGTACTGCAATATGCTGACTACCTTGCCCGCAATTTTGCACGACATAGGACCAGCTGCTACGCCATCTTCTTTTTGCCTTGTTTTTTGACCATGTACGCTAATAGCTCCGCACAGGATAATAGCCAGTATTACCAGTCGGATTTTACAAAACTGAGCTATAGTATTTATACTTTGGCGCATGATTTATGGATTGCAGCGAAGAGAGTCACTTCAAATTTAATGTATAAATACTAATCGTGCGCTAGGGCATAGCATATTAACAATAAACTAAAAACGAAACAGGCCTGCTTTATATAAGCTATTTACGGGTTTGTTATCCCAAAATAGTTCGAAATCTTCCAGTCCAGCCGCCTCGTAATCTTCTTTTATTTCTTGCCAGGTGTAGGTTTTGTTGTTGCCCGGGCTCATTTTTGCGAGCATACCCGCAAGCCAGCTGCCCATCGGTTCGTTAACCTTAATGCTTAATGTTTCTCGCTTTGTTTCGAAAGTAAGGGTGCATACTTCCCATGTACTTCCTTTTTTCGATTTGGTACTAATATCTACAGTTGGCGTTTTCCCCAGCCAAATTACCTTGGCGGTAGGGTTAGCGCTTGTATACTCTTCTTCGTTGAGAATGCCACTTATATAGTCTGGTTTTACGGTGGTTTTGGGCGTTTTGAAATCGAACCATTTTTGTAATGGATAATCGAAACAAGCGCCATGCATGTAGTTGAATAATGATTTTTTTAATCCATCTGTGTAGGCCTCATGATCTGCGCCCTTTGGGTCGTGATGAACTATGTCGTTGTTGGCGAATGTTCCTATTGCTTCAGTTTCTTTTACTACGCCATATTTTTGCGGCTCCATACCCACGGGGCTGTGCGCCGTCATGGCAAACTGGTGCCAGAACGCCGATTGTAGAATGCCTGCCTGAAACATCTGTCGAACCATCTCGAGCGAGTCTATTGTTTCCTGTGCAGTTTGGGTAGGAAAGCCATACATGAGGTAGGCATGCACCATGATGCCAGCTTCTGAGAAGTTTTTATTAACGCGCGCAACCTGCGCCACTGTAATGCCCTTGTTGATAAGTTGCAATAATCTGTCGGAGGCCACTTCCAGTCCGCCCGATACAGCAATGCAGCCCGACGCTTTTAATAACTGGCATAGGTCGCGGGTGAAGCTTTTTTCAAAACGCACATTGGTCCACCAGCTAATGGTTATTTTTCGGCTTATTATTTCGAGCGCCAGCGAGCGCATCAACGCCGGCGGCGCGGCTTCGTCTACGAAATGAAAACCTGTCTGTCCGGTTTGCGCGATAATTTCTTCTATTCTGTTGCAGAGTGTTACGGCGGTTATAGGTTCATATTGTTTGATGTAGTCCAGCGAAATGTCGCAGAATGTGCATTTTGCCCAATAGCAGCCATGAGCCATGGTAAGTTTGTTCCACCGCCCATCGCTCCAGAGGCTGTGCATAGGGTTGCGCACTTCTATGGCAGATATGTATTTGTTGAGCAGAAAATCGCTGTAGTCGGGTGTACCTACGGCCCCCTGCCTGTAGTCTTTGCAGTTCTTATTGTCGTTATAGGTAACGGCGCCATTACTTAGCGCAAATGTGCGTTTCAGATCTTCTGCTGTTTTTTTGCCCTCAATAAAATGAATGAGGTTCTCGAGCGGCGCCTCGCCGTCATCGAGCGTTATGTAGTCGAAAAACTCGAATACGCGAGGGTCGGAAAGCGAGCGAAGTTCGGTATTGGGAAAGCCGCCGCCCATAGCCAGTTTCACTTCGGGATAGTTCTTTTTTATCCATTGGGCGCAACGGAAACCGGAATAAAGATTGCCGGGAAAGGGAACCGAAACTGCAACCAGCGCCGGTCTTACCGAGGCCATTTTTTGCGACAAAATATTTATTAGCAGTCGATCGATGTAGGTATATGGTTGTTGTAGGTTATTGTACAGCTCGTCGAAGCTATTTGCCGACCTGCCTAATCGTTCCGCATATCTACTAAAGCCAAAATGAGGATCTACACACTCCATTATTAGGTCGCTCAGGTCTTCAAGGTACATAGTGGCCAGATGTTTGGCGCGATCTTGTATACCCATAGCGCCAAAAGCCCATTCCAGATCTTCGAGTTGAGTGAAACGCGCAGCCTCGGGAAGGTAGTTGCGTTTGGCTATGTAATGCGCAAGCGTTGGGTTGGCGCCTTGCAGAAAGCGTATGGTATCGTCTATTGTGTTGATATAGTCTTCTTGCAGCGCTATGATTCGGGCCGATTTCCATCCGCCCTCAGGAATAGCTAATTTGTTTACTGCATCGAAAAGGTCTACTAATCCGTTTTTTGAAAACAAAGCTATCGTAACCTCTATACCCAGATCGGCCTGAAACGAGCTAATGTTTCGGGTATTTAAAAAGCCCTTTAGGTAGGCCGTAGCAGGGTAGGGGGTATTGAGTTGTGTAAATGGCGGCGTGATTAAAAAAACGGTTGCTGGCAAATCATTTAGGCTTTAAACAACAAAAATACTTAAAATAAGGTTCAGTTTGTTGATGCTATGAGCTACCGCGAAGGCAGTATTGTTACTCGTTATAGGTAAGTGAGTTAATACGATAATCCATAATAGAAAGCGACCGAAAGTAAAACTATCGGTCGCTTTCTGTTATGGATTATAATTTGATGTTGTTGTGCTATTAGCTGTTGGCTACAAAATTCTTAACCCATTCTGTAGTAATTGATTTCGGACGCTCGATTGGGAAGCCCAATGCGCGATCCCAGCAAAGACTGGCCAGCACGCCCAACGCGCGCGATACGCCGAACAATACGGTATAGAAATCTTCTTCGATAAGGCCATAATGTTTGAGCAATGCGCCTGAATGGGCATCAACGTTTGGCCATGGGTTTTTGATTTTACCAGTGCTTTCCAAAATTGGCGGCGCTACTTCATAAACATTCCATACGGTTTGTACGGTTGGGTCGTCTGCGCAATGGCGTTTTGCAAATTCCATTTGAGCTACAAATCGAGGATCTGTTTTGCGCAATACAGCGTGACCATATCCGGGAACAACTTTACCAGCTTTCAGTGTTTTGTGAATGTAGTCAGCTATCTGTTCCTTGGTAGGAGAGTCGCTGCTCAGTTCTTTACACATTTCTTCAATCCAGCGGATTACTTCCTGATTTGCAAGGCCATGTAATGGGCCTGCAAGTCCGGTCATACCTGCTGCAAATGACAAATAAGGATCGCTCAGAGCTGAACCTACGAGGTGAGTAGCATGAGCAGATACATTACCGCCTTCGTGGTCGGCATGTATAGTCAGGTACAAACGCATCAACTCTTTAAAGCTTTCGTCTTCATAACCCAGCATGTGGGCGAAGTTACCGCTCCAGTCGAGCATGCCATCAGGCTGGATGTGATCGCCATTTTTGTATTTGCGACGGTAGATATATGCAGCTATACGGGGCAGGCGAGCGATGAGCGTCATGGTATCTTCATACACATAGCTCCAATATTCTTTTTTGCTTATACCCTCGTTATATGCTTTTGCAAATTTAGATTCTGTGCCCAAAGCCAAAACCGCAGCTGTGAACTGAGTCATAGGGTGAGCGGAAACAGGGAATGATTCTATAACATCGAATACATAATTAGGTACGTGAGAGCGGCGGGCCCAGGTAGCAGAAATATGGTCTACATGTTCAGCTGTCGGGGTTTCGCCTATGAGCATCAAGTAGAAAAGACCTTCGGGTAGGGGCTCGTTGCCGCCTTCCACCTTTGGCAGCTTTTCTCTCAATTCAGGAATAGAAAATCCGCGGAAACGGATACCTTCGTTGGCATCCAGTAATGAAGTTTCGGTTACAAGACCAGTGATACCGCGCATACCCTGATATACCTGCGCCAGTGTTACGTCTTCAATTTTTTTGTTGCCGTGCTGTTCAATGATGCTTTTTATCTCTTTAGCTTGCTCATCAGCCTTTACTTTAAAAAGGTCTTTAACGTAGCCCATATGTTGTTAGTTGGTTCTGGTATGTCTTAATTTTTACAATAGCAAAGGTAATAAAAGAGCGATAACGCCGCGCCTTTTAATAATTAATTAGCAAAGAGAATTTTGATACCCTTATTGTTGCTGGCTATACAATAATCACGGTACTTGTTAGTTGTGAAGCGCCGGATTAATGGTGATTTGAGCAGGCGTTTTTACCAGTGCCGTCTGCTTGGCCGGCTCAGTTTCTTTAGCCTCGTTTTTCTTTATTATGCCGGCCCCTATCAACGCTAGTACGGCTATGCCTGCTATTATGCGGTATACGCCAAATGCCCGGAAGGTGTGTTTCTGCACATAGGCTATAAATGTTTTAATGGCAATAAATGCTACGATGAAAGCAATAATGTTGCCAGCAATCAGCATACTGAGTTGCCCCTGTTCAAAGGCAAAATGATGATCATGGGCTTTATAGAAATCCCAAAGCTTTTTAGCTGATGCCGCTGTCATGGTAGGGATGGTGAGATAAAACGAAAACTCGGTAGCCAGTTTGCGACTGAGTTTTTGCTGGAGTCCGCCTACAATGGTAGCCGCGCTGCGCGAAACGCCGGGCACCATAGCCAACACCTGAAAACAACCAATAAGAAAAGCCTTTGGGAAGCCAATTTCGCGCTCGTGTTCCAGATTTCCATTTTTAAATATTTTGTCTACAAATAAAAGTACAATGCCTCCTATCAAGAAACTCATGCCAACGGTGAAGCTACTCTCGAGCAGCGCATCTATTTGTTTTGAAAACAATGCGCCACATATGGCAGCAGGTATAAAGGCCACAATGAGCTTTACATAAAACTGCCATTTGGCAAAGTCGAAAAACTTACGCCAATACATCGCTACCACAGAGAGAATGGCGCCAAACTGGATGCAAACCTCGAATAACTTGGTAAAAGCATCTTCACTTATGCCCATTATAGAGCTGGCAATTATCATATGTCCGGTGCTGGAGATAGGCAAAAATTCGGTAATGCCTTCTACAATACCAAGTACCACTACTTGTATCCAATTCATAAACTAAGGAATGTTAATGTATTTGTGTGTTTGCAAAGATAATTGCCATTTGGGATGGCGTTTAATATACTCAATTATTAAGGGTGTAATTGTTTCCCGTTTGCTCCATTCGGGCTGAAGGTAGAGTTTACATTCGCCGTTTACTTTTGCAGCGTGCTCTTCAGCCCATTCCAGGTCAGATTTGTGGAAGACCACTATTTTTAGTTCATGGGCTTTTACGAAGTTCTCGTCGAGCGGAGCTTTGAATTTCTTAGGCGACAACGTAACCCAGTCCAAATCTCCAGATAGTAGGTGGGCTCCCGATGTTTCGATATGTGTCTTGAATCCGGCTCCGTGTAGCTGCGTGCAAATATCGGTGAGGTTGTGCATTGCAGGTTCCCCGCCTGTTATTACAGCTATTCGTCCTGGTTCGGCGGCAGCCATGGCTGTAATATCTGTTGTAGTCATTAGCGGGTGTGCTGCTGCATCCCAGCTCTCTTTCACATCGCACCACACACAACCAACATCGCATCCGCCAAGCCGTATAAAATATGCAGCCTTACCAGTATGTACACCTTCGCCCTGCAAGGTGTAAAAATGTTCCATTACCGGATAGCTTGTCTGTATTGCGCGTGTAGGCTCAGTCATAATAATATGCGGCAAAGGAACTAAATTTTTTGCCAACTTGAATTTTATTAATGCCTTATTTCATCACGGTATCCGCGTCACTGTTTATCCCTCCCGCCATTCTTTGCCGGTCATATTCAGAAATACATCCTCCAGATTTGCTTCTTTCACTGCTTTTGGGCGTCTGAACCCCGTTGCCAATAGACGGTCTATCAGTTCATTCGGCGTACTCAATGCTATGATATGCCCGTTGTCTACAATGGCTACCCGGTCGCAAAGTACTTCGGCTTCATCCATATAGTGCGTTGTAATGACTACTGTTTTGCCATTTTGGCGCAATTGTATGATCAGGTCCCACAGGTTGCGTCTTGCTTGCGGATCGAGGCCGGTAGTTGGTTCGTCCAGGAATATTATTTTAGGCTCGTTAATGAGCGTCGTGGCTATAGAAAAGCGTTGTTTTTGTCCACCGGACAAGTCTTTAAATTTGTTTTTGGCTTTGTCGCGCAGATTCACTGTATCCAGCAAAGCCATTGGGTCGGTTGGTTTGTTATACAGCCCGGCAAAAAGTTCAATTATTTGTTTTAGGTTGAGATTAGGGTAGTATCCTGCCGCCTGCAATTGCACCCCTATAATGTTTTTAATAGCCTGCGGTTCTTTGTCCAGGTCTTTGCCATCTACTTCTACTTTACCCGATGTTTTATTGCGCAATGTTTCTATAATTTCAAGCGTTGTTGTTTTGCCAGCCCCGTTGGGACCAAGAAGCCCGAAAATCTCGCCTTCCATTACTTCGAAGCTTATACCTTTTACCGCTTCAAAAGTTCCGTAGTTTTTTTTTAGGTTGTCTACTTTAATGATCGCATTAGCCATGGTATTGCCGCTATTAGTTTATCAAAATAACAGGTGCAAGTTAGCCAATCCCCAACAATTATCTGGGTTGCCGACTTTATTGTAGAACACGGTAATGTAAATTCCCGATTATTTAAACAGCACACATTTTTCGGGAAACTCGCTGGCGTGGCGAATCACCAGGTTGCGTATGTAGTCGTTGTCTTGCAAAGGTTCAATGTTGGCCATTACAGTATCCACAGATAACAATTGCTCTCTTTTGTCGGTTAGGTAGCCCATACCGTATAAATTGCCCTCTTTCATTAGTATACAGCTGTGGTCGTTGTCGTCCATGCCTACATCTATAAGCGCAAAGGTGGGTAACTGATTCTTTAGCCAGTTGATGGCGTTTTTGGCCATTTCATTGTATGCTTCCACAGGTTTGTGCGTTGCGCAGTCGCAAGTTGTGGCAAGATTGCACAAACGAAGGCACAGTCCAAATTCTTCTACAAGTTTGCGCAAACGGTTATGTCCCTCAATAAGGGTGTTGAAAGTATAAATTGGGTTGTAGCTGCGTCGCTGTTTTTCGATCGCAAAACGCTTGTAGCCCTGCATATCTTCGTAGGTTATAAGGCCATATTGCGGCAAATACCCACGCTGACTACGGTTATGCACAGGCCACAACCTACGTATTTCAGCGCTTTCCAGTATGTGCGCCATTAATTCGGTGGCACATTGTTTATAGCTTATCCGGTGTGTTTCGCGCAGGAAGTCCTGTTTCTGCCGATTGGTTTTGTTGTTAGAAAAGTGGCTTTTTACCCTTTTTCTTATGTTTTTTGCCTTGCCAATATAAATTGTCTTTCCCTTGTCATCGAAAAAGTAATAAACGCCAGGAGTGGATGGTAAGCGTTCCAGATGCTCTACAGGTAAATGGGGCGGTAAGTATTGTTCGCTCGTTTTACCTTTTAGCATACCATCTATTACTCCTTCTGTATCTTTTGCTACTATTATGGCCAAAAGGTCGGCAGTAGCCAGCGCATCGCCGCCGGCGCGGTGATGCATGGTGTGGTTAATGCCTAATCGTTGGGTTAACTTACCAAGACTATAACCATTCAGTCCGGGAAGTACTTTGCGTGATAAGCGAACGGTACATAGCTTTTTCGTATTGAGTTCGAACCCGGCATTTTGCAAATGCAGCTTCAGGAAGGAGTAGTCGAAGTTGACATTGTGCGCTACAAAAACTTTGTCTTGTAGCAATTCAAATACCTGAGCGGCAATTTCATCAAATCTGGGTGCATTGGCCACCATACCATTATCAATACCGGTCAGCTTCTGTATGAAGTAGGGTATAGGCATCTGTGGATTTACAAGGCTTTCGTAGAAGTGTAATATTTTTACCCCGTCGTGTATCACAATGCCAATTTCTGTTATGCCGTTTGCGGCTGCATAACTTCCGGTTGTTTCTATATCTACTATTGCGTATAGCATTTTAATAAGGCTGAAGGTATCGCTGTGCGCACAAGGTGTTTGTTTTCAGCGCTTTCTGATATTTTCATTTAAAGATAGGGATTTTGGAAAATAAATTGTTGTATTCTGATAATTGGTATATACGTTGCAGTTAAGGGCGCTGCTTTGTTTCATAAAAACAGGAAGCCCCCGCTTTCATCGCAGGGGCTTCACATTTATTTTTACATTACTGTGCAACTATTGCACAAAGCCGCTTATACCTGAATTAAAACTGTTGCCAGATAGGTCGTCGAGCACTGGCGAACATTCTATGTTGCCGTTTGTGTTTTGGTACCATTTTAGCGTACCTGTTGCCGAATCGATGGCATACAGGTTTTTGTCGTAGCTGCCTACATATACCATGCCGCGGTATTCAAGCGGGCTAGATTTAATCAAACCATTTGTTTTATACGTCCATTTAACTTTACCATCTATTATGTTAATTGCATACAAGTTGTAATCATGACAGCCGATATATACAATCTGGTTCGCGATAAATGGTGAAGAGTAAATTTGACTGCGAGTACTGTCGCTCCATATTTTGGTAGGTACAATACGCCCTCTCGATGAATCGATAGATGTGTCGAGACAATAAATATGGAAGTCGTTGCTGCCGAATATTACACGACCGGCTTTAGCTGTAGGCGAACTGTAAATGCCGCCGTTTGTTTTATATCTCCAGCGTTCAACGCCTGCATAAGTAGGTGGCGTTTCAACAGTTGGGTTTAGGTACAAGCAATACATTGTACTGTCTGATACGCTACCAATATACAAATAAGGTGGATGAACGCACGCAGAAGATACGAATTTGGCGCTTGGCAAGCTTGTATAAGGGCTAATGGGGGTATATGCCCAAACTGGTACTTCTGCTCCACTCGTTGGGTCTATAATAGGACCGGTGTTTTTATCGAGCGCAAAAACGGTGCCACCGGTAGTGCCAAAGTAAATTTTGCCATCATAAATAGTTGGCGAAGATATTATTGGCGAGCCTGCATCCCATTCCCAAATCACTTTTCCATCGGCAGTATCCAGCGCATAGATAAAGTTATTGGTTGTGGCCAGATAAAGCATTTTACCATCAGCAATCGGGCTCGCCACAACTGTGAAAGAATGGAATGGATCTGTTACCAGTTTTTTAATGAGTTTTCCGGTCTTTGCGTTAACCTTGTATATAGTATCTGAATTGATGCTGGTAAGGTAAAGACTTCCTTTATATAGCAAAGGTGACGGTGTAAACTCTGTGCTTATCAGGCCCGATAATGAGGGCATACTCAACTCCCAGTTCTTTTTTCCGGTAGTAGGGTGAAATGCATAAACAACCTGATTATCGCTGTTGATGATAATGGATGGCGAATAGGATGTAGGTAGCGGATCGTCGCTGCTGTATTTCCTATTGCAGGCAGCAAAAAGGATAGATGCTACAGATAGCGATAATAATATATTTCTCCAACGGTGTGACATAGCCAACTTAATATTTTTCTGAACTTGCAAGGTAATACTTTTTTTAAAAACTTATATCCAGCCGCCCAATCTTTTGAACGGGATTGTTGTTCTTGTACTTTGTATAGTAATCTGGGGTTAATAAACTCAATCCTTCGAGCGTATTAAACGCGTAGTAACAAGCAAAAAGGGTGATAGATGCTACGGTTTCTTAGTAATTATTTGCGTGAATGATCAATGCCTCTACAGCCACTTCAGCGGATTACGGCGTGTTTGCAGTATGTATCTCTTAATATTCATCCAAAAGGCCAGCACCATATACACTATAACAGGCGATCCCATAGTAAGGAACGATATGTATATAAACCATAACCGGATACGGGAAGACGCTACACCCATGCGCTCGCCTATTGCAGAGCAAACGCCAAATGCCTTCCACTCAATGAAGTCTTTTATGTGATATAGTTTGTGCATATACAGTTGTTACAAAAATAGTGAAGTATGTGGGTACTTCAAAAAACACAGAAATAATTGTGCCAGATTTTATTGATGCACAATTATATTTTAGAATAATCAAGATTTTTCGAGTGAAAAGTATGCTTTATGGATCACCTACTTATTGCCGATACTGTTTTTTGCCTCCATCATGCTCATTTCCTTTGCTTTTGTAAGGAACTCGGAAGCGAAAATGAATGAATTCAATCGTTCATCTTTGCTGAATATGATTTCTTTGTTCGATCCTTCCCATTGCTTGTTTCCCTGATACATGTATACTATATGGTCGCCGCTCTCCATAACCGTATTCATGTCGTGGGTATTGATGATTGTTGTGATATTGAATTCGGTAGTGATTTCTTTAACCAATCTGTCTATAACCAGCGATGTTTGGGGGTCGAGGCCGGAGTTTGGCTCGTCGCAAAAAAGGTATTTTGGGTTTTGCACTATAGCTCTTGCCAGCGCTACTCGTTTCTTCATTCCTCCGCTTATTTCTGCTGGGAATTTTTTGTTGACGTCTTTTAAGTTTACCCTATCCAGTACTTCATTTACACGCTTTTGCTTTTCGGCATGCGACATTTTTGTGAACATGTCAAGCGGAAACATTACATTGTCTTCTACTGTTTTGCTGTCAAACAATGCTCCACCCTGAAAAAGCATGCCTATTTGCTTCCTTAGGTCTTTGAGTTCTTTTTCATCCATTTTTACCAAATCTCTACCTTCGTAGATGACTTCGCCTGCATCTACCGCCATCAAACCAATCATTATTTTCATCAATACGGTTTTGCCGCTACCGCTTGCGCCAATGATAAGATTGGTTTTTCCAGCCTCCATGTTTGCCGATACATCTTGCAGCACTACTTTGTCGCCAAAGCTCTTTTTTACATTTTTTATCTCTATCATCTACAAAGTTCGAAAGGTAAACAATCTAATAATAACCTTATTTAGTTCGGCGGGCTATTGCTACTTTAAAACACATCGCTACCTGAGTAGGGTAGCGATGTGCGGTATTGCAAAATGGATATTATTACACCTGAAATACACCCATTTTAAATTCTTTATTCGTCTGAGAATGGTTTGCTGCATTAATTCCTTCAGATATTACATTGCGCGTTTCTGCTGGGTCAATGATCTCGTCTACCCACAACCGTGCTGCGGCATAGTAAGAGCTTGTTTGTGCGTCGTATTTGTCTATTATTTCTTTTAGCAGTTCTTTTTCTTTCTCGGGGTCAATAATTTCGCCTTTTGCTTTCAGCGAAGCCACCTGTATTTGCAATAGCGTTTTTGCCGCCTGTTCACCGCCCATAACGGCTATTTTAGCGTTTGGCCATGCATAAATGAACCGTGGGTCGTAGGCCTTACCGCACATTGCATAGTTGCCTGCGCCGTACGAATTGCCGATAATGATCGTGATTTTGGGAACAACAGAATTGGCAACTGCATTCACCAGCTTTGCGCCATCCTTAATTATTCCTGAATTTTCGCTATGAGTCCCAACCATAAAGCCGGTAACATCTTGCAAAAATACTAATGGTATTTTTTTCTGGTTACAGTTCATTATAAAACGCGCAGCTTTGTCGGCGCTATCATTATATATTACCCCGCCCAGCTGCATTTCGCCTTTTCCACTTTTTACAATTTTGCGTTGGTTAGCAACAATACCTACTGCCCAGCCATCAACTCGTGCGTAACCGCACACTATTGTTTTACCGTAGTCTTCCTTAAATTGGTCGAATTCTGAATTGTCTACAATGCATTTAATAACATCTACAACATCGTATTGTTTGTTGTTTTGGGGAGAAACAATACCGTAGATTTCGTTGGGTTCTTTAAGTGGAGCTACTGCCTTTATTCTGTCGAAACCCTGGCGAGGTTGTTCTCCAATTTTGTCTATTATTCTACGTACCTGATCCAGACATTCCTTTTCTGTATCAAATTTATAATCGGCTATGCCGCTTATCTCAGTATGCATTTTAGCGCCGCCCAAAGCTTGTATATCGGCATCTTCGCCTATGGCTGCTTTTACAAGATACGGTCCTGCAAGGAAAATTGAGCCATTGCCTTCAACCATCAGCGTTTCATCGCTCATTATCGGTAGGTAAGCTCCGCCTGCAACGCAACTACCCATAACGGCAGCAATCTGTGTGATACCCATAGCGCTCATTTGGGCGTTGTTCCTGAAAATTCTACCGAAATGTTCTTTGTCAGGGAATATTTCGTCTTGCATAGGCAAATAAACTCCCGCGCTATCTACTATATATATCACCGGCAAATTGTTCTCCATGGCAATTTCCTGCATCCTCAGGTTTTTCTTGCCGGTTATTGGGAACCATGCGCCAGCTTTCACAGTGTTGTCGTTAGCCACAATCATACACATTCTGCCTCTTACATATCCAAGACCTGCAATTGTACCGCCAGCAGGGCAGCCGCCGTGCTCCTTATACATGTCGTATCCGGTGAAAGCGCCCAGTTCGGTAAACACGCTACTTTTATCTATAAGGTATTGTATGCGCTCGCGCGGAGCCATTTTACCCTTTTCACGGGCTTTTTCCATAGCTTTTTTACCGCCCCCCTGTGCTATTACAGCATGGCGTTGTTTCATCTGGCTCACTGCCAGGCGCATGGCGTCGTCGTTCTTGTTGAATTCGAGGTTCATAAAAGCAAAAATAGCTTTTAATTGATAATTGGTTCAGAAAAATGCTATTAGTTTGAACTGATGGTGCCGTGTGTAACCAAAGCAGTTTGTAATATTTGGTTTTTCTTTCATTTGGATGTGTTATTTGCGCAGAAGGGGTCTTGCATATAGCTATATTCACTCTTGAGCGTTTTATATTACCGTTGATAGGTGTTTTAGTAGCTCAGTATATTACTTTGGCGTTTAAAGTGATTATGGGTGTTAGCGATTCGTTCTGAAGTATCGCTGTTTTTTTGAAGAATACATCCACGTTCCGAATCGCGTGAAAGCCTTATTGGAGGCTATTTTCAGCATTTTTTATGTCAGTTGACGCTCATTTTGAGCATGCTGATTGTGAAAATAAGCTTGGTGGTGCCGAAACTATTCCTACCTTTGCACTCCCAATCAAACGGGGCAATAACAAAGTTCTTTAAGTAAAGGTTAATAAAAGCAACAATAAGTTTAATTCTTGAAGCGGTTTTCAAAATTAAATTTGGCGGTTTAGAGAAAGCCACTTACCTTTGCACTCCGTTTGCGATTAGCGGTTAACGCAAAGTAAACGAAAAGTTCTTAAAATAGTAACAAACGATGGTGTGGCAGACAGGCTGCTGCGGGGTTCAAGTCTCCGACACTAACAACATAAACTTATCCTGCGAGAGCGCAGGAGCTGCCCGAAAGGGTGTGGGGTTTAAAGGTCTTTGAAAGATTGGGAAAAATAAAAAATAAGCAACAGCAGGTAACCATGAAGTTGGTTACCTACAGGAATGATCCCGAAGTGATTTGGGATTAAGAAAGCGAATATAATTTAATTGAAACGATTGATTTCCGAAAATAACATTGAGAAAATCAGTCAGTTTCGAACACTTCATTTACAATGGAGAGTTT
>CAIRYK010000089.1 GCA_903882805.1 uncultured Bacteroidota bacterium | reverse complement strand
TTATCTTTATGTAAGATTAAAGCAATTTCATGTTGCCGGTTATGAGAATAGCTACAGATATGAATAGCTAATGTTAGGCTATCCCCTAAATCAATTTTGCATGCAAATAATATGTAGAATGTAGTCAGTTTAGTGAATTCCATTGCTGCGAATTTGAATAACATATATATGTATAGTTTGATGTTTTTTTAGTACATTTACGAATTGCATGACCATTTATGTGTTGTTTGGTTTTATAGCTATGTTATGAGAAGAATATTATTTGTGCCTTTTTTTGCAATAGCTTCTTGTTCGGATAATGCTCCAAAAATCCCAAATGATGTTAAATTTGAGATTTTAACGGAGAAAATTCGTGCGCTAAATATTTGCAATCTTGTGGTGAATTTGAATAAGAAAGTTGACACAAATACGCTCAAGGCAATTGCAACAGAACTTAGAAATAAAAGGAAACATTTCGATAAGTTATGGATTTCTTACTACATTAATAATCAAGGTATTGAATCTGGAGCTTGGGCAAGCACCAGTTTTACTCCAGATTTAGAAATTGAAGTATTTGGATCTACACCTGATCAAGATATTAAGACAGGCTCTGCTGGTAACATTAACGGGCAAATTATAGGAAAATGGAGGAGTGATAAAAGCTTGTCGGGAGCTGTTTTATTGCTTTTTAAAGACGGTCAGGGAAGGCTTAATATGAAAGTAGTTCTTAAAAATGGAGAAGAAATGGTCGACCAGATTCAAGAAAAAACTGAAAATGGGAACGTAATTTATACTGATGGAAATTCACATGGTGAGTATTACATTCTTGAAAGTAACGGGAATCTCGGGATGTATGGTAGGAGTGGGAAATATGATGAAGCAGAGAAAATCTAAGCAAAATTCGGAGGGAGAATAATTGTGATATCTTGATATTTCCAAGCGTTTAATATTATTAAAAATTATTTTAATAAATAGGTAATTTACTAAAACCCAAGATTTTCTTGCCAATCAAAGTGTAGAATTCTAAATTTTGGCTTGTTTTTTTCTAAAGTTGAAAAACAGCTCGCAGAATTTCATTTGTTTCATATGTAATAAAACAATTTTATGCCAATTTTGCCTTTTTTTGCAAACGGGGTGGCTTGTATTTATAATGTCACTCCTTTAAAATGTGTTTTATGAAATATTTTTTTATTTTTTTTTGGGGGGGATTGCTACCGCCAATGCACAGCACATAAGTGCAGATAAAGCGCCCATTCCGGTGAAGTCAGCATTTACTAAAAATTTTCCGGGCGCTACAGGCGCAAAGTGGGAGCGCGAAAAAGATGGGTATGAGGTCAACTTTATACAGAACTCGTTAAAAATGGCAGCTGTATTTACGCCCGATGGCAGCCTTAAGGAAACCGAAACAACCATAAAACCCACCCAATTACCGGCTGCTGCTACGGCTTATATTACTCAAAACTATGCGGGCGCAGGTATAAAAGAAGCGGCTAAACTAACGCTGGCAGGCGGCGAAACGCAATATGAGGCCGAAGTAAAAAGTAAAGACCTGATTTTTGATGCCAATGGTAAATTTCTGAAAGCGGTAAAACCGTAGGCGTTTATCGTAATGTGTTTACCTGTATTTTTGGCGCTCAACTTTACATGCGGTTATGAGGTACTGGCTAATAGTAGGTTTTGTTTTGTTGTCGGCGGCGGCAAATGCGCAACATGCGCTGCGCGTAGTGGTTCGGTATAAGGCAGGCTGGCAGCCGGCCCCGGGCGTGGCAGTGGCCGACAAATATGGTCATGGAAGTATAACCAACGACAGCGGGAGGGTGGTGATAACTGATTTGCCTGAGGGCGAACATATATTTATGGCCGTGCAATTTGGCAAGGTTGTAGATAGCCTTAAAATAACCCTGCCCAGCAATGACTGGCACGAATTGGTAATTGTTGAAGACAGTAAAGAACTGGAAGAAATTACCATACTATCGACCACCCGCAACAACGAACGCATAGAAAATGCAACGCTGAAAGTAGAGATATTGGGCGGTGAAGAGCTGGGCGAAGAAAACACCATAAAGCCCGCCAACATAGCAAGTATACTGGGCGATGTGAGCGGGGTGCAGATACAGCAATCGTCGGTGGTGTCGGGCAATGCCAATGTGCGCATACAGGGACTGAGCGGTCAGTACACGCAAATGCTTCGCGACGGTATGCCGCTGTACGATGGTTTGAGCGGCGGCTTTGGTATACTACAGGTGGCCCCGCTCGATCTTCGGCAGGTAGAGCTGGTAAAGGGTTCGGCATCTACGCTCTATGGCGGCGGCGCCATAGCAGGGCTGGTCAATCTTATCTCTAAACGGCCAAAGGAAAGTCAGGAGGCAATATTTACGCTAAATGCCACTACGCTAAACGAGCAAAACCTGAACATGTATGCGGCCAAACGCTACAAAAAATTTGGCTACACCTTTTTTGGCGGCTATACGCAGCAGGCTGCGGTAGATGTAAATGCCGATGGGCTAAGCGATGTGCCTGAGCTAAAGACCGCTACGCTGCATCCACGATTGTTTTTTTACCCCAACCAGCAAACCACTATTATAGCCGGTTACAGTCTCACAGCTGAGCAAAGAAAGGGCGGCGACCTGCAAGTAATAAACGGCCTGCCCGATAGTGTGCACCGCTACTACGAGCAAAACAAAACCATGCGCCATACCGGCGAACTGATAGTGGAACGTGCGCTAAAAGGCGCCGCCAAACTAACGTTAAAGGGTAGCATAAGCGCCTTTGACCGCGATGTAACAACCAACACCTACAGCCAGCGCGCCGGGCAGATCAACTACTATGGCGAGGCATCGGTATACGTGCCGCACGGGAAAAATAACCTTGTGGCAGGCATCAATACCACTGGTGATGCATTTACAAAAAAAGCTGCTACAGTAGACATTGCGCTGCCCGATTACCAAAACAATGTAGTAGGCGCATTTGCACAATACACCCTGCACCTGCGCGAAAAAACAACTATAGATGGCGGCCTGCGCGCCGACCATACTGCCAGCTATGGCGATTTTATACTACCGCGCGTGGCGTTCTTCCATAGGTTTAACGATGTGTGGGGCATTCGCGGCGGCGTGGGTATGGGGTATAAAACGCCCAATCCGCTGCAGCAACAAATAACGGACTACAGCCTGCAGCAGTTGCTGCCGCTGCCGGATGGTATTAAGGCAGAGCGGTCGGTGGGGTATAATCTGGAAGGTAATTTTAAGAAAGACATAAGCAAGGATGTGAGCCTGTTTTTGAACCATGCTTTCTTCAGAACGGAGGTTACCGACCCAATAGTGGCCGGGCAATACCCCAATGGCGCCGTTACTTTTTACAATGCCGACAAGCCGGTAATTACCATGGGCTTCGACACCTATGTGAAACTGACGGTAAAAACCATAGAGCTATACCTGGGCTATACCTATACCGATGCCCGCCGCACCTACCTGCCAGATAACGATTTTATGCCCCTTACACCCCGCGACCGTATGGCGTTTACTGCCGTAAAAGAGTGGGAAGGCAAGTGGCGCATAGGGCTGGAAGGTTCCTATTTTGGCGGGCAGTACCGCGATGCCGATACCCGGACGCCGGGTTACTTTTTTGCCGCTATGATGGTGGAAAGGAAAATAGGCAAGAAATTCAGCATAACGCTGAATGGCGAAAATCTGCTCGACTACAGGCAAACCAACCACGAACAGATATATACCGGCAGCATCAGCGCGCCATCGTTCAAGCCGCTATGGGCGCCAATAGATGGGCGGGTCATCAATCTGGCAGTTCGGATAACGCCGTTTAGTTAGCCATAGCCATTGGGGTGAAGGCTCGTAGCGGGAATAATCCGGTTTTTTTAAATATTTTAGCGCCTGTGGCAATACAGTATAGCATAGGCGGACGGTGGAACAGGGCATGCAGGGTAGTGTTTGCGTTGCTGTGCGCGCTGCTGTGCATGCAAGCCATCGCCCAAAACAAGGATGTTCCGGTCAACCTGAATATACTGGACGAGCATAAAGACAAGAAAGGCAATACGGTACGCACCGTACAATATGAACTGGGCGGCAAGCGTATAACCGAAACAGAGATTATTTCGCCCACCATAGGCCGCCGCGTGCCCATAAACCCTGATACTATGAACCGCGATTCGGTAATGGTGGTGGTCAACAAATCGAAATACAATCTGGAAGTTTATTACCGGCGAAAGCTCATCCGGTCGTACAAGGCGGTGTTTGGCCCAAAGCCTATGGAAAACAAAAAAATGGCCGGCGACCGCTGCACGCCCGAGGGCTGGTTTACGATACAGAGCAAGAATCCGCAATCGAAATACCATAAGTTTATGCTCATCAATTACCCCAACGATTCATCAATAGCCCGGTTCAACAGACTGAAGGCCAAGGGCGAGATACCGCCCGGCGCACAGCTGGGCGGCGACGTGGGCATACATGGTATATGGAAGGGCGGCGACGACATGATAGAGCTGGGCGTGTGCTGGACCGACGGCTGCATAGCCCTCAAAAATGCCGATATCGACGATCTGTATACACTTATTGCTCCCGGTACAAGGGTGTATATTCGTAAATAAGCGCTGCCCGATTAAATTTATTTGTGTTAGTTGTCGTTTTTTGATATTTACTGCAAATGAAATCTGTTTTATCTGTTTGTTTGAAAAATAGTATCGGTGTTGCCTAAATCTATTTGCAATATGGGAGCGATAGAAAAACACTATTTATCTCAGGGTAAGTAGATCATAAATTTGACTGGGAGGGAATAACAAACTTGTTGCTTCCGGTTTTATCTTAAATAAAGGACCTTTTTCGGAAACTCTGCCACTAGGTTGTCTTTTAATTAGATGATCCATTGTTATTATACCTCGTTCTAGTAAAATGTCAAATTGGGTAGTCATAGGCTTTTTCGTATGTTCAACCTTTTTGTATATGAAATGTTCCGTCCCGTCGATCTTCAATGACTCAGCAGAAATCCAAAATGTTTCACTGTGTTTTTCAAGTAATCTACTATGTAATTTTTCGAGTGACCAAACTGCAAAGTCGCAAATTTCTGCATTATCTGAATTTTCAAATAGCTGGTTCATAGTACTATCAATACGAAATTGAAGCCCTTGTGAATTTCTGACAATAGCAGAAACTGTACAGTATAGTTTGAAATCTAGCCCTCGTTTGTATCCAAATGCGTTCAAAATTTCTTCAGAACTTTTGAATTTACTGCGGTCCCAATCTGAAACTTGAGCAAAAAGTGTTTTTCTGTTTCCTTTTTTTTCTCTGTAAGATTTAAGTTCAATTCCCTTATAGTCGGGTTTTTTAGAAGAGTTTATTTCTATTCCCAAAAGAGATTCTAATGTTCTTCCTATAGAAGTATCAGCATTTAGGAGGGCTTTTATGGGGCCTCTCTTTGCTATTTCATGTAATAGAGATAATAATTCATTTGCGATTGCATTTGATGATATTCTAATGCCATCTACCAGTTCTTTAAGAGGATTATTTATTGTACTATTAACTAGTGCTACAACATTAATTCTTGTTAGATTTATGACATAAAATAAGCCACTTTCAGCAATTATGCACAGTATATCATTAGCGATTGCATATTTAGTTAGTCCACTAAACCAAATTCTTGGGTCTCCGTTTTTTGTTTCAGGTCTATACAGTGACGCAACTGAATTTATGATACTACTATTATCTACTAGTTTACTATTTACTTGTATTTTGTTATTTGGGCCTTTTTGTTGCAAATTGTAATCGTGAATGCCTTTACTTTTTAAATACAGCCGTACAGACCCCGTTGCATCCATTATTGACTTTTCAAGACCTGTTTTGGTAGGCTCTAAAAGTGTGAATTCAACAGAATACTTGGTTAAAATTTGTATGTTTTTTATTTCAAATACAGATAGCGCTCTCATGTGATTTAGCAAATGTTTTTTAGAACTTCCATTGCGACAGCTCTGGCCATCAATGGTGGTACGGCATTTCCTACCAACGTAAACTGTGGCACTTCAGTTTTTCTCTTGTCTCCACCTGTCGATCGTTTTCCTTGAAAAACAAAGGAATCGTCAAATGACTGTAGTCTCGCCATTTCTCTAACAGTTAGCGCTCTCGGACTTGCGTAATGTATATAATCATCTGGAATTGTCATAACTGTTGGACTTTGCGCGTGTGGTTTAAGTACATTATAGTTTCTTTTTTCTGAACTAAGACCTAATATTGACAATTTATTTTTAGCTTCTTCATAGTCTCCTGTATTCAAAATTACACTTAGCCTTTTTACCACATCTTCATTTTGCTTGCTTGTTTTATGGTTGTGTAGTGGTGCCGGCAAATGCATTCCATTATTATTTAGATCTTCAAAATTTCTAACATAAAAAGCTGCCTTTGCATTCACAAATCGTCCATTAAGTCTGCCTTTTTTACTCCATTCAGCATATGTCAGTCCATTGTTGTTATCTATTTTTCCGTCGATACCGCGTTTTCTAACTAGCGCAAGCATTTTATCAGTTGACCCATTAAACCTATCTTTAAGATTGACTTTTTCGTAACTAAACTTCTCTTCATCATTACCCAAAAAATCAAGATCATATAGGGCTTCCAGTACTGTTACTTTTTCAGTTCCTGTCACGGAGGGTGGTATCGTTGTGATTAACCTTTGGTCTTTTCTACAACCAATGAACAATACACGTTCTCTATTTTGTGGTACACCATAGTCAGACGCTAACGCTACAAAAGGTTCTTCAATATTGTATAGGCGGATATGTGCGAGTATTTCATTAAATTCTTTCATTTTGTTTGTCTTATTGACAAACTCTGACAAACCATCCATACATTCATCAAATGAGTATGCGTATATTTCGAGTGCCTTAATGATTTCATTAACTTCTTGAATGTATTGTTCTGACGGTTTTAAAGCTCTAAAAGCATCATGTATCCTCTCAACAATGTTATCTGAATCGATAGCCATTAAAAAATTATCAAAATCATCAGCGAAAAAGTCATTATCAAGATTGCAGTATGACTTTTCATTGATTACCTTTTTCCTGATGGAGGCAAGCTCGTTTGTTCTTTTAAGTAGATTAAATCCGTGCCTAATAGTGTTGATTCCTATATCAGTTTTACTTGTTTTATAATCCGCTATTTTCGGGGTAAGGACTTTAAATTTATTTTCAACAATTTCTATGTATTTTTCTTTTAGCGCCTCTAAATTCCTATCTGTAGCGGACTCGAATTGTAACCGCAGCGTATAACATTCAAGTATAAACGGGTGTTCCTTTTCTATTTTTCTTAAGTATGCTACAAAATTCACTAACTGGCTAAATTCCTTTAAGTCAACAATCGAACGAATCTCTTGTAAAATCATTTCACGGATTTTACCACCTTCTTTTGTTAGGATGCCTTTGACATTTTCCATGATAAAATACTTAGGCCGTAGTTGCCTTATTACCTTTATATAATGAGAAAATAAATCATCCTTTTTGTCGAATTTTTTTCGTCTTCCAGCAAGACTAAAACTTTGGCAAGGTGGACCACCACAAACTACATCTACTTGCTTACCCTTTAGCTTTTTTATTAGATTGTCTAAGAAGTCAGGCTCTGAAATATCCTGTCTTTGGAATTCCATCTCAAGACCAAGTTGGTAATTGTATCGAGCCAAATGGGTTAGTTCACAATTATCGTTGATGTCGCTTGCAAGTAAAAAATCGTAAAATTTATTTCCTGTTTCAGCTTGTAAAAATCCTTCGCTAAAGCCTCCGGCACCTGCGAATAAATCAATAAATGTAACTCTTTGCTTGCCATCGTAAAAAGACTCAGGTTCACAAAGTATATTAGTTTCTGAATTTTTTCTTTTGCTTTCGACTAACGATAATATTTTTTCTTTTAGTTTGTTGTCAATTAGTATCGGTGAATCATGAATGTATTTCTCGACTTCATTTTTTAGGAATGCTATATATCGGTTAATAGATTTGTATCGATATTCTGTTTCAATAACTAATTGAGATTTTGTGTCCCAATCTTTCTTTTTTATCTTTTCCCCTATGGCTACTTTTATTTGAGTCTCACCCTGTCTAATAACGAGATGAATCGGCGATAACCTATTTTTATCAGCTTTATCGAGGTAGAATTTTACATTAAGCATGTACGGACAAATTTACGGATACGGACAAATTTACGGACGTAACTCTGTATGTTCTGTTTTATTCTGGAAAAGATATCCACAATTTTATTTGAGATTTCCATATTAGTTTGCCTGTAAACCAGTATTCTAGATTGTTGCGAATTTGCGTTAAATGCTCAATTTACCAGAGTTAGATAATCCTTGTTATCCGCATCCTTTTTTCCTATAATTCCTATTATTACCCACTACTATTACCGCGCTATTACTGTCGATAGCACTGTAGTAAAAAAAAATCAGTACTTTATATTGCATAGTACTGGAAAATACCTACTTTTGTTGCGTAATACACAACAAAGATTTTAAACAGTTAGAAAAATGAGTATAGAAACCACACAAAGTCAGATGAGGAGGGGCATCCTGGAGTTTTGCATCCTGTCGGTAATAAGGCGGGGCGAAGCGTACCCCAGCGATATTGTGGAGGAGATGAAAGCATCGAAGTTGATGGTGCTGGAGGGTACGCTATATCCGTTGCTTACCCGATTAAAGAACGCAGGCATGCTTTCGTACAGATGGGTAGAGAGCAACTCGGGGCCGCCCCGCAAATATTTTTCGCTCACAGACCAGGGCATAGTTTTTTACAAAGAACTGGAAGACACCTGGAACGAACTGGCCTATGCAGTGAATGCGCTAAAAAACAAAGAAAGCTTACTACCACCCATTACAGAACAATAATTAACCCCTCTATACCAACAAAATGGAAAAGATCATCAACATAAATTTTCAGGGTAGAATAATACCAATTGAAGAATCGGCCTACCATGAACTGAAACAGTATACCGATAGTCTGCGCAGGCATTTTGCCAACGAAGAAAGCGCCGACGAAATAATAAACGACATAGAAAACCGTATATCTGAATTGCTGAACGACCGCTTGCAGCGGGGCGCAGTGTGCATCAACAAGGCCGATGTAAAAGCGGTAACAGAAAGTATAGGCAAGCTGGAAGATATAGAAGCTGCCGAAGGCGAGGAGCCGCAACCAGCCCAGCCAGAAGCCAACAAATGGAATGGCGGCGGATATACCAAAGGACGTTTCTACCGCAATGCCGGCGACAAGGTGATAGCTGGTATTTGCAGCGCCCTGGCTGCACGAGTAGGTATAGATCCGGTAATTATGCGCGTTCTATTTGTATTGCTCCTCGGTCCGTTATTTTTCATATACCTGTTGCTGTGGGCCATTACACCCGAGCAATATCTGGCGGCTACGGTTACCAGAAGACTGTACAGAAACCCCGACGATAAAATAATAGCCGGCGTGTGCGGCGGACTTGCCGAATACCTGCGTGTAGATGTGTGGATACCCCGACTCATATTTGCTGCGCCATTGCTCTTAGGTATCATCAATAGCGGGATATATAATCTGCTCAACACATGGCATTGGGGCTTTGGTCCGCGTATGTTTACCGGGTCTTTGGGCAGCACATTGTTTGTTATATATGTGATACTATGGATAGCCCTGCCGTATGCCAATGCTGCCAGCGAAAAGCTGGAGATGCGCGGCGAGAAGGTAGACATCAACTCTATAAAAGCCGAAGCGCAGGCTGGCGGCCGGGTAAATGTGGCCCGCAATCGTAGCGGTCTGGGTAGAGTAGTGGGTATATTATTCAAAGTGTTTTTTGCTTTTGTTGCCGGCATGGTGGCGCTGGGATTGTTTGGCGCCATTACTGGTTTGTTGTTTGCCGGAGCGGTTATTACCCCCTATACAGATTTTATGCTGAGCGGTCCCGATCAGTATGCTATGGTGGTAGCTGGGGTGCTGCTGCTGGTGGGCGTGCCGTTTCTGTCGACGGTGGTATGGATAGTGCGCCGGCTGATGGGTGTGCGTACCCGCCGCCACTACCTGAGCTATATATTCACCTTTTTGTGGATGGCCGGGATAATGAGTCTGGTAGCGGTAGCCGGTATAATAGCTGGCAATTTCAAATCGAAGGCTATGGTGGAAGACACCTTTATGATGCAGCAACCTACAAGCGGTAAACTATATATAAATGTAAGCGACGCCCCTGGCGCTTGGATGCAACTGAATCATGCAAGATGGTTTAACGACTGGGATGAGGATACCGACGATATGCCGTTTCATTTGGTAAGTAAAGACTCGCTATGGCTCAATACCGTAAAGGTTGGCGTTACACAAAGTCCCGATTCGCTATATCATATATACCAGACACGAATTAGCCGCGGCAACACTAAAGACAAAGCGCGCGAACTGGCCGGACATATTTCTTTCCCTATCGGACAAAAGGATAGTGTGATAACATTGCCGGGCGGTTTTTGCATCAGCAATAAAGATAAGTTTCGCAACCAGCAAACGCTTATCACAGTACAGGTGCCGCAGGGTAAAACCATACAGTTTAACGATGCGATAGAGGACTATACATGGTTTAACATCAACGTAAATAACCGTAGAGGCATCAACTACGAGCGCAACTGGAGCGATAACGATTTTCGCGGCAACAGCGTGTATACCATGACCCCAACCGGCCTCCGTAACCCTCAAGACTCTATAGAACGAGCTCGCGATAAAGAAGAGGAAGATAGAGACGATGAGTAAACGAGCAAAACATTGATTAATACTAAAAGCCGCCAGAGTGGCGGCTTTTAGTATTATATGAGCTGAGTAAATGTGTATTTTTATATTGTTACCGTTTGCCTTGCAGTGTTTGTGTACTTTGTATGAGGTGTGTTTGGAAGTAGTATAGGAGTGGTAGTTAGAAAAATGAAAATTGCAAAAAAATAAACCTATAGGTTGATTTCATGAAAATAGTACGTATATTTGACGGTAGGTTATATTCGGTAAATGAAACCGGGGAACACGAGTTGCGTAGAGTTTTAAGATTGTGGAAAGACTTCAGTTATGTTTATCATTTCCTCTCTGAAAACAGGAACGACCTACCAGCAGAAGCAACGATAGAACAATTGGCGGAATCAATAATCGATAACGCATTTGACATAGAAGATAGTATTATGAAACTTGCAAGGGCTAAGGGCGCTAAATTGGAGGAATTTTTTAAGCCCTTAAATAATCATGAATATCAAGTAAGGAAATTGGCAGGTCAGAAGGGGCGAAAAAATTACTTACGAATATATGCGATTAAAATTGACGATAATTGTTTTTTGATAACAGGTGGCGCTATAAAGCTTACACAGTTTATGGAAGAAAGGGAACACACCAACATTGAACTAAAAAAGATAAAAAAATATCGTGACTATCTGGTAGAAGAGCAAGTTTTTGATGCACCATCGTTTAATGATTTTTTAAATGAGCAGTAATGAAAGCAAATAAAGAGCAATTTCTCGCATTAGTATCAGAAAGCGATGATACGTTCCTGGACGAATTGGAAAGCAATTTTAAGCATAGGGATATGCTCAAGGAATCGTTTATGATAGGAATTAAAGTATTAGCGAAACTTGAAGAATTGGGCTGGTCTCAAAAAGATCTGGCAGAAAAAATGAAGGTTACACCTCAGCAAATCAATAAGATTGTACGCGGTAAACAGAATCTCACATTAGACACCATCATCAAGCTACAGTCAGCATTACATATTCCTATTTTGGCTTCTTATTCAGAACATGATACTGGCCAATTGCAAATTGGGTCAAATAAACAGAGCGTAGTAAAATCGGTAATAACCCCAACAAGTCCGCTCAATAATTCCGGTGGTGCAGCAACTACAACCAGATAATACCAAAAATACAATAGTCACTACTTTCAGCCCTCCAACCCTCACTTTTTATACCTATACAAGCTAATATGGTGTATGGTCGTGGTATAGATACATTCGTAATTGGCGTCGATAACGGCAGACAGACGGCCGGTTGCCGTGGCGATGGTTGCGGGTATTTTGTCGCCTAGCGTTACTATATAGTCTATTCTTGTGTGGTTTTGGTTATAGTGCTTTAGCGCAGCTTCGGGTTGCAAATGCTCTATGCCCGCGCCGGTGGATAGGTGTAGGAATGGGTTAATGTGCTCGCGCCACAGTAACGGGAAATACCGGGTATTGGCTAAAATGAAACAATGCAACTCATTTCTCTTGTTAAATTCAGCGCCAGAGCAATACGATAGGGTCTGATATTCCTCAGGCAAAACCCATACCAAAAAAATTAGGAAAAAATATTTGGCGATCTAAAAAATACATCTACTTTTGTAGTGTACTATTTAACTAATACACTAAGCGCATGGTTTCTATCAAAAATATGAGCTTCAGTTATAAGCCTAAACGCCGGCTGTTTAATAATCTGAACCTCGAACTACAAAAAGGGCACATCTACGGATTGCTTGGGAAAAACGGAGCAGGAAAATCTACGCTGCTCAAAAATATGGTGGGCCTTGCTTTCCCCGAGGCTGGAGCCTGCATGGTAAACGGCCGCAATGTGTCGGGCAGGCCGGTAAGCGTGCTGCAAGACCTGTTTTTCATACCCGAAGAGTTGTTTGTGCCGGCAGTTACTCCCGAAGTGTTTGTGTCGCGCACAGGTAGCTTTTATCCCCGGTTCGACAGAGCGCAGTATACTGAATACCTAAAGGCGCTGGATGTAGATCCGTCGTCGGCGCTGGATAAACTATCGTTTGGACAACAGAAAAAAGCCATGATAGCCTTTGGCCTTGCCGCCAATACCAGTCTGCTGATTATGGACGAGCCCACCAATGGATTGGATATACCCTCGAAAGTGCAATTCAGAAAGCTGATAGCCTCTGTGCTTACCGACGACAGGTGCATTGTAATATCTACCCATCAGGTGCGCGACCTCGACAGCCTGATAGATACCGTAGTGATACTGAACAACAGCGAAATAGCGCTCAACCTTTCTACCGACGACATTACCGAATCTGTGGTTTTTGGCGCCTATGCCGACACTGCCGGTATGCCTGTGCTGTATGAAGAAGAATCTATGCGCGGTAAAAATGCGATACTTAAAAACACCGCCGGCCACTACAGCAAGGTAGACCTCGAGCTACTGTTCAACGCCGTTACCGGCAACAGCCCCGAATTATTGAATCACTTTAAAAACACCAAAAAATGAACGATATATTCAGCGCACCGCGCTTTGGCGCATTGTTACGAAAAGAAATTGCAGAGCATTACAAAGGCTACCTGATGGCGCTTGGCCTCCTTGCTGGAGCTATAGCCTTGTGGGTGGGCATGTTTAATGCTATTACAGGCGAGCCGGTTAGTCTGAATATGCAGTATGCAATATTCTATATATTCTACTTTGTAGTTGGCATATTGTTCACCAGCAGTATATTCAGCGATATGAGTAATAAAAAAAGCGCAACAGCCATACTTACCCTACCCGCTTCTCATTTTGAGAAATACTTAGTAAAGTGGCTACTTACCTACGCATTGTATCACTTAGTTTATGTAGCGGTTTTCTACTTGATAATGACGCCAATGGTTAATGCCGGCAATTTCCATGATAGAAAACCGGAATTACTACCAATAATTGTAAATGGAAAGTCTATATCGTTTTTCCTGCTATTTGCACTCTTTCATTCTATCGCTTTTTGGGGAGCTATATTTTTCCAAAAACTTCATTTTGTTAAAACGGCATTTACTGCATTTGTAGCTACAATGATTGTCACTTTCCTAAATCATTTATTCCTCACTGTTTTAATTGGGAAAAAGGTAAGGTCGTCTGAGCCATTTGGTGTTTTGTTGTTTGTCGATGGTGGAAAAACGCATGTAATTCAGCAACATGCAAGTATGACAACTTTGGCTTCATTATGCATTGTATTGACATTATCATTTTGGGTAGCTGCATATTACAGATTAAAAGAAAAACAAGTATAGGAGGGGCAATATGGAATTCAGAGAGCATGAGGCGATATACCTGCAAATAGCAGCGCACGTAAGCGATAATATACTAACCGGCAAATGGGCCGCCGAGCAAAAAATACCATCGGTAAGGGAGCTGGCTGTAGAGCTGCAGGTAAACCCTAACACGGTAATGAGGGCCTACGAGTTTTTGCAAAACCAACAGGAAATATACAATAAGCGCGGATTGGGCTTTTATGTGTCGGCCAATGGCGCTGCACAGGTGAAAGCATACCGAAAAGAACGGTTTTTGCAACAAGAACTTCCTGAGCTGTTCAGAACGATGCAGTTGCTGGAGATAGGCATAGACGAGATTGAAAAACAATACACCATTTACAAAACAGGCAAATAAATGCCCCAAAACAATATAAATGAAAACAAGCAATAAGATACTGATAGCAGGCGTATTGTTGGTGTTAGCCGCGCTTGTAGTGCACGACTTCAGGTTGAGGAGCGCGTTTAAGACCAAGCGTTACCTCGACCCCTATGGCGAATATACGCGCCTGCCCATCAACAACTTTGACGAAATAGCCGTAACCGGCGCCAACATAGCAAATGTGAAACTGACGCAGGGACCCTATAGCGTAATGGTGGCCAATAGCGACAGCAACGCCATCCGTATAACGCAAAAGGGCAACCGCCTGCAGATAGATGTAGTGTATAACAGCAAAGACCGCGAAGATGTGTACCACAATAGTTATGCGGTATATGTAAGTTGCCCATCGGTTAGCAAACTGAGCTACAACAGTATGGCTATAGTAGACAAAGACACCTCGCTGGAACAAAGAGCAATAAACACATGGTTCCACAAAAACACAGTGTTTGGGTTTGTGCTGGATAGCCTGACCATAGACCAGGATAACGGCTCGTATGTGACGCTGGACAGCAACCGCATAGTCCGCCTTGCCGCCCGTGTGGGCGCCACCAAGGGTAGCGCACCCCAAATGTATATAACAGACAAAAACAAAATAGGCGAAGCCCGCCTGTGGCTGCACAACTACAGCAAAACCGAAATTAGCGGCAAATGCATTGCTACCCCCATAACCATTGTGGGCGACAGCGCCACCATTACCTACCGCGGCACAGCCGGAGCCGAATTTGAAGGGCAGGAAGTAGGACCGTAGGGTTGGCTATGGCTGGTAATAAAGCAAGACCTCCGATACCGCACATCTTGAAAACGACAAATTTTTGGGATGTGCGGTATTTTTTATTTAGTGCAGTTTTGCCGCCGGGGATTCCTACTCTTATACCAAATCGATTAAAATTCGGCGCCAACGCAAGTCATTGCACCGGTAGGTGCATTAGGTTTGTAGTTGAGTTATGTATTGTTTAGGGTTGCGCCCCGTAGGGCCGCCGCAATGGCCGCATGGCGATTTTTAATGTCCAATCGTATTACTGCAATTTTTGTAACCAAATGTACTGTCGCCGTTAGTTTGTCTATGTGGTATAAAAAATATTTGCCTTAGTCGGAAGAATAGGGTTGCCATGTTGCTAGGAGTTTATCCATAAAATATATAGATGACCTTAGTCTTCAGACTCTACGGTCGATTGGCGCCCCGTCTCCCAACCGGCGAATGTGGTATAAGGGTACACGGCTCACAAGCTTTTTATGCTACTGTGAAAGTAAAACACTTTTTTCGGAAAAGAATCAGCATTAAACCTGATTATTGAACGCAGTATAATAATTAAATATTATGACAAAACGCCATTTGCTTAACAAGCCAAACTCGTCGCTGTAGACCGGTTTCCGTGCGACCGTAGTCCGAAGACTACGGTCATCAATTATTATTTATTTTATGGATAAACTACGGACAACAGGCGTATACATTACTACAAAAAGCAGTAAACAATTAACATTAAACGATTTACGATTAATAAACCAAAATATATGTAAGTCATTGACTTTTGTATTGAGTTGAGTGTTAAATTTAGTATCGCATACATTATTGCAAACAAACAACCATTTTTTTCTTTAACCTAAAATTAAACTTTTAAAAACCCAAAAACAATCTATGGCAACAATCAACACATTTTGTGACCCCGGAACCATTAACCAAACCCTGCGTGTAGACGGCACGAACATAGCGGGAAGCCTTACAGGCGCATGCAGCGCCATTCTGGGCGGCCCGCTCAGCGCCACCGGTACCCATACCAATGCATCCGACCTATCGGTGATAGTAAATGGCTTCGAAAACGTTATCAATACTTTTGGCGCAGGGCCGGGCGCAGGAAATTTTATAGGCAACGGCTGCTGCAATACACTTGCGGGTGAATATTCCGCAATAGTGAACGGACGCCTAAATAATGTTTGCGGTGTACATTCAGGAATCAATAATGGCTACGGCAATCACATTCTTGGCGATAACTCGTTTGTAGGTAGCGGTACACCCAATGAAGTAGGATCTTTTGTGAGCGGCATAGCGGTAGGATGCGCGTCGATAGTAGGCGGCTACAACAACGGAATTACAGACAATGGCACAACTGGCGCTAATCTATCTTTTATAGGCGGCGGTAGCGACAACTATGTTTTGGGTATTTCATCAAGTATTGTGGGCGGCGCAGCAAATCAGATTAATGGCATTTGCTCTAATATTGGCGGCGGACAGGAAAATAAGATATCAAGCGCCACTGTTATACCAATCGATTTTTTCGGCCATAGGTGGGGGATACAAAAATATAATTAGCGATAACACCATAAATCCTGCGCGTTTTTCGTTCATCGGTGGAGGAAGTCAAAACTGTGCAACTGGAGAACTTTCTACCATTGCCGGCGGTTTGTGCAATACTACAAAAGGTGTTAAAAATACTATTGGCGGCGGCGATTGCAATTGTATCGAAGGATCTTCGAGTTTTATAGGCGGAGGTGAAGAAAATTATATAGCTACAGGGCTGAGCTTTAGTGGAATTATAGCAGGAAATAGAAATCATGTTTGTGCACAAAGTTCAATTATAGGCGGCGGAACAGATAATTGCATTCGCGGAAATGCTTATAACAGCATATTTGGCGGTCATATGAACTGTATTGTACCTCCAGTAGGCGTTGAAATTGTACATTCTGTAATAGGCGGCGGCGATAACAATTATATTTGCCAGTCAAACAGCGGTATATTCAGCGGATCGGAAAATACAAATAATGGTATACTTTCAGTTATTGCCGGAGGACAATGTAATACTATTGAGGTATCTACACACAGCGTAGTAACTGGCGGATATGAAAACACAATTGTAGGTGGAACTGGTAGCTTTATAGGCGGCGGCAGCAGCAACTCTATAAATTCTGCAAGCAGCTGTAGCTTTGTAGGTAGCGGACTTAGGAATACAAGCTCCAATATTTTTGCTACGGTGGTTAATGGCCAGGGAAACGTGGCCAGCGGCGAATATTCGTTTGTGGGCAATGGCGGCGGCGGCGGTGTAACATCTAGCAACCAAGCTACAGGCCAGTTCTCATTTATTGCAAACGGACAGGGCAATACTGCAGCGGGTACACATTCATCTATATTGGGGGGTACAGGTAATACTATAGGAGCAGGTTTTAGTTATGCTGCTGTATTTGGGAATGGAGTAACTGCGGTTGCCAGCAACACTATGCATATAGAATGCCTAAATATGAATGCATTGTATAGAGGAACGACCCCACCAACAGGTGCCGCATTCGGAACTGTATGGGTAGATACTACAGGCACTAACAATATTTTAAAAATTATTTAAAATGAAATACATTAGTATGTTATTTATATTGCTGCCCTTTTGCGTAAAAGGGCAGCAAATAATTACAATTGCTGGACGGGAAAGCAGTGGTTACAGCGGCGATGGAGGAATGGCAACATTAGCAAAGTTAAATATTCCTGATGCTGTAATATTTGATACATGTGGTAATTTATACATTGCAGATGGCAGCAATTTCAGAATCAGAAAAGTGTCCTGTGACAATATTATAACAACTGTTGCTGGAAATGGAGTGGCAGGCTACGATGGAGATAATTTACCTGCAACTGCAACACGTATCGATTTACCACAGGCTCTCGCAGTTGATAAATACGGACGCATTTACTATACAGATTGGGTAAGGGACAGAGTTCGTGTTATAGATACTAATGGATTTATACAAACAATTGCTGGAAATGGATTGCGTGGTTACAGTGGTGATGGTGGACTTGCTACAAATGCAATGATAACAAATCCACAAGGCATTTACATTAGTGAAGATATGAATGTATATTTTTCTGATGCAGGCTGCAGAGGTATAAGGAAAGTAGACCCATCTGGCAACATTTCAACTTTCGCCGGTACTGGAGTTTTGGGATACAGTGGAGATGGGGGACCTGCTACTAATGCCACATTTACCGCAGCATTAGGAATCGCAAAAGATATGTTTGGCAGTATTATTTTTTCTGATTTCAATAATCATTGTATAAGAAAAATTTCAACAACTGGTATTGTAACAACAATTGCCGGTACAGGTATTGATGGATATTCAGGTGATGGGGGACCTGCTACATTAGCAACATTAAGATCACCATCTGGAATTACAATCGATCGGGCAGGAAATATTTACTTTGCTGAATACAATAATAACATTATTCGAAAGATCAATACTTATGGTTATATTTCAACTGTTGCCGGTATTGGTGTAACAGGTTATGGTGGTGATGGTGGCCCGGCAACATCAGCAAGACTCTTTTATCCTGGTGGGATTTGTTTTGATAGTTGTGAAAATTTATTTATTGCTGACCAGCAAAACTCTCGAATACGAAAAATCGTATTCGATACCGTATGTGTAAAACATTGTAGTTCGCTTACTTTAGGTTTAAATGATACAGAACCCGGTAATTTATCCATCTACCCAAACCCCACCACCAACCTACTGCACATAACCGGGCTGCCGGGCGCGGCTACCTACCGCCTGCTGAGTATGGTGGGCGCTGTTGCGCTGTGCGGCGAGCTGCCTGCCGGCGGCGGCGCTGCCCCCCTGCAGGGCCTACCCCCCGGCATGTATGTGCTGGAGCTGGTAACGGAGCGTGGTGAGCGGGTAGTGAGGAGCGTGGTGAAGGAGTAAAACAACAACAATAACCAATGCCCATAGCTGCATATGTAGCTATGGGCATATTTTTAAAACAAAATCTACACAACAAACATGAAAATAGTATTGCAAATAAATGGCGGCATAGGCAAAAGCATTATGGCTACCGCAGTGGTTGCCGCCATAAAAAATCAACATCCCGATAGCCGGGTAATAGTAATAACAGGCTATCCCGAGGTGTTTGAGGGCAACAGAAACGTTTATAAAAACCTGCGCCACAATGAGCTCAATTACTTTTACCGGGAGCATATACAAGACCAGCCCGACACGCTGCTGTT
>CAIRYK010000088.1 GCA_903882805.1 uncultured Bacteroidota bacterium | reverse complement strand
CTTTGCTGAGGAAAAGCCCGAATGGGCTATAATATGCGTAGCCCCGGGAGTATACCGGGGTAGGGACTTTCAAACACTCCCAACCCAGAATGGGTTGAATGTGAATAGACAATATGGATTTGTAGTATAAAATAGCACATTCAACTCCTTCAGAGTTGGACCTCATTTTACTTAATACCGGAGGCTTCACCTCCAGCTACGCACATTTTAGCCCTATCGGGCTAAGTGCGAATTACAATCAAATTGAGTGACAAATTTCCGACTATAGTTTGCCGATTTATGAAATACAATTGGTATTAACGACAGCAAGGGGGGCAAATCCAACACTTCTTTTAGATTATTTCAATAATAAAAACTGATTGTTCAGTTTTATTATCTGAATATCAATTCCACTCCTATAATGGGCCTACTTAACAATTTGTTGTGGATATTTTTTAGGAATACCGTATGGCTTCCTTTACCAAACGGAATGGCAAACTGACGGATACAGGCATTTTAGGGTTTGTTGGGATCATCTCAGTTTCGTGTGCAACGAGTTTTTTAAAGTGAAACAGGCAAAAAAATGGGAAACATTACGTTTCCCAGAAAAAATTTAAATACAGCAACATTACTTATTCAAGCTAAACAAACTATCTACAAATTCTTCTTTATTGAAAATTTGCAGGTCTTCCATGCGTTCGCCTACGCCTATGTATTTTACAGGTATTTTAAACTGATTGGCTATAGCAAGCACTACGCCGCCTTTTGCAGTGCCATCCAGCTTGGTTATAGCTATTGCGGTCACATCGGTTGCCGCTGTAAAATGTTTGGCTTGTTCTATAGCGTTCTGGCCAGTACTGCCATCCAGCACCAACAATACTTCATGGGGCGCATCGGGCATTTTCTTCTTTATTACTCTGTGTATCTTACCCAATTCGTCCATCAGGTAGGCTTTGTTGTGTAGTCGGCCGGCGGTATCTATAATTACCACATCGCTATCGCGGGCTATACCGCTCTGCACCGTATCAAAAGCCACCGAACTGGGATCGCTGCCCATTTCCTTCTTTACTATTGGCACGCCTACGCGCTCACTCCATATAGTCAACTGATCTACTGCCGCTGCTCTAAAAGTATCGGCTGCGCCGAGAAGCACGTTCTTGCCGTTTCTTTTGAAATTATAGGCCAGCTTACCAATAGTTGTTGTTTTACCCACACCATTTACACCCACCACCAATATCACATAGGGTTTCTTACCGGCAGGCAGATCGAAAGTGGCAAACTCATTCGACGGAGCCGAAGTGAGCATTCCCATTATTTCTTCCTGTAGTAGTCTGTTCAGTTCAGAGGTGCCCAGGTATTTATCTTTGGCCACCCTGTCTTCTATACGCTTAATAATGGCTATTGTGGTATCTACGCCTACATCGGCGCTAATAAGCGCATTCTCCAATTCATCAAGTACCTCTTCATCTACTTTGTCTTTACCGGCTATTGCCTTGGTGAGTTTGGAGAAAAAACCCTCCTTGGTTTTTTTAAGACCTTCGTCTAAAGCTTCTTTTTGTTCTTGCTGCTCTTTATTACGCCTGAAAAGTTTATCAAATAAGCCCATGATGTTTTTTTGAAACCCTACAAAATTAGTGAATTATATACTTAGGAACTGACAAAATGTAGGGAACCCGCCAATTTGTTATTAATTATTAGAAATGCCCGGTATTGCACAGGAATTTGTAAAAGCACAATGCGCCGTATGAATAGCACGAAACTATACTTTACTTTAGCAATATAACACAATGCATTGACAATCAATAGATTGAAATAATAAAATCTACACTACGCCCAATATCTTTTTCAACTCAGCCATTCCTTCGGTAGCCGGTTTTTCTATTGCTACTACATTTTTTAGTCTGCCTACATTGGGTATCGCCTTATCCACAACATACTTCACCACGCTGATGCCTACATAATTAATGAGGCTGGCAGCCGGATACACCGCTAAAGATGTGCCTACTATTACAAATACATCGGCAGCAGCAGCAATATCGGCAGCAGTCTCCAGCAAAGGTACGCTCTCGCCAAACCATACTACATGCGGCCTTAGCGCACCTCCATCCTCGGCTTTTTCGCCGGGATTTATGTCGCCGGTAATGGGGTATAGCTTGTTGGGGTTCTTAACGCTGCGCATTTTCAGTATCTCGCCATGTAGGTGCAGCACTTTCGCCGATCCGGCGCGTTCATGCAAGTCGTCAATATTTTGGGTTATAATTTGTACATCGTATTTTTCCTCCAGTTGCACGAGCGCCAAATGAGCGGCATTAGGCTGCGCAGCAAGCGCCGCTTTTCTGCGTTGATTATAAAAATCGAGGACTAACGCCTGATTTGCGGCCCAGCCCTGCGGCGTGGCTACTTCATGCACATCATATCCTTCCCACAGGCCGTCGCTGTCTCTAAACGTTTTCAATCCGCTCTCTGCGCTAATACCTGCGCCGGTAAGCGCTACTAATTTTGGTTTACTCATGGCATATCCGGTTTATTCCTACAAATTTAGCAATTACAATACCATGCCACAATTAGTATTGCCAATAATACTTTGTAAACGGTTTGTGTCATTTCAATCAGCCAAATAGCGTATGTTTTTAGTACTTTGCACCCATGAAAGCCGGCTACATAAATCTTATAGTATTACTTGCGCTGATTGCCGGCGTGGTACTTTACCGGTATAAATATCGCGATTACACTTCTGATTTTGCCAAGCTGGAGGCAGGTTTAAGCGGTATTGACAAATTTTTTCATCAAGGTTCCAAAATAGTATTAAAGAACGACCTGCCCGATGGCGGCAACACCGGTTCGTTTGCCAATTACCTAATAGCTCCGGCAGCCATTAAAAAACCGGGTGGCACAACCGACACTATACTGGTACTCACTACGTTGTTGGTCACAGATTCGGTCACCAAAGCCCTGCTTGCGTCGGCAAATACCATATGGCGCTATGCCGACGACAAATACCAAATGATTCTTGTGTACAACAAACCACATTGATGCCTAAAACAACCCTGCAATTAATATGGTGTGCCGCTATGTTGGGATTTACCAGCATGGTTTACTTTTTGTCGCTCGTTGTTGGCGCGCCATTTCTCGCGGCTGTGGCGGTAATAGGTGGGTTTGTTGTTTTTAGTTACCGCTATCTTATTCGTAGAGGCATAGACACAGTTTCATTACCGTCTACACCTATAGCTGCAACACAGTATTTGCTGCTTATTGCCGGACTGACAGCGCTACTTTACAATGCTTATAGCTGGCAGAAGCCCTATGGAGATTGGGATGCATGGTGGCTATGGAACTACCACGCACATTTTCTTGCCGATGCGCGCTACTGGCGTGGACTGTTAAAGCTGGATATCGCTTTTTACCATCCCGACTATCCACTCTACACATCATCGGGTATTGCGTTTTTTTGGCGGCTTATGGGCAAAACAAGCCGGTATGTACCGTATATGTACACATTGTTTTTTACTGTAGCTACACCGGTGTTGTTGTATGTTACTTTGTGCGGTCGTAGCCTTGTGGTTGCAGGAGTGGTGTTTTTGCTCATTGCCTGCAATGGTTTCTATCTCGAGCACGGCATGGCGCAATATGCTGATCTGCCGCTTGGATTCCTGTTTCTATCAGCGCTTATTTGCGCAGACTACATTGCCGAAAATAGCAGAAATATTGTTGCCGTAGGCGCAATGCTTGGCTGCTGCATGTGGACTAAGAATGAGGGTATTATGCTATCGGTTGTGTTTATGCTATTTCATTTCAAGGCGCTTGCGCTCAACGGTCGGTGGCGATTGTTTTTGACGGGCATTGCGATACCCATATTTACGCTAATAGTTTTCAAAAGCATGACTCCTAAAACCGACCTGATAGAAGGGCAGGGCATGCGCACACTGCAGTACCTGTTGCAGCCTGAAAGATATGGTCTGGTAATGAAATGGATGTACCTGAATTTTACCAAAAACTTTGCCTTAGCCGGAGCCGGTTTGTTACTATATCCATTGGTTGCTTTTTACAAAAAACAATGGCCAGATCGTCGTCTGATGATGCTCATCGCGTGCCTTGCATGCTATGTAATAGTATACGTAATGACCACCATGGATCTTGCCTGGCACTTAGAAACATCGCTCGACAGAGTTTTGTTTCAGTTGATGCCGGCTTTTTGGTATGTATTGGCTGTGAATTTTACTTCTGCAACTGCAAAGCCTATTGAAATAAAGTCATAAATAGAAAAAGTGAGGAGATTTACGACTCCTCACTTTTTCTATTGATTTTAGAATAATGTTTACTTAGCGTCCACCAGAATTGATGAAGTTATTCAACTCCTGCTTATTGGAATCGAAATGGAAAACTGAGCCCAGCTTGTAATAGTTGTTGGGGTCTATGGTACGCTTGTAGGCAAACTTTATAAACTCCATTTTATTGTCTTCGAAATTAAACATGTTGCAGATTTCTGCCACCTGATTAACACTCAGATAGTTGTTAGCGAAAATAGTTTTTGCTGTCGACATTTTAGTGTCCTCAAACGATGCTCCTGCAATGCTTTTTTTCGCTTCGCTAAAAGTACCCGGATCCATGGCCATTGGCGGCGGGGGGGGTGGGGGAGTATAGCTGTTATTGTTGTTTCTGTAATTGTTATTGTTATTGTAGTTATTGTTGTAGTTACTGTTATTGTTGTAATTGTTATTATAATTGTTATTGTAATTATCAGTAGTTGTAGTGGTGGTCTGGGTTACTGTCTGCCCGGTTATTGGGTCTGTATAAGTAGTTTCGGTAACAGTATTTAATTGTTTTGGCACACCATAATTCATTACATATTCATCGCGTGGCCCGTGGTAGCTGCGGTCAACTTCTGAACATCGGTGGAACTTTAATCTTGGATATCCCTCTCTGCCTCTGATAATTTTCAAAACCATGTTAACCGACTTACCATCTACCGGGTCGGCAATATTGATGTTTTTTCTTATCGCCGGGGTTCTGTTGTCTGCAAACACAATTTGTACATCGTTGCCGTATTTGGGTAAGCCTTCAACCCTTATTTTTGAAAGCGGTACGTTGTTCTGGTTAACACCATTCAGGATCAGAAAAAACTGCTCTCCATTTTCAGAATATATAGAAAGTGCGCTCGATTCAAAAGGCATCGGAGTAGGACGATAGTTTTGCTGATACTGACCGCTACCGCGCTGAGCAAAAGCAAAGGCTGGGGTAAGCAACATAATGGGCACTAATAAAGTCTTGATTGTCATGGAATTTACGATTTTGTGCAAGATTAGTAAAAGTATCTATATTGTGTATCTTATACAAAACAATTAATGTGCCAAAGGCAGCTTATTTTACCCTTGCTGGTAAAGCCTATAACAAACATTTACCAACTACAACGTCCCGACCTTTAATGGCCGGGACGTTAATTATAGTTTTTAAATATTAGTATACTCACTACTGTTTGTCAATTGTTATCTTCTCTGTTATCAACTCGCCGTCATATTCTATGTAGGCGCTGTAGATACCTGACGGCAAATCGTTGACCGAAATGGCCACCGAATTATCGTTCCAGGTTTTAAACTCATTGTTGTAAACTAGGCGTCCCTGCATATCCAGTAGTTTAACTACAACTGGCGCCGTAATAGCCTTTTCGAAAGTCAACTGGAAAGTACCGTTGTTCGGGTTAGGAATAACCTTTACATTTTGACGAGTATTTTTTACAGTCGTTACACTTACATTACCTACAAATACACTATCAATAAATGTAGACGAACAACCCCCATAGGTGACAGTCAGTGTTATTTTCTTCCAGCCCGATGTAGTCCATTTTACAGCATGCGGACCAGCTCCGGTACCCGGCACAGCAATGCCTCCACCAAAATTCCAGGTATAAGTTGATCCAGTAGGCGCAGTACCTGTAAAAGTAACTGTGTCATTAATTCTTACCGTAGTAGTGTGCGTCTGCAGATTGAAGGATGAATTAGCCTCACATACAGTAACGTGCGCCCACCATGTATCCCATGAATTGGCTGTAGTTGGCACACTTTCCTGTAGCGTCCAGAAATCGTTATTGTTAGATGGATCTATACAGGTAGCAGAATAATCTCCCCAACGATTTTTAGTGCCGCTAAATGTTTGGTAATAGGTATTCTGCCCGTGCCTGTAAATATAAGTGGGACGCATTGAGTCGGCAGGATCTGTATGCAAGTGCAAAGCATAAGCTGCAGACGGATGCACTGCAGCCGACATATAGGCAAAACCTACCAATGCATCATCATTTTGGTTTACGGCTATAGATGGATATGCATAAAAAGTTGCGCCGGTCGGGTCGTCAATTTTTCCATTCTGCACAGGGTTGGCAAGCGTATCAATCTGCCACCACATTACAGAGCTGCGCGTAGGATTTGCAGTATTGGGCAGAAATATTGTATGTGCACACCACAATTTGCCATTTCTGTAACTGAAATTGGTAATGCGGTTATCGCCCGTCTGAACTTTATTTGTTGTACCCAATTGACGGGCAAAATCAACGCCGCCATTATTTTGAGAAGCCCATGGCGTGCTTGATGTAGGATAGCCAATAGCAGCAGATAATGTTGGCGAACCTACAGGTCCAGAGAGCTTACGCAATCTTAATTTTCCCGTTGTGCTATTATATACATCCACCAAAAACATATTAGATTTCGTAGAATCGTACATAAGCGCCGGACAAATGGTAAATGTACCTGACGGCGATATTTTAGTGTAAGGTGCGCCAGCGCCTGTCATCATAGTAGCCTTATTGAAAGCATAAACTACGGCTCCGGCATTTGCGCCCGATGAAATTTTGTAGAAATTGCCAGATACGGTTATCCATTTATTATTGAAACCAACATTAGGATAGTCCAGCCAGTTAACTCCAGTAGGATCCACGGTGATTTTATACAACCACCAGCCGGCTGTAGGATTGCTTGTTTTTGAAACGCCTATCATAAGTTGAGAATTGGCAGCCTGACCGTAAGCAAGGGTCACGATTATCCACCTTTTGGCATAGGGGTCATAGTGTACGCGAGGATCAAAAGCGCCTGGGCCTGAGGTAAGCATGCTCGACCAAAAATTATCAATTGGAACGTTAGATACGTTTGTTCCGTTTTTCTTTTGAATTCTAACAGTTGTGTTGATTGCAGTTACACAATACGTAGAATCAACAGCGCCGTGGGTGTCTGGCGGTATCGCTGTACCGTTGGTGATTGTAGAAAGAAAAGAATCTGTTGGCGCTGGTGAAGCTGGCAGATAAGAAGGTTGTGGAGTTATATCTATCGGGCGACCAGCCGGACGAATTAATCTACGAATCAATGACGCATCCGGTTCCTGACGGTTGATGGGTTCATCAACTTCTTCTTCATCCTCCTCAATAACCGGTTTTTTAAGCAAAGGGGTGGGGTGGTCGCGATAGTAATTTGTTAATTCTGTAAAGTTAATTTCCCCTTTTTTGTCTTCTTTACCTTTTGTGTAGGTGGTTTGCGCGTTGCTGCCGTTTGAAAACAATAGGAGAATCAGGGAAAATAAGTAATACCTGCCTGGGTGCATGTTTTTTGTTTTAACAAAAGTATAGGAAAACCGCCATACGGCAAAACAAGCGCCTTAAAGGTATGTAGAATCTTTAGGGCATCAATAAAACGAACATTAAGAAATCATATAATCGAGCCCAAATTCTTTTGAAATTGGAAAAACAATGACGAATGAAAGTCTGGATTGAATAAACTAATTGATTGGGCTATCTAAAACTGACGGTGTTATTGATAATTATGATAACAGTTTTTGTCTTAATAAGAACTCAAGCTGATCATTTGTGAGGGCTAATTTATTAGTAAGTTCTTTCTCCGAAATCTTCTTTTCATAAACATCATTTGCCCTTACAATTGCCATGTCCAGTTCTTCTTCATTCCAAGGTTTTGTAAGGTACTGAAATACTTTTCCTTTGTTAATGGCGTCAACAACTGCATTCATATCTGCATATCCTGTAAGGAGAATTCTTATTGGATCCGGATGTTCGTCAAGAATAGACTCCAAAAACTCAACTCCAGTCATTTTAGGCATTCTCTGATCGGTAATTATAACGCTTACTGTATTTGTTTTTAATAATTTTATTGCATCTTCTCCGCTAATAGCGGTGAGTACATTATATTTAATCCGGAAAACGGCTTTAAAGGATATGAGATTGTTCAACTCATCATCTACATAAAGTACCGTTATTTTCTTTGCGCTCATTTTGTTAATAATTACAACTATGACGAACTAAACTACTGTAAAAATATAATTTTAAACGGTAAACGAGGGCCTTTTTACTGATTTTTATGTCTGATACTTGGAAAATAAATTGAACAATAAATATAACATATCGCCATGCAAATTAACAAATTAAAATCAAAATCGCTGGATCCATCAGTTAACAACGACCAGTTTCAACCAACTTTTTTCAGAATTAGAAATGCATCGGATGAGGCATCATTGTTAAAACTATTAGATGAAGTACCTCAGCTAAAAGTGTACGACTCTATTATGCACCAACTAAAAGAGCTGGTTAAGTGCAGGAAACCGAATTTGCGTATGACTGCTTCCGATATTGAGCGGGAAATAGCGACGCATTTGCAAGGCGAGGATCCTTTCTACTATGGAGTCTGGATTTATTACCCCTGGAAGGAAATGCTGGTACACTTGCTCGACAAAGAAGAGTTTATTGAATTACGAACCAACCGAAACAAATATAAAATAACCGGACAAGAGCAAAACCTGCTGGCAACCAAAAAAATTGGCATCATTGGACTGTCAGTAGGACAATCCATAGCCCTTACCATTGCAATGGAAAGAACCTGCGGCAGCCTCAGACTGGCCGATTTTGACACGGCCGATTTAAGCAACTTAAACAGACTAAGAGCTGGCGTTAGTACCATTGGGCTCAAAAAAACAGTTATTGCGGCCCGAGAAATAGTAGAACTCGACCCATACCTAGATATCGAGCTTTACAGCGACGGCATCACGAACGACAATATAGAGGACTTTTTTATTAAAAATGGCAAACTTGACCTGCTTGTAGAAGTATGCGATGGACTTGATATAAAGATCCTTTCGCGCTTCAAAGCAAGAGAATTGGGTATACCTGTGGTCATGGACACTAACGATAAAGGCATGGTGGACGTAGAGCGTTTTGATTTGGAGCCAGGTAGAGAGATAATGCATGGATTGGCAAAGGGTCTCGACCCACAAACAATAAAGGGATTGACCAATGAGGAAAAGGTACCCTTTATGCTAAAAATGGTAGGAGTTGACACTTTATCTACCAGAATGAAGGCATCTATGATGGAGGTGGAGCAAAGTATTAGTACATGGCCGCAACTAGCGTCGTCGGTTGCTTTGGGCGGAGCAATAACTACAGATGTCATCAGAAGAATATTCCTGGATCAATACCACGAATCTGGTAGATATTACATTGATTTTGAAGCTCTTGTAGCTGATAAAGAAACAAAAAATGACGATCCATCGGCACCTGTAGCAACATTGAATCCGTTCAGTCCGATTACAAGAATAACTGTCGATACCATATTGTCTGACTATTTCGCTCATAAAAATGCGGCAGCGTTTTGCCCTGATTCTGCTACTATCAATAAAATTGTTGATGCAGCGATTGCTGCGCCCTCGGCAGGCAACAACCAGCCGTGGAAATGGGCATACAAGAATGGAACATTGTTTCTTTTTCATGATCGTTACCGCTCATGGTCTTGGGGCGACTACGATGGTATGGGGTCTTTTATGTCTATTGGCGCAGCAATCGAAAATGTGCACCTTCAAGCGGCAAAACTTGGTCTAACCGATTGTGTAATGATATTCCCGATAGAAAGCGAAGAAAAACTTGCCTGCACAATAACATTTACACCAGCGACAAACACTGCCGATCAGTTAACGCTTAAGCTCGCCGAAAACATAGGTCTTAGATTTACTAACCGACAAATGGGGGAAAGAAAACCAGCGCCGGATGGTTTCCTTGAAAATATGCGGGCGATAGCGGAGGATAGTAGTAATGTAAAAGCCATATATACAGATGACCCTTTGAAAATTCATGAATTTGGCAAAATCATTGCCGTTTGCGACAAAGTAAGGATGTTATATGAACAGGGACATACAGAATTTTACAGCGAAATCAGATGGAATAAGGATCAGGCACAAGAACATAATGATGGGATTGAACTTTACACAGTAGATTTGACCCAAAGCGAAATAGCAGGCTTTAGTGTGGCAAAAGACTGGAAGGCAGTAAAACTATTGTCGGACTGGAATAAAGGAGATGCTTTTATGAAATTGTCAATAAAATCATTAAATTTATCTTCTGCTGTTGCGTTTTTTGTTATTCCGGCGTTTAACCACTCTAGCCTTATTGAAGCCGGACGAGCAGTAGAACGTGCCTGGATATATGCAAATATGTGCGGAGTGTCGGTACATCCTTACTTATCATCTGCTTTCTTTTTTAGCAGGTTGGTACACGGAAAGGGTGAAGAAATGCCTCAACATATTGTAAATGAGCTTAGTGGTCAAAGGAAACGTTTTATTGAACTTTTTGACCTTGATATAATAAATGCTGGATATTCTGAAGTTTTTGTAATGAAACTAGCAGTAACGAAAGACATCGGTACCCGTTCGCTAAGGAAGCCAAAGCAAGAAGTATTTTTTGAGTTAGATTAATTGTGGATTAAGTAAAATGATTACACTTAGAGCGTTCAGGGCAATTGATGATTTCGAAACGTGCCAAAAGTTTATGTACGGCCATCGTGCGGTGCTAGAAAATATTGGCATACACAAACTCACTTCTTCAAAAGATGAGTGGATGGTTAATCCGGGCGTTTTCGTAATTATCGTAGAATCTGAAGATAGGACAAAAGTGTACGGCGGCGCCCGAATTCATGTTGCAGAAGGTACACAACCATTGCCAATTGAAGAGGCAACGGGTTATCTTGACGCCAAAATATATGAAATTGTAAAAAATAACGCTATAAGCGGTACAGGCGAGATTTGTGGATTGTGGAACTCGAGGGAAGTGGCAGGTATGGGAATAGGTAGTGTTTTTCTGACCCGCGCATGCGTAATAATTGCCCGTCAAGTATGCCTTCAGTCGTTGTTTGCACTTTGTGCTCCCTACACAATTAAAATGGCGCAAATGGTTGGTTATCAGATAATTTATGACCTCGGCAACAATGGAACATTTTATTACCCCAAACTCGATCTTGTAGCGACAGCTATGATTTTGAACGATGTAAACACATTGAGCCTTGCCGACCCAACCGAAAAAGAAAGTATTATGAGCGTGCGTGAAAATCTGAATCAGGTGCGTAAAGAAATACTTAGAGAACGTGAAGTAGTATTAGATTACCGTCTCGAAATTCCTAATATCGACCAATGGTATAATTCCGGAATCATCAAAAACCTTATTAAATAATGGTGCACTGTAAGAAAGCGCTACTATTGGCATTGTTTTTTTGTTTGGGCATAGTAGTGTATGCTCAAACATCGCTTGTCATAGACAAATCACTCTATGGTAAATATATTGGTGAAAATACCTCCGTATTTCAGGATATTAGCAAAGACAAAAACCTTGAGCAACTGCTTAAAAGAGACGATTTATTCAAGAAAAATGATAGACCTGTCATCAATCTGGGAATAACGGAAAATAACAATTGGGTAAAATTCAGCGTTTTAAATAATTCGGACAATAAAAAAATATTACTCAATGTAGAATATCCCATTATTGATGAAGTAAAGTTGTACGTACTACATGCCGACAATTCAATAGATAGCGCCGAGGTACTAGAAAACAAACCTATCATAGATCGTGAATTTAAACACCAGTTTTATGTATTCAACTTAAATATTAAATCGGGAGAAACAGCAACCTGCTATCTTAAGTTATTCAGCCATAAGCTAATACTGGCGCCGATGACCGTGAGCAGTGAAGAGACTGTAATGCAAACTATAGGAAACTCAGACCTGCTTTCCGGTATCTATTTCGGCATTATGCTGGTTATGCTATTGTATAACCTATTTATTTACTTCACTGTACGCGACAGAAGCTATCTGGTATATGTTCAGTATATATTTTGGGTAGGTTTGGCTCAGGCCACATTGCTTGGCTACGGACATCGCTTCCTTTGGGTAGATAGCGAGTGGTTCACAAAAAATATGCTCTATATCACCGGAGCTGGTTCGGGTATTGCCACTGTTATATTTACAAAATCATTTCTACAGTCCAAAAAAAACATTCCCAAGTTAGACAAGCTACTAACGCTGATTATTATTGGCGACCTTATTGCACTTACGTTACTCGTTATGGGGTACCGAATTCATAGCTATAACGCCATCAATGCAACAGCCGGTATTGGTTCGCTTATTGTTATTTATTGTGCCGCTGTGCTTTATCGCAACAAATTCAGGCCGGCAAAATACTTTCTGATAGCCTATTCAGTATTTCTGTTTGGAGTTATTGTTTTTGTTGTAAAAGACTATAGCGGGCTCACTTACAATTTGTTTACCTCGCATTCTATGCAACTTGGCTCCGCAATTGAGGCTATGCTGCTGTCATTTGCACTTGCAGATAAAATCAATGTTTTCCGTAGGGAAAAAGAAGAATCGCAAGCACAGGCGCTGAAGGCGCTGCAGGAAAACGAAAGAATTATCAGAGAGCAAAATGTTATACTGGAAGGTAGGGTAAATGAACGTACATATGAGTTAAAAGTATCGAACGAAGGTCTTGAAAAAGCGATGGTTGAACTCAAAGAGGCGCAGTCTCAATTGGTAGACAAGGAAAAAATGGCCTCACTTGGTCAGTTGACTGCGGGAATTGCGCACGAAATAAACAACCCAATAAATTTTGTGACATCAAATGTCAAACCGTTGAATAGAGATGTTTACATATTGCTCGACACAATTGCTGCTATTGAACAAGTTGCAACAGATGCCAACACTACGGAAGAGAAAAAGCGGCTTATTGAAGATTACAAAATGGAAATCGATTTCGATTACCTGAAAATGGAGATTGATCAACTGCTACATGGCATAGGCGACGGCGCTGCGAGAACAGCGGAAATTGTAAAAGGACTACGTATATTTTCCAGGCTTGACGAAGACGACCTTAAAAAAGCAGATGTCAATGAAGGACTTGATTCAACAATGGTAATAGCCAACAACTTGCTGAATAATACGATAAAACTTGAGAAAAAATACGCAAGTCTTCCGTTGATTGAGTGCTATCCCGCAAACTAAATCAGGTTTTTTTAAATATAATTTCAAACGCTATATATGCGATCAAGAAACAACATGCAAATGGAGAAGGCGGGGTTTTGAGCATCACTACAGAACATCAGGGCGACTTTATCTATGTTAAAATTGGCGACAATGGAACCGGAATGGACGAGAATACCAGAAAACGATTGTTTGAGCCATTTTTTACCACGAAAGATGTTGGTGAGGGTACCGGGCTCGGACTTTCTATATCTTATAATACTATCAGCAAACATAATGGAACGATTACTGTAAACTCAGAACCAAATGTAGGAACAGAGTTTATTATTAAACTTCCTTTAGAACATAATATTGTCAACCAACCATCACAATAACAAACAAATTTGAATTATGTGACGCAAGCATGCAGTTTCCTGTTTCTTTGTTAACAATAAATAGTAAATTTACAATACAAAATGTTAGATATGTAGATGGAAAATCGTTAATAGATTCAGTTTCCGGTTACGCTATAAAATATTACCTTTAACGCTGAAATAACAAAAATGTTGAATAGTAAGGATAAGATAAAAATACTATATATAGATGATGAGCCAAACAATCTGAATGGTTTCAAAGCCGCTTTCAGATTTGACTACACCATTTTTATTGCTTCCGACATTCCGATGGCGTATCAGCACCTTGAGGCGCACCCCGATATTCGGGTAATACTATGCGACCAGAGGATGCCCGACAAAACTGGTGTACAATTCTTTGAGGAGGTATGTGAGAAGTACCCCAATCCAGTTCGTATGCTAATTACCGGTTATGCAGATATTGAATCTGTAATCAATGCCGTTAACAAAGGACATATTTTCAGATATATTAAAAAGCCATGGACAGACGTAGATATAAAAACTTCGATAGAAGAGGGTAATAAGTATTATATAACCAAAAATGAACTTGCTACTAAGAATAAGGAACTGGAATTTGTAAATAATGAACTAAGCAAGTTTACCTATAGTATCACCCATGATATGCGCGGACCGTTGGTAAGCGTATTAGGCGCATTGGAGTTAGCTAAAACGATGGATGACCTTAACGACCTTCGCGAGCTACTTGAAATGATGGAATCTGCGGTTATTAAGCTGGATGAATACATACGTAACACCCACGAATATTATAAAAATAAAAAGAGTCAAATCGTTTATGAGGAAATCAACTTCGAAACGCTTGTTGAGGATTTGGAAGGGCTGTTTAGGATAAATGGTAAAATGGATAACGTAAGATTCGATGTAATGGTGAAGCAAGCGGTCCCTTTTATTTCAGACAAGGTTTCCATAAATATTATACTCAATAACCTACTGTCAAACGCATTCAAGTACCAACGAAAAAATGCCGCCGACAAGTTTGTGGCCATGGCAATAGAAGTTAAAAATAACACTGTAGTTATTGAAATAAAGGATAATGGCATTGGTATAGCTGCCAGCCATATTGATAAAATATTCACACTATTTTTCAGAGCTACGGCTGAAGAGTATGGATCCGGTTTTGGATTATACAATGTAAAAGATGCACTAAATAAACTAAATGGCAGTATAGAAGTAAGTTCGGCAGTAAATGAGGGAACAATATTTACAGTAACTATACCAGGGAAAATAAATGGCTAATAATAAAAAACTGAACTTCATTGTTATTGACGACAGTAAGCTCGATTGCTTTATTGCGGAAAAAGTAATTCGCAACACAGGCAAGTGCGAAGCCATAAAGTCATTTATCGATGCAAGAGATGCACTTGTGCATATTGGAACCAACCCGGGTGATGATCAGGCGCACACCATTATTTTGGTCGATATACAAATGCCGGTAATGAATGGTTTTGAATTTGTTGAAGCTTTCGAGCAACTACCACTGCATATAACGGCCAATTATTCAATATATATCATTTCATCTTCCATAAACGAGAACGACCTCAATAAAGTACATAATTATGCCTCTGTAAAGCAGTTTCTCAATAAGCCGCTTACCAGTAACAGCCTTGCAATATTGTTGTCTTAATCAAATCCTAATGTTGGGGTAGGAATGCCATTTTACCCCTAATTTTGCTGAATAATACGCTACAAATGACACTAATAGAATGTCCGAGGGATGCCATGCAGGGTTGGAAACGGCATATATCTGCAATTGAAAAAGCTGAATACCTGAACTCGTTACTGAAAGTAGGTTTTGATGTACTTGATTTTGGTTCTTTTGTATCGGCAAAAGCTATACCGCAACTTGCTGACACAAAGGAAGTAATACCGATGTTGGACCTTGGCAACACCAAAACAAAACTACTGTCTATTATTGCCAACACACGCGGCGCCGAGGAGGCAGTGGCATACGACGAAATTGCTTATCTGGGTTTCCCATTCTCCATATCCGAGACTTTTCAGATGAGAAATACGAATAAAACAATTGCACAGTCGCTTGTGCAGGTCGCCGAGATCAACAATCTATGCGTTGCCAAAAATAAGGAACTAGTAGTATATATATCTATGGGTTTTGGCAATCCATATGGCGACCCATACAATGCCGATGTTGCTATACACTGGGTAAGGCAGCTGTCTGAAATGGGGGTCAAAACAATTGCCATGAGCGACACAGTTGGCGTAGCGCTGCCCGATAATATTTCTTACCTATTTAGAAATCTTATTCCTGAATTCAAAGACGTGAGCATAGGCGCTCACTTCCATTCTGCAGCCCATAACTGGATGGAGAAAATCGACGCTGCATACAAAGCGGGGTGTGTCCGTTTTGATAGCGCAATGAAAGGCATTGGCGGCTGCCCAATGGCTGAAGACGAGCTTGTGGGCAATATTGCTACCGAGAACATATTGTATTACTGTGAGCAGAATAAAATACCATTACAGCTAAATAAAGAAGCTTTCTACAACGCTCTTGATCTTGCCGGGAAAGTATTTCATCATTAAGTAAATACTGTTTGGGGCTCCTGACAGTAAAATAGTAAAGCCGCCTCATTGGGCGGCTTCACTATTTTAAATAGACAACTATTAATTAAATTCTGTATCGGGTATGCCTTTGTTTACATCAACCGATTGTACTTTGATATTGAGGTTTACACCGCCGCCTGCTGGTATACTGAAAAAATAGGCAACCTTGTAACCATTTGTTCCTGGCACCTCACGATAATCAGAGAAATCGGTAGTTTTTGGCACCATTCCCTCAGGCCCTTTTATCATTTCTATCTGCCTTACCAGTAAGGCGGTCTTAGTATCGTAGTATTCGGTGGTTTTCTTGCCCTTACCGTCTACCTTTTCCACTATATATGCATCAGAACCTTCAACGGTTTCTATACCGGTGAGGGTGCGTGTAATGCCATATTTAGATTGATGAAGATCTGACTGAAGATCGGCTTCCATTGCAGCTTCTTCTACATCCTCCTTTGTTTGCTCCTTACGCTTACCCTGCTGCTCTTCATAACCTTTCTTTCCATCCGATACTTTCTTGTTCACCACCATTTTATTACCGCCAATGGTTGCTTCTACAGTTTCAGATATTTTGCCACCTTCTTTTTTCATTATTACCAGTGTCAGCGGCAAGCCCTGCATTTCGCTGGTTGCTACCATTTTCAGGTCTTTCAGGCCGCTAATTGCTTTTTCTCCACCTATTGCCGAAACATACTTTTTATATACATCGTCGGCAGTAGCGCCGGCAGGAGCTGCTTTCTTATCAGTAGGAGTTACCGGATTTCCTGAATAATCGTAATAATCTATTTTACCGTCGGCAGAGAAACGCGCGAGTTTATTAGCAACTTCATCCTTGCTACCCGCTACAACAATATTTGCGTGGTCGGGGCGTATGTATTTTTTAGATACTGCCATAACATCATCTGCAGTTACAGCGCTCAGATTTTTCAGATAGTTCTGATAGTAGTCCTTAGGCATGTGGTAACGCTCGGTATTGATAGCAAACTGAGCAACACGTTTAGGATCTTCAAGGCCAATGGCGAAGTTACCTGAAATGTAATTGATTGAGTTTTGCAACGCAGTGTCGCTAACGCGCTCTGTTTGCATCATTTTCATCTCATCTATAATTGCTCCAACAGAACTATCGGATACAATATTGCGGCATTTTACTGTAGCAGAGAAACTACCGCCCAGATCGTCGTCGCGGAGCGATGAGTAGGCGCCATAAGTCCAGGCGTGTTTTTCACGCAGGTCTAAGAACAAACGGCCTTGCGAACCGCCGCCCAAAATAGTGTTGGCAACTCTTGCTTTAACTACATCTGGCGTCCCTGGCTTCAGGTCTACTGGATAAGTTACACTAACCACGCTTTGCACTGCAGCTGTGCGGGGTGCAAAATCTACCTTGGTAAGTCTGTTCGCATCGTTTCCATCCAGCATTGGCACAGAGTAACTTGCTACCGGCACGTCTTTTTTCTGCCAGGCGCCAAAGTACTTTTCTACCAATGGTTTTACTTCCGCCAATGTAATATCGCCTACGATAGCCATATACGCCACATTTGGACGGAAGTAAGTTTGGTAGTATTGTTGACAGCGCGCCAATGAGATGTTCTTCACACTTTTTTCAGTTGGAATTTCGCCATAAGGGTGATTCTTACCAAAATTCACAATTGCGCTCACGTTGCGCACCATTGCGTCAGGGTCATTTTTTTGTGTTTCCAGACCAGAAATAGTCTTTTTCTTAGCAAGTTCCAGTTCTTCCTGCGGAATATTGGCATTCATTGCAATGTCTGCAAGTATTTCAAATATCTTTTCCTGATATTTTTTCAATCCGCTGCCAACCAAGCCTTCATCACTTGCGTTGATATTAGCGCCCATTTGGTCTATTTCGGCATTCAGTACATCCTTGGTCCTTGTTTTAGTACCAGCAACCAGCAATTCCGACATCAGCTCTCTGTAGCCGGCCATATCGCCCTGCAATTCCGGCTTAATGTCGAGCTCAATGTTGCAGCTAATTGTAGGTAATTTGTGGTTTTCCACTACAAAAACCTTCATGCCATTTGGTAAGGTAAAACTCTCTGTCTTACCCAGTTTTATTTCAGGCGCTGGGCCTGGCTTGGGCTTAATGCTTCTGTTTACGGTCTGTCCCCATGAAGATGCAGCGACAGCCAGTGTTAATATAGAGAAAGTTAGTTTTTTCATTAAAAGTTAGTTTTTGTTGTCGATTGTTAAAAACTAAAACCGCAATACTCCTTTAGAACCTATTGCAATATTTCAGCGTTAAAAAAATTATTTAGCTTTCGGAGTCGCCTTTGGCTGCGGTTTCGCTTGTGGCTTCACTGCGGCTTCAGTTTTATTCTCTTCCGATTTTGGCAGGTAATACACAACCAGCCTGTTTTCTTTAGTGAAATATTTTGATGCAACACGTTTTATGTCATCTTTAGTTACTTTCTTATAATTATCGAGCTCAGTATTGATGAGGTCGGCATTTTTGTGATAAGTATAATAAGTAGCCAGATTTGTTGCAACACCTATATTCTTCTGGTTTTGCTCAATAAAATCGTTTTCAGCTTGATTCTGAAGTTTTTTATATTCTTCGTCGCTAATGCCCGATGCCTTTACTTTATCTATTTCGGTAAGCATCGATTTTTCTAAATCTTCTGGTTTTACACCCATACCGGCAATACCCAGCATAATGGCCAATCCTGGATCTTCGTTGTTCAGATCAAAAGCGGTTGCTTCAACTGCTTTTTCTTGCTTGTCAACAATTTCCTTTTGGAACCTTGAGCTCTTACCTTGAGATAGCAGCTGAGTGAGCAATTGCACAGCATAGTAATCGCCTGTGCCTTGCTTCGGTATGTGGTAGCCCAGTATTACAGCGGGCAATTGTACATTGTCGTAAAACTTAACTCTGCGTTCTGCAGTTTGCACAGGTTCAACTTCTGTTGGGCGTGGTATTGCCTTTGTCCCTTTAGGTATCTCCGCAAAATATTTAGCAATCAATTCCTTAGTTTGTTCCACTGATATATCGCCCGATATTACCAACGCTGCATTGTTTGGCACATAAAAGGTTTTGTAAAAATCCATAAACTCACCCAGAGTGGCCATGTCTATGTATTGTTCTTTACCTATCGGCGTCCATTTGTAAGGATACTTAGTGTAGGCATTTTTAAAAATAACGCTGATTAACTGACCGTAAGGGCGATTGTCGTAGCTCTGCTTTTTTTCTTCTTTTACCACTTTACGTTGTGTTTCTACGCCTATGGTATCAATTTTAGCATGAAACATACGCTCAGATTCCATCCACAGGGCCAACTCCAATTGATTGGATGGTAGTACCTCGTAATAAAAAGTACGGTCCTGAGAGGTGTTGGCATTCAGCTGTCCGCCAGCAGACTGTATAAACTTCATGTACTCACCACGCTTTATATTGTTGCTACCTTCAAAAAGAAGGTGCTCAAAAAAATGCGCAAAACCTGTACGTTTCGGATCTTCATTTTTTGACCCTACGTGATACATTACCGACACTGCAACAATAGGTGTGGAATGATCTTCCTGAAGGATAACATGCAAACCATTTGGCAGGTTATACTCGGTAAATGTGATTTTGGCTGCTGCTTGTTTGGGGCTCAATGTGAACAGTGAAGCGCCCAACAGCATACCGTAAAAAGCTTTTCGCTTCATATGTATCTGAAATTTGGGCAAAAGTACTATTTGAATGGCGATTAGCTGAAAATTAAATTAAAATTCCCCCCAAAAGTCACTTCGATGCTGTTGAAACTTGATCAGTTAACTAAATACACTGACTATTTGCACAAAACGATTCTGTAATTGCTCACTTTTATTGTTACATAATAACCAATTTATGAAAGGCATCTCAAGTTGTGTTGATTTATTTTCTAATTTTACGCTATGAAAACAACCAATGTCTACGTTAATCGGATGAACTTATTTAATAAAGCAACCCTGTTAATGGCATTTTGTGTGTTGATATCTTTTGCAAGCGTCTGGGGTCAGAAAAAAACAACTGACAGATATAAGCTGGAATTAAAGATGGTAAAAGATAAGTATGTATTAAGCGAAGACAACGACCTTGTAGATCTCCGCTTCTTGGTTACAATATCTACAACATCTGGTAAAGAGGAAGATTTTCCAAGCCGCATGATTTACAGCTACAAAAAGTATCAGGATGCGGATTACTACCTTGAGGCTGTAGACATGAATGGTAAACCGGTAAATGTAGAAGGCGATGATGATGTAAGCTATATGCTGGACCCACTTGATAAAGGTATAAGAACCGAAAGAAAGATTGTAGAGCATGTAAACACAGTTATCTACAAATTCAAGCCCGGCAAGTATAAAATTCGCTGGGTGTACGACTCAGCAAACAATATTTCTCATAACGGCTGGCGAATACAGCCAACCTACAGTAATTGGGAAACAATAGAAGTATTGCCTTAATACCCCGCTGTATTCTTGTGTAAACTAAATAGCATTTCCAACCGCCTGCATTATTGCGCAGGATTTTATTTGAGACCCACCAATTTATGATTGATACAGTATTGTTTGACATGGACGGTTTGCTGTTGGACACAGAACCTCTATGGGGAGAGTGTATGCTGAACGTGGCGCAAAGACACGGAATACCTATCACCTGGAGTCAGTTTAAAGAAACTACAGGGCTAAGAATATATGAGGTTACCGACCATTGGGCAATTCATTATCCATGGAGGGGTAGCGCACCCCACGATGTTGCCGAAGAGATACTGGACGAAATAATTGCAGCATCTAAGAAAAGAGCATCAGCCCTAAAAGGAGTAGAGCGTTCGCTGGAATTGTTACGGGATAATAAATTCAAAATCGGACTGGCGTCTTCTTCGCCAATGCGCATGATTATGGAATTAGTAAACCATTTCAATCTTACACATTATTTCGACTGTATAACTTCTGCCGATGCTGTTGCATTAGGTAAGCCGCATCCGGCAGTTTTTTTACACTGCGCTGCCGAATTGGGTTCGAAAGCAAATCAGTGTCTCGTATTTGAAGACTCTGTAAATGGCATGATAGCCGCTAAAGCTGCCAGAATGAAGGTAATAGTGGTGCCAGATGAGCACAATTTCAACAATCTCGGATACGCGCTTGCCGATAGGAAGCTTAGAAGCCTGGAAGAGTTTGAGTTGAGTATGTTATGATAGATAAAAACGCGTTTAGCGGTGCATATTTTTTTTATAATAGCAATGGGCTGCATATGCAGCCCATTGCTATTATAAAAAATATCAAAGTTGTTGATTAAGCAGGTACACCCACCTGAGGCATTTCCTGCGGATATAATTTGTTTTCCAATTTTTCGCGCACTGCATCGAATGCTGCAAGCGTTTCGTCGATATCCTTATCGGTATGCGCTGCTGTAGGTATAATACGCAGTTCAATTTGTCCCTTTGGTATTACAGGGTAAACGATTACGGAGCAGAAAATATCGTGGTTTTCGCGCATGTCATAGGTAAGTTGAACAGCATCGTACAACCCTCCCTTCATAAACACGGGAGTTACTGGCGTGTTGGTAGTACCTAAGTCGAACCCACGCTCTCTGAAACCGTTTTGCAATCTGCGCACATTATGCCACAGCTTTTCGCGCAGTTCTGGAAGCGATTTCAACAATTCCAGTCTTTTCAGGTTGCCGGCAACAAACGCCATAGGCAGCGACTTAGCATATATTTGCGACCGCATATTATAACGGAGGAAGGTAAGTATCTTTTTGTCGGCAGCAAGGAAGCCGCCTATGCTTGCCATAGACTTTGCAAAAGTAGAGAAATATATATCTATATCTTCAATGCAATCCTGCTCATCGCCTATGCCAGCGCCACGCTTACCCATTGTGCCGAAGCCATGTGCGTCGTCTACAAACAAACGGAAGCCATATTTTTCTTTCAATACAGCCAGTTCTTTTATTTTACCCTGATTGCCGCTCATGCCAAATACGCCTTCTGTTATTACAAGGATACCGCCGCCGGTTTTCTTCACCATTTCGGCAGCGCGCGCCAGTTGCTTATCGCAATCGGCCATATCGTTGTGTTTGTATACGTAACGGTGGCTTGGAATAAGACGAAGACCATCTATAATACATGCATGCGATTCGGCATCGTACACTACTACGTCATGGCGGCCGCAAATAGCATCAATCGTAGACACCATACCCTGATAACCGTAGTTAAACAACATAGCATCTTCTTTACCTACAAATTCAGCAAGTTCGCGCTCTAGTTGCTCGTGAATGTCTGAGTTTCCACTCATCATACGAGCGCCCATAGGCGATGCCAAACCATATTTTGCAGCTGCTTCCGCATCTGCTTTGCGCACTTCAGGATGATTTGCAAGACCCAGGTAGTTATTCAAACTCCAGATAATTTTCTCTTTGCCGCGAAACTTCATACGGTTTCCGATCTCTCCTTCCAGTTTTGGAAAAGCAAAATATCCTGGCGACTTTTCAGCATAATCGCCTATTGGGCCCAATCTCTTCTCGAATTTTGCAAATATGTCCATTTTGTGCTACGTTTACTTGTTAAAACAGTTAAATAAATTGCGGGGCGAAATTAATAAAAATATAACTGACTGTTAAGTCGATATGACTCACTTTTGCCGCACGGTTACGAAATTTAACATTAATCAACAAATCAAACCAGTAAAATGAAATATTTGTGCTTGAGCGCAGCCTTATTGCTGACTACATTTTCATCAATAGGGCAAAACACAAACAACCTAAAAACCGCTCGCCCCAAACTTGTGGTTGGCATAGTGGTAGACCAAATGCGTTGGGATTATTTGTACCGATATTCAGCAAGATATAGCGCTGATGGCTTTAAAAAACTGTTGCGTGAAGGGTATAGCTGCGAGAATACATCTATCAATTACTTACCATCATTTACTGCGCCTGGTCATTCAGGTATATATACTGGTTCAGTGCCTTCTATTACAGGTATTGCTGGCAATAACTGGATAGACGAAAAAACGGGCAAGAATGTGTATTGTGTAGATGATGCTACAGTACGCCTCGTAGGCGGAGGCGATACTATTTCAGGCTCAATGAGTCCGAAAAATATGTTTACATCTACTATCACCGACGAACTTAGGCTGGCTACAAACTTTAACGCAAGGGTTTATGGAGTAGCCATAAAAGACAGAGGAAGTATATTGCCTGCCGGGCACTTAGCCAATGCAGCTTACTGGTTCGATGACAGTACAGGCAATTTTTGCAGTAGCAATTATTACAGCAACCCTATGCCCGTGTGGCTAAAAGCGTTTAATAACTTGCGCCTGGCCGATGCGCTTATGGCTCAAAACTGGGAATTGCTATACAACGTTAGCACATATACGCAAAGCACTGCCGACGATAATAAATATGAAAAGCCATACAAAGGTGAAAAATCTCCAGTATTCCCACACCAAACGAGCATGCTGAAAGGCAAAGCAAAATACAACACGATAAAGGCGTTGCCAGCTGGCAATACGCTAACGCTGGAAATGGCTAAAGCTTGTAGCGACGGTGAACGGCTAGGAAGGGGTCCTTCCACCGACTTTCTTTGTGTTAGCCTATCGAGCACGGACTATGTTGGGCATCAGTTTGCGCCAAATGCTGTGGAAGTTGAAGATATGTACCTGAGGCTGGATAAAGATATTGCAGATTTCATTAGGTATCTCGATAGAACTGTTGGAGAGGATGATTATTTGTTATTCTTAACCGCCGACCATGGCGCAGCACACAACCCTCAATACCTGCAAGACCTCAAAATGCCTGCAGGGTTGATGAAAAACAATCTGAAAACAACGATTAATGCTGCGCTAAAAGCAAAATACGGAAAAGACTCATTGGTGAGTCATTTTGAAAACTACCAGATTTATTTCAACGAAACGCTGATTTCGAACGCCAAATTGGACCGCGAAAGGGTAAAATCTTCTGCTATAGAGTTCATTCATAAAACAGACGGAGTAGCCTATGTAATGGATATGGAGCGCCCAAACGACGCTGCTATACCAGAATTAATTAAAACCATGGCAATAAATGGATACAACAACAAACGCAGCGGCACACTACAAGTGATATTGCAACCCGGATGGTATGAAAGCGATGTAGTAACCGGAACTACGCACGGTACATGGAATCCCTACGATACTCATATACCGCTGGTGTGGTTTGGCTGGCATATAGCGCCCGGAGCAACAAATAGCGTTGTGAACATGACCGATATTAGCGCTACACTAGCCGCGCTGCTCCATATACAAATGCCCAACGGTTGCATAGGTAAGCCAATAAAAGAACTGACTGGCAATTCAAGCAGATAATAAAGGAAATTTAATCTGCAGTGGTTAAATAAGCAGTGGCGCATTCTAAGTATGCGCCACTGCTTATTTTTAACATACCAGTCCTAAAGCTAAGCTTTTGATAGACGGGTAAAGTAGATGGTACATCTCCTTTTTAGAAGGGGAAACATCGTCATCTTCTATAGCAACGATGTAAATTACTGCCTCCGGTATATCGAGTACCAGACATATTTTCTCGATTGTCTTACGAGTAGGACGTTTAAGTCCGTTCTCTATTTGAGAGATAGAGGTTTGTGAAATGCGGCATTTTTCCGCAAGGTCTTGCTGACTGATAGAAAGCTGTTTTCTGATAGATTTCAGCGCGTATCCGATGTCCATAAAAGAGAAATTGATAAGGGTTAAAACAAATAACGCCATTGGGAAGCGAAATCTGCTTTGCGAAAATACTTCTTGCTTTATAGACGTAAATTGCGATGAAAATGTTAGCGCTCTGAGAAAATATTAACCAAAAACCAAAAATTAACGACCTTAGGAAAATTCCAATAATCGCTCAGGATGCTATTGTCACCTTTTGAAACTATTCGCTTTTCAAATGAACGATATAAACGGTATTTTTGCCGCAAATAACGATAAATGACGCTTACCAATCAATTAAAACAGGCTGCACTTGCTGCTTTGAACCAATTATTTCCCGATGCTGCGATTAACATAGATATGATTGCGGTAAATGAGACCAAACCTGAATTTACCGGCGACTATACCTTGGTACTGTTTCCCTTGGTGAAATTATTGCGACAAAAGCCTGATGCAATTGGTAAAACGCTTGGCGACCATCTTGTGGCCAACACCGGTATGTTTTCGGGATATGCTATAGTGAGCGGCTTTTTAAACCTGAGGGTAAGCGATGCATTTTGGATATCGTTTCTTAAAAAAGAAGGCGCAAATGCCTGGTATGGTAACAAGGCTGCCAAGGGCAGAAAGGTGATGGTAGAATATTCGTCGCCCAATACCAACAAACCGCTACATTTTGGCCATTTGCGTAATATATTTCTTGGCGCAGCTATGTCGGAAACCTTAAAGGTAGATGGTAATGAAGTAGTAAAAGCCAACCTAATCAATGATAGGGGTATTCATATATGTAAGTCTATGATTGCCTGGCAGCGTTATGCAAACGGTGCAACACCCGAAAGCAGCGGTATAAAGGGCGACCATCTGGTGGGCGATTACTATGTGAAGTTTAATGACATTTATAAAGAAGAGATTGCTGCGCTTATAGCTGGCGGCATGGATGAAAAGCAGGCTGCAAAAGATGCCCCGATAATGCTTGAGGCACAGGAAATGTTGCGCAAATGGGAAGCCGGCGACAAAGAGACCTATGACTTGTGGCAAACAATGAATAGCTGGGTATATGCCGGTTTTAAAGTGAGTTACGAAAAAATGGGTATCTCTTTCGATAAAATTTATTACGAAAGCGACACCTACCTATTGGGTAAAAAGCTGGCGCTTGATGGGCTCGACAAGGGTGTATTATTCAAAAAGGAAGATGGTTCAGTATGGATAGACCTGAAAGAAGACGGGCTAGATGAAAAGCTGTTGCTCAGAGGCGATGGAACTTCCGTATACATGACGCAAGACTTGGGCACAGCAAAACTAAAATACGACGAATGTAACCTGAACCAAAGTGTGTATGTGATTGCTGACGAGCAAAACTACCACATGCAGGTACTGAAACTGATATTGAAAAAACTGGGCGAACCTTGCGCCGATGGGATTTACCACCTTTCTTATGGTATGGTTGAGTTGCCAAGCGGAAAAATGAAAAGCCGTGAAGGTACTGTGGTAGATGCTGACGATATGGTTGCAGAGATGGTAAACCTTGCACGTGTACAGGCTGAAGAAAATGGTAAGACGGCCGGATTTTCTCCAGAGGAGCTGAGGAATCTGTTCAATATGATTGGCCTTGGCGCTTTGAAATTTTACCTACTCAGGGTAGACCCAAAGAAAAAAATGATATTCGACCCTAAAGAGTCGATAGATTTGCATGGCTATACCGCTACGTTTATTCAGTATGCGCATGCTCGTATATGCTCCATACTCAGAAAGGAACAAAGAACAATTGTACCAAAACCTGAAGACCTGGAAACGCTTGTGGTACACGAAGAACTGATGGCATTGGAGAAAAAACTCCTCCGCTCATTGGAACATTACCCTGATGTATTAAGCGATGCAGCGGCTGAATTTAATCCATCATCAGTGTGTAATTATGCGTTTCAGTTGGCACAGTTGTTTAATACTTTCTATGATGTGCACAGCATCGCCAAGGCAGAAAACGAAGAAAAGAAACAACTAAGGCTGGCAATAGCAACAATGACTGCATCGGTGTTAAGACATGCAATGAACTTAATGGGTATAGCGCTACCAGAAAAGATGTAGCATATAAGTTATAAATAGAAAATGCCCGGCAAAAGGAAGCGCTTTGCCGGGCATTTTCTATCTGCCATGGCTTTGCACTTCACCGTCGGCCATTACTATTATTCTATCCGACCTTTTAGCAAAGTCTTCGTCGTGTGTAACAGTTACCAGGGTCTGGCCAAATTCTTTAGACAATTGCTGAAACAGGTCGAAAACGACGCCAGTATTTTTGGAGTCGAGGTTACCTGTGGGTTCATCGCCCATAATAATGGCTGGATCATTGATGAGCGCACGGGCAATGGCTACGCGCTGCTGCTGCCCGCCAGACAATTTGTTGGCCTTTTTTAACGCTTGCTCTTCTACTCCAAACATCTTTAGTTTTTCGTATGCTTTAGCCTCTATTTCTTTAGGCGATAACTTACCTAGACGAAGCGCAGGTATCATTACGTTTTTAAGGCACGAGAAATCGGGTAACAAGTAGTGAAACTGAAATACAAACCCTATGGAGCCATTGCGAATTGCTGCCAGATCATTAAGCGACTTGCCGGTAACCATTGTTCCGTTTATCAACAACTCACCTTCATAATCTGTATCCATCGTAGAAAGTACGTAGAGCAATGTGCTCTTGCCGCAGCCAGACTTACCCACTATGGATACGAATTCACCTTTATTTACTTCGAGGTCTATGTTTTTTAGCGCCGGAAATTTTACCGGGTCATAAAAATACTTAGTGATACCTTTTGCTTTGAGCGCTATGTCTGTCATTATCCGCGAATTATACTTACTGGGTCAACTTTTGATGCTTTACGTGCTGGAAAATAGCCAGCCGCAATAGTGGTTAATATGCCAAATAAAACCGCCTCAATGTAATGCGGCACATAAAAAGACATTGGTAGATACTTCAGCGAACCCGCGCCAATATATATGCGCGACACCATATAGGTAAGCCCAAAGCCTACACCTATACCTACGATGCCCCCCATAATACCGATATAAATTGCCTGCTGTAGAAATATACTTGTTACTGAAGGTCCAGAGAAACCAATAGCCTTAAGTATGGCTATCTCCTTTATTTTCTCATAAATGGTCATGTTTAAGATATTGTAAATACCAAAACCAGCCACCAAAAGAATAACGCCAATGACAGAATTGAGAATCACTGCCCTTATTTTGAATGCGGCCTTCAACGATTCGTTGGCCTGCACCCAGTCTTCTGCTTTATACCCCGTGATAGTAGCCAGCTTTTTTGCTACTGCCGGTGCGCGGTTGTAGTCCTTAATATTCACCATTATATCCGTAACATAGCTGCGATTTTTGCCCAACAAGGTTTGGACCTGTGCAATATTGGCATAAGACTTACTATTATCTGTTTGCATAATTGTTGTAGAGAATATACCCACGATTCTCATGGTTTGCGTACCGCCGGTTGCAGCAGCCAGTGTAATGATATCGCCAACATGAAGGCTTAGTTTGTCAGCAATTCCTTTGCCTATTACTATTCCGTTACTTATTTTCTCCAGGTCGTCGAGGCTACCCATCACCATATCATTTTTTAGGTCGAACATCTTGTTCTCCTCAATAATATTTACGCCTACCACTACTCCGTTCAATTGAATGTTTCCGCTGTTGTAGAAAACATTAGCAGTAACCTGTGGCGTAACAGCTACCACCTCAGAATCGTGCTTTATTACCTCTATAATTCCAACGGGGTTGATCAAACCGGTGGGTTGAGGCACCATTTTTGGGTTTACCAACAGCTTCAGCGAACTGTCTTTCAGATAGTTGTCCATAAGGTGGGTATTGGCCAGCTTATTCTCACTGTATATGTGTATATGCGGCATTGTGTTGAACGACTGCTGTTCGAAATAGTCGTTGGTACCCTTCATAAGCGACTGCATGAATATGAACATGGATATGCCAAACATGACCCCCATGGCCGCTACAGCCGTTTGTTTCTTTCGGGCAGAAAGGTAGGTAAGCGCAATTTCTGTATTAACACTGAGTTTCATTTGTATAAAATTTTAGCTACTTTCGAAAAATGGATAACGATACGTAGCCGTTATTTCTGCTTTACGATAACATCGCCCATATTCAGTCCCGACGTTATCTCAATCCAGTCGTATGATGTAATGCCGGTGGTTACATTTATTGTGTCCAGCTTCTTGTCTGTTTTCTTGATTACCTTGTTGTCGCCAACAATAAAGGCGTGATTTATCAGCATTGCCTTTTCTTTCTGATTAGTGATAATATTTGCCTGCAATTGTGTGCCTGATATTACCCCGGGCATCTCGTTAACAAACCTTGCCTCCACCCTGTAGCTTTGCGCAGCGTCATTGAAGTGTGGATATATCTTTGATATGCGCGCCTCGTAGGTCTTGTTTTTTTCGGTATTCAGTTCAATTAGCGCTTTCTGCCCCTCCTTCACTTTACTAATACTTGCTTCATCGATATTAAGATTGATGACAATAGAATCAGGATTGCCCAATTGAGCTACCTGCTCTCCCTTACGCACCAGATCGCCTTGCTTTTTAAATATTTGATATATTTTCCCCCTGCCAATAGCCGCTAATTCGAAGAATTGATTGCCTGCTTCGGCATTCTGTAACTGCGATTGCGTATTAGCCAGTTCTTGCTTTACTTTCTCTGCGCTGATTCTATAACTTTCCAATGTTGCTCTATAACTACTTAGTGATGATTGATAATTGAGCCGCGAGTTATCAAGATCTTGTTTCGACACTGAATTGGTTGCGAATAGTTTTTCATACCGGCCAAGGTTGACAGAATCGGTTTGCATTTTTATTCGCGCTGCATCAATCTGTGCCTTTATCTGCAATAGGGTAGGCGAGTTAACTGCTGCATTTACCCGGGCATATTCAAGATTGTTTTGCGCAATTTTTACCTGCGTGTTCTGTTGCCGATTATCGAGCCTGAAAAGCAATTGCTTGTCGAGCACAATATCGTTTTCAGTAACGTAGCTTTTTACCAGAAAGCCATCGGAATAGGCAGAAATAAGATAGGCATCTTTGGGTTCTATGGTGCCTGATGCAAAAATGGCCTCTGTTACAGGCGCCATCTTTGGCGATGTTTCATCGTACTTTGGTTTGCAAGCCGCTGCAGAAAGCAAACCAACCGCTGTTATGTATACTGCTAATCGTTTCATATTAGAAAGTTGTTTGGCGAATTTTAACTTGATAAAGCTGCACCATCATGTCAGAAAGACTATTGAGGTATTGATTCTGGTAATTGATGTAGTCTGAAAAAGCACTAAGTCGGTTGGCGAGCGGTTCTATTCCTGCATTGTACCTATTGGTGATATGCATATAGTTATCGTAAGATAATTTCATGATTTCTTCTGATTTCCGCAGCATTACTGATGCTTTTTCGTAAGCCAACCGCAGATTTTCATCGTTAATCGCTGATTGGTTTTGCGTATTCTGATACTGTGCAAGCGTTTGTTCTACGTTAATTTTGTTTTTACGACTTTGCATCCATCTGCTGCCTCCATTGAATAATGTCCACGATGCGCGTAAGCTCCAGTAGCTGGACGGAAACCACGCGGGCCCTCCCTGAAACGGACGGAAAGTATTATCATTTTGTTGGGTGGCATTGTTGTATTGCAGCGTAATAATGGGCAAAAAAGCGCTGTTGGATGCCTTGTACTGAATTAAACTCATCTGCGATTGAAGCAATGCTTGCTTTATAGACGGATCTTCCGCAAAAGAGCCAATGGTTGTTTGTGCGACGTCTGCACGGAGCGTGTTGTCGATATTCAAGGAATCGGTTACAGATATGCCTAACAACACTTTCAAATTGTTTTTTGCAGTAGAGAGCTGGTAGGCTGCAGTAATAGCAGTTTGTTGGGTTCTGTTTAGGTTGATTTTAGCAACATCTACGTTGGCCGCGCTAACAGTACCTTCATTAAATTTATTGATCGTTGTTTGCGCCACGCTATCTGCTATTGCTTCGCTTTCAGCAGCCAGTCGGGCGGCTTCTGACATAAGCAGGTAAGCATAGTACTGTGTGGCAATTTGCTGATATATTGATTTACGGGTATTAGCCGCTGTCGCTTTTGTATATTCCTCTGTAGCCTTTGCTATGCCTACACCCAGCCAGTTTTGGACATTCAATAAATCCATTTGCGCATTGACGCCGCCCGAATAGATATACTTCTGACCAAACTGTACGGCACGATACTGGCCATCGGGACCGCCAAAAATAGCTGCAGGTATCAGCGTGGTTTGTATGGCTGTATTTTCCGTAAACGAGCCGGTTAGTCCTACCTGTGGCAGCAAAGAACTATAGGATTGTTTCTTTGACCAAGTCGACTTTGCTGATTCATACGCTGCCGACTTTATGGTTATGTTATGGGCATCAGCATATTTCCAGATATCTTCTATCGACTTAAAAGAATTTTGTGCATACGTACTGGTAAAGCCCATGGTCATCAGTGCAATTATACCGGTCAGTGATTTTGGTAACATAGCATTACATTTCAAAAAATAAGAATTTTAGCAAGCAAATAAAACTGTTCACTATTTTGCACATGGCTTTTGTACAAGTCATTAACGGCCATTTTTATTGTATAATAATTTCATTTTTAATTATTTAATCCTTCATAGCTATCGTTAAGCATTAGGCTTACCCAATAGGGTATTAGCTTGCGGCGCTCTTCCATAAGGTTATTATATTGTTCTTTATCAATGCCCGTCTTATTTCGGATAACGGGACCAGCTATAAATGGAAATATGATCAATGAAGCCGTGTTCATTAAAAAATGAATAGGTTTTACCGGCGGCGCTTTGCGATGCGCTGCCATTTCGGCCCATTGCTGGGCCAGATAGGTACCGCCTCCGTTTACTTTATCAAAACCAATCATTGCCATAAACTTATCCGGATCTGAGTTGATTTCTTTAAGGACAAATAATGGTAAGTCTGGATTTTTGGTAAGCATGTCAATATAGTTATTGATAATCAGCTGTATTTTCTGTTGAATCGAGGTATCTCTGTTGTTAACAATCACCATTACACTTTGTATAAACGACTGAAAGTGCTCTTTAATGATAATATCAAATAGCTTCTCCTTACTTCTAAAATAATAATTAATCAACGATAGGTTGAAGCCCGACTCATCGGCAATGTCGCGAGTACGGGTGGCAGCATAACCCTTTCTGATAAAGACTCGCCGTGCGGCTTCTTTAATCTTGTCTTCAGTGCTGCTGTTTGGCGTTATGTCGTTATTTGTATCCATTGTTCACGCCACAAAGCTACAATTAAAAATCTGATTTAAACAACTTATTCAATCAAATGATTAAAATCAGTTTTAGCGCTTAAAACGAAAAAGCCTCCGTTTCCGGAGGCTTTAAGAAATTTTAAAAAAAACACACTACTGCTTTGCTTTCAGAATATTCAACCCAACTGTACAGTCAAGGCATCGTTTTGCGGAACAATAGGAATTATACAATTGCAATAATGCTTGCGATTGAGCAGCATTAGCGGGCTTCCAATTATTTTCCTCCCAAATTCGCGTGATATTATTGTCTTCCGCAGGTACCGACTCCAGTAATAGCATGGCCTGTTCACGCAAATCGCTACCGCCTTGTTTTATAGCATACATAAATTGTATAGGCGCAATGGTATTGATAATGATGTTTTGGATTGAAGAATCACCCAAAGATTTGATAGTTGCATTCTTCTGAGGGGCATCAAACTGAAAATGTGTATCCCAATAGGCGCTTGCCGACACATCGAGCAATAGTTCAATCTCCTTTACCGACCGGCTTTCTATGATCTGGGAAAACAAATGCACGGATTGGTTAATAAGCGCGGCAAATTGCGCTATTCGTATGGTTGGAAAATTGGCCGGTCTCATCCTCAAAAACTTCCATAATCGCGAAGTAATGGGCGTTAGTTTATACTTCTTGCGCAAGTAGTTGTATTCCTTTTGCAGATCGTTGGGGTATTCATCCTCCCATGTCAGGTCAAGCATTCCGGCCTGACCAAATAATAATGCTTCTATTTGTTGCAAATTACCCCAATGTTTACCCAAAACATTGAGCGGCAATGACTGTGCCAACATTAAGAATGGTGTAGCGTTGTGCTTAAAACCAAAATTGGCCGCCATACGCCAGTACAGCAGATTTCGCCAATCTTCACTCGAATTTTCCAACAGAATATTCCAGTCGCCCAACTTTTGCTCCCAACGTTCGGCAAGTAGTCTGCTGAGCCACCCTTCTTTAGTGATGGTCCTAACGGCCTCGTGCTGCCTGCCGCAGGGCAATTTTGTGGCCGACTGCACCAGACTTGTATAGCGTGCAATAATGCTTTGTTCTATGTGGTTTTCAAGGCAAAGAACAGGTGTATTTCCCGCAGCGTCTGGCAAGTCATTATCGAAAACTACATGCAGAATCAGGTTTTTATAGGCAGCGTCATTCTGGTGTCCATGCTTTAGCCAGTCGCTACTTTTTAGGTGCAATTCTATGTTACCTACAAGAAGTGTGTCGCTAATTCTTACCTTAGCCTCCAAAAAATCGGGACCGGCATTTTTGTTAATTTTTCCTGCCGACACCACCGTAACCGGCTCACCATTGGCAGTTGCCAGTCCCGTAACCCTATACAGAGTATGCTGCCAGATAAATTGAAATAAGGCTTCGTTCATAGTAATAGTAAATAGTGAGTCGGTGTAATAGGTGTTTTAGAAGAAAATTTCCATCTGCTTTTGATAATTTATGGCTTCTTCGTTTGCTTTTTCTGCAAAATGCTCATCGTTGCCTGCAAAAATGATACCTCTCGACACATTAATAAGCAAACCTGCATCTTTGGTAAACGCGCTTTGGCATACCGTATGCACATCGCCGCCCTGAGCCCCTACGCCGGGCACCAGAAAGAAATGCTCGGGCAACATAGCCCTTACTTCCTGTAGTTGCTCCTTGCGCGTAGCGCCTATAACAAACATGATATTACCAGGCGTGCCCCAGCTCGCTACAGTGCGCAATACGCGCTGATACATCAATTCGCCGCCGGATGATTGTAACTGAAAATCTGCGCTACCGGCATTGGAGGTAAGCCCTAATACAATGGACCATTTATCTTCAAATTTCAAAAATGGCTTTACGCTGTCTTCACCCATATAGGGTGCAACGGTAACGCTATCGAACGGATAAGTATGAAAAAAAGTACGTGCATATTGTTCGGAAGTATTGCCAATATCGCCGCGCTTTGCGTCGGCTATAGTGAATATACCTTCCGGAATATATTCAAGTGTTTTTTGGAGACTAACCCAGCCCTGTATGCCCTGAGCCTCATAAAACGCTGTATTTATTTTATAGGCGACAGCCTGATCGTGGGTGGCATCTATGATCGCTTTATTAAACTCAAATACCGGATCTTCGGTACTCAATAGGTGGGTGGGTATTTTGGTAATGTCTGTATCGAGCCCAACGCACAAAACGGATTTTTTCTTGAAAATAGTACTTACTAACTGTGTCCTGTTCATGGAATAAAGGTAAGCAAGGTTGCGAAACCAGCAGCAACCGCAATAAAGAATGCAGCAAAAAAACTGAAGTACACCCCGCTTTTACTATAATTTAATTTGGATGAAGAAAACGAAATTTGTAAATTGCAGTAGCTAAATAACAAGGTTGTGAGCGCAGCGGCGTTAAAAATCTTGCAAAAACTGACATACTTAACCACAAAAAAACGAACATCATGAAAAAAACAATTTTACGTTTGCTGTTTGCCTCAATTGTATTTTCACCATTTGCGTTATTTGCACAAACAACTTTTCCACTTGGCGAACTGGAGAAAATGTGCCTGAAAGACGCTAATGATTTCGATACCTATGTATTGGGTAAGGATTACTCCATCCAAAGCAAACTTTCGGATGCGGTAACAAAAATGTACTGGAGCGATAAGCCAGGGCCGGCTGGTAAGGCATATACTGTTGCAAGGTTTCAAAACCTCAAAGCTGTGCCTATAGTAAAATGCACGACGACCGATAAAAAATACTACATAGAGCTAAAAAGCTCGCTTACGGCAAACGGCTATAAGTTTGAAAAAGAAGAGAATAAAACGGTAAACGGCATACAGTCTGTCTGGTATATATACTCAAAAGGCGCTAAGCAAGTGAGCCTTACTTCTTACAACGAAGGCGAAGCAACTTGGTATGGCGTTCATATACACCTGTAGTACGCATAATCATATTTTAACCGGCATTGGGTATCGCTATCCAATGCCGGTTTTTTAATGCGGCTTCTAAAAAAAATCTACATTACAATAGGGGTATTGCGCTTTTGGGTTGTCTAATAGGAAACAGCTCAAAAATGAAAACGACATTCACAGCAATTTTATCGATCTTCTGCCTTGCTACATCTACCATTCAGGCGCAACCCAGTAAACCTTCGGCCAATATTGGATTTATTTATCCGTTAAGTAGTAATGGCGCTTATGCCGTAGGCGCTACCAACCATTTTTCGGCCAATGTTATTGCCGGAGTATCGAAAAATGAAATGTCGTTTTGTGTAGCGGGCATCGCTAATTACATAAGCGACACGGGCAGTGGGGCCATTATAGCGGGCATCATCAATATAACCGGAAAATATGCGACCGGACTACAGGCTGCGGGTATGATGAATTTATCGCCCAAAGCATCAGATGGACTAATAGCCGCCGGTATGATGAATATAGCTGGTAAGCACAAAGGCTTAATGGCAGCCGGATTGGGCAATATTGCTACCAGCGAAGTAGAGGGTATGCAGGCAGCGGGTTTTATTAATATAGCGCCCTATGCCACGGTACAGGCTGCGGGATTTGTAAATATTGCAAAAGGTAGAGACACAAATCTGAATATAGGTTTTGCCCGTAGTACAAAAAAAGCTAAAACACAGATAGCCGGCTACCTGAACATAGCCGACGAGGTAGATGGTATACAGATTGCCGGCCTGATGAATATTGCCAAAAAAGTGCGGGGCGTTCAGTTGGCAGGCTTAATAAACATAGCAGATAGCAGCGATTGCCCGATAGGTTTTGTGAACATCATCAAGCAAGGGGAAAAATCTATTGGCCTTAACTTCGAAGAAACAGGAACAAATATGGTGGCTTTCAGGTCGGGCGGCAAAAAACTATATGGTATTGTGGGTATTGGCGCCAACTTTAGGCCATACAATGCCTTGTTTGCAACACAGTTTGGGTTGGGCGCCAATATGCATGTAACGCGTTACTTCCGGTTTAAAACCGAAGCTACAGTTACGACACTAAATGGCGTAGGGGGTATCCGTTATGTAAACTCGAGCATAAGGTTTATGCCAGCGGTGAAAATTGGCAGAGTAGAGGCATTTGCAGGGCCGGGGCTCAGCAGCATTTACAATAATCGCGGCGCAGGCTACGACCTCACCAATGGCGGTTTCCTATCTGTAAGCTCCAGAAACTATGCGCACACCCTATATATTGGGTTTATGGCTGGTATTCAGGTTCATTTGTAATAAAAATTGCACGATAGAAATGGATTATAACGCTATGCCTCCATATAATAATCGTGAAACAGAATTGGCATTCAAACACATTACCTTTGCCCTATAAACATAAAAATCAATAAACGATGGTTGCATTTATAGGCATGGGGCTACTGGGCTCCAATTTCGTGAAAGCGTTGCTAAAAAAAGGCGAAGAGGTGCAGGTGTGGAACAGAACGGCATCGCGGGCTGTGGCCATGGAAGAGTTTGGCGCAAAAGCATTTCATAACGTTGCAGATGCCGTAAAAAACGCAGATAGAATACACATAACACTGAAAGACGACGACGCAGTAAACGATGTACTGGCGGTAGCGCAGGCTGGTTTCAAACCAGGCGTATTGATTATAGACCATACCACTACATCGGCACACGGTGCCGCTGAGCGCACTGCTGCATGGAAAAGCAAGGGCTTTACTTACCTGCACGCACCGGTGTTTATGGGACCATCGAATGCGCTGGATAGCACCGGGTCTATGCTGGTATCTGGCGATCAGGAATTGATAGCACAGGTAGAGCCAATACTGGCTACCATGACCGGCAAGGTGATTAATTTTGGCGAAAAAGTAAATGCCGCTGCGGGCATGAAATTGATAGGCAATTTGTTTTTGATAGCCATGACGGCCGGTGTAGCCGACTCGCTGATGCTTGCCAAAGCACTGGATATAGATTCGGCAGATGTATCGCGCTTGTTTGAATCGTGGAACCCTTCGGCAATGTTGCCTGCGCGCCTAAAGAAAATAACCTCGCAAACTTTTGACCAGCCAACCTGGGAACTAAATATGGCGAGAAAAGATGCAAGACTGATGATGGAAGAAGCCGCATTTAAGGATGCAAAACTAATAGCCATACCGGCGATTGCCGCTGAAATGGACCGGCTGATAAAGGATGGCTATGGAGCAAGCGACTGGACAGTGATAGGAAAGGCCGCTGTTTCTTAGTGATAAGGTAGCTAAATAAAAACTACAATAAAAAATGCTAACGGGTTGATAATGATTTAGTTAATCATTATCAACCCGTTAGCATTTATATGCTTACGGACTTATATGCTTGCTGCTAAGCCATATTTGAGTTCCTCTTTCAAAAATATACCAGTATAGCTCTCCTTTAAAGCAGCAATATCTTCGGGTGTGCCGCTACCTACTACGGTACCGCCGCCGCCGCCACCTTCGGGACCCATATCTATTACATAGTCTGCCACCTTTACTACATCGAGGTTGTGCTCAATTACCAGCACCGTATTGCCGCGGTCTACAAGCCGGTTGAGTACCAGCAGCAAATGCCTGATATCTTCGAAATGCAAACCGGTGGTAGGCTCATCGAGGATGTAAATGGTTTGTCCGGTATCGCGTTTCGATAATTCTGATGCCAGCTTTACTCGTTGCGCTTCGCCACCGCTGAGTGTTACTGCACTTTGCCCGAGCGTTACATAACCCAAGCCTACATCTTGCAGCGTTTTTATTTTGCGGTGCAAAAACGGCACATTCACAAAAAACTCCACTGCTTCTGCTACTGTCATTTCCAGCACATCGGCAATTGACTTGCCCTTATACCTTATTTCCAGTGTTTCGCGATTGTAGCGTTTGCCATTGCATTTTTCGCAATGCACATACACATCGGGCATAAAGTTCATTTCTATGGTGCGCATACCGCCGCCCTGACACTCCTCGCAACGTCCGCTTTTTACATTGAACGAGAAACGACCTGCAGTGTACCCCCTGATTTTTGCCTCCGGAACCTGCGCAAACAACTGCCTGACTTCGTTGAAAAAGCCGCTGTAAGTAGCCGGATTGCTGCGCGGTGTGCGCCCGATAGGGCTTTGATCAATTTCTATAACTTTATCTATATGCTCTAATCCTTCAATTTTGAGGTAGGGCATGGGTACCTGCTTAAAGTTGTGGTAGCAATGCTTGCCGAGAATAGGGTAGAGTGTTTCGTTGATGAGGGTACTCTTGCCGCTACCACTTACGCCGCTTACGCAGATAAACGTACCCAAGGGTAGTTTTACCGATACATTTTTAAGATTATTGCCGGTAGCACCATATATAGCCAGCTCTTTGCCTGTGCCTTTACGGCGTTCGGCAGGTACTTCTATATTTAATGTATGGTTGAGGTAGCGCGATGTGGTGGTGTCTTGCAGCAATATTTCGGCAGGCGTACCGGCGCTTACTACACGACCGCCATGCGTGCCTGCCGCCGGACCAATGTCTATAAGATGGTCTGATGCCAGCATTATATCTTTATCGTGCTCTACTACCAATACCGAGTTGCCGCTGTCGCGCAGGCTTTTCAGTGCGTTTATCAGGCGCATATTGTCGCGCTGGTGCAGGCCTATGCTTGGCTCGTCGAGTATGTAAGTAATGCCGGTTAGCTGCGAACCTATTTGCGTGGCCAGCCTTATGCGTTGCGACTCGCCGCCGCTCAATGTGCGGGTAGCGCGATCGAGGGTGAGGTAATGCAGACCCACATCGAGCAAAAAACGGAGGCGGTCGCGTATCTCTTTCAGTATATCCTTGGCTATGGTGTTTTGCTTGTTGCTAATGCGCTGCTCCAGCCCTACAAACCAATCCATCATTTGCTGTAGCGACATAGCCGACAACTCGGATATGTTGCGCTCATCGAGCTTAAAGTATAGACTCTCTTTTTTTAGGCGAGCGCCATTACATTCGGGGCAGGTATTCAGTACCATAAAGTTCTCGGCCCATGTACGAATTCCCTCAGACGATGTCTCGTTGAACCAACGAAGCACCATATTGATAATGCCCTCATAATTATGCTTCACCACTGCCTCGTGATATTCTGGTTTTTCATCGGCTGTGTAGGTAATAACGCCTTGTTCGTTTCCGTAGAGCAATAAATTCAGTTGCTTTTCCGGAATGTCTTTTATGGGCGCTGTCAGCGATATTTTATTTTTCTTAGCGAGCGTTGTAGCCATCTGAAAAGCCCATGCATCGCGCTCACCGCCCAATGGCGCTATGCCGCCGTCGGTAATACTCTTATTGCGGTCGGGAAGTACCTCTTCCATATTTACCTGATAGATGGCACCAAGCCCCTTGCATTTAGGGCAGGCACCATAGGGCGAGTTGAAAGAGAAGGTATTGGGCGAAGGTTCTTCGTAAGACAAGCCGGTCTCGGGACACATCAGTTGCTTGCTGTATTGGGAAATATAGTTGGTTTCGGCATCGGCTATAAACAAAAGGTCTTTACCCATTTGCAATGCCTTTTGCACACTCTGGCTCAAGCGAGTTTGCTCGGCAGGTTTCACCAGCAATCGGTCTATAACCAGCTCTATATCATGTATTTTGTAGCGGTCTACCTGCATTTTTTCTTTAAGGTCGGTTATCTCGCTGTCTATCCTTACTTTCAGGTAGCCCTGCTTGCGCAGTTGCTCAAATAGCTCGCGGTAATGCCCCTTACGGCCGCGAACTATGGGTGCCAGCAATATTATTTTTTTACCCCCCATATTGTCCTGAATATGGGCAATAATCTCTTCCTCGCTAAACTTCACCATTTTCTTACCGGTATTGTAAGAATAGGCATCGGCAACACGGGCATAAAGCAGGCGCATAAAATCGTACACCTCAGTAACGGTACCTACTGTAGACCGCGGATTGCGGTTGGTGGTCTTTTGCTCTATAGAAATAACGGGCGAAAGTCCGGTTATTTTATCTACATCGGGTCGCTCCAAGTCGCCCATAAACTGGCGGGCATATGCTGCAAAGCTCTCCATATAGCGGCGTTGCCCCTCTGCAAAAATGGTATCGAAAGCCAGCGACGACTTGCCGCTACCGCTGATGCCGGTGATAACCACCAGTTTGTTTTTAGGAATACTAACATCTATGTTTTTAAGGTTATGCACCCTTGCACCCAACACCTCTATATTGCCTGCCGACCTGTTTTTTACCTGCGTACTCATTGTACGTGCAAATTACGCAATTAATACGGACTGGGATTATTAGGGGATAGTTTGTGTCTATTGGGGAGGAGGGAATTGGGGTAGTAAGAATAGGGAATACCACTGATCCGAACCTCGCACGGATCTAAATTACGGAAGCGTCTCGCTTCCTATCAATTGTTTTTATTCGCAAGCGGGCTGGCTGTTACAAAGACCGAGCGAGAGGCTCGGACTAATGGGTAATACCCTTGCGGATGCTTATAAATACCTTGTAATACAGTAACTTTGATTGCATGAAAATATACTTAATTGTACTGGTCTGTTTATTTTCATTTCCTGCGAAAGGTCAAACAATTTCGACCGTCGCAGGGAATGGAATGAGAAGTAATACTGGCGATGGAGGATCTGCTTTAACTGCTGCTATGGACTACCCAGCGGGATTAGCTTCTGATAAACAAGGGAATATTTATATTTCTTTAGGATTTGGTGGAAATGGTGTCAGAAAAATAAATTCCACAGGAATTATTTCCAGAATAGTTGGTACCGGTGCATCCGGCTATAGCGGTGATGGGGGCTTAGCAACAAATGCTAAATTGAATACTGTTTCGCAAGTTGCTTTAGACACTGCCGGAAATATTTATGTTGCTGATGCCGGAAATAATGTGGTACGTAGAATTGATGCTATCACAAATATAATTACTACTGTTGCAGGAACAGGCGTGGCTGGTTATAGTGGAGATGGGGGGGCTGCAACGGCTGCTCAATTAAATGGTGCAGGTTCATTATGTCTTGACAGAATCGGGAATCTCTATATTGGTGACCTATTCAGAGTTAGGAAAGTGAATAATAGCGGGATAATTTCTACAGTTGCAGGAACCGGTGTCGCCGGATATAGTGGCGACAACAGATTCGCAGCCACCAGTCAAATTTATTCAGCATTGGGTATAACTACAGATGTTTCGGGTAATTTGTACATTGCTGATGGTTACTCAGGTGTTAGGAAAGTGAGTTTAGCTGGTGTTATTACCACTGTTGTAGGCAATGGCATAAGTGGATCATCTGGCGATGGCGGATTAGCAACTTCTGCTCAGACAGTTCCTACCCGTGTAAAGTTTGATAAGTTTGGCAATATGTACATTACCGAATATCCTGTTGGAAACAAGGTGCGGATGGTTAATAAGGCTGGAATTATTACAACTATAGCAGGCAGAGGAACTATAGGGTTTAGTGGCGATGGTGGACTTGCAATTGATGCCGAGATGGCGCATCCTTCGGACATTACATTTGATTCATGCGGAAATTTATTCATAGGAGATCTCGACAATTACCGCATCCGCAAAATTACCTTCCCCAAATGCAATTACCTTGATGTACCTGATGTACTCATTGAAGCCAATGTGCAGATTTACCCCAACCCCGCCCTCGATGCACTACACATAGATGCCCTGCAAACGGCTACCCAATACCGGCTTATAGATATAGCCGGAAGGGAGTGGCAGCATGGGGTGCTGCGGTCAGGCAACAACGAAGCGCCTGTGCGCAGCCTAACACCTGGTATATACCTGCTGGAGCTAACTGATGAACATGGCTACCGCACCGTGCGCAGAATAGTGAAGGAGTAAAATATTGGGCATACCCTAACCAGTGGAGAGGAATTGGCGGTACACCTCGTTACAACTGCAGATTGCACCCCTTATAACCTCTTTAAATGATGTAACATCACTCCTTCACAAACCGACCTGCAAACACCCCGCACCGATGTTCGTAGTCTTCGGACTACGGACTACTCGGAATCCGGTCTACTGACCAGTGCGTGGATTAAACCAACTACATCGGTCAATTTTTATAGCACAATGGAACTGCGCGATGTATATATTCGCCGGTCGGAAGACCGGCATCCGTGCGACCCTTAGTCGGAAGACTAAGGGCATCGGGTAAAAGTCAACGAACGAGCAGGCCAGAAGTATATTTTGAAATAAAGTTGTGTACTTACCCAAGAATATTCATTGTTACTACGTTTATTATATTAAACGAAAATCATGAAAAAACTACTCAATTCGCATTAGTGCTTTTTGCTTCCATATCTTTTGCTCAAATAGTAAACAAAACAACAGTAATTAGTGAAACCGATAAAGTTGCAACAACCAAAGGGGCAACTGATGGGACAAAATATATTATTGACGGCAATATTGTTTATAGCTCACAGCTTGTAAGGTTGGAGGTAATATCTAATTGCACCATAGGGCAAGAAACAACCAAACCGTTTTTCAACGCTCAATTTGGTACATCGAGAGTGTTCACTCGCGAAGAAATACGGAGGATGCCAACTACAAATGTTTCAGATATTGTTTCCTTAACTCCTGGTGTGTACCAAAAAAGAAGGGGTGATGATGTAATAATATTTGGGGGCAGAAACCTGGGCAATATGATGGTGCTAGATGGGATGCAGGTAATGCAATAGATTATTTATGTGACTATTGTATGTAATATGTATTCGATTACTATTACCAATTGATGCACCGATGTTCGTAGTCTTCGGACTACGGACTACTCGGAATCCGGTCTTCTGACCGGTGTGTGGACTAAAGCTGCCACATCGGTCAATTTTTATAGCAAAATGGCACTGTGCGATGTATATATTCACCGGTCGGAAGACCAGCATCCGTGCAACCCTTAGTCGGAAGACTAAGGGCATCGGGGGACAGTGGGGGGCATTATAGTACTATTTTCCCTTTCAAATTATGTTTAACAACATTTTGTTGTAACCAAAAATAGTTGTGTGATTTACCCATTTCACGTCTTTTTCGATTTTTCCTTCTAAAAAAAAAGTGTTGTAAGTGCCATGACCCACCGTTATTGAGCCTACATTTTTTACAATAGTAAAGTTTACAACATAACGAATGCCGTTGACTAATATCTCGGATTTAGTAGGTAATAAGCAATGTCTTTTCTTTGATTCAAATCTTAAATATTTTTTCTTTCTAACAAATCTCTGGTCTTGCCCACCAGTATCGTTAATATAAATCCGATAGAAATATTTATCAATAATTATGGTATCAGGAACGCAGTTTTTGTATACATTAATCCTACTTATCCTCAAGGTGTCTCCTGGATATTTGTTTAGATTTTCAATGGATAAGCTGCTGTCGTTATCATCAATTGAAATACAAAGTTTATCCCCAACGTAAACATTTTCTGCAATCGCAATTACATTCATTAGAAGGGTATCTTTATCATTCTTTTCAGATAAGTAATTAGAGTATAGTAGTTCACCGTCGAAAGACTTATTCAGCTCAACCTTAAAATGCCGTATCTGCCCAGTCACGGTGTCAATAATAATTGTCTTTTTATGTTCATCTGCTAAACAGTTGATATAACAGCATATTAGGACGATGGTCAGCAAACGGCTCATTATAATTTAATTGATGTTTATATGTTGGCTGGTCCAAATATCCAGTTAATTATTTACAAATAATGCTAACTCTTGTAGGTCATTGAGTTGTCAAAATTACACCTTGACTTTGTATGTAAGTAATTTTATATGTTTTGGTTCGCAGGAGCTTTAAATTTACAATTATATTAGCTTCAAAATTTGAAATGCACATTTGAAATTTTACTTTTGGCTTATAGCAACCTAACTTTACGCAATGGCGAAGAAACAGCAAACACCACCCAACAGCAGTAATCCCGCAGCACGGCCGGCAGCGCCCAAGCAGGCTGCGCCTGCAACAGCTACCAGCAATGTAAAACCAATAAAAGAAAATAGCTTTTTATCTATAACACAGCTTTGCATTGGCTTGGCTATACTGGCGATTGCCTTGTATATAAACACATTGAAAAATGGTTTTGTACTTGACGACGTAATGGTGCTGAAAGAAAATAAAATGGTATTGAAGGGTTTTGCCGGTATTGGAGAGCTGATGCAAACACCCCACATGAGAGGGTACCTGATAATACCAAACGATATGTATCGTCCGTTGTCGTTGGTTATGTTTGCAATAGAGTACGAGATTTTTGGATTAAGCCCAATGATGGGGCACCTGTTCAATGTACTTTGGTTTGCCGGCTGTGTAGTGGTATTGTTTCTATTTCTGGACAAATTTTTTGCAGGTAAGAAAACCATTGTTGCGCTTATAGCTGCTATGATTTTTGCGGTTCACCCCATACATACTGAAGTAGTTGCTAATATCAAGAGCCGTGATGAACTGATGTGTTTCTTTTTTGGCTTCTTATCGCTCAATGTGTTTATGAACTATATGCGCGACGGCAAGATATCTCAACTATTAATGGGTTCATTTATTCTGTTTTTATCTTATTTATCAAAAGAAACTGTCCTCAGTTTTGTAGCTCTCGTACCCATTATCTTCTTTTTTTACCGCAACGAAAATACACAGCGAGCCATCAATATGTCGGTAGGTACGGTGGTCGTTACGCTAATATTTATTGGTATCAGATGGTCTGTTTTGAAAGAATACAATGCCAACCAACCGACACCGGTGGAGTTTATAGATAACGCACTGGCTGGAGCTCCAAGCGTAGCTGCTAAATTTTGTACAGGAGTTGTAGTTATGGGTAAATACCTGAAACTAATGTTCTTACCATATCCACTGCTATGCAACTATTCGTTTAACGCTATACCTTTTGCCGACTTCACAAGTATAGCTTTCTGGTTATCGTTTGCTGCCTATGGCGGGCTGGGTTATGTATTGGTAACCCGCTTTATGAAAAGCAAAAACGACCCTTGGGTATTTAGTATCTTGTTTTATTTAGGCACTATTTTCCTATTCTCTAACTTACCATTCCTTATGGGCGCTGAGTTGGCAGAACGTTTTACCTTCTTTGCATCGCTGGGTATTTGCCTGGCGGGAGCTTTGGCTGTGGAAAAATGGATACTTAAGTCTGAAAACTATGATCTTAGCTTATTAAAAAGCAGTAAAGTATTGATGATACTCGCGCCGCTTGTATTAGTTTTTGGGGGCATGACATTTGCGCGCAATCAAGACTGGATAGACGATTACACACTTTACAAAACGGACGTAGAAAAATCGCCTAACGATTGCCGACTTCACCATTTTGTAGCTACATCTATCGCAGAGAACAGATATCCGAACGAGAAAGATTCGCTTAAAAAGAAGGAATACGACAGAGAATGTATAGGCCATTTGCATCAGTCGCTTGCTATATACCCAAAATACTCACAGGCGTTTGTGGAGTTGGGTAGGGTATACGACCGTAACCGGGTGTTCGACTCTGCAGAATATTACGACCGTAAAGCCCTTGAAGAAGATCCGGGCAACTCAACTGCTACAAACAATCTGGGTAACGTGTATCTGGCAAATGGGAAATATGTTCAGGCGATTGAATATTTTAAGAAATCGCTGGCTTTAGACAACAATTTTAAATATGCATATTATAATTTGGGATTGAGCTACAAGCAATTACAGCGGTATGACTCAGCAATATATTATTACCACAGAATGCTGGGATTTGAACCTAATTACCTCAATGCTATTCAGGAAATAGGCACTTGTTTCTACCAGCTACAACGTTTCGACTCCGCCGCAGTTTATTTCAAAAAAGTATTAGCCCTCAATCCTAACGATCCCAATGCTGTGAATAATATGGGCGCAGTGCACCTTAATGCAAAACAGTATGCTCAGGCGATAGAATATTTCAAAAAAACCATTGAATTGGCCCCAACCTATGTAAATGCCTATTCAAATCTGGGCAGATGTTACTTCCTGAGCGGCCAGTATCAGGCGGCAATAGACATTATAAACAAAGAGCTAACTATTGATAAGAGTCCAAGAGATATACCCTATATAGCTATGTCGTATCAGAAGTTGGGTAATATGGCAAAAGCTAAAGAATATGAAGCAATTGCTAAACAGTTTTATTCGGACTTTAAATTGCCATAATCTACATTAGTAAATGAAAACGCAGAATGGATAAGAAGAACTTTCAGCCTGCATTGATAAACTACGGAGGCGCTTCAAAATCGAGTTTTGATATGACTCCTGAAGAATTTTACAATGCAGGTGAATCGATAATAAGAAGGGCAAAAGAGAAGGCTTTTTCAAAAGGACTGCCAATATATTACGAACGTAACGGAGATTTGTATGCCGAATACCCTGATGGTAGTACGAAAATTGTAGAATTTGAATAATGAAGCAACCAACGCTATATATAATTGCAGGTCCGCATGGCATAGGTAAAACTACAGCTACCTACGACCTTATACCTAAAATGACGCCAGTAATAAACGCCGACGAAATAACAAAAGTAGTTACGCTTACTGGCTCGGCCCCGGTTGTAAACATACTTGAGTATAGCAATCGTAAAGCTGCGCGACTGATACAGGAGAAGATAGATGAGCGCGTTTCGTTTTGTATAGAAACAAACCTGAGCGATGAGGAGTCGTGGAAATATCTTATTAATATTCGCAATACAGGCTACCGCTTGGAATTGATTTTCTTATGTACCGATAATCTCTTTTTGCTTAGTAAGCGCATTGAAGAAAGAGCTCAAAGAGGCGAACCGGCTATAGAAGCATGGGAAGTAGAAGAGCGATATATTAGGAGCTTGCAATTGCTGGATCAGTATTTTGATATTCCGGTTATGTTGCAACTTATTGACAATTCTGAAATTGCTACAATAATGGTAGAAAAAACAGCCGACCTTATCAACATTGCGGCCGATCCGCTACCGGATTGGGTGCAAAAATATCTGCTAAAACATCTGGCGGTACAGGAAGATGGACAGTTGCAGACAAAAAAACTACCTTCTAAAAACGATGCCCGTCAGTTCTTTAAAAATTCAGCCAAACTGAAATGAAATAACCTATTGGTAGTGTCTGATTTATTGAAATATTTTAATTTTCGACGCAATTTTCTGATTGCCAAATCAGTTATTTAGACGGTAAAATCTACGAAATTCACATTATTTAACCGTTTGGGTATTTCATAGTCTTACCCCTTTACTCATTATCTATTATATTTGTTGCATGAAGGTAGTCATCTTTGCTGGCGGTCGGGGCACGCGTATCTCCGAGGAATCGTCTTTACGTCCGAAACCTATGATAGAAATAGGCGGTAAACCTATTTTATGGCATATAATGAAGATATATGCAGTGTACGGACATACTGAATTCATCATTTGTCTCGGTTATAAAGGCTGGATGATTAAGGAGTATTTTGCCAATTATTTTCTGCATAATGCAGATATCACAGTAGACTTATCTACAAATTCGCTGGAAGTACACAAAAATTCATCAGAGCCATTTAAGATATCACTTATCGATACCGGACTGGATACCATGACGGCAGGCAGGCTGAAGAGAGTATTGCCCTATGTAGGCAATGAGCGATTTATGCTTACTTATGGCGATGGCGTATGTGATGTAGCCTTAGATAAAGTTTTGGAGTTTCACAAAAACAGCGGCAAAATATGCACCATGACCGCCATACAGGCTACCAGCCGCTTTGGCGTTATAAAAATGGAGCAGGACGGTACTATAGATAGTTTTGAAGAAAAGCCTGCAGATTCAGGTACATGGATAAACGGCGGTTTCTTTATCATAGAACCTGAAATTGCTAATTACCTGCACGACGATGCCGATGATGTAATGTGGGAACGCCAGCCAATGGATGACCTTGCCAACAACAAACAAATAGCCGCCTATAAACACCATGGTTTTTGGAAGTGTATGGATACACTGCGTGATAAAGAAGAGCTGGAACAACTATGGCAAACAGACCCAACATGGAAAAAGTGGTAGACATAAAGTATTTACGTAGTATATATAGGGGTAAACGGGTATTTCTTACCGGTCATACGGGTTTTAAGGGCACCTGGATGTTGCAAATATTCAACTGGCTGGGCGCGAATGTGAAGGGTTATTCGTTGGCTCCTGAAAAAAGTAACGACCTGTACAACCAGATAAACGGCGATAAGCTCTGCTACAGCAGTATTATTGCCGATATTTGCGATAAGCAGAAGCTTCAAACAGAATTGGTACGGTTTGAACCCGATTTTGTATTTCATCTGGCAGCGCAGCCTTTGGTACGCCGAGGCTATGAGCTTCCATCCTATACTTTTTTGGTAAATGCACAGGGCACCGCTCACGTGCTTGATGCCATGCGCACCCTTGATAAGCCAGTGGTAGGCGTAATGATAACTACCGATAAAGTATATGACAACCCTGAGCGTGGATTGCCATTTAGCGAAGACGACAAACTGGGCGGATATGACCCATATTCGGCAAGCAAGGCATCGGCAGAAATAGTTATAGATTCTTTCCGACGTTCGTTTTTTAATCCTGAGAAATACTCGGAGCATAAAAAAGCGATCGCATCTGCGCGCGCAGGCAACGTAATTGGCGGCGGCGATTATTCGGATGACCGTATTATTCCAGACATTGTAAGGGCTATATCTTTTGGCGACACCGTGGGCTTGCGTAATCCTGGTAGTATTCGGCCATGGCAGCACGTATTAGAGCCATTGGCTGGGTATTTATTACTGGGAGCAAAAATGGCCGAGGATGGCGTTAGCTATAGTACAGCTTTTAATTTTGGTCCCAACCCGGAAGATATGCTAACTGTGGAAGACCTGACTAAGATATTTATTGAGGCTTATGGAGGTGGAAATTATCAGAATACACCGCCTGCAAATGCGCCGCATGAAGCTAAGTTGTTGTTGCTAGATAGCAGCCGCGCTCAACAACAGCTTGGCTGGAACTCACATATGGATGCCAGCAAAGCCATTAAGTGGACGGCTGAATGGTATGCAGCACGCCATAAAAGCGGACATGATAAGTGTATGGCGCAGATAGAAGCGTATTTTTGTTGAGGAAGTGGACATTCGGAATTTACAATACAAGTTATTGAGTAAAAAGTACTGATTAGATGGTTGTAAAACATATATTGAATGGGGCGATGCTGTTGGCATTGCCTTCCTCGTCAGATAGCAGGGGTACATTTGTAAAGACATACCATGATACTAATTTTAGAAACTCTGGTATCGATTTCACACTAAAAGAGAGCTATTTTTCTTTATCTAAAAAGGACGTAATACGCGGAATGCATTTCCAGACTCCTCCCCATCAGCATAGTAAAATAGTTTTTTGCCCGCAAGGAGCTATATTGGATGTGATAGTTGATCTGCGCAAAAACTCTCCAACATTCGGACAATATTTTGCCCATGAACTTTCGGCACAAAACCACCTGGCATACTTCATACCCGAGGGCTTTGCACATGGCTTTAAATCGCTTACCGACGACGCTATTACCTATTATTTGGTATCATCGCAATACAGTCAACCCAATGATACCGGGGTAAGATTTGATACCATTGGCTTCGATTGGGGTGTACAAGAGCCCATAATATCTGCACGCGATTTGTCGTTTGTATCGCTGAACGATTTTGAGAGCCCGTTTTAGGAATATTAAAATCAACTCCCAGAATCGTTATTTTTGCGGATATTACTACCTATTTTGTTTATAGGCGCCATGCAAGTAATCTTGCAAAAACAAAACTGATTTCACACTTTCAATCATTCTCCAACTTTGACTTTCGATCTTCAAGCAACAGATTCAGCTTCTTCAGCGCGTGCAGGGGTAATAACTACAGGCCATGGCGATATACAAACGCCTATATTTATGCCTGTGGGCACAGTAGGCAGTGTGAAGGCTGTAACCCAAAAGCAACTAAAAGACGAAGTCAAAGCTCAGATTATATTAGGCAACACTTACCACTTGTATCTTCGCCCGGGAACATCAATACTTGAGCAAGCGGGCGGACTACATAAATTTAATAATTGGGATAGGCCAATACTGACAGACAGCGGTGGATACCAGGTATTCTCATTAGCTGCAAACAGAAAGATAAAAGAGGAGGGCGTAGTTTTCCAATCGCATATAGATGGATCACGTCATCTGTTTACACCCGAGAATGTTATTGATACACAGCGCAGTATAGGCGCCGATATCATTATGGCTTTTGATGAGTGTCCACCATACCCATCAGACTATGGATATGCGCACAAATCAATGCACCTAACACACCGTTGGCTTTCAAGATGTGTAGACCGAATGAAGGAAACCTCGCCAAAATATGGATACGAACAGAGTCTGTTTCCAATAGTGCAAGGTAGTACCTTCAAAGACCTTCGCCAGGCGTCGGCAGAGTATATTGCAAGCATGGGCTGCGATGGTAATGCTATAGGGGGGCTGTCGGTAGGAGAGCCTGAGGAAATGATGTATGAAATGTGCGCTCATTGCTGCGAGTTTCTACCTGCAGATAAGCCACGATACCTGATGGGAGTAGGAACACCTTGGAACATACTCAATAATATTGCGCTGGGTATAGATATGTTTGACTGTGTGATGCCTACCCGAAATGGTAGAAACGGTATGTTGTTTACAACAAAGGGCGTAATAAACATTAAAAACAAAAAATGGGCCGATGACTTTAGTGTAATAGACGACGGCCTTGACTGCGAAACCAGCCAATATTATTCAAAAGCATATTTGCGCCATCTCTTTGTTGCCGGTGAATTTTTAGGATTATCAATTGCTAGTATACATAATCTGGCTTTTTATCTACACCTTGTAAAGCAGGCACGCGAACACATAATTGCCGGTGACTTTACTTCATGGAAAAACGAGATGTTGCCAATTTTAAAACAACGTTTATGATTTCATTGGCTATACGCTTTTACTTAAAGCGTACCTTAGCAGCCTGATTTATGGAGCAAATTAGCATCACAAAAAAATCGCCATTAGAAATACTGAATAGCAAACCCGATAGGGTAGACAAACCTGCTTTCAGAGGCTGGGGATTGATAGGTATTAAGAAGCTGGATGTTTACATAATCAAAAAATTTTTCAGCACATTCTTTTTTGCCATTATGGTGCTGGCAGTGATATCGTGCGTTATAGATTATTCAGAAAAAGTTGACAATCTGGTATCTAAGAAAGCCCCATTTTGGGCTGTGGCCAATTATTATAAAAACTTTGTGCCACATATTACTGCGCTTCTTTTTCCGCTATTCATATTCATTGCAACAATATTTTTCACATCAAAAATCGCTTACAAATCCGAGATTATTGCCATCCTTTCGGGCGGCGTTTCCTACAGCAGGTTTCTCAGGCCTTACTTTATAGGCGGCGGTTTTTTGTGCGCTATATCGCTTGTTGCCAACCACTGGATAATACCTATTGCCAATAAACAGCGTATTGCATTTGAGGACAAGTACATCAATGATGAGTATTTTAAATATTCGGGCGAGAATATGCACCTTGGCATTGCTAAGAACACCTATGTGTATATGCAAGGCTTTAATTATAGCAATAATACCGGATCTAGATTTACTGTCGAGAAAATAAACGGCACAATGCTTACCGAAAAAGTAATGGCAGACTATGTGGTTTACGACTCGGCTAAAAAAATATGGCATTTGCATAATGTTATTATTCGCAGTAACGATACGCTTAAAGAAAAACTTACCCGACTCCCCGAGTTGGAAATGAAATATCCTTTTACACCTACCGACCTGAACAGGACAGAAGCCATAAAAGAAGCGCTTACAACTCCCGAATTGGACAAGTATGTTATGGCTGAACAAATGCATGGCCGCGAAAATCTTAACTTCTACTACATAGAAAAGCAACGGCGTACTGCTCAACCATTTGCAGGTATGATACTTACAATTATAGGCGTATGTATAGCTAGTAGAAAAATAAGAGGTGGAAGTGGCCTTCACCTTGCATTGGGTATTGTCATTAGCGCTATATATATAATGTTTTTGCAGCTTTCTACTACTTTCTCAACAAAAGCCAACCTAGACCCAACAATAGCGGTATGGATACCCAATATCATTTTTAGTATTTTGGCCTATTTCCTTTACCGCAGGCAGGTGAAATAAGTAATTTTGTACAGGATTTTGTTTTATTATAGCTTTATATAAAAATAATCACATGAAAAACCGTGATGTGTTATTGCTGCTATTGTACTTTGCGCTATTTACAATAGGCTGTGCAACTGCAAAATACCCAATAGATGCAACCCCGTTAATAAAACTGGATAATAGATTAATAGGTAAGTGGAAAACAGTAGTAGAAGGTCATAGTAAGGACATATATACCATTACTGCAAAAGATGAATACAACTATAAAATTTCATTTAAAGATAGAGGAAGCAAGAAAACAGAAGTTTGTACAGCTTACTTATCTGATCTCGATAATGTTAAATTTATGAATGTATGTTTCAAGGAGGACTCAATAGTTAACTACTTCTTCCTTAGGCTATTGGACATAAAGAGCGACGACATTACAGTAGCTACAGTAGGTGATACCACATTAAAAATGATGACTAGCGCTCAGGAAGTACGAGGCTTTTTTTTGAAAAACTTAAACAAACCTCCGTTTTACGACGATACTGTTCATTTCCGGAGAATGAAATAATATTGTATAAATGAATAAGCCCAGCAATGCGGGGCTTATTCATTTATACAATATTGATGATTAGTTTTGTTTAGACCCCATCATTTTCTTTGCCTCAATACTCAGTGTGGCATGTGGCACTGCACGCAGGCGCGCCTTGTCTATGAGTTTTCCAGTTACCCTGCATATACCATAGGTTTTGTTTTCTATGCGCACCATAGCCTTTTCGAGGTGGCCCATAAACTGGATCTGACGACTTGCCAACTGAGCAAGTTGCTCGCGCTCCATAGCGCCGCTGCCGTCTTCCATATTCATGTATCTATTGTCCGTATCTTCAGTTCCGGCTTCATCCTTTCTGGTAATCAACCCTTGTAAAAAATTCAATTCTTTGCGGGCTGCATCCAAACGACTCGTAATTATTTCTCTGAATTCGTTCAAGTCTTCATCACTATACCTATATATAGGGCCTTGTTGTTGAGTTGGCTCATCAAGTATGGAACGATAAGTTTCTGGCTGATACTGTATCATAGTATTAGCTACTTCTTTAACCTCTTTTGATTTGTTTTCAAGACGCCTGTGCGCAATAACTACAGTAGGTTTTTTTTCTGTTGATCTTGCTGCTGGTGTAGCCATTGGTCGTGGTGACGGTGTGGCTGGTTTAGCAGGTATTTGCGCTACATTCACTTGCTTTTTTACTATTGGTTTCTTTACAGCAGGAGCAGGTGGCGGCGGCGGTGGGGCGGCCGCTGTTTTCGCGGGTTTAGGTTCCTTAACCGACGCTTTAGGGGTAGCTTCTTTTTCGGTTTTTACCGGCGCTTCCTTCGCAGCAGTTTTAGGCGCTTTCTTTGTCGGCTCTACTGTTTCTTTTTCTTCAGCTTTGGCGGCCGATTTTTTTACAGTATCCGTTTTCTTTGCTGTAGTTGCCTTTTTCTCAGCAGCTGTCGTATCTTTTTTATTCACAGTTTTTGTTTTATCAGACTCAGCCTTTTTTGCGGGCTCCGCCTTAGCATTCGATTTTACAGTATCCTTCTTCACAATTACTTCTTTTTTCGACGCAGCTTTGGCAGTCTTTTCAGGTTTTGACGCAACTTGAGTTTCCTCAGGCTTAGCTTTTTTAGCTCCCGATTCTGGTTTGGCGCTTTTTGTTGGCTTGGCTGCCTTTGTTGTTTTTGTAGCCATGACTTTTTAGAAGATTTTTGATATGTGGATATTTAGCTTTACATCATTAACATCAATTTCCGTACCACCATCTACAACTGACGCAACAATTAGCTCATTAGCCAATATTTCCGCACATATGTAGATTCTATAATTATCAATCGATTTTTGCAAGGTTGGTCGTTCCTCTATTGTTACTACAATACGGTCTGTAAGCTCTAACCCGCTATCTTTTCTTATTTTCTGTATTCTATTTACCAACTCGCGCGCGTTGCCTTCTTCTTGTAGTTCATCTGTAACAGTAATATCTAGCGCTACAGTCAAATTGCCCTTGTAGGCAACAGACCAGCCGGGAATATCCTCTGCTATGATTTCAACATCTTCTACTCCTATGGTAACAGTTTCGTCATTAACCATCAGATCGAAACTTTTTTGACGCTCTAAAAGGTTAATATCGTTTTGAGACATTTGCAATATTGCAGCCGCAACGCTTTTCATACGCTGACCCATTCTTGCGCCTAAGGTCTTGAAGTTGGGTTTGAGTTTCTTTTTTATAAATCCTTCAGAATCATTTAAATACTCTATGGATTTAATATTCACTTCGCTTTTTATAAGTTCATCAATTTTGCTTATTTGCTCCTTAGTGTGTTCGTCAACTGAAGGGATAAGTATACGATGTAATGGCTGACGAACTTTAATATTTACTTTTTTACGTACAGACAGTACAAGAGATGAAATATCCTGAGCCAGTTGCATACGTTCTTCAAGCAATCGATCTATTACCGATTCATCTGCAACCGGGTAGTTTTCTAAATGTACCGAACCAGGTAGTTTGCGACAAGTTATTTCATTCAAATTTTGAAATAACCAATCTGCAAAGAATGGAGCTATCGGCGCCATTAACAATGATATGGTTTCAAGACATTCGTAAAGTGTTTGATAAGCGCAGATTTTATCAAATTCATATTCGCCTTTCCAAAACCGTCTACGGCAAAGCCTTACATACCAGTTGCTCAGTTGTTCATCAAGAAAGTACTCCATGGCTCTTCCTGCCTGTGTTGGCTCATAGTCGTTAAGATAGTTGGTTACATCTTGCACAAGTGTGTGGAGGGCAGATAGTATCCATCTATCAATTTCTTGCCGTTCAGCAATTGGTATATATTGTTCAGCAAAAGTGAAATTATCAACATTTGCATAGAGCGCAAAAAACTGATATGTATTGAACAACGTTCCAAAGTACTTTCGTTGCACTTCTTTGATGCCTTCAAGATCAAACTTCAGACTATCCCATGGAGATGCATTAGTAATCAAATACCATCTTGTGGCATCGGCGCTGTATTTTTCTATGGTCTCAAATGGGTCTATTACATTACCCAATCTTTTACTCATTTTATTACCTGCCTTATCGAGTACCAGTCCGTTGCTTACGACAGTTTTATAGGCTACGCTATCAAAAAGCATAACCCCAAGTGCATGTAGCGTATAAAACCATCCACGTGTTTGGTCTACGCCTTCAGCAATAAAATCTGCAGGAAATCCTTTACTTAACTGAGTCGCAGCGTCTTTTTCAAAGGGGTAGTGTAATTGAGCATAAGGCATAGCGCCGCTGTCAAACCATACATCAATTAAATCAGGTTCGCGCCTCATTGGCTGGCCACTGTCTGAAACCAAAATTATATTGTCAACAAACGGCTTATGTAAATCAAGTTCGTCTTTGCTTACAGGTTTGAAAGTAAGGTCGCCAACAAGTGTTTCTCCTATTTTGTCCGTGACATTTTCCTCTAAAAGTTGGTTCAACCCAAGGACCTTGTTGGCTTTCTGTGCTTCGCTGATCAACTCTGATATACTGCCAATGCATTTCATAGACCCATCTTCACTTACCCATACAGGCAAAGGAGTACCCCAAAATCTGCTACGGCTTAAGTTCCAGTCTACCATATTCTCCAGCCAGTTACCAAAACGGCCTTCACCAGTAGCCTTCGGCTTCCAGTTTATGGTTTTATTCAGCTCTACCATTCTGTCTTTTACAGCAGTTGTCCGTATAAACCAAGCATCGAGCGGATAATAGATAATTGGCTTATCTGTTCTCCAGCAATGAGGATAGTTATGTTCGTATTTTTCTACTTTAAAAGCATGACCGGTCAATTTCAGATGAACTGAAATGTCAATGTCAACATCTGTATATTCAGCATCGTTGGTATAGTTTTTTACATATCGACCGCTAAACTGTCCAGTATAGTCGTTAAACTTACCCTGACGGTCGACCATTATTAAAATACCAATATTATTTTTCTTACCTACGCGGTAGTCGTCTGCGCCAAAAGCAGGCGCAGTGTGTACAATACCAGTGCCATCTTCGGTAGTTACGAAATCGCCGGAAATAACGCGCCAAGGATCGCCGCCCGCTATTTCTCGGGTATTGCCATCGAATGGGAGTAACTGATCGTAACGCACCCCCTCCAATTCCTGACCCTTAAATTCAGCTATTATCCGCCATGGCAACGTCTTGTTTTCCGGATTGTAAGTAAGAAAATCAAGATCTTGCGACTCTTGCTTGAAGTACTTACTAACCAATGCCTTAGCAAGTATTACATTGGTTGGCCTGTGCGTGTAGGGGTTAAATGTTTTAACTAATACATAATCAATGTTAGGACCAACGGTAAGACCACAATTACTTGGCAAAGTCCAGGGCGTTGTGGTCCAAGCCATAAAGAAAACATCTTTACAGGCTGCCTGCAATTCAGCAGCATTGTCACCACCGAAAATTTCAGTTTCCCATGCATTAGCAGCTATTTCATGTAGCTTAGCCTGAAGTATATTAAGACTTACAGGTTTCTGATGCGCTGGGCTTACCTTGAACATTGCTACAACAGTAGTATCTTTAACGTCCTTATAAGTACCAGGCTGGTTAAGTTCATGACTACTTAAGCCAGTTCCAGCAGCAGGAGAGTAGGGTTGTATGCTTACGCTTTTGTACAGTAGGTTTTTGTTGAAAAGCTCTTTCAGCGCCCACCAAAGCGTTTCAATGTATTTATTATCAAAAGTGATGTATGGGTCAGTCATATCTACCCAATACCCCATCTTTTCCGTAATTTCTTCCCACTTATCTTTATACCGCATTACTACTTCGCGGCATTTCTTGTTGTAGTCTATTACACTTATTTTTTTTCCAATATCTTCTTTTGTAATCCCCAGTTCTTTTTCTACAAATAGTTCAATAGGCAAACCATGGGTATCCCAACCAGCTTTGCGGGAAACCTGGTACCCTTGCATGGTTTTAAAACGACATACTAGATCTTTTAAAGTACGGGAAATAACATGGTGAATACCAGGCATACCATTTGCGCTGGGTGGACCCTCGTAAAATACAAAAGGTTCTGCGCCTTCACGCAAATTAACGCTTTCCTCAAAACAACAATCCTCTTTCCATTTAGCAAGAAATTCCTGCTCAATAGTAGGCATATGCAAACCCTTAAATTCCCTATATTTACCCATCAGTTTAACGTAGATCAAAAACCAAAAGAACAGCTTTGCAAATTAATAAAATATAAATCTGTTAAAAATAAAGCTGACCCAATTTGAATTAAGCCGCGAAGGTAAATAGAAAATTGCGATAATTCCGTTAATTAATTGTTTAAATAAGGTCCGGATATTAAAAAGTACAAAAAATAGGCTTCAGTTCTCCAAAAAATGAAAGTGGAAAACTGAAGCCTATTCTGATGAACTATAGATTGTCGTTTTTCTAATTAAAACGAGTGTATATTGGATTTAGGTTTTAAACCCATTACTTTAAACTGACCAAGAACTTGCCACCGGGTGTAAGCTAAGTATAGGCACTTTAGAGTGGGTCATTATTTCCTTAGAAACACTTTTATGAAATAGCGACTCAAAAAAACCATATTCTTTCGGCATTACCATCAACAAATCAATTGGCACCCGCTTAACAAATTCAGCCACGCCTACTTCGATGTTTTCATTTACCAAGAAATGAAACTGTGGGTGAAACTTTTTCAAATCGTTTTGTAAGGCAATAGACTCATATAAAATATCGGAATCTACTTTTTCGTTCTCCTTGGTTACATTGAGAATATGCAGTTCGCAATTGAACTCTGTATGCAATCGTTCGAGATAAGCTACTGGTAACTTAAGCGAAGCATCTTCGAGATCGCAGGCTAAACCCACCTTAGCTATTTTCTTGAATGACACATCACCGGGAACAGTGATAACTGGATGGTTGAGTTTATGCATTACTGAAATTGTGTTGCTTCCAAACCAAAAATTGTTTTTCGATTCTGCGCCTTTCACACCCATTACTATTGCAAATGTATCTTTCTGACTAGCAAGGTCAATTAAGTCATCCACTAAGTCGTCCACCACCACATGTGTTGTTATCGTCAATTTGTCATTTGTATGTACCTGAAGCTTTTCCTGCAATTTCTTAATTTCTGCAACGGCTTCAGAGGTCATCACCTCAAAAATATCTGAAGGAACAGGAGCCTCAGCTATTGATAGTGGTATTGTGACTACATGTACCAATAGCAAATCAGCGTTTACCGCGATGGCCATATCTGCTGCATATAAAGCAGCGTTTTCCGCAATTGCTGAGAAATCGGTAGGAGTAATAATAGTTTTCATACAATAGATAATATACGAGTAATTGTAAAGTGATTACATCCAGACGGTGGCAAAATCATTAAACTCATGTCTGAGACTATTAATGATACCCTCTTCTGTTTTTACTTTTTGGCTCAATTCTTTGTGGGTTTCTACCAGAGCGCCATCTATATAACCAGCTGAAGAGGCAATTGCCTGTTGACTAACTGCAGATACATTTACTTTAATGTCATGCACCAGGCGATCTATGTTATCAATTTGGATAATAAACTGATTCTCGAAATGTTCTACCTTGGCCATCGCGTCTGAAGCAGAGTTCTTTCCGGCTATTTCTGTTAGTCTTCCCCTAAGTATTGTTAATTCACCTTTGTAGAAGTCTAAAGAGCGTAGCCATTCGTTATGTGCATTGCCTAAATGTGTAATACTAATTCTGTTGTTCATTTTGTTTTGTTTTGCGGTGTTAATGTTATTTCTTGAAACAAAAGTAGCCGAACAATTCGCGCACACTACTGATTATTATCAGTAGCTGCGCTGAACATAATCAGTAGGAAGGTACAACTTCTATCTTTAAAATTAATGGATTTACATAAAAACACTCAGTTATTTGTTGTTGTTTTATTAATCAATGCGATTAAACAACTGATTACCAGTTTGTAATCCCCAAAAGCATCAGTTCCATATTTTGAAATTAAGTCTGAACTTCTTTTCCTGTAGGAGTTTACGCCAATCGATAAATAGAAAAATGCTGATAATAGCTACGCCAATAAGCGTACCCGCTACACTTTTCCAATTAAAATATCCATCTGAAATACTTTTTGCATTATTGGCAACATAATCGCCAGTTAATACCATTAACATATCGCTTGTAAATTTACCTATAAGAAATGCAGGTATAATATGAAGTGGTTTGATGCGGGCAATGCCGGCTGCGGTAAATAATGGAGTAGACGGGAGGGGCATGAGCGTATATAAAAGCACAAAAAGTTGTATCTGCCATCCATTACCCGACAACTTCTGCCCAATATATTGTAGATCTTCATTTTTCTGTGGCTTTATCATTTTAGTTGACAACCACGGAATATATAAGCTAAGTGTATATCTGCCCAATGCTGAGCCTATTACGCCAACAACAAGTACCAGCCAAACATTCAAATCGTACTTCATTTGCAACAGTACCATTACAGTCCATGCTGGCGGCCCAATAAAAGGAACACTATCAACCAAGTACGATGCAATAAAAACTAAAACATAATTCCACATTATTAAGCCAAAGATAATGTGCAAATACCAAACAAATAATTTACAGTCCCGATTTAGCTAAATGACGAAGATCATTGGCAACGAGTTTAGTGTCATATACATTTGTAAGTCTGAAAATGCACAAAGAAATCAGTTTGTATGCCGAAAGCTATAATCTGAAATTAATTAAATGAAATGTCAATAATGTAACTATGGAAATTGTTTTTAACCCCGGCTCAAAGGTCAGACTCAAGTCGGGAGGTCCGGATATGACGATAAGAGGCCAGCACTTTGATGTGCTGACTAACGAATATAGAAGTAATATGTTCGATTGTATCTGGTTTGAAAAAAATATAGACGGTAAGCAGGAAGTTCACTACTGTCCGTTTTATGCGCACGAGCTAGTAGAAATTGATAGTAATTAATGGACATAAAACCCAACCATGATTTTACGCCATTAGGCTCAAAGCGCGCATCCAATTATCTTAACGGTCCTCAATCAAGGTGGCATGAACTGAAATTTGCTTTTCTTGTGTTTAAGGAATTCTTATATGGTTTTCGAAAGCTGCATTTTGTAGGTCCTTGTGTTACAGTGTTGGGTTCTGCCCGATTCAGTGAATTGCACACTTATTATAAAATGGCCAGACAAATGGGTAGCGAGATAGCAAAACTTGGGTTTACTGTGATAACTGGCGGCGGCCCAGGCATAATGGAAGCCGCAAATAGAGGCGCTAAAGATGCTGGTGGACGCAGTTTGGGGTGTAACATTGTTCTCCCAAAGGAGCAACATCCCAATCAGTATTTAGACAAATGGGTAGACATGAATTACTTTTTTGTAAGAAAAGTACTGCTATACAAATATTCGTACGCCTTTGTCGTTTTCCCGGGTGGATATGGTACCCTTGATGAACTTTTTGAGGCCATAACATTGATGCAAACAGGGAAATCTTTACGTTTTCCTATTGTTGTGTTCGGGAAAGAATATCATGAACACCTCCTATTGCACATTCAGCAAATGGTTAACCAAAAAACAATACACCCGGAAGACGCGTTATTATTTATCTTTACAGACTCTATACAAGATGCTGTGTCGCATATTAAAAAGTACGCAATAGATGCCTATCAACTAAAACGCGAACATAAAATGAAGCCTCTGGGACTACTTGGAGAGCATAAATTTCGTTCGAACCCTTTTAACTAAAACTACTAATGAATCAAAGATATATAACCGCTGAAGCCGCGATGGAGCTGGTGAAGAGCGGTGACCGGGTTTTTTTGCAAGGCGGAGCCGCTACTCCAGTTACACTAATCAATAAATTACTTAAACGCGCCGGGCAAATAAATAACGTAGAGCTTACATGTATTAGTACCTACGGGAATATTGAGTGGAACCACCCTGAGGTTTTGAATAGTTTTTACCTCAATTCGCTGTTCGTTTCGGGCAATGTGAGAGGTTGGGTAAATGGCAACTGCGGCGAATACGTACCTATATTTCTTAGTGAAATTCCGCGACTTTTCGACCGGAAGATACTCCCGCTCGATGTGGCAATTGTTCAGGTTTCGCCGCCCGATCAACACGGCTATTGCACACTAGGATTATCTGTAGATGTGGCTATTAGCGCTGTTAGAAATGCTGGTGTTGTAATTGCACAGGTAAACCCAAGGATGCCACGAATATTAGGCGATGGTGTAATACATATAACGCAATTCACTGCGCTGGTCTGGGACGAAAGCGAATTGCCCGATGTAAACTACTCCTTGGAAACTAATGAAGCAACCGAAAAAATCGGCGCATTTGTAGCCGGATTAATTGACGACGGTTCCACTTTGCAAATGGGAATTGGCAGTATTCCCGATGCAGTACTGAAATCTTTGACCAATCACAAAGGTCTGGGTGTGCATACTGAAATGTTCTCTGACGGAATATTACCATTAGTGCAAAATGGCTCTATAACAAATGAGCACAAGAAAATAGGCAGGGGTAAAATAATTACCGCTTTCATTTTGGGTACCAGAAAAATCTACGACTTTGCCGACAACAACCCAACGGTACATTGCATGGATGTAGGGTTTGTCAATGATACAGACACCATTCGGCGCAACCCCAAAGTGATATCAATAAACAGCGCCATCGAAATCGACCTTACAGGTCAGGTTTGCGCCGACTCAATAGGAGCATACCAGTATTCAGGTATAGGTGGACAGATGGATTTTATGCGCGGCGCATCGCTTTCTGATGGAGGTAAACCTATAATTGCGCTCCCTTCTATTACAAAAAATGGCATTTCGCGTATTACACCGTTTTTAAAACAAGGAGCCGGCGTGGTTACCACTCGCGGTCATGTGCACTATGTAGCCACTGAATATGGAGTAGTAAACCTCTATGGCAAAAATATGGAACAGAGAGCCAGATTACTGATAACTATTTCGCACCCAAGCAATAGAGAAACTCTTGAAAAGGCATATCACGAGCGTTTTGGTCAATTTATAAAAGGACTTTAGCTGGCGCACAACGTTCATTTTGTTTGAAGCAATTTCCCAACTACGACCAATTGTTCTGAAAGTATAAAAACTGCTGTCTATGCAAGCAAAATTCAAACAGATGGCCAAGCGCCCATTGAAAGTGATTATTGCCCTTTGTTATTTTTGTTGTGCTTTTTCTACAGGGTTTGCCGCCTATGCTTACCCGGCTGAAAGCGCATCAATTACAGATATTTACTACTCAAAAATAGGACCAAAGCGTTATTTATTTGGTGCAGATAGCGCTATGCAGGCAAAATTAATAGCCGCCATTAACAATGCGTGCCTTGTTGGTCTTGATAAATCAAATTACAAATACAAAGAGTTAGTAACTGTAAAGTGGGTTTCAACATCCGATACAATTAAACAAAAACAAACCGACAAATTATTTGTTTCTGCATTGTTCGATTTTGCATACGACATATACAAGGGATATAATATCGCCAACAAATTGAGCTACGATGAAGTTTCGAAAAGCGCAGCAATTGCAGATGAACAATTTTTGCTCAATGGACTTTGTTCGTTAGCTACAACCAAAAATATAGATAGCTTTCTTGAATCCCTACAACCCAAAACAAGTAATTACCAGCTATTAAAAACTGAGATTGCAGCTGCTATTGCTGCAGGCAATAGCGATACTTTGCGCTACCTTAATAATGCAATCAATTTATACAGATGGATTAACCACTTCCATTTTGAAAAATATATAGTAGTGAATACTGGCACAACTATACTCCAATATTTCGCCGGCGATAGCTTACGACTGACATCGAAGGTGATTGTTGGCAAGCCAAAAACAAGCACGCCAAGATTCGCGGCATACTGTACTGAAGTAATTTTTTATCCTTACTGGACAGTGCCTACCAGTATCGCCACAAAAGAACTACTACCTAAATTTAAAAGATCGAAAGCGGCCATTGATGTTATGAATATGCAGGTATTAGATAAACGCGGTAATGTGGTAGACCACACGAAAATTAACTTCCGCAGATATGGTGCAGCTTCTTTACCCTATACATTCAGGCAGTCAACTGGATGCGACAATTCATTGGGCATAATAAAGTTCAACTTAACCGATCCCTTCAGCGTTTATCTGCACGACACCAATTCGAAAAAGCTATTTGAAACAATGCACAGGTATTACAGCCATGGCTGCATGCGCGTAGAGAAGGCGATAGAATTGGGCAACCTACTACTGAATAATAAAATTGATTCGACTTACCTCACCAGTTGCCTTAAAGATCAAAAACCTGTTACAATGCTCCTTATCGAAAAAGTCCCTGTATTTGTCATCTACGACCTTGTTACTTTGAATAATGATAGTACGGTGATTTATGCAAAAGATGCGTACTATTTGTTCTGATTTACTCGTAAATATAGGGTAGGGGGGCGCTATGCAGTAATTTCTTTTTTCCAGTAATGATCACCCCATTTACTGTCAAAATCGGTTTTTTCGTTCGCCGAAAGTTTAGTTATTTTCTGGATTTGATCTTCGGAAAGATTGCTTTGCATATATGCGTATAGCTCGCGTTCTTCAAATCGGATATGGTCGTTGAGTAATGTGGCGAAGGCATCGAGATTGATTTCGAGCTCGAAATTATGCTCTATCAGCGCTGCGAGCATTCTTAATGACAAGTGGTCTTTAAGCGCCTTGATTTTTAAAGGATGATCGTCGGCAACTAAGGGGAAAATAAAACGTTCCTCTTCCATGAAATGTTGCAACAAATTGGTTTGGTAGAAAAAGCTTACATAACCAGCTATTCGCTCCATGGGTATTTGCTTGCTCATCCCCTGCCTTATCTTCCAGACTAGTAGTAATGCATGGTGGTGTTCTTTCGAATAGGGTATTAACTGCTCAATTCTACGCATAAGAGGTATTATCGCTGCAAAACTACAATTTTTACACGGCTACCTCATACAGCGATTTGTATAAAAGTAGTTAATAAAACAGGCAATTACCACCTTTAGCAGCAATCGCCTGTCTTTATATTATTAATTTAGTCCGAATGCTACCCAAGTGCAGGATAGTCGGTATATCCTTTTTCTCCGCCTCCATACATAGTTGCTCTATCTGGCGTATTCAGAACAGCATTTACTTCAAAGCGTTTGGGTAAGTCAGGATTTGCCAAAAATGCTGCCCCGTAGGAAACCATATCCGCTCTGCCAGACTCAATTTCAGCCTCGCCGGTATTTCTATCGTATCCGCCATTTACCATTATTGTTTTGTCGAACAGGCTCCCAAATGTGGTTAACACGTCCTTGGGGTAATGTGGCAATCCATCGAGCGGGAACATCGGTTGCATCAACTGCAGATAGGCAAGCGGCATTTCGTTGAGTTTCCCGATCAGGTAACTGAAAAGCGCTTCCGGATTACTATCTATCATGCCATTGTAGGGTATACTGGGCGACAATTTAATGCCAACCCTATCGGCTCCCCAAACATCCACGAAACTCTGCATAACTTCTAAGACAAAACGACTCCGGTTTTCTATACTACCGCCGTATTCGTCTGTTCTTTGATTTACGCCGTCTACCAAGAACTGATTGGGCAAGTAGCCAAATGCGCCATGTAGTTCAATACCGTCGAAGCCTGCTTCTTTTGCATTTATGGCGGCTGTTTTGTAGTCTGCTACAACTTGTTTTACCTCATCTGTAGTCAAGGCTCTGGGTGTCTCATAATCTTTGGGCCCCTGGCTGGTATAATGTTGCTGCCCTGTGATGGCAACTGCTGATGCTGAAACAGGCAATTGGCCGTTTTTGTCGATGGAATGACCAACTCTTCCCGTATGCCATAACTGTGCAAATATTACACCTCCGGCTGCATGAACAGCATCAGTAACTTTCTTCCATGCAACTACTTGGTCGGCCGTATACAGACCTGGTGTAAATGGACTTCCCTGTGCCTGCGCAGATATGTTGACGCCCTCAGATATTATTAAACCAGCTGATGCACGCTGCACATAATAAAGAGTGGTAATATCCTTTACTACGCCATTCTGGTCTGCACGGCTTCTGGTCATTGGGGCCATTGCCATTCTGTTTTTTAACTCTAAATCACCAATCTTAATCTTCTCTAATAGTTTCATTTTATTGCTTTTTGGTTTGTGTTATTATCAATGTTTATTAGTTATACGTACAACTATTTGGGTAAAATTTTATTCCTGTCTCAATTTGTCGAGCAGTGCATTAAGGTGAAATGCTTCTGAAACAGATAATGAATTGAGTTTCAAATGATCTTTATTGATAGTCAGGTCTGTCTTTTTAAGTACTTCTAGTCCATCGTCGGTGATTTGTATTATATACTCCCGTTTATCACGTTCAGATTGACAGACTGATATCCACTTTTTTGCTACGAGCTTTTTTACGATTAACGTTACATTTGAGTTTGGAGCAACCATTCTGGCTAAAATCTCCTTCTGACACATGCTATTGGGATGACTGCCGCGTAATATGCGTAAAACATTAAACTGTTCATGTGTCAGTCCGAATGGTTTCAGCGCAGCCGAAATCTTGTTATAGACATAGTTGGCCGTATATAGCACATTGACATGCGCCTTAACCTGCTCGTTACTGAACTCTGTTTGTTTTATAGCTTGCTCGAGCGATTGCATAACCTAATTTGATGTAAAAGTAATCAAATTAGTTATACATACAACTATATTTATCTAAAATGATTGTTTTTCGCGTTTTTATAACAAACTTAAAATACCAAATAATGATTGGAAAATGGGGGATGGCGTAATAAAAAGGCAACGTGGTATTACAACTCACTTTGCCGCTTCTGGCTTGGCAGTAGTATCGATTTCAGCTTCTCTCATTTTTTCGTCTTGCTTTTGCTTTTCCTTCATTTTGAAGTCGTTACTCCTGAAGAAGTCTGTTACATTATCGAAGGATTTTCGCCAGCTGATACCTACACCGCTACGCTGAATATCTTTATCGAGCGTTACGTCATAATCGCTGGTACGGAAACAGTTGAGTCTTAATCCACTATTCTGGCTCAGCAAATACTGTATACGGAAGTCGCCTGTGATGTTGAAACCGGAAGTATTGGTTGAACTTGCCGGTTTGCCCCAATCGCTGGTACTACCAACTTCTACGACGAGCCTGTCGTTAAAATAACTTCTGTTTACGCCCAATTTGAATTGGTTTCTGTTTATCCCGCCAAGCCCTTGGTCGTTGTAGTTATAATTGGTGTATTTAACGGCCACGTTGAGTTGTTTGTCGCCGGTTAGCTTATTGACGATATTAGTGAGTCCAGAGGATGCAGTGCCCGAAATTATCTGGCTAATATTGTTGATGGCGCCAATAGCTACTGCGCTGGTACCTATACCTTCGGGCGGTATAAAACTACTGATAAGCAACAAAGAGGCTACCTGATCAAATTTCTGACGGTCGTCGTTGTTCAGCAGCATAAGCTTCTTGTAGGCAAATGTACTTTGTGAGTGTTTGTCTTCTAGATCAAGATCGAATGTGAGTTTGGGCGTGCGCAACAATCCATTCATGTGCAACATCACATTTATCCATTGCGGTGTTTGAGCGTCTGTTTGTTCGCTTGATGTCAGGTATGTTTTGTCTGCATCCGTTAACAGGTCAAGCAATCGCGCCTTTGCAGAATAAACCGCATCTACATTCAGGCTGGTTTCTGAGAACGGCCCATTAAAACTTATTGTACTTCCTTGATTGAGTTTGAACTGACGATTGATGAATAATTGATTGAACGTAAGTGTGTAAACTCCATTATCTATTGCGTAAATACCCGTCATTCTTATGTCATTGTCGGGAGGTATGTCCATCTGTATGTTACCATCGCCTCTCGCCATAATTTCATCGCCTGTAGACGGATCGAGCACAATATGCATTTCTGCGAGCGTATTCAAATTTGCGTCGATATTTATATATATTTTATCTTTATTTTGACTTGTTAGTTTTGGGATGTTTTTACCATAGGTTTTAAACGAAACATAACTATAAGCGCCAATTTCGCCCGCTGACGACAAAGGAATATAGATTTTTGACTTACCGGCAGGCGCTGCATTATAGGCTCGCAACCTGATGTTGTTAAAAGGCCCGCGAATGGTAAAAGAATCCATACTGGCTATTACGTTGCCATAAAACAGATTATTATCAGCAGCTGTCAGGTTGAGCACTTCCAGCTTATCGGTTTGCACTTTCAGGCGCATTCTCATGTCTTTAAATAAATTATGAGAAAAATAGCCCGAAATTGTAGCTGTATTTTTAAATCCGTCGAAAGCCTGAACACGACCAAAACTGATGATTCGGTTATCGATATGAATGGTGGCTGAAGGTATTGTATAAAAGCAGCCCATATAGTCGACTTTCAATCCTCCGTTTTTCAACACAACCTTACCATCAAGTATAGGATTATAAGAAGTGCCATCGAAACCTATACTACCGTTTAGAGTGCCGGTAAGGTGACTGAGTATGCCCACCAAAAATGAAGATGCCCAAACCACAGGCGCATCGTTAAACTTGATAGAACCATCTAATTTTTGTTTTGTAGCGCTATCAAGCGATATCTTACCCGATGCAACTATGGATGCGTTATTGCGATAAATGCCGGTTTGGGGATCGAGACTTAGAAGTTTTTTTGTGCCATTATAATCGCCTATCAAATTAATTGTGCCAATAGTATCGGCTCCCAATTTTACACCTGTAGCCTTCATATTGGCAGTAACCAGCAGATCTTTAAATATTTTATCGATTCGTACAGTACCGTTAAGGCGGCCATCGGCCTGATATGCGCCCAGTCCCGCCCAGCTGCCTAGTTGCCCAAGGTCCAGGTTCTCGGTACTTATTAGCAATGACTTCTCATTACTCTGCAATTCAGTGCCGGCGGCTATTCGCTGCAGGCCTGAAGTAAGTGCAAGGTTACGCACCAGCAAATAATTATCGCTGTAGAAAATCTGACTGCCGCCTGCAATATCCCACTTGACTTTATTTAGATAGAAACGAGAGGGCAGTATGGTAAGAAAAAGAGAGTCTTTACGGGCTTTTATATGGCCGTTAAGCGTAATAGTAGTTGAAGTATCGGGAGTGGTAGTGGCAATGGTAAATGCTACCGAGTCGTTGCTCAAAATAGTAGTTAGACCAACCGAACTATTGATAAAACTATCGCCAATGGCCACATTCTCAACAGTCGCATTTAGCGCTACTGCATTCAGATCGCCATCTCCGGTCACATTGATATCGCGCATGTGAAACTGACCGATACTGCCCGATGGAGCCTTGATGTTGAGTTTCAGTTTATTGGCTATTGTGTTGAGCGAACCGCTCACCTCCGATGAGTCGAACCCGCGAATAAAAGGTAGCGCTGCAGCAAAAATGCTATCGATAGATTTTGTAACAACCTTGAATTCAAAATTCTGCGCAGGCGCAACTTTATCGGGAGCAGAAATATAGTTCGGTATGTACTTTGATAGGTAATACTGTATAGAAACCGGCAACTGGCTCAGCTTGAAATCGCCCTTAATGTTCGCAGCAAGGTCGTTACTCTGAATATTTAATAACTTTTTATCATCAGCTCCAGAAGACGTAACTCGTATAGAATCAACCGCCATTCGGTGGTTATTGCGTATCAGATCTATATTGTAGAGCTTAGCATAACCGTTAAAATTATCGATGCTACTACCAGTACAATTGAGATCGAAGTCGCCGGACGCAGTAAGGTCATCCTTTGTAAGGTGCAGCGCTTTAAAATTACTGCCCAACAAATTTGCCTTTGCCTTTACAACAAGCTCTTTGCCGCTATAATCTATACTTCCGTCAAACTCCATACCCAGATTTGGGTCGTCTATAAGAATGGTGCCGACCATTTGTTTTTTTGCAAGCGTATCGTGTGTAATAATATTACGGTAGGGGTAGCCATTTACAACAAACTCTCTGATAAAACCATCTATTTTCAACTGTGCATTTTCAGCATTGAACGAACGGCCTACAATTTTCTCATCAAGCGTTATTCCGCCAAACATAGGCTGCCTTAGGAAAAGACCTATTTGAAGGTTTTTTGTTTGCACAGCGCCCGAATAAACAGCATCAGCGCCCACAAAACCAGGTATCTTCATTGCTATGTCAGTAGTTAGCGAACCGAGGTTGCTATTTAAAGTACCTTTTACTGCAAAATCATCCAAAAAACCGGTGTACGAGCCGTTGAAAGTGGCGAATGAAATACTGTCGATAGCCACATCCGGACTATTTGCCAAGAAAGGCGCATAGCGCAAAATACCCTTACTATTTGTTGTTATTGTGCCATCTGTATAGGTAATATAGGTCTTGTATATGTCCGGCAGTCCCTTCATAGACAAATTACCTTTCATAGTAGAGATACCGTCTGTTACAGTAATATTATGTCCCGAGAAATCGGCTACAGTTCCTTTACCCTCACCTGTAACTTGTAGCAGTGTGTTTGGGAATATTTTAAGTTCCGGCGCAAAATATTCTATATCTCTTATATCCACCAAGGCGTCTTTAAGCCTGCCTACCATCGTAACGCTATCTATATACTCGGGAAAGTCGGGGAAGCGTTTGTAATGCATGGCATAGTAATTGTTGATTTTACTATACGCCGTCTCCAGATAAAGGCTATCGCAAATAGATGCAATTGGCGAAACCGTTATCTTACTTTGCATGTCTTTTATCACTATGCCGCAACGCTCAGCCGCATACAAATGAGTTAAACTACCATAAATGGTATCTCCTACAATACTCAGGGTGTTGGCGCGAATATTTATGTTTTTAATCAACAAATGGTTTTCATCAAACAGACCCGGTACTGGTATTTTGTCGTCCATGGTCAGTTTAAAAGTAGTTTTATCAATTGCCAGCTTTCCTAAAACCACACGCCAGTTACCTGGGTTGAATGGGGTGGTATCGAAAGTATCAGGTATTGCCGATTTAGGCCGTGGCGGATGGCTGGCATGGTATAAATTAAGATCGACAAGCGATTCCGTGACATAAATGTCGTTCAGAGTTATCAGTTTCTTCTTAAAATCGATATCTTTTGCATTGAGGGTTAGTTTACCGGCTTCGTAATGTTGGTCTATTCCGCCCCAAATATCATCCATATGAAACCGCACATGCTCGAGATTTACTTTTTCAAGGTCAAACTCAAACTGACTTCCAGATTGTGAAGTGTCGGCCGGGCTGTTTGATCCAAATGCATCGGCAATGAAATCATAGTTCCATACATTTACCCACCCTTTGCGGTATAAATGAATATAAGCATTTTGCACACCAAGGTAGTGTAGTGTAGGCTTATCCTTAAAAATAAACCAGTCGGTAATGCGTATCTGCGCCTCTCCCAAGTACAACAAAGTATCTCTCGCTTTGTCTTCTACATAAATACCCTGAATGAGCAGATGGTTGAGAAAGTCGATGCGTACATGGTCTACTTTAACCTTTGTTTTTAGCTTTTGTGTAAGTATACCGGAAGCCTTACCTACAAGATAATTTTGCACCGGAGTCAGATTTACCAGCACAACAGCCAATAACAACAACAGCAAAAGGGAGGCTATTGTGTACCGCAATATTTTAAGGAATCGCTTCAATGGCAATAATGGGTTCGAACTTCTTACAAATGTAATTTCTATAAGCGATTTTGCAGAGAATAAAACTGTTAAGGTTTACAATTACCAGTAAGATGCTTTGATTTTCAGCAGTTTGAATTGTTAATTACTAATGGGACTGTAGCATTACCATATTTACGCTCTGGTCAACATGTATGGTTGAAATGGGGAAATAATATCCGGAAGCAAAAGTCTGCCAATAATACCCTAATATCGTCGGTTCTCAATTTCCTATTTTTGTATCTTAGCCCTATCTTTGTAATTCATTGATTTTTCAGCTTTTTATATGTCGCAAACAGCCGCTATTTCCACCAAGTCAGCAAGATTATCGTTCGAAGAGTTTAAACATGAAGTGCTCGAAGATTACCACAAGGTAGTGGCTAGTCGCGAAGCCAGCCTTATCGGACGTCGGGAAGTGCTTACAGGCAAGGCTAAATTCGGCATTTTTGGCGATGGTAAGGAGTTGGCGCAAATTGCGCTTGCAAAGTGCGTAAAGCCCGGAGATATTAGATCGGGGTATTACCGCGACCAAACGCTTATGTTTTCTACAGGTATGAGCGACATGCAAAAGTTTTTTGCACAGCTTTATGCCGATCCAAGCACAGAAAACGAACCTGCAACTGCAGGCCGGCTAATGAATGGACACTTTGGTACAAGATGGCTTGATGATGAAGGTAACTGGAAAGACCTGACAAAAGAACCGCAGTCTGCAAGCGATACGTCGCCAACAGCCAGCCAAATGGTGCGCGGCCTTGGCTTGGCATATGCATCTAAGATGTATAGAAATGTAGATGTGCTGCAGAAGGGATTTGAGAAATTTACTAACAAAGGCAATGAAGTAGTATTCTGCACCATCGGCGATGCCTCGACATCTGAAGGATTGTTTTGGGAAGCGGTAAATGCTGCAGGCGTATTGCAAGTGCCAATGGCCATTTTTGTATGGGATGACGGTTATGGCATATCTGTTCCTCGTAAATACCAGACCACAAAAAACTCTATATCAGATGCACTTGCAGGTATGCAGTGGGATGATAAAAAGGGCGGCATAAACATTTATACAGTAAAAGGATGGGACTATGCAGGATTAGTGCAAACTTTCCAGTTGGGCATAGCGCGGGTACGCGAAACGCAGATACCGGCTATATTTCATGTTCAGGAAATGACGCAACCGCAAGGTCACTCTACTTCAGGATCGCATGAGCGTTATAAGGGAAAAGAGCGACTGGAATGGGAAAAAGAATGGGACTGTATTGCCAAAATGCGTCAGTTTATTCTGGACAATAAAATAGCCAATGAAGAGGAAATCTTAAATATAGAAGAAGTAGCTAAGGGTGAAGCCAAGCTGGCGCGTCAACTGGCTTGGGATAATTTTACTGCGCCTATTAAAGCGCAGATTGCGCAGGCTACCAAACTTTGCAATCAGGCAGTATATGAGGCTGGCGGCAACGGGCAGGCTATTGCTGCTATCGTAAAAGACCTTAATAGTATAAAAGAGCCTATACGTAAAGATATAATGCAGGCTGTGCGTAAAGCGTTGTCTTTATGCCCGAAATTTGGCGAGGCTACAATGGCCCTGAAGAACTTCTATGAGAAAATTAAAGCAGATAATAAAGCAAAGTTCAGTTCTCATTTGTATTCAGAATCTAAACTGAATGCGCTAAAAGTTAAAGAAGTGCCTGCTCAGTATTCTGCTGATGCACCGGTAATGAACGGCTATGAAATACTGAATAAATTTTTCGATTATACTTTTGCCAATAACCCTGCAGTTTTTGCTTTTGGTGAAGATTTGGGTAAGATTGGCGATGTAAACCAAGGCTTTGCAGGTTTGCAAGACAAGTACGGAGCGTTGCGTATTACCGATACCGGCATACGTGAAGCTTCTATTTTAGGACAGGGTATGGGTATGGCCATGCGCGGCTTACGCCCAATTGCAGAAATACAGTATCTCGACTACTTACTATATGCTATACAGCCGCTTAGCGACGATGTAGCTACACTACAATACCGCACGCGCGGTGGACAAAAGTGTCCGCTCATAGTTCGTACTCGCGGCCATCGACTGGAAGGTATGTGGCATAGCGGATCGCCAATGGGCATGATACTCAACTCTATAAGAGGTATGTATCTGTGTGTGCCGCGCAACATGACGCAGGCCGCAGGTATGTACAAAACACTGCTGAATAGCGATGAGCCTGGTATAGTAATTGAATGCCTGAACGGTTACCGCCTGAAAGAAAAGATGCCCGCCAACCTTGGCGAGTTTACTGTTCCTTTCGGTATACCGGAGACTATTCGCCAAGGCGAGGATATTACTATTGTTTCTTACGGGTCTACTTTGCGTATTATTGACGATGCTATAAACAACTATTTAGCGCCGCAAGGTATTAGCTGCGAGGTGATTGATGTGCGCACACTATTGCCGTTCGATATCAATCATATGATTGTTAAATCGCTCGAAAAAACCAATCGCATAGTATTTATAGACGAAGATGTAAGCGGCGGCGCAAGCGCCTATATGTATCAGCAGGTAATGGAGAAGCAAGGCGGATATAAATGGTTGGATGTGGCTCCAAGAACAATTCCTGCAAACGATCACCGTCCTGCCTATGCTACTGATGGCGACTATTTCTCAAAGCCCAATGCAGAAGATATTGCAGCAATAATTGAAGATATGATGCGCGAATAGCCTTTACTTTATTTCAACTTACTTTTTTCCATTTTCAGCAGTTGCTCCATAACCAAAAAGGTTATGGGGCAAATTGTTGCATTTTTCAGCGTCAGGTTTACTCGTTTCAGCAGTACATCTTCATCGGTATATGGGTAGCGCCTACAATCGCCGGGCCGATCATCATAAATATTGCAGGTATTGTCAGTGTGCAAAAATGGACATGGTTTTTGCCTAGAAACGTAGTCGCCATCTTCATCCAGTTTCAGGTAGCGCGCTACAAGATCTCCCTCTTTTATACCCAACGACTTAGCTATACGTTTAATGTCTGGCTGCTTAAATCGCGGCGAATGGTTTTTGCAACAATTGGCACATTCCAGACAATCAACTTTACTAAACGCGTCATCATTCAGTTCCGGTAACGCATTCAACATCTTATTAAAATTACCCCGCTCCAGCATATATTTATATGCTTTCTGATGCTCTTTTGCTTCCTTTTCCCAATGTTCCGGAACGTTTGTGATATTCATACTTAATTTTCAGGTATTATTTACATGGCGACACTCGACTATGGTGTGTTGCTAAAACTCAATTATCAATGATTCAATATTACTTTTACGCGGGCTACACTTGCGCCATCGCTTACCTCGCAAATATAAAAGCCAGAAGGTAGCGTCGATGCATCTATCTTTATTCGGCCTGAATTGTCGAAGGTGGCCTCACTTACCATCATAGTATTTCCATTGGGCGACATCAAACGGATAGATACTTTCTTATTCCAAAGTGTAGCTGATTTAGCATATAGTGTGAACGATTCATTTGCCGGATTGGGCGATACGGAGATAGTTTCAGCGGTAATTGCCGTTACCGTTGGCACAGCCGATGGTCTGTCTACTTTCAGGCTTTTCCACATACCGCGGCCAAAAGTTGCCGCCCAAAGTTCGTATGAATTGTAGTTAATATTCAGATCAGTGACATGCACCGCAGGTAAATTGGTGTTGTATAACGCCCAAGGCGTAGTAGCTCCGGCTAATTTGTAAAATACAGCAGCGTCGGTGCCAACGTACCGTGTACCTGATGCCGTATCCACAGCAATACAATTCACCGGTAAATTAGGTAAACCAAAGCTTTCATTGGTCCAGGTGTGGCTTAAGCGCTCATAGCCATAAACCTTAGGCGCTCCATAACCGCTGCATGTTACCCATATATGGTTTTCGTCATTTGGGTCGATGGCTAAATCAGATATGAAGTTAGTAAACGGTATTGTTATCGTATCCCATGCTATACCAAAGTTAGTGGTATATTTTATTACCGATTTGTATATTCCGTAATCGTTATAAACTGCATAAATAAAGTCGGGATTATGATGCGACACTTCTACGCGATTGATATACGAATTACTGTTGAATTCGGGCGAAATACCCACCCATGATATGCCATTATTGTAAGATGCATATACTCTTTTGTACCCCAATATAAGCGTAGCGGTATCGGTTGGGTGCAAGGTGTAGGGAGTTACCCATCCGCCACTGGCGTGTATAGTATCGGTTATGCTATGGTAGGATACTCCACCATCGCGCGTCATATCTATGTATCCATTCTGGTAAGAACAGTAAAATATACTGTAAGGGTCGCCATAGTTATACAATGGTTGCATACCGTCGCCCCCGGTCAGGTCGGCCGATGTAAAGTCGTAGATAGATTTTGTGCCATTATCCTGAGCTCCGCCTATGCAAACAGGCACGAGGTTATCTACCGCATTACGATAGAACTCGGTAACATGTACACCATTCGATATGTCCATCCATGCGCCCGTAGGCTGGTATGTTTTATATACTCCGCCGTCGCAGGTTTCGAATAGCGCATTGGTTAATTTATTGTAGGCGAGGCAATGTTTGTCAGCATGTACTGTAGCTACATCGGGCTTGCCGCTCCACCATTGGTTGGCCAGTTGCCAGTTGAGTCCTCCATTATATGACTGATAAGTATTAACGCCGCCTATAGTTATTCGTTGAGGATATCTGGGGTCCATTGCGATACACAAGTCGTACCAGCCCTGACCGTTGCAACTTGAAGTAGGTAAGCCAAGATCGTATCCCAGCATATTATTCAGGCAAAACGTATCATCGATATAGGTTGCTACGTAGGTAGCGCCACTATCTGTTGACGTATACACGCCCATAAAGCCTGAGCGATTATTAGATACTAATGCTCTTACTATTGCAGGGTTTGCTGGGCATACAGCAAGCGCAATGCGTTGCGCATCTGCAAAAGCAGTTACTCGACTCCATGTCCTTCCTCCATTACGCGACCTCATAATCTGGGCCGAGGTATCAGTATAAATACTTGCATATACCAAATGGGTATCAATTGGATTGTAGAGAATCTGCTTAAAATTGCTCATATTCACATTAGTCCAGGTTGCACCGGCATTATGGGTTTTGTAAAGTCCATTGTTAGATGCCAAAAGCAACGTATTGGTATCAACTGGATTGATGAGTAACGAACGCGCTGCAAGGTAATTGGTCGGAGTCCAGTTTACACCAGTTGTAGACCATGAAGTTCCGCCATTGTGTGAAACAATTACGCCCGAGCTAAATGCATCTCCGGCATCGCCATCGCCCGTGGCTATATATATAGTATTTGGGTTGCGTGGATTTATCTCAATATCGGCAACGCCAAGTGTGGGTAAATTGTCGTAAAGCGAGGCCCATGTTACACCGCCATCGGTAGTTTTCCAGGTTCCACCGCCTGCGCTACCCACATAAAAAGTAAGGCTATCTATCGGGTCAAATTCGATTGTGTTAATACGACCAATGCCGGAATAGCCGCCATTGCAAGTAAACGGACCCTGAAACTCCCAATTGGCTCCGCTTGCTGTAGTGCGCGAATGTGATTTGTTGAGCTCCTCTAGCGCCAGGTATTTTTGCCATTCCTCCAGTGTTTTTTGAGGCGAAATCATGTAGCCCTGCTCATCGAGGTGTTGCTCCCAATACCAAAACCACTTCTGATACAGATGATTTTTTCCTTCAGCTTTTTCTTTTCTGCCTGCCACATGTTCCTCTTCCTCGTCATCATCCTGCATACGGAGCGGGTTAAGCTCCACTATTTCAGAAAACTTAAAAGGTTTTGAGCCGGGAGATGGCATCCATGGCTGGGCGGAAACACTTGAACCTAAAGTTGCGGCAAGGGCTAACAGGAAAAGTTTCTTCATTTTTAATTTCTATATTAGAACAGGCAAAAGGAACAAAGTTAACTCATCGAAACGGTATAAATTCAATGTAAATGTCATAAAAAACGAGCTAATCGCGATGTATTTGACGATAGTGAAACACCATGCGAAAACGAGTAAATTTGCCTGATAAACACAATGCAGATTGGCGTTAAAAAATCTCCCAGATGTAGTAGTAGTAGGCGGCGGTATGTCGGGGTTTGCAGCTGCGATGGCGGCTGCCGGCGATGGTCGGAATGTAGTGGTAGTAGATAAAAGCCCGATAATAGGCGGCAATGCTACAAATGCCAATGTAGGAACTATTTGCGGCGCCTATTACCGGGCTGCAACACAATTACCCATTGCTGTGGGCTACGATTTTTGCAAAGGATTTTACAAAAAAGCGATGCAGTTGCAAGGATTAGAAAGCCCAATTAAATATCATAACGGACTTTGGGTAATTCCCTACGATTGGGCTCAACTGCAAACACTATTGAATACTGAATTTGCAAAAGCAGGTATTACTTATCTGCCCCGAACTCAAGTAACCGGAGTAAATATTGATAATAATAGCATTGAGTCGCTCAGCCTAGAAAATGAGGAGCATCAATTCACAATGGTAACAAAGGCAGTTGTTGATTGCAGTGGTAGTGCCGTGATATCCCGTCTTGCCGGCTTAGCAACGCTAACTTCAGCGCAATATCAAGCTGCTTCGCAGGTTTTTAGGGTAAGCGGAGTTACTGTCTCCAATGAATTTACTTTCGATATGGCATTGAAAAGGAGTACGGCAAGAATATTGGTACAGTATACAGACTTGCCCAAGTGTTTTGCAACCATTAGTGTGGTACCCGGATCGCTGCGTCAGGGGGTAGCAGATATTAAAGTTGTGTTGCCCTATGCAATAACCGACGAATCAATATTGGGTGAACTGATAACTGAACAAGCGGAAAGATGGGTGAATATATTATTTAATAGGCTAGAAAAGGACGATGGTGCGCTCTCCGGTGCGCATTTGGATTTAATATACCCAAGTCCGGGTATCCGGGTAGTTCAACGTGCCAAAGGAATGGTTGTACTCGAAGAATACGATGTGCTCAATTGCCTAAAAACAGATGATGAAATTGCAATAGGCGTGTGGCCAATTGAGGAATGGGGGAGTGATGGGCGCGTAAAAATGGACTATTTCGCTGAAAATGAAAGTTATTCTATACCTGTAGGCTGTTTGCTGTCGACTGAGATTAATAATCTGTTTTTGGGAGGTAAAAACATATCGGCGACCACACGCGCCATTGGCAGCGCACGCGTAATTGGTACATGTTTGCAAACCGGGTATGCTGCTGGTAAACTGGCTGTCTGTACGAATGACGAGCAGCGCACTAAATGTATTATCGAGCTCAATAAAGAACTTCGTGCAAAATTGGGGTGATTGTTGTTTTTACAATTTGTTTCTTTAGCGAATTGTAGGGCGGTTTGTTTGGGCGATCTGTGTGTTTAATTCTATTTAACATAATGCTACATTATAGCGACAATCCCGTTGTTTATGATAGAGATACAGCTAAATAGCATTCAGCCTACTTGACTTAATGAGTGTGTTGTAGTATGTTTGTTACTCACGATAAAACAAACTACAATGGGGAACATTCATTCTATTTTAAATTATGTTATTAGCAACGGAGCTGATGAGTTGCATTCGGTTACATGCTCAATAGAAGAATTAAGCAAATTCTCTAATGCCCAAGAATCAGACATTAGAGATATATTATACGACATGCAATTGAAAGGGCTGATTAAGGATTTCAAACAGTTTTTAAGCGACCAAGTTTCATTTGCAATAACAACTAAAGGGGTATTGTTTGCGCAGGGTGGATAGGTGTGGAGTTCTTCCATATTTCCCCGTCTACAGATACGGATGGTCGAAATTCAAAATGATACCCTACATTTATCAAATGCTGGTTAGTATCAGCTAAGTATGCCGCCAATGTAGAATTCCCTCTTATCCTAAGTATTTCATAAGATAGTTCATCTGGGATAACGCTTTCTCTTGACATTTTTGTTTGTTTTATTGGTTAAAAAATATAGTCAGTTAACATAAGCAAAGCCGCTTTAGCAGAAAAGGGTATAATTTTACATTTTGGGCATGATGTTCAAAGATTTGAGCAAATTTGCATAGACACTGTAGAGAAAAATCCAAATGCAGATTTTTCACAGCACTTAAATGCTGTGCTTTATTCTTTAAACTTAATGCTCAAAAAATAAGTATTTTATAATTTAAAGTGGTCTTTTGCTTCTTTAATTATTGTATAAATCGTGTCCTTTAATTCTTTTTTTTGCGCTTCATTAATTTCCCCGCAAACGATAATATAATCAACGCACACGTTTATTACTGGCTTGTCCATTTTTGTTTGTTTTATTGGTTAAAAAATATAGTCAGTTAACATAAGCAAAGCCGAATAGAGGTAAAGGGAAATTGTCCTATAATGCTACATTATGTTACTTAGGATTTGATTAGCGGTGGATTGAACAAATCCTATTTAACATAATGTAAATTATGTAACAAAAAGCGATTTTTGTCCCAGCGCACTTACGCGACAAGGCCGGGCCGCCACCGATGGAATTTCCGGTACCATAAAAGATATTATATTAAACATAAATGTTCTATCCACCAAGTGCATTTCTGCTGAGACATAATATCTTTTATGGTAGCCTTTGGAAGTTCTTTCTACCTGCCCTCGCACACCGTGTGGTTGTACAAATGTTCCCCGGAGATGGAGAGATGTTTGTTTTTGTTTTGGTTCTCTGCTTGATGCAAAACCTGCAACATGCCAGATCCAACTATTCTTGTCGCCTTGTTTGTGCTTCTAGCATTAATAGCCATACTATCAGTGTGCATAATATACAGCAAAGACCCAACATTACACCCGTCCAGAAGTAAATCGAGCCAAAATGCATCTTCTCAATGCCTGTCACAAAAAGAAGGGCAACCGAGCCTAAAGCAAGAATCATTGTCAACTGGTTCAGTTTACGGCTATTCCTCTCCGTTTGAATCGCCAGATTTTTCATCAATGATTTCTCTGCATCCGAAGATTTTTTTGCCATTGAGTATCCTTCGAAAACAACACCCTTAAAAGTCAAGTCATAGTACTTGTGCTCCCCTCTTATCAGAATAAAACCGTCATCTTTTAGTTTTTCAAGAATCTGGTAGAACCTGATTCTTTTTATACCAATAATTGTTCTATTGGCAATCACGTGCCTCTCCAAATCAACATGTGTCACCATGTTTTTTCTTTTGCTATCGGAATTTGCTTTTATGTATCCAAGTATAAAATCAATCTGCTCAAGAGGGTCTACCCCTTCGACAAAAGAATCATGAAACTCCGATAGGTTTCCTGTGACTTCTCCAATTCCCATAAAATAGTTTCCCACAAACTACAATTCTTTTCCAGTCCCTGTAAATTCAAAGCAACTTTTTGTACATTGGCAACAAACTTCCTGTATGAAAAAGTTGTCCTTTTTCTTTTTTTGGCTGTTTGTCAGCATAGCCGCAATTGCCCAAACGCAAAAGAAAGCACCAGCTAAACCCAAATCTGGTGGAACAAGGTATGTGTTTGTTACTGTATCGATTAACGCACCGGAGTTTGACGATTACACGACAGAGAGAATGAAGTACACAAAAAACTATTATAAACCACATATCATTTCTTTCAACTCCGAAGTAGTCACAATCTCTGGTTACAACGAAGAAAAGGAATATAGGCTAACAGATAAATTCAGACAGCAGGTCTATGACGAAGAAGTGCGTTTTTACCATTCCACAATGGATCCAGAGGAGACTGCAAGACATATAGTATCTGCAAAAGCCTATTCATTCCACTCCTATAAAGAGGCAAGTATTGCCAGAAATGGAGAGTAAAACAAGGAGTTTTGCCTTATGGACATAAGGCTCCCAAACAGCATAAAAAATATTTTTTAGATTTCACCGCTTATTGTTACCTTTGCAAAACAGGAAAAGGCAGCATTGGAGTTGCCGCCTTGATGTTAAATTTACAGGCCAACACTTTTGGAAGGTGTAGGTTTGTCTGTAAAATGAAGTATTTAATCCTGTATCTCAGACGAGACAAGTAGACCACCCGCCCCCAGCAGGTGGTTTTTATTTTAAGCTGTACCTGTTCTTGCTGCCATCCTTTTCCGATACTACCCCCTCGTTGCCGCTTTTCGCCATTGCGGATGTGTTCTGCGTCACTTGTGAGGCAATCAGTTTAATTTCCTTTTCTGGCTCCAGTTCCTTCATCCTTTCTGTGATTTCTTTTGCGGTTAAAGATTGTTCGGCTTTTCCAAGAACATATTTTATTCGTTGGTTCCATGTGCCACCTTTTGGGTATTCAGAACTACTATAAACAACTTTTTCAGTGTTTCTTGGTGGTGCCTTTTCCTGTTCGGTGTGCTCTGTACCATAAGCAGAAATCATAGCCCGTATGGCCTCTAATTTTCTCTTTAAACGAACCTCTTCTTTTAGCAAGACTTCTATACTTATATCTTCCATTGTTCCTCTATTAGAAGTACAAAGGTAACAGAAGTTTAGATACAAAAGTCATCTGTTGAAAATTTATTTTTAGCATCAGACAGAGGTAATAGAAGATGCTTCTTTTGTTTCTGCCAAAAGAAAAACCCCAACATATTGTCGGGGTTAATCGCTACATTTGAAGTGCCAACCTAAAATGCAAGCAATATGAGAGAGTTTATACATTTGAATGCAACTGACAATACATCTTGTTGTATCTTTCCAAGATACATAGTTTCAATGGTTCGAGACAACAACGCCAAGGCAACAGTTATACATCTTGCAACAGGTCCAGCTATAAAAGTAAGTTTTACCATTCAAGAATTGCTACACCAAATTTTTCCAAACTCTTAAAGAGTAATTGTCTCCAACACCACCCGCCAAACTGGTATCTTGAAGAGGTACCAGGTGGTGGTTTCTATGTAGTCTACCAATACCCCGCTTTTCCATTCCTTCCTAACCTCTTTGTACAACATAGAGCAAACTTTGCAACCTCCTCTCCGGGGGAACCCACAACAGGGAAAAGGAACACATACGTCTCCTGCCAGCCCTGCGCCCAATGGAAGTTTTGTTACATAATCATCTTATGTTAAATACTGCGCAATGACGGTAAAATGTCCATTGCTTCGATATTCGGGCCTTCGGTAACATAAGAACGAAATTATAGAACAAAAAAACAAGCACAAATTTGATAGTCAGTCTTTGTATACCAGCCACAGCCAACAGTAAGAAAATACGTAAGTATTACATTATACGGGAAATGTGTAACTCTATCATAACTTTCCTTTCAATACAAACCCATAAGATTTTGCATATCCTGAATTCCCCAATAAACAAAAGAGCCTGTAGAAATCAATTCTACAGGCTCTTTAATATTATTGCTCTATACTTATTTAAACATCATTGCTGTCAATCTCACACCATAAGTTTGTACAGATTCTTGCGCGCCTGCTATGTTGCTCATGTTGTCTAAGCTGTAGCCATAAAATGGACCAATAAGCAAAGTATGACCATTTGTTTTGTAAGTAATACCAGCGCTTACGAATGGTTGAAGTACAAGTGAATTGTAATGGCTGCTAATATCTATCGTGGCGTTTGTGCCGCCTTCATTAAGTTCGGTAACGGCCATTTTAACACCCATTGTTAATCCAATCTGACCATAGAAGTTTAAGTCGTTTTTGCTTCCAGGCGTATGCTTTGCTCCATATATAGTAAGATATACCGGAACGCCCATATACCAATAATGACAATAGTTTCTGGTTAGGCCGGCATTATCTTCTATTGCGTAGCTGCAATTGAAGTTTCTGAACTCTAAACCGGTAGTTATTAATGTCTTGGTGTTCTCGTTCTTAGAATCAACGCGTAAACCAAGTTGACCGCATAATGCAAATGAATATCCATTGGCAGTTCTGCTTGCATCTGAATAATCAAATTTTAAACTTGAAGTACCAATATCACCGAAAACAAAACGCGCTAACGATAATTTCCGGGTATTAAAATTCTGTACTTCAACCAGGTTTACGGAATTGTCCTCTTCGTCAGCTTTTTCATCTTGATCATCATCATCATTTACAGACTCTAGCTGTAAAAGTGATTCCGTGGCTCTTGACTGCCCCTTTGATACATTGGAGCAAAGCAACGCACAAGCGAATACTAAGATGAGTTTATACCGTATGTTGTATCTAACTAAATACTTCATAAAAAAAATTATGTTCCTCTGTTTTTTGCTTTTTCTATGGCTGAATAATTGCACCTACAAGGCAAAAAATATGGTCTATACTTATCGAAGCATAATAATAGGCCTTTATCGCGAAAAAATATAATTTTCTGACAAAAATTATTTTTCAGCATGAGTATCATATTAAGTTAATATAACAACTATAAATAGTTCATTAACTATAGAATAACTAACGTTCACTTTTAAATTTTGAAGTTTATTCTTACCTAGAGTGGCGGTGTTGATTGCTGGATTTTATATTGTGCAAATATTCCTTTTTGGTTGTTAATGCATTTAAAAATAACATTATACGCATAACGAAAATTTATTTTGTTTAATTTGGTCCATTTCGGCGCATAGTTGGCGACTATTCCGCAAATTTAAATTTAAAAAATAGGGATTTGCTTAGACTGACATATTAATTAAATAAATTTTCTTGAGAATGCGCTTCAATTCCTTTCCAAACTTCAAAAACAGATAGTTTTCAAAAAAATGAGGTATATCAGCTAACTTTGCCGGAACATGATAAGAGTTGGTAAAATTGTAGCCACACACGGGCTAACTGGGTCTGTTATTATGACTCACGTAGTTGGAAATTCGTTATGGTTGAAGAAAGAACAACCATTATATATTGAAATGCAAAAAGGCAGTTACATCCCCTATTTTGTAAGTCAGGTAAAAGCAAGTAGCGATAAAGAATACTTGGTAAGTCTGGAACAAATCGAAAAAATTGAAGCGGCAAAGAAACTTGTAACCAAGCAAGTGTATGTTGATGAAACTATACTTGCCTCCTATGCGGCTAATTCGCCATTATTATGGATTGGATTCAGTGTGATTGATCAGCATTATGGCGCAATTGGCGTTATAGATGATGTAGTTCAAACAGGTAAGCAGTGGTTGGCGCGAATAATCTACCAAAATAAAGAAGTGTTGATTCCACTGATAGAGCAAACTATTGAAAAACTGGATCTGAAAAAGAAAACCTTGTTTACATTATTACCGGAAGGTTTGATTGAAATATATCTTGACGCCTAAAGTAGAGTTTCTATACCCTGCTGCCCTACCCTCAATCTTAATTTTTAGCCTTGTATAAAGGAGCATAAAACAATCAAATCAATAACCGAATTATATATGCGGATAGATATCATCACCGTCCTTCCTGAGTTGCTGGTTAGCCCTTTCAGTCATTCTATAATGAAACGCGCGCAAGAGAAAGGTTTACTTGAGGTGTATACGCATAATTTGCGAGATACTACCCCTTACAAACAGGGTCAGGTAGATGACTATCAATTTGGCGGCGGCGCTGGAATGGTAATGATGCCCGAACCGCTGGCAATAGCAATTGAGTTGTTGCAAAAAGAGCGCAACTATGATGAGGTTATCTTTATGACGCCTGATGGCGCGATGTTTGATCAAAAGACAGCTAATAACTTGTCTATGAAAACCAACATTATTATTATTTGCGGACATTATAAAGGCATAGACGAGCGCATAAGGCAACATTTTGTAACCAGAGAAATATCAATAGGCGACTACGTGCTTAGCGGAGGAGAGCTTGCTGCCGCCGTAGTGGTAGATGCAATTGGTAGATTGATTCCAGGTGTACTCAATGATGAAACCTCAGCTTTGTTTGATTCTTTTCAGGATGGATTACTTGCGCCTCCTGTTTATACAAGGCCGGCAAACTTCAGAGGATGGGAAGTGCCAGAGCAACTTCTTTGTGGAGATCCTAAAAAAATTGATAATTGGCGCCACGAACAATCATTGAAACGGACCGCAGAAAGAAGACCCGGACTTTTAGAAGAATAAAATTTATTATCTTCGCCACAAGACAGCGAAAAACAGGAATATTTAGTCGCTACTTATTCTTTGTTGCAGCAATTTTCTAACAATTTTTATTTTAAAAAGCGATTTCAGAGGAATAAAAGTTATTTTTTTTGTGTAAAACATAAAATAATTGTTACCTTTGCAGTCCGAAAAAATTCATAACTAATGGAAGCAGTAGCTTTTGTACACGAACAACTTACCGGCAAGAAAGAATATCCAAAATTCAAGGCCGGCGATAATATTACAGTAAATTATAAAATTACCGAAGGTAATAAAGACCGTATCCAGTCTTTCAAGGGCGATGTATTGAAGCGTCAGGGTCGTGGATATACACAAACTTTTACCGTTCGTAAAATGTCCGACGGCGTTGGTGTAGAGCGTTTGTTCCCACTCTTTTCGCCAAACATCGACTCGATTATTTTGAATAAGGTAGGTCGTGTTCGTCGCGCTAAATTGTTCTATCTCCGTGAGCGTTCTGGTAAATCAGCTCGTATTAAAGAGAAGAAGCAAATACACGCTTCAGCAAAAAAATAATCTATTTACAATATTTCTGTTACGGAAGGATGACTAAACATCCTTCCGTTTTTTTGCGTTACAATATGTTCCGCTTGTTAAGGGAATTGTCGATAATCAGGATACTTTTAAAAACAAATATAGCGGAAGGCTCTAAATCCTTCCGCTATATTGGATTAGCATTATTTTTGTTATTGACCATTCATGGCTTTTACATTATTCAGCCCGTAATAGTACATGCCTTCGTGTTTTGGGTAAAAGCCTCCAATTTGTAAGTTCTTGCTCTCCGAAATAGCAATCTGAAAGTCGTTCATAGTGTGCATTAGTCGGTCGTTAATTGTAGTAACTATAAACCCATTATGCATTTGTGTTTGTTTGGCAATCACACCATTGCCTATATTTTCTACTATTATTCCTCCATCTACATTATAGCCGGCTTTTTCTTTATCGGTTAATGGCCGGAAGGTAGCGCCAAACATCTTAACGCTATTTGCGGCATTAACTATTTCAGTCGTTCCATTCAGGTTAGTTAGCTGCACAGTTACATTAAAGGTCTTGTTGTCTCTTATATATCGTACACTTACATTGTCACCGGGCTGAAAGCGTGCAATCAAACCCTGTATTTCTGCAGGGCTATTAACTGGTTGTCCATTTATCTGGGTAATGAAATCGCCTTTTAGTATGCCGGCCTTAGCTGCTCCGCTTTTCTCGGTTACGTCCATAGCATATACGCCGTCCTTCTTATTCAGTCCCAGATGTGCAAGTAGTTCAGGGTTTTCAGATCTGCTATCCAGAAACTCAATTCCCAGATAACCACGCTGCAAAGAGCCATATTTCATTAGGTCGTTCACTGCTTTACGTACTATGTTTGCAGGTATAGCGTAGGAGTAGCCAGCATACGATCCTGTAGGCGATGCAATGGCTGAATTAATGCCTATTAGCTGACCGGAAGTACTAACCAATGCTCCGCCGCTGTTGCCGGGGTTCACAGCCGCATCGGTTTGTATAAAAGATTCTATCGCTGAAGCCGAGCGGGTTTTGTTGATGCCAAGCGAACGTCCTTTTGCGCTTACGATGCCTGCCGTAACAGTAGCATCGAGCGACAAAGGATAGCCCACCGCCAATACCCACTGACCAAGCCTTACGTCGTCGCTGTTTCCGAACTCCATAAAGGGAAGGTTCTTATCGCCATCTACTTTCAGTACAGCAATATCGGTAGCAGCGTCAGCGCCTATTACCTTTGCCTGTGCAGTGTATCTATCGTTGAATGTTACAGTTACTTCATTTGCCTCAGCAACTACATGGTTATTAGTTACAATATAGCCATCAGGAGAAATCACCACCCCCGAACCTGATCCAGATTGCGGCGGAATGTAGTATTGGCGTTGTCCGAATAACTGACTGAACATATCATTGCTATTAGTTATTACAGTTCTGCCATTTGTAGTGGTTTTAATGTGCACTACTGCCTTCACAGATGATTCTGCTGCATTTTCGAAGCTTACAGCTGCAGCATTTCCTGCCAAACCAGCAAAATTAGCAAAGCGTGCATCGCTCTTATTAACCGGCGCAGCCTGCTCAAAATAAGGTTTGGGTTGTTGAAAATGGGATACTGTGACCATAGTGACAATAGAAGTTGTCGCCGCTGTTAAAATGACCGGGATCAGATTGAATTTCATAGTTCCAATTTTTATTGTTTACGAATACTTCCTCAAATTTACTGTCTTCTTGTACTACAACATTGTTAAAACAAACATCTGCCACCTAAGAAAAATGTTAAAAGAGTATATGTTATTGGTAGGTTGTAAAGCAATAAGGCCCCTTTTCGGGACCTTATTGCTTAGCTAGTTTTTAAGTATTTGAATATCAACTGCTAAGATTCTGGATACAATACCGAAGTAAACTGGTTATTACCATTCAGTAGTTTTTGTGCGGTTTCTTTAATATCGGCAGGTGTAAGCTTATCTACATAGGTCTGGTATTTCAGGATCCTGTCTTTATCTCTACCCCAAAACAGCGAACTTTCCAGCTTGCCGGTCCAGTATTTATTTTCTTTTACATCAGTAATGTGTTTTTCTTTCCATTGGTTTTTCACTTTTTCTACATCTTTAGCATCAGGTCCGTTAGCCTTTATTTTCTCGATTTCGGTATTAGCTGCTGCCAATAATTTCTCTACATTTTCGGGTCCACAGGGCAATTGCAATTGAATGCTGTAACGCTCGTAGGGCTCTTTAGAAACACTTGCATTAAAACCGCCGCCATAAATAGCGCCCATTTTCTCGCGGAGCTCCTCTATAACCTTAATATTCAGCACTTCGGCCAATGCCTGAGCTTTAAGCGCTAAATCTTCTGAATACGGAATTTCGCCGGTGTACATAGACATAATAAGGCTTTGTTTTTCTTTACCTTTCTTTACTTCCATCTTTGTTACCCCTTTTACCGGACGAACTCCATTATCTTTAATGGCAAGTGGTTTGCCAGATGCTTGCAGACCGCCAATGTATGCTTCTATAAATTGCATTACATTTTCGGGCTTAATATTGCCTACAAAGAAAAAGTGATAGCCATCTCCGCCGCATAGTTCGTTTTTGTATATTTCGAGCGAACGATCAAGATTGATTTTTTCAAAATCGGCTGGCTTGGGTATTACCATACGCGCCAGCGGATTGTTGTTGTACATTGTTTTTACAGTAGTATCTACGAAGGCAGCTCTTGGGTTAGAACTCATAAACTGCAATACGCCAATTTGTTTTTCTTTAAACGCTTTAAACAAGTCTTCATCTTTACGAGGGCTGGTCAGGTACAAATGGGTGAGTTGAAGCATAGTTTCAAAGTCTTTAACGGAGCTTGAGCCTTTTACAACATCGTTTACGTCGCCAATCTCTACATCAACTTTTACATTTTTGCCAGCTATTATTTTTTCAAGCTCGTTTGGTGCAAAAGTTCCAAGCCCCATTGCATCTACTACATCTGTAGCAAACTGTACATTACTTCTGTCTGCAAGGCCGTAGTTGTTTTTACCGCCTTTTTTTACAGCGGTCATCAATATTTCGTCGCTCTTGTAGTCAGTTGTTTTTATCGTTACCTTAACGCCATTACTCAATGTGTAGGTATTAGCGTCGAACCCTTCCTCTTTTACCTGACTAACTACCTTTCCTGGAGCGGGCATCCCCTGCATCAAGGACACTGCAGTTTTCTTTTCTTCTGATTTCTCTATATTCTGAGCAAAGCCTTTTTTTGTCATTGCCAATAGTTCTTTGTCTGATGGCAATTTTACATCGGGCTTGTCTGGACCAGTTACCAGTGTAAATGTGTTAGTATTTGCAGTCCAGGTTTTCAGTTGGCTATTTACGTCGTTTTGGTTGATGCCAGGCAGTAATGATTTGTAATAGTTAAATTCGTTAGTTATGCCCGGAATTGGTTCGTCGTCAAGAAATACCCTTACAAACTCGTCTACATAGGCCTTACTATCTGTTGTTTTCCTTTCATTATATACACGCTCAATGTTACTCATCATTTCTCGTTTTGCCAGTTCTAGCTCATCGGCTGTAAATCCGAACTTCTGAGCTCTTACTAATTCGCCTGTCAATGCCATCAGTGATTTTTCAGGGCCGTTTTTGTCAAAAATAGCAATCATCGAAAACGCCTGATAGCCATGTATAAGGCCGTCCATTTCGGCGCCTGCATAAGCAAATGGTGGATTTCCTCCCTGAGCGAGGTCGTTCAACCTACGGTTGAGCATGGACATCGTTATTTGCGCAACAAGATCTTTTTTGTAGTCGCCGAGCGTCACGCTTGCGTGTTTCTTTGCGTAGGGAAACATTACTACCAGTTGTGCGTTGGTAGCTTCTTTGTCTGTAACCACCATTGCTTCCGCTGTTTTACGGGGCGTAACGTCTACGTATTTCCTCGGTTTTTCATTTGCTGGATTCTTTATTCCTGCGAAATGGGCATTAATCATTTTTTTAGCCGTTTCTACATCTATGTCCCCAACAACCATTACAGATTGTAAATCGGGTCGGTACCAATCTTTGTAAAAATTACGCGTCTTGTCGTAGGTAGCATTTTTTATTACATCGTCTTTGCCTATCGGTAGTCTGCTTGCATAAATGGAACCTTCTGCCATTTTAGGAAAGTACTTTTTAAGCATTCGGTCGTCTGCGCCCTTACCAAGACGGCTTTCTTCCAGTACTACTCCGCGCTCTTCATCTATATCTTTATCTGTAAGCAAGGCATTGTGCGCCCAGTCTTCGATTATCTGAAATCCTTTTTCCAGATTATCAGGTTTATCGAGCGGGATTGGGAGTATATATACTGTCTGGTCGAAGCTTGTATATGCATTAAGGTCAGCGCCAAACTGCACGCCTATTGATTGTAGATAACTAACCAGTTCGTTTTTCTGGAAATTTTTGGTGCCATTGAAGTTCATGTGTTCCATGAAGTGCGCAAGGCCTTGCTGGTCATCATTTTCGAGTACGGAACCCGCTTTAACAGCCAGTCTCAACTCAACCTTATGCTCAGGTTTGTGATTCGGTCGGATATAATAAGTTAGACCGTTAGATAATTTTCCTGTTACTACTTCAGGGTCAACAGGTAGTTTTGCTTGTAGATCCTGGGCTATTGCAAATCCCGAAATACAGGAAACAAAAGTCACCCCCAGCAAGCGGCGCCAATAGAATGTTGAAAATAGGTTCATGCGAATAATGAAATTTGTTACAAGGTAATATGACTTTATCGTTTTTCCAATTTGTGGTTTTTAGGTTCGTTAAAATGATGTTATTGTGCTGTTATTTGCGGTTTTTTGCCCAAATTAATGCGCTTGTTATTCTCGACTGTAGGTGAAAAAAAAGAGCAATCGCTTATCTTCGCAACACAACACTTCATCATGGCGTTAATAAAGTCTATATCCGGAATTAGAGGAACAATTGGTGGTAAACAAGGCAAAAGCCTGACACCTATCGACGTTGTAAAGTTTACCACTGCCTATGGCGCATGGGTAATGCAGCAGAGTGAAAACAAGAAAATTGTTGTTGGGCGCGACGGCAGAATATCTGGCGGTATGGTGCGCGACCTTGTGGTTGCAACGCTACAAAGTCTGGGTTGCAATGTCGTTGATTTGGGACTAAGTACTACCCCTACTGTAGAAATGGCCGTGAAAATGGAAAATGCCGGAGGCGGCATTATTCTAACAGCAAGTCATAACCCCAAAGAATGGAACGCACTGAAGTTGCTTAATAAAGACGGTGAGTTCCTGAATGCAGAAGAAGGACAATGGATACTGGATTATGCGGATAACGTAGAGCATAATTATGCAGAAATCAATAAAATAGGCACAGTAACTATAGATAACACCTACATCCAAAAACACATAGATACCATTCTTGCTCATCCGCTTGTGGATGTAGCTGCCATCAAAAAAATGAATTTGCGTATCGTTGTGGACGCAGTTAATTCTACCGGCGCAATATCGGTGCCCGAGACGCTTTATGCCTTAGGCGTTACAGATGTGACAGTGATAAATGAAGAGGTAACCGGCAAGTTTGCGCACAATCCGGAGCCGCTTCCAGAGAACTTGATCGAATTATGTTCGGTAGTGAAAAAGAAAAATGCCCATTTAGGTATAGCTATCGACCCGGATGTAGACAGGCTTTGTTTTGTTTGTGAAGACGGTAGTTTGTTTGGCGAAGAATATACCCTTGTTGCAATTGCTGATTATATACTCTCCAATAAAAAAGGCAACACTGTTTCCAACCTTTCTTCTACAAGGGCATTGCAGGATGTTACCGAGAAGCATGGCGGCAAATATTATCCGAGCGCAGTTGGCGAGGTAAACGTTGTCAGGAAAATGAAGGAAGTAAATGCTGTAATTGGCGGCGAAGGTAATGGAGGCGTAATAGTGCCGGAATTGCATTATGGCAGGGATGCTATGATTGGGATAGCGCTTTTCCTTACACACTTGGCTAAGTTCGGTAAGTCTGTGAAAGCATTGCGCAACACTTACCCTAACTACTTTATCTCTAAGAATAAAATTGAATTGGGAGAAGACGTAAATGTGAAGCAGATTTTTGAAGAGATAAAGAAAAAATACAAAAAACAACCAATAAATACGGAAGATGGTATTAGAATAGAGTTTGATAACAACTGGGTGCATTTAAGAACTTCAAATACAGAACCCATTATCCGCATTTACTCTGAAAGCGAAACGGAAACTACAGCAAACAACATTGCCAAGCGTATAATGGAAGATATAAAAGAAATGATGCTCATGAAGGCATAACGATTGAAGTAATTGATTACAATAAATAATAATGGTGGTCCAATCAAGACCACCATTATTATTTATTGTATTTTATAGTTGCGCATAATACTATCCGAACTTCTGTCTCCAGGCATTCATGCCGCCGGTTACGTTTACCACGTTGGTGTAGCCCAGCTGTTCCAGCATCATGCAAGCTTGTGCGCTACGTGCGCCTGCTTTACAATGAATTATTAGCTCATCATTTTTCAAATCCTCTATTGCATCCAGTTGCATGCCCATAACATTGCCTAAAGGCAACAATTGAGCGCCAATATTAAATTCTTCATATTCCCAAGGCTCGCGAACATCTATTATGTTGAGCTTTTCGCCGGCATCCATTCTGCTTTTAAGTTCTTCAACAGATATGTTTTTCATTTATCAGTGTTTTTGTTTTTGTAGTTCTACAATTTTATTAGTTTCTGTGGCGCGCCGGTTACACCGCCGGCAGTAATATTTACAAAATATATCCCTGGCGTTAGCGAGGATATGTCTACGCTTTTTGAACCGCTTAAAATACCTGAAAGTATTTTATGGCCTTGAATGTCGGTGATGAAGTAATCAGGTTTAGCATCGCCAAGGTCGGTAAATTGTATTTTATCGGTTGCTGGGTTTGGATAAACCTGCCAGCCCGAGTTAGTTGTTTTTAGTTCATTCACCAGTGTGCCGGTTACCTGACCACCTAATATAGGGCGCATCATCAGCGCTCCACTTACCAACGAGGGACTCCAGCTGGAAAGAACATTGAAATAAGCATGGTTTCCGCCTACCCTATTTACGTCCAGACCTATGTACAGGCTATCGCTACCGCTTTCTGCAGGTTGCATGGTGCCTGCATAAAATGTGCCCGCGGGCAATACCAAAGGTTCATCGAACGTGTAAATCCAAAAGTGATTTACAGTATCTGCATAACCCGGGCTGTATAAATCCTGTTGGTACAATTTAATGTCGGACATTGCGCCGTTAATGCCCGCCAATTCAGAATATACAATTAAAGAAAACGCTTTATATCCGGCAAATGGAATCTGCCTTCCAAAATAAATGGCCATACCTCTCAGCGTATCTGGCTGGTTGAGGTGGTATTCAACGGCTATCTTGCCTGGCAATGTTGGGAAGAGGTTGAGGTAGTAGCTTTTTTCTGCCGAACCGTCGTCGTATGCGAGATAATTATCGAATACTTGATGAGTGACAATGGTATCGTTATCTGTAGGACTACCTGCAACTGGAGCGTCCATGTAGAAGGTATTTTCAAAAACTACTCGGTCATTGGCTCCCGGCGGTGTTATAGCTGTAGTATAGTTTGGAAAAACAACATCCACTGATGTACGAGGAGCCAAAATAGAGGCGCTACCTGTTGGAGGGAGCAGTGTACTGCCAGTATTAAGATCGCGTGCTTTGATGCCGTAGTTTATGGTTTGCGATGCAGCGCTATTGTTTCGCGCTTTTCCCACAAATTGTGCGCTACGCTCGGCTGCCTGATATCCATAAAACTGGCGGTAGGGCATAGATGTGTAGTCGTTAAGCAATGAGCCGGGCGATGAAGTAAAACCTACATCATCTATGGCGGTATCTGTTGCTGATCTGTTGGTATTCAATCTTATATAGTCAATATTCCAATTGGCGTCAGACCAATATAGCGCTGCGATATTTACAAAGCGGAATTGGAAATCACCATGCAGGAATAAAGTATCGGTAATAGGAATCATCACCTGGCGGAAAGGAGTAAGTGTTGTTCCAGGTGTTGTCCAAATTTTAACGAAGCCGCCATACCTTGTCTTTAAATATAGCTGCAGTGAATCTTGACCAAGCGGATAATAGCCATTTCCCTGCGGTTGGTAAAAGAAACTCAGGTATAAGCTGTCGGATGGCACAACAGCGCTTAAATCTATTGGCTGCGACGTAAGAGAATCGGCATACCTGAAAGTTGTATTACTAAATGAATCGTAAGGAATGCCAATGCTGTTGAGGCAGTCGAATGTAGCAACACCTTTGCTAATCATATTAGACCCCATAGTGTTGTTTACAAACACTTGAAAATCAGTCCATCTTGCGCTATCCGGGTAAATACTTGCTCCTGTAAAGTCTTCAAAAAATGGTAATGTTAGTGTATGCGCAGTGGTACGCGCCAGTGGCAATTGTGTTGTCTTTTTGTGATTTACGAAAGGGTTCCATCTAACGCCGGCAATATTTTCCTGCCCATGCGCCAGAAAAGAGGAGATGACAGATAAAACTACAACAACAAAAGATTTACTGCAATTTACGTTCACTGTTAATTCAATTAATATTGCTGTTAAACGGCAATACGGTGGTTTGTATTGTACAAAGGTGTTATGTAGTCTACTTTTTATGTATTTCTTGCTGCGATGGGTTTTGAATGATTTTTAAAGTCATTATATCGCCAGCTTTTATTTGGTTGGCAGCTCCTGCGTCATTAGTTGCTCTCGGATCCTGATCAACAACAGTTGCCGACATGGTATCCGATATTTCCGACATCTGATCGTTTACAACGATAATGGGTTGCAGGCTATACTGAGCCAATATCGTCATTGCCAGATCAACGGTTTGACCGGTTACGTCGGGTACTGTAAACTGAGTGTTACCCAAGCCATCGCCAATTACCAGACTTATTTTGCTACCTTGAGCAATAAGGTCGCCCGCTTTTATGGGCATTCCCTTATACCTTTGCTCCAGAATTGCGCCTAAAGCAATATCGGGTTTGTAACTTGTGTCGCCAAGAATAAGCTTGTTGTTTTTCAAAAGCATTTCTGCGCTCCTGAAAGATAGGTTTACAAGGTTGGGCATGGGCACTTTAGGCGGCGTCATCATATTTACAGTCAGAAATACAGTTCTGCCTTGCTTTACCAACGATCCGGTGTCCGGCACTTGTTTCAACACACTAAGCGGCTTTACGTCGGTTTCGTAAGTAGAATCGATGGATACCTCAAAATGCATTGCTTTCAGGGCTGCTACTGCAGCGTCCATTTGCGTTCCCCTTACATCGGGTATTTTTATTTCCTCTCCATGCTTGGTTATCCAATGTAATGTAGCAAAAAACGATATATACAACACCGTACACAATGCCACAACAATTGCGAAATGGAACCAGAATGAATTTTTGAATGTACCCTTCATAAAAATGTAGCAGGAAGTAAATAGAGTATTTAAACAGTTTGGTTTTTCAGACAGTCTTCAAGAAGTTCGCCATAAAAGTCTTTCAAAGTACGACCCCAAGCGCGCACCTGTTGCGGTACTATACTGTTTTCACTTTGACCAGGCATAGTATTTACTTCCAAAAAGAACAATTTGTTAGTGGTGTTTTGTAAAATGAAATCCATACGTACTATACCTCTACAATTGAGGTGGCGGTAAATATACATAGCCTTCGACTCCAACTGTTCCTTAAGGTTGGCATCAATAACAGCCGGAGTAATTTCATTGGTTACGCCGGGAGTGTATTTGGCCTCGTAGTCGAAGAACTCATTTTTGCTTACTATTTCGGTTGCAGGAAGTGCGTACATACTACCGTTTGCCTTGTAAACACCTATAGTAAGTTCACGTCCTTCTATAAATTCTTCTATTAATACCTGATTATCTTCTCTGAACGCCTTTTCTATAGCAGGAAACAACTCCTCTACTTTTTTTACTTTGCTTACACCCAGACTACTGCCGCTTTCGTTGGGCTTTACAAACACTGGCAGTTTTAACTCGTCGAGCACTACACCCATAGAATATGGTTCTCCTTTTATGAGGTGTACAGAATTGGCAATATTTACAACGTTGAATGCTTTTACCACCTTATTGCAATAGCTCTTGTTGAACGTCAACGCAGATACTATTGCGTTGCAAGAGGTATAAGGAATCTGAAGCATATCAAGATATCCCTGTATCCGCCCATCTTCGCCCGGAGTGCCGTGTATGGCAATAAACACACAATCAAATTTCACACGGCCGGTTGACAATGGTAGCGAGAAATCGTTCTTGTCAACATCTATTTTAACATCATTATCTATGTGATACCACTCATCACGGGTCACAATTATTTTATACACATTATATAAATCGGCATCCAGATTTTTTTCAATAGTTTCTGCTGTCTTAATAGAAATTACATATTCGCCTGAATATCCGCCGGCCACAAGGGCAATATTTTTCTTCATTATTGGGGTGTGCTAAATTAATACTGCCAAAGGTAATATTTTAAGAGAAAGTAGAATGTAGAATGCGCTAAGATATTAGTTAAGATTTTGGAAAGGTGGCGCAATGGTAGGTGAGCTAACCAAAGATTTGCCTATAGCTATGCATTGGGCTATTGCATATTTTCTGTGTTAAGCTCAATGTTAAGAAATTATTAAGCCTGCGTTATCACTTTTAATGCCGGATATTTGGGATAGTTTTGCAAATGTTAATTTTACATTAAGAAATTGTTATGTCATTCGATTCGGTATTGAAGTTTTTCCTGCCAAAAGACAGGATATTTTACAGTTTATTTGAAGAAGTAGCTACCACTCTTGTACAGATGGGCGGTGTTTTTAAGGCTGCGCTGCAAGAAGAAGATTTGTCGAAAAGAGATGCAATGCTCAAAACGCTTGAGGACTTTGAGCATAAAAACGACGAAACCACCCACCGCATTTTTGTGGAATTAGGTCATAATTTTATAACTCCTTTCGACAGAGAGGATATTCATTATCTGGCTACCTCGCTCGACGACATTGCCGATTACATTTGGGGCGCTGCAAAGCGTATAGTGAATTATCAGATCAACGATCAGTACAATACTTTACCTGCATTTGCCGAAATAATTGTGAAGGCAATAGCTTCGATAAATATTAGTATTTACGGACTTCGTAATATGAAGGATCTCCGAGCAATAACTGAGGCTTGTGTTCAGGTAAATAGCCTTGAGAATGCTGCAGACGACTTGTTGGACAGCACAATGCTCAAGCTTTTTTCGTCGAACATTAGCGCTGTAGAACTTATAAAACAGAAAGATATATACCAAATGCTGGAAGTAGTAACAGATAAGTGTGAAGACGCGGCAAATGTTGTAGAATCTATCATCATTAAATATTCATAATCCACCGTATGTCGGTACTTCTTATAGTAATCTTGGCCTTGGCCTTGATTTTTGATTACATTAATGGTTTTCATGATGCTGCGAATTCTATTGCCACGGTTGTAAGTACCAAAGTACTTACACCATTACAGGCAGTTGTTTGGGCCGCATTTTTCAACTTTATTGCGTTCTTTATATTTAAAGATCATGGTGTGGCTAACACAATTGCCAAAACAGTACATGAAGCCTACATTACACTGCCTGTTATATTGAGCGGGCTGCTTGCAGCCATAACATGGAACCTTATTACCTGGTGGTATGGAATTCCCTCAAGCTCATCGCACACACTACTTGGTGGGTTCGCTGGAGCAGCAATTGCCAACGCTGGTTTTCAGGCAGTAAACTCTGAGCCGATTATCAAAACAGTAAGTTTTATTGTACTCGCTCCTTTGATAGGTATGATAGTGGCTTTCATTATTTCGTTGTGGTTTATTTATTCATTCAGGAAGGGAATTGTTCCTAAACTCATTTCCTTTTTAGTGATAGCAGTAACATGTTATATGCTTTCGCAGGTTATGGAAACAAATCCGGAGAAACTAAAAGCGCACAATCCGAGCCACTTATTGAACATTATCACCGATTCTAAAAACTTCAAGTGGATGCTCATTGGTTTTATACTCACTTCTATGAGTGTTTTTACCATGATATTAGGTTCGCTCAACAATGCAAGGGCATCACTTTATTTTAAGCGTTTTCAGTTGGTTTCATCTGCTGCGTTCAGTATTGGTCATGGCGGTAATGATGCCCAAAAAGTTATGGGGATCATTATGGCAGCATTGATATGTTCAAAAAACATGGCGAGCGGTTCGCCAATGCCTAATTGGGTGCCGTTGTTGTGTTATTCTGCAATTGCATTGGGTACGCTGAGCGGCGGTTGGAAGATCATTAAAACCATGGGCACGCGCATTACAAAAGTTACTCCGTTTGAGGGAGTGGCAGCAGAAACGGCAGGCGCCCTAACGCTATTTTTTGCTGAAAATCTAAAAATACCTGTGAGTACAACGCACACTATTACAGGTTCCATTATTGGCGTAGGCGCTACAAAACGCCTTTCCGCGGTTCGTTGGGGCGTTACAATCAATTTACTTTGGGCTTGGATTCTTACTATTCCCGTTAGTGGATTGCTTGCAGCGGTTGTATTTTATGTAGTTCATTTGTTTATTTAGGATGCTAAATAAACAAATGAACTAAACAGTGTCTTTCAAACTGAATTTGCGTTATTGTGGTTTTATAGCAGCTACTGCGTAAACCATGGGTATTTTCCCTTCTATACCCTCTACTTGGTATTTACCCGGCGTAGTTTCTACCAAGCGCTGGAAACATTTATAGGGTGTATAGTTGAATTCTTGAAATGCAGTTATTTGTAATCCAGCATTTAGTAAACTCTGCAATACTTCGCCAAGGTCGTGATTCCACGATATTTCTTTCATTTTGATATCCGCGTTTTTATCCGCGTAGGTACCATTGATAGTTTCAATAATTGGCGTTGCGTTGAAGTAATTGTAAGCTACCTCTGTGAATTCGTAATTGAACATCCATACGACAGGATGAAATTCTACAAAAACTAATTTCCCGCCGGGTTTTAAAAAGTGGGCTATTGTTTTTGCCCATTTTTCCATGTCTGGCAACCACCCTATTACTCCATATGAAGTATATACTATGTCGAATTGTTCAGTCAGTACTTCAGGCAGATTGTATACATCTGAGCAAATAAATTCGGCATTTAGTCCAAGTTGTGTATTTAATTCACGAGCTGCATTAATAGCTTCGTCAGAAAAATCAACGCCAATGGTATTTGCGCCCAGTTTGGCTAACGAAAGTGTATCCTGTCCAAAATGACATTGCAAATGCAGTACTTTTTTACCATTTACATTACCCAATAGTTGCAGCTCTATTTCATTTAATGTAGCTACATGAGCTTTAAAGCCACCTTCATTATGCATGTCATAAAATTCGGAGGTGACGTGCACCTTCGTTTTCTCATTCCAAAGGGCCTTATTAATATCTAAATAATTGTGATCGTCTTTCATTTATTAAGGTAGGATTGTTAATTATTGATGCCAGGGAATTCAAAATTGGTAATTTTCCATAGCAGGTTCGCGCGTTGCAGATTAATTTTGAATGCCCCTTCAAATAAGACTGTATCAGCTGAGTTTTCAATTTGCCCTACATAGTTTATCGTTCCAATTGATGTCGCCAAGGTCTCTTCTTCATAAATGGCAACACTTGTTATTGCTATTGATTCTATTTCAAAAGATTCAAATGCTGCTCTTAAAAATTGAAGTTTTGACATTTTATTATTGAGCACAGCATTAGTTTCATCTTCAACGGATTCATGGTCTATGCCGAGTAGTGATAGGTTTATTTCTTCACTAATATCCAACGCTCTGTTTAAAAAGTTATCGCATGTCTCTTTTACATCTGCTTCATTATTTGGGTGAAACTCCTCGTATATATAACAATGTATAAGACCCTCTATTTGCACATCATTGGTTTCCAGTTTTAAGAGCTCTTCCGTTATAAATCTATATAGTTCTCGTTCGTCTACTTTATTTAACGTTTCGAGCGATATAGATTTACTTTTTAGTAAGTTTTGCAAATTGGTTAATGCTGCATTAATATCTGCGTCGGCAATTTCAGAAACTGGTTTTAACTCAGGATTACCTAACAGCTCATCAATTAATATCATTTTTCGCGTAGAGAATTGCTCTTCAAATCTTGTTATATAATCGAGCAATTCAGATTCAATCTTAGGAGGTAATTCTGCAGCTGAAAGCTGATCTGATAGGTCCATCCCGTGTTCTAATGATAGTTTTATTTTTTTTATTTCGTTTTCCATTTTCAGATTGTCAAGAAATTCCTGATTTTCCAGACTGTCTTCGTTATTATTGTCAAACGCGTCATTCATAAGTTCTTTTATTTCTGTGTTTGCTTGTAAAGATAAGTTAAGCAAATTAAAATAATGTTACACAGCAGCATATGGAATACCATAAGTTGGTCTGTTTATTTATTGTTTCAATTTATGTGTTAGGCTACTTTTTTCTCTTCAACCTTGGTGTAAGTATAGCGTACCTTGCTGCCTTCTACCTTAAAGGTAACTTCTACCTCTTCAGCTTCGAAAAGGCTACGGAATTTTCTTGCTATCTTGCCAAACCATTTTTTGAAGAATGTTGGTTTGGGTGCCTTATTTGTGGGCGGTAGTTCGATTCGGGTTTTCATATAGCTAATTTTGCGCGACTAAAATTCAATAGAAATTCAATGGTTCAAAACATTATTAACGCAAAAAGGATGTAAAATATATACAAGACATTGTGAAACTACGGTCTTATTTGTAAAAAACAATAAATATCAAGCAAAACTTATCAACATATTGTCAAGGCGCTTTTGCATTGTAATTTTCGGTTAATAACTTGAGACAATGACTACTCTAAATTACCAAAACTCAACGGTTAACTTCGATATAGATATGTTAAAGTAGCATTTAGTCAGTATGTAGGTTTTTAGTCATCCAAATGTCGCATCCAAAATGTCCGGAATTCCCTAGCGGTCTACCAGTGGAATTAAAGCCGCACTTTTCATACAATGTTACAGCGTTGCCAAGTTCGGGCATTGTTTCCAGGTATATAGATGAATAGCCCAACCCTTTTGCAATCTCAAAGCAGGTATCAATCAGCAATTTCCCGTAGCCTAGCCCGCGGAATTGCTTTTGTATATATAGCTTCACTAATTCGCAATATCCTGCGGGCAATCCAATAGTAGGATATACACCAGCTCCCCCGCTACAATACCGTCTATTTCCAGAATTCTATATTTAGAATTTTCCTTATTGAATAAGCTATACAGATCATCAGTAGTAGGGTCGAAAAATACTGTGCCTGGCTTATGGGCATTATGTTCTTTAAGCGACTGTCTGATTATAGAAGCTATCGCAACATTGTCCTGTTGCGTTATTGGGCGTATTTTGTATTCAGACATATAGTTATTTGAAATGGCGGTAGAAATTCTATTGGAAACTTATACAAACAAATATACGTAAGGAATGACCTTATGGTTTGCCTTAATTGTCTTTTATTCCGACCGTTTTAACAACTAAACAACTATTTTTGCCCCATGTACGAACCAATAAACAACGAATTATTAATTGCCATAGCCAATGAGATTGGCGGTCCGGTATATGTGTATGATGCCTGCAAAATAGCAGAGCAGTACGGAAAGCTAAAAAATGCTTTTAGCGCTCATCCTACAAAGTTTTTTTACGCTTGCAAGGCCCTTTCCAATATTAATATCCTAAAATACATAAAAGGTTTTGGCGCACAGTTGGATTGTGTAAGTATTTATGAAGTGAAGT
>CAIRYK010000087.1 GCA_903882805.1 uncultured Bacteroidota bacterium | reverse complement strand
CAACTCTGAAGGAGTTGAATGTGCTATTTTATACTACAAATCCATATTGTCTATTCACATTCAACCCATTCTGGGTTGGGAGTGCTTGAAATTCCCTACCCCGGGATACTCCCGGGGCTACGCATATTGTAGCCCATTCGGGCTTTTCCTAAGCAAAGCAATAGTAGTTATCTCTATTGTATTTGAAGGACGAATACACGCTTGTTAGTATGACAATGTATACCGAAAAATGAACTCTAATTGGTATTACCCCTTCGCATTCAAACCACTCTGGGTTGTAGTGTTCGATCTTCCTTACCCTGGGATACTCCCGTGGAGGCAGCTAACAAATACGTGACTAGTATAGACCACAATAAAAAAAGCGACCATCAGGCCGCTTTTCAATAATATCATTAACCTTAATCTACGCTTTCAATGTCAGATGCGAGAAATTAGGCAGCTCTGTATTCTTAATAGAATTGTAAGTAGGTATAATGTAGCGTGCGCTATAGTCGTTGTCAGAAATAAACTTAACCACATACTCTATCGCAAAAGCAGGATCGTTTTTCTTACCTACCAACAAATACTCAAGATAAAACAAACTTATACCCGAATCGAAAGAACCGCCATTATCCTTACCTATCCATTTTTCTGCAAAGGCCACAATGTCATTCTTGTTATCCATAATCCTGTCGTGCAGTTGTTTCAGCGTAAACACCTTCAGGAAGCGCAGTCTTTCCACATCGCCTTCTATGTCTATCTCCGCATTAATCTTAGCGCCTGCGCGCTCAGCAATTTTCAGATCCACTTCTTTCAGCAACTTACTGTTCATCACATACTCTCTAAGCGATGCGTCTGTCATCGGCGCATTCTCATCAAGTACTGCAGGCTTGTTTACAGGCTCTATCAGGTCTTCAAAGAAAGGCACTATTTTCTCTGCTTGCTTTTCTTCTATTTTCGGTGTTTCTCTTACTATTTCTGTGGTGCGCTCTATCATACCGTTCACACTCATATTAAAGTTGTGAACGTTATCTATGTTCAGCGCCACTGCATCCGATGCCGGCTGAGCATTATTACTTATCGCGGGGGCTTTTACTTCCGGCGCTGCAACAGGCTCTACCTTAGCTACCGGCGGCGCAGGCTCTTCTTTTACTACAGGCGCAACAGGCTCCACTTTGGGAGCATTGTTCATACCCATATTTACTATCTGAGCAAGTTGTCCATCGGTAACTCCGGTTTTGTGCTCAATGTTATTTACGTTCATAGCCAGCGAATTAAGGCTGCTCACGTTCATATCCATCGAGTCAAGATCGATAGGCGTAGGTGTTGGCGTTTTTATACGCTGCGGAGCAATGCCAGATGGCACGCTCACCGGCATAGGTACTTTTACACGCTGCGGCGCTATCGACTGTAAAACTGGGGCTTGCACAAATGGTCTGCCATTGGCATTGGTTATTGCCTGCGCTGTAGCAGCTATTATAGGCTGTGCTACAGGCGGCCTTTCGGTCATTGTGCCTGTGTTAGCCGGCTGATAGTTTACTACCGGAGTTGTTACCGGCCTTTGCTGTACGCTTGGCGCAGGCTGTGTATTGGTTACCTGATTTACAACTGCCTGTGGCGGAGTGGCCGCTGGCATGGCTGCTGTCTGAGGTTGGGTGTTTACTATTGGGTTGGCAACAGGCGGCAGATTATTCACAACCGGCGTTACTGTCGCCTGTGGTTGCGGCGCTGGCGCAACTGGCGCCTGTGTATGCGCAACCGGAACTGCTATAACCTGAGGCTGACTAACTACCGGGGGCACAAACGACGGCTGATGGTTTACTACTGGAGGCACAAAACCCTGTGGCGCCTGCGCTACAGGCGGCGTAAACTGCGGCTGTGCCGGAGCTGGCGTCCTGAACACCACTGGTGGCACAAAACCCTGTGCAGCCGGAACCGGAGCTGCCGTAGACTGACCATTGCTTACCGTATTTATTTCTGGTATTATTCCGTTCAGGTCGCCGTTGGCATTCACAAAAATAGTGGGCAACTCTACTATTGGCGGTATAATATTCGCAACTATTGGTTCAGGAGCTTGCGCTACGCTGGGCGCTTCAATTTTCACTGCCTGCAAATGCTCTGCAAATGTGTTTGCGCTCGCTGCTTGGGCAATCTCCTTTGTTTCGTTTACTATCACCACATCGGGCTGCTGCTGTGGAGCGCTTGCCTGATGCTTACCCAACTGAATCCTTATCTTCAGAAACTCAATATCGGCCATCTCCAGTAATGCTCCTACGCGATAAAAATCGCGCTTAGTCTCTTCCGGAAACGATGCGCCATCATACCCCAACTCTTTCTCTATTCCTGCCCATGCATCCTGTAGCATAGAGCATACCTGAATCTCAAATTTCTTATTGCCAGATCTCTTGTATTCCGTAAGCTGACGACGATTATCGCGCAAACCTGCTATATACTGTACATGTTTGTAGGAAAAGCTCTCCAGTCTGTTCTTTTTCTTATCTACCGACTTCTCTATTTCTACATCAAATTCAGTGCGTATGATATCAGATATCTGACCAACAGTATCTTCAAAATAAGTTACTATCCTGATTACCGGCAAATATATATCGCCGGCCTCCGTTTGGGTATGGAGCTCCATTCGAGACTCAATCCGGTAATAGGGAATGTCGTTTTGTATAACAACCTCCCTCACCAAGTCTTCAATTTTTACCATGAACGCATTATTGCTCTCAATGGCGGATTGATGGTTCTGTGACGGCATAACTCATGATAATTAATTTACGAAAATACGAAGGTTTTTTATTTATCCACATATTCACAATGACCATTAACAACCGATTAGGAATACCTTAACTGCGGATTAAAGGAACTCCGTTACAGTCGTTCCGGTTATACTTGCTATTATATATAGCAACGCTTATTAGCGGCCATAGCCAAATTACTTTTACCAAACCCAGTACACATTTACAGTTTTTACACATCTAAGCAATACAGCCTCAGCAATCTATAAATTCGCTCAGCAGCTCATTTTTGCATATACTGTCATCGAGTGTTATTCTACGTTGCTATCTGCCTGCGCTGTTTCGTCTGTTTTAGGCGGTTGCGGCTTCCACAGCGCTTTCCACTCCTGTGGCGTCAGCGCATTCTTAACATCAAAGTTACCAATTTTGGTGCGGCGCAGCTCCTGCAGGTAGGCCCCGCATCCCAATAGCTGTCCAATATCATGCGCCAGCGATCTTATATATGTACCCGTACTGCACACTACCCTAAAATGTACCTCCGGCAGCTTGATGGCGGTAATCTCAAACTCTCCCACCGTCACCGGCCGTGCATCCAGCGCCACCTCTTTACCGGCCCTCGCCAAGTCGTACGATCTTTTACCGTCTTTTTTTATTGCCGAGTGTATCGGCGGCACCTGCATTATATCTCCGGTCAGTTCGGCTGCAGCAGCCCATACCAGCTCGCTCGTTATATGCTCGTAGGGCTTAAAATCCTCCGGCTGGCTTTCCAGATCGCAGGTAGCCGTAGTGGCGCCCAAATGAAAAATACCTGTATACTCCTTTGGCAACTGCTGATACTGCGATATCTGCTTAGTCATGTCGCCGGTGCAGCATATCAGCAATCCGGTCGCCAGCGGGTCCAGCGTGCCGCAATGACCTATCTTGGCCCGCAGCGATATCTTAATAAGGTGTATCGCATCAAACGAAGTCCATTTATATGGCTTGTCTACAAGTAGTACGCCGCCTTTTTTTAGTTCGGCAGGCATCGGTCGGTTTTGCATCGCAGCAAAGGTAAACCGATTGCGCATAATACGTCAACTATATACCCGTTTGATCGCTACTGCTATTCGCATAATTCTTTAAATACATATCATTTTCTTTTGACGGTTTACAATTAAGTTGTAATTTCGGAGTATGAATATCCGCTACTTATTGTTTCTACTCCCCTTTTTACTGTTTGGCTGCGAAAAAAACCAGCAAAACCCGGTAAAAAAAGAGGAGGTATTCGCTTTTACACCCGAATTCGATTCCGTAATTTCTGTTAGCCCGTTCAATACTATCAACTTCCCCTACAAAATAAAAGTAACCGGAGGCGACATAGGCAAAAACCTGCTCAACTGCTCGTTCTCAGATTTGCCGGCCAACCTCACCATGATGCCGGCTACACAAACAGTCGGATACCTTATCAGCGGTGTGTTCACTTTCAACGTATCTGATGTTCCCTATGGCGATTATCCGGTTAAGTTCAATATCAACAGCAAGCTGTACGGCATGCAGCAATACAACATTACGCTTAAAATTGTGCCGCCACCCGACAATGCCCCTAAACTCGTAGGCTCGTTCGATTCATCTTACGATCATTGCGGCCCCATAGATAGCTTCTATTACTACAAGTCTACGGTATCAACTATAGCAGATACACCCTACCGCATAAAAATCAGTAACATCCGCAAACTCGGAACTACCTTCGTTGTGCGTGCAGATGTATCTAATGTAGTCCGCATACCGCTGCAAACTGTAAACGGATACCGTATTTATGGCACTGGCGCCTACAATCTCGACCCTCGATCTTACCACCCCGGTCAGTATTCTATGATCATTTACGATACACTGGTACATGGTTCCGACACCGAAGTATGCATTGCTCACATACAGCATTAATAAATATTAGCTTACCGGCGCTGGTAGTGTAGGTACATTCTTTTTATAATACGCCTATAAGCGTCTTTAATTTCAAGACAATTAACTTTGCACCGTATTATACTTACTAATCCATGTTACCTACCTGGCAGTCCGGAATTGTAAAGCAAGTTGAAGAAGCCCGACCCGGCACCCGCAGGTATTGGGTAGAGCTACCCGACACCGATGTGTTCCACTTCAAGCCCGGCCAGTTCGTAACCCTCGACCTTCCAATTGCCGAACAACGCAACAAACGCTGGCGTAGCTACAGCATTGCCTCCGCACCCGATGGCTCAAATATTATCGAACTCATAGTTAGCTACCTGCATGGAGGCAAGGGCTCGGCCTATTTGTTCGACGAGGTAAAAGAAGGCAGCGTGCTAACGCTCCGAGGCCCGCAAGGTATTTTCGTGCTGCCAGATAATTTGCACAACGATCTTTACCTCATTTGCACCGGCACCGGTATTGCCCCCTTCCGCAGCATGCTGCACCACATAGCCACTGCCAAACCCATACACAATGGCATAAACCTTATTTACGGATCGAGAACAGTAACCGACCTGCTCTATGCCGATGAAATGACCCGGCTGGAGCAATCAATACCCGGTTTCAGATACCTGCCCACCCTGTCGCGCGAAGAGTGGAACGGCCGCCGCGGCTACGTACATCCTGTGTATGAAGAATTACTCGCCGGCAACAACCAGGCTACTTTTATGATATGCGGCTGGCGCGATATGATAGACGAAGCCAAAAAACGCCTCACCGAAATGGGCATCGACAAAAAAGCTATTCACATAGAGCTATACGGATAATACACGCAACCATGGCTGACGCGCGCAAGTCGAAAACATCATATAAAATATGGAAGGGGATTTTTAAGTTTAATCTCTACTACCTTTTTTTCTTCACTATTGGCTACCTGATTCAGCTTATTACAGGCGTGCTAAATACTATTTTGGCTATTCTATTCTATCCGCTGTTGTTGTTGGGTATGCCTTTGCTGTTTATTTCCTTCGTAGCATTATTCATCATGCGCGAAAACGACAGAAACGATAGTCGGTAACACGCGTAATTTGCTATTCAAACGCTCAATAATCAATATTTCTTTAGTGCACATACTAATAGCCACTAATACCAAATCGATTAAAATTCGGCTCCAAAGCAGGTCATTGCGCCGTTAGGCGCTACAGGTTTGTAGTAGAGTAATGTATTATTTATGGGCTGCGCCCCGTAGGGTCGCAACAATCCCCGCATGGCGATTTTTATTGTCCAAACGGTATAACTGCCCAGAAGCAGGTCCCCGTCTGCAAAAGATAATTTACGCGCACATCAATCATCGCTAATTTTACTGCAAACTGAAGATCCCGTGCTAAAATTCATCGCTCCTGAATCTACTGTTTTGCAGCGCTACGTCGAAGGTTTCTACTTTTATCGCTGCGATGCTGGCAGCGTGCAGCGTCATATTGCTTTTCCGCATACCAATACTGGACTTTCGTTTTTCAGCGGGGTGTCCGTCGCCCGGCAAGACCATAGCCTTTACCTGCAACATTGCGCCCAAAACGGTTACCATATCGAAGTGTTGGGCAAATACACACAACCGGTAATGGTGCATTGCGAGGGCGCCATAGACGAAGTATCTATCGTTTTCAAACCATTAGGCATCAATAGGTTTCTACGCGAAGATTTTGCACAGATAGCTCCGGTTGTCTCGCAGGGATACGACAACCCGGTTTGGCTGGCAGCCGCAAAACGCCTCTACCAAAACCACAACCGTGTTGCGTGCCTCGAAGAATTTTTGCTTTCTGCGATTATTGAAAAAGAAGAGTTTGCTAAAATGGAGCAGGCATTGGCTTTTTTTGAAAGCACAGAACAGGATTATAGCGTAGCAGCCGTAGCAGCTATGCTGGGTATGAACTTAAAAACATTTCAGCGCAGTTTTACAAAACTGCTGGCATGCTCGCCGGTTGATTTTAAAAGGATAGCCAAATTCAGAAATTCACTCAGATCTAAGTTTCAGTCTAAAGAAATAAAGTCGCTCACAGATATTACCTACGAAGCCAACTATTCCGACCAGTCTTATTTCATCAGAGAATTAAGAAAGCTCACCCAACAAAACCCCAAACAATTTTTCAGAGAGGCACGGCTTGTAGATGGTGAAAAAATAGTGTGGGAAATCTTATAAGTGTCGTGAAAGTCCAATTTTACACTTGGCAATTGGTGGAGTTTTGTATAAAAAATTGGTATGAAATCGCCATTCAACAAATTTATCTACATTGGTTTTTTACTTCTCGGCCTGTTTCAGATTATTGTGTCGAAAGATTATATGCAGGCCTCGTCGTCGTTGGGTATTGGTTTGGCCTTCGACCCCTTCGATCTCAACCAAAAGTGGAACGACCGCCCCAACTGGCAAAAAGCCGTATTGATCGTCAATCTGGCATTGGTAGCCGCAACCTTCGGTTTCGGCATAGGGCTGAACGACCGTTAACCAAAAAAGCGAGGAGCAACTACTTGGTTGTTCCTCGCTTCTACTTAAGTATCAAAAATTTATTCGCCTTGCAGTTTAGCCAGTACATCTACCAGCTTACGCTCGCTTTCCGCTTTGTTCACATCGTGTTTCACAAAGGTCTTACCGGTTACCATTTCGTATAGCTCTATGTAGCGCTCAGATATCTGGCCTACCACGTCTTCGGTCATTTCGGGTATCTGCTGTCCTTCTTTACCTTGAAAACCGTTTTCCATCAGCCACTCGCGCACAAACTCTTTCGATAGTTGGCGCTGTTGTTCGCCATTGCGTTGGCGCGCTTCATAACCCTCCATATAGAAATAGCGCGATGAGTCGGGCGTATGAATTTCGTCTATCAGATATATAGTGTCGCCTATACGGCCAAACTCATACTTAGTGTCCACCAGTATCAGTCCGCGCTCCTTGGCTATTTCCTTGCCTCTTTCAAACAGGGCAAGCGTATATTTTTCCAGTTGTTCGTATTCTTCTTTCGACACCAGACCACTGCTGATTATTTCCTCCCGCGAAATGTCTTCGTCGTGGCCTTCATGCGCCTTGGTAGTAGGGGTAATAATTGGCGCTGGGAAAAAATCGTTTTCTTTCATACCGTCTGGCATTGTTACGCCGCACAGCTCGCGCTTGCCGGTTTTGTAGGTGCGCCATGCATGGCCGGTCAGGTTGCCGCGCACTACCATTTCTACAGGATAAGTTTCGCATTTATAACCCACTGTTGCATTGGGCAGTGGCACGCTTATCATCCAGTTGGGCACAATATCTCTGGTAGCCTCCAGAAACTGAGCAGCTATCTGGTTGAGCACCTGTCCTTTGTAAGGTATGGGACGAGGCAGCACCACATCGAAAGCCGATATGCGGTCGCTAACCATCATCACCAAATATTTGTCGCCAATGGTGTATACATCACGCACTTTTCCTTTATAGAAGTTTGTCTGGTTGGGTAATTGCATATTATAGATTGTAGATTTTAAAAAAACGGTTTGCAAATATAGGGGGATAGCGTCATTTGTCGACAATAAGGGTATTGTGCATGCCTATATTTTAGGAAAAGATGTACTCTTTGCTGGAAAAAACAATGCCGAAAACTGAGCGTTCGTTTTTTTGAACCCTAACAAAATACCATCACAACAAGCGACATTTTTTACAATCACGGTGGTTGTTCTGTTCTATATTATATCAGCAAGCGTGCATATTACCAATTACACAATACAACAACTCCTGCATTCAGGCTACCATTAAAACTTTAAATTCCATAACAACGCTCCTGGATAATACTACTTTTTATCTCCCACTTGTTTTTTATACACATCCATGCGGTTGTGGTTTACGGGTATGCCTATCGACTCGTAGATATAATCCTGTGCAATGGTGCGCACATTCTGTTTGTTTATCTTAGTGTTGTCGGCCGATGGATGCACTCTGTTGGATAAGAATACGAACACTATGCCTGTAGCAGGGTCGGCCCAAATGCAGGTACCTGTAAAACCCTGATGACCAAATGCAAGCGCGCTGGTGCGGTCGCCGGCGGGACCGGCATTGTCGGCATCGGTGGCGGGCTTGTCAAAGCCCAGTCCGCGGTGGTTTAGCTTACTACCATAGGCGGTAAACTGCTCTACGGTAGCTGCTTTGAAATACCGTGTTCCGCCATATACGCCCTTATTGAGCAGCAGCTGGAATATTACCGCGGCATCGCCGGCGGTGGCAAACAAGCCTGCATGGCCTGCCACGCCGCCCATCATTGCCGCGCCGGGGTCGTGCACATAGCCGCGCAGCGTTTGCCGTCTGAAATTAAGGTCCCACTCGGTGGGCGCTATCTGCATAGTGTCAAATTTGCTTAGCGGATTGTAAGTTATATGCTTCAAGCCAAGCGGTTTGTAAAACTGCTCCTCGGCATACTTATCTATGCTCTTACCGGTTATTTGCTGCACAATAGCCGCCAGAAAAATAAAATCGAGGTCGCTATACACGCTCTTTCCCGCATTATCCAGCGGGCTGGCATAAATGCGGCTCCACATGGTGTCGAGATAATCGTTGCGCATATACAGGTTGCGCGCCACCTCTATTGTGTAGTCGCCCTTTGTTTTCTTTTTAAACAGATCGTTTTTCGGATGCCCGTCTTCGTCTACTGCTTCTTTATAAAATGGTATCCACCCCCTCATGCCCGCCTGGTGTAGCAGCAGGTCTTTTATTTTCAGCGGCGCCTTGTTGGTTCCTTTCGCCTGTGGCAGGTAGTCGCCTATGGTTTTTTCCAGGTCCAGTTTGCCTTGTTCGTACAGGCGCATTACCGCAATGTTGGTAGCCAGCATTTTAGTGCATGAGGCCACATCATAAAGCGTACTTGTATCTACAGGTTGTTTTTTGTCGTACTTAAGATACCCAAAGGCTTTGTCGTAAAACACTTTGCCATCTCTTGCCGCCAGTATGCGGCAACCCGGAAACACGCCGTCGGCTATGCTGCGCGCCATAAACAGGTCCAGACGGTCGAGCGCGGTCTGGTCTATCACGCCTGCATCTTTAGGATACATGATTGGTTTCAGATCGTGAGGCGCTTCTTTTACAATAGCCGGCGGAGCCATGGGCGCCGGGCAAATGCTCTTGCCGCCTATGCAGGCCGTTACCGGCAGCTTGCCTTTGGCCTTTATTTTCTTTGTCAGTATTTCGCCTACTATACGCTGACTTATACTATCGTCTTCATACCCTACCACCGCCGATTGTGCGCCGCAGAAGTACTGCATGGCATAGGCGTTGCCCATAAGCGCCACCATTACATTGTTTTTACAGGCGGCTTGTTGCAAAAACTCTACCACACTGTCGCCCAGTCCATAGCTGTTGCCGGGGGTGTTGCTTACGTTGTGCAGGGCTATTACTACGGCATTATAGTTGGGCAGGCTTTCCAGTATTTTGCGCATATTTTTGCCATTGCTGCCCTTGGGCATCCACTTGGGTTCTACGCGCGCATAGGTCTTGTGTAGGTTTTCATACAGTACGGTAGTAGTGTCGGCATTGATGCCTATGTAGGCTATGCGCATATTATCTACAAGTTTGTTCAGAATCTGGTTGTCGTCTTTTACCAGTGTTGCACCGCGTACCGCGGCCTGAGCGCGTATGAGGTCTATGTGCTGATTCAGGTCGTCTGCCAGATTAGCGGTATCTATGTCTTTCCATTCAGCCAGCCCGGCATCATACTTGGCGGCCAGTATTTTCTTTACGCTTTGCTCCAGCGCAGAGGGGGCTATCATGCCGCTGTCCAGTGCATTTTTTATTCTTGTTATAGCCGCCGGCACATCCTGCGGAAACAGCAATATATCGTTGCCGGCTGCGAACGCGCGCAGCGCCGCTTCGCCCGCCGGAAAATATTTGGCTACGCCATCCATACGCAGGGCGTCGGTTATAACCAGTCCGTTGTAGCCCATCCGGTTGCGCAGCAATCCCGTTACCGCGTTTTTCGACAGGCTTGTGGGCACGTGCGCCTCGGTATCCAGCGCAGGCACATTAAGGTGCGCTACCATTACGCTTTTTACGCCCGCCGCTATCAGTCGCTTAAAGGGGTATAGCTCCAGCGTATCCAGCTCGGCCTGCGACGCCGCAATTACCGGCAGGTCTTTGTGCGAGTCTACGCTGGTATTACCATGACCGGGAAAATGCTTGGCGCTGGCTATCACGCCGCCCTTTTGCAGGCCGCGCATATAGGCTATGCCCAGCCGGGCCACCCATGTTTTGTCTTCGCCAAACGAACGCGTATTGATAACCGGATTGGCGGCATTGTTGTTTACATCTACATCAGGGGCAAAATCTATATGCACGCCCAGCCTTTTGCACTGAGCGGCTATGGCCAAACCCATGCGGTACACAAGATCGGTGTCGCGGGTGGCCCCCAGCATCATTTGCCGCGGAAAGCTACGCACGCTATCCAGCCGCATGCCCAATCCCCATTCAGCATCCATCGCTATCAGCAGCGGCGTTTGCGCCATGCGCTGGTATTTATTGGTTTGCAGCGCCTGCCTTACCGGGCCGCCCTGCATAAAGGTGAGGCCGCCTACCTGGTGCGCTGCTATAAGGGCGGTTATCGCCTCCTCGTTATATTGCTTGGTGCCGGAGTAGGCCGCCACCATTATTAGCTGGCCTATGCGCTCCTCCTGCGTCAGCCTGCTATACATACTGTCTACCCAGTTCCGTTTCGGCCCTCCCGTTTCTATCTGCCGGGTATGGGTGCGGCTTTGCGCAGCGCCGTCGCCCGTCATAAACAATACAGTTAGCGCAGCCGCTATGGCTTTACGGATCGTAGTCATAAAAACAAAAATAATCTTATTCGCACAAAAACCCCAGAACTATTGATGGCGCAGGCGCAATAATAAAGCAGCCTGGTAAACCATAATTCCGGAAACGATATACTTAAATGTACTTATTACAGTTAGCGGCTTTTTGGCTCATCTTATTGCCCTGAAAGGGCTTAATACATTAGCGAGGGGTGAAGCCCCTCGAATTTGGTTAGATGCTCATAAGCCCTGAATGGGCGTGATACTTTACGCTATACATTATATTCCGCCCTTTCAGGGCTTCGGCATTTTTTATACTTTCGAGCGGCTTCACCCCTCGCTGAGATATTAAACCCTTTCAGGGCTAGTTCAATAATAAAATATTATTACGATTTTTTGTAATGTGTTTTGTGTGCATTTAAGTATATCGGTACCATAATTCCACAACACACTAAATCGAGCAATGGACCTATTTCTATTAGTAAAATTCCCCTACTTATGCGGTGTCACGGCTGGCCGCTACAAAAAAACAAAACGCCGGGATATTTAGCCCTGTGCAGGCAATATCTCGGCGCTGGTATTTGTATCCCCAAATAGCTATCTTAACAAAGTCACCTCGCCTTTATACGTTTGGTGGGTTCCATTGGGCTTGGTCATTATTATCAGGTAGTTGTATACGCCCAGATCTTGCAGCTCGCCGCCGTAAGTACCGTCCCAGCCGCGGTTGTCGTTGCCGCCGGCATGATACACCTTATTACCCCAACGGTTGTAAACACTCATTTCCAGCATTTTGTTCAGCCCCAGATTGGTGATGCGGAACACATCGTTCACGCCATCGTTGTTGGGCGTAAAGGCGTCGGGTATAAACATATCTTCATAATACAGGTCTATATGCACAGAGTCGGTGGTGCGGCAACCAAATTTGTCGAGCCCTTCTACTATATAGGTAGTGGGTATGCGCGGCGTGGCTATGGGGTTGTTGATATTGGGGTTGTTGAGCGAGCCATCGTCGGGCGACCACCAGTAGTAGGTCGCGCTGTCGGCATTGAGCTGCACGCTTGCGCCCAGGGCTATCGTTTGGCGGGCAGTTACGTTGTGCAACTGTGTGGCTATTATATTGAAGGTAACGCTATCGGTAACAAAGCAAGGCGTGCCCTGTGTGGTAGCGGTCATAAAGTAACTGATGCGGTTGGGCGTTGTGGCAAACGGCTCCATAACATCCGTAGAGCTAAGACCTGTTGCGGGTGTCCAGTTGTATTGCAGCGTAGGGTCGCCGGCCACCTGTATCTGAAACGAACCGCCCTTGCACAGCGTGGTATCGTTAGTAACAATGCGCGCTTTAGGGTTGGCAACGGTTATGGTTACAGAATCGGTTGTTGTACACAGTCCATCGGGCGATGTGCCGGTTACCCGGTACACGATTGTAGTATCGGGGGTGGCTACAGGGTTGGGTATTGCGCTGTTATCGAGCGTTGCGGCCGGCGACCACTGATAATCGATAAGCGGCGCACCAGTGGCGCGTAGCGGCGCGCTGGCGCCTATACATATCAGGGTATCGGGCGAAGTAACGGTAACCGTAGCATCTACAACCGTGATAAAAACATGCGCTGTATAGCTTGGGCAGCCCGAACCCGGCCACGATGCCGTAAGTATATAGTCGGTAGTAGTGAGCGGTGTGGCCACGGGCTGTAGCGCAGTTGAACTGCTCAACCCAATTGCCGGCGACCAACTGAATGTAGGCCCGGTATTGCTGGTAGCGCGCAGCACAACCGATGCGCCAAGGCAGATGGTAGTGTCGCGGGCCAGCAAGGCGGTGTTGATCTCCGACACCGTAATTTTTATACTCGCACTACTCGGGCACACGCCGCCGGGACCTGTAGCGGTAACCGTATACGTAGTAGTAACCGTGGGCATAGCCACAGGATTTTGAATTGTGGAGTTGCTAAGCCCGGTAGCGGGCGTCCACACATAATCCAGCGCTGTGCTGCCGCTAACCAGCAGGGCATCCCACTGCCCCTTGCATATAGAGGTGTCGCGGGTAATCATGGATATTGAGGTGTTGATAACCGCCACATTGATGACCCGCACTATGGCAGGGCAACCCGCGCCGGGCAAAGTGGCCGTGAGCGAATAACTGATGCTGACTGGCGGAGTGGCTATAGGCTGCAAAACAAATGCGCTGCTTAGGCCGGTAGCCGGCGACCAGCTAAAGGACTGGAACGGCGACGCAGTAGCCCTGATTTGGAACGAGGCTCCGCTGCAAATAGTAGTGTCGGGGGTGTTGATGATGGCCGTAGGTGCATCAAGGATGGTAAGGTCTACACTGTCTGTAATGCCGCAGCTCGATGGCGATAACAGATACATGCGCACTGTTTTTGTGCCTGTAGTAATGGTTGGTAGACCAGCGAGCGACACCAGTACGCTATCGGCGCCGGCGGCTATAATAGCGCTATCGGGGCCTGAAAAATCTACGCCGCGCACGCCTGTGCCGCTGTAGGTGAAACGCACTGTTTTGGGAATGCCCAAAGTGTTTGCGCTCTTTATTTTGAGCGTTGCCGGCGCGCATCCTTTCACGATGGTGTGCGGCACACCGCCCAGTGTAATACCAATTGAGTCGAGCAGGCTGATCCAGTAGGCATTGGTGGAAAGACTACCGGCCTCTATAAACACGCCCGAATCGTAGAGTGCATTGCCGGCATCGGATATGCTCATTTTCAGGTGGTAGGTGTTGCAGGGGATTACAGAATGTACTGCGGTAAGCTTGGTAGTGTATCCTTTATAGGTAACTCTTGTGCCGCCGGTATTGTCTACATAATAGGTAGTAAACGGCGAACCCGGGCCCATGATGGTACAGTTGGACAATGTATAGCCTGTGCCGGGTATGCCGCTGTTGATGCTGTTTACCGTAACAGGAATGGTTGTGCCGGGGACGAGCGCCATATTTTGCGTTCCGGTAATACCCGGACCCGATATGAAGAATGCAAATGCATCGTTGTAAGGACCGCAGGTTGAGTTGATGTATTCTTCAGAACCGAACTGATAGTTGAATTTTACGGTGTCGCCATTGGGTATGAAGTCGAATTCGAGGATGCAGGCGTCGCGTACTGTAGGCGTAAGCGCCAGTGTAGTGAGCGCAGGGTCGCCTGCAACGCCGTTGTTGGTACTGGCCAAGAAAGATTCCAGTCCGGCGGCGGCAGTGGCCCTGCCGGTAGTGAGCAATACGCCGCTATCTATAACAATGGGTGTGGTAACAGATGTAAAAGTGCCGTTTGCTACTGCAGGACATGTAAGTACCGGTGAAGATATGGTAATACCCGGCCCGGCCAGCTTTGCCGCCAGCACAGCCGCCGTGCGACCGGAAGTAACGGTAAGCTGTGCAGCAGCAGTAAACGAAAGCAGAACAGAAGATAGGATAAACAGCAACCTGGAATAACAAGACGGCATAAACTGATTTTAACCGCAAATGTCCTACCCGACTGTTACCGGTATATTACTACAATGTGAAATTTTTGGGAGGGTAGCGTATGCGGTACAGAATTGACTCCTAACGGAGTCGCCCACAACGACGCCCCCTTCGGCGAGGCCCAGGGAGATCTATTAAATAGAAATTTAAACAACGATCAAGGCCATCAAAAAATCTAAATAATCAAGGTTCAGAAAATGACCCCACAACGATGCCCCCTTCGACGAGGCTCAGGGAGATCTATTAAATAGAAATTTAAACAACGATCAAGGCCATCAAAAAATCTAAATAATCAAGGTTCAGAAAATGACCCCGCAACGGGGCCACCCTTCGGCGAGGCCCAGGGAGACACCTATTAAATATAAATCCAAACAACGATCAAGGCCATCAAAAAATCTAAATAATCAAGGTTCAGAAAATGACCCCGCAACGACGCCCCCTTCGGCGAGGCTCAGGGAGATCTATTAAATAGAAATTTAAACAACGATCAGGGCCATCAAAAAATCTAAATAATCAAGGTTCAGAAACTACTGCTGTACCGAGAATGCGCTATCTATCCTGCCATAAGGCGGCCGCTACAATTATGGATATGTTTAATGCCGATATGCCCTGTTAGCGGGCAACCCTGTTTGTAGAAAAATTGTCCGGTAACGAGGTTGTGCATCGTAGATGCTATCCGGTTCGCGGATAGGATAGCCACTACGTGGCACAGCATCTCGTAAACGTGGGTTGCTACAAACAGGATAGCCTCTACGAGGCAGGCCATGATACAGATGTGTAAAGCGCTGCCTGAAGTCTTGCAACTATTGTTGCGTACCCTATTCGTGTATCACATATTCACACGAAAAGTGGATACTATGGTTAGAAGCAATTGCCGATATGCCCCGTTAGCGGGCAACCCTGTTTGTAGAAAAATATCCGTAAATTACGGTTATGCATCGTAGATGCTATCCGGTTCGCGAATAGGATAGCCGCCTACGTGGCAGACCTTGCTTCCAATTCGCTGCGTCTCTGCCCTTTGCAGGACTTTTCGATAAGCGTGGTGATGTCATGAACCAGTGTTTCGTAACTCAAAAGTTTATTGGGCGATGCCCAATGGAATATGAAGCTTTTTTAAAACCAACGACGCCCTGAAAGGGCAAAATCCCATAGCGATGGGCAACGCCCATCGGATTATACAATGACATTGGCGCCGCACCCTACGAATGATCATTCTTATACAACCTCACCCAACAACAGCACCTCTTGCTCCAGACATTTTTTGTGGTGGTGCAGCAGCGCTATAAGGGTGTGCAGGGCAGGCTCGGTAATGGGGTTGTTGTTTAGGGTTTGGGTATCGTAGAGGTGGCGGTTGCCGTAGGTGGTCAGCAGGTGGTCTATATGGGGCGGTATAAAGAAGGTGGCCCGGTCGCCAAGGTGTTTTTTGTATTCTTGCAGATATATGTTGATGCCTGCAAAATCGTAGTCGCCCATGTGCAGGTAGCTGTTAGGCAGGGCTACCAGCCACGCCATCAGGTCTTTACCTTGCTGCTGCGGATAGCGGCTCACAAACAGCGGAATAATGCCGGGCAGCAGGTAGCGCAGCTTATGCGCCTGTGCAAAACTCTCGGCATTTTCTATACCCACTAATACCACATCGGGCCGGGGCACAAACGCTTTGTAGTCGGCAATAAAATGAAACAAGCCCGGAGTAGGCGTTAGCACAAAGTCAGCGCCACGTAGCGTGCACGGCGCCGGCAAATAGCTATGCGCCATAAACCCCTGCCACACCCGCATGTCGCGCAGCTTGGTTTGGCCGCTTACCGCCGCCATATCGGCGCGGGTGGCGGTTTCGGCAGTTAGGGTTTGTATATAGGCGGCAAGGTCGGGTATGGAGTAGCGGTTGTAGAGCCACAGGTTCAAGGCCTCGGCATTGGTTATGTACAGCACACTTTTGGTGCGGCCGGTAAGGCGGCTGGCTATAATGCCTTCCTCCATCAGCTCGGCCACTATGGGGTGGCGCAGCGCACTGGCAGGCAGTTGCCCGCCCCGGGCAAGCAGCAATAGCTTCTCTGCTATACCCGGGGCCAGCATCATACCTCAGCTCCTTTTCTTATCAGTCGTTTTACGGTGGTTACATTCTTACTGTCTTTAGACAGCAGGTAGGTGTACCGGTAGTCGGTAGCGTTGTAAGACGTAGGCGAACTGTTGATGAGCAATATATTGCGGTCGTTGGCAAACTTGAGTATACCCTTCACATTGTTGGGGTGCAGCTTACCTATCTCGTCCATCATACAGTGCAGCCTGAAGTCTTTAAACCGCTTGCTGGCGCTGTCTTTAAACACATTGAGCAACATAATGTTGATCATCGCCTTCACCAATATATCTGTACCCTCCGACCCTACATTGGTCAGTTTTTCTACCCAACCACTGTCGTTTTCGTTTTCTACTATCCGGAACTGCAGCTCAAACGAGTCGGGCAGACTTATTTCTTTTTCCTTACGGGCATTTATTTCTTTGGCAAACTCCTTGAGCAGCGATACTGCCTTTTTGTTTTGCCCCTCATTATCGCCTGATGAGAACAGGTTTACCGCTCCCAGACTCAGGCTATGCTTGTCGTTAAACAGCTTTATCTCTTTGAGCAACGCCACAATATTGTTCTGGCTTTCTGAAAGCTGCAGGCGAATACTTTTAATAACACCGGCAAAATTGCGCTCTTCGAAGTCGCGGTTTATCTCAGTGATTACTTTTTGTATTTCGCCACCCTTCGATGTCAGTTCGGTAGTTTCTTTACCTATCTGGCGGATGAGGGTTGCAAAACGCTCGTTGATGCGCTTTTCGTATTGCACAATTTTGTCTTCCTCCAAAAACTCATAGAGCATCTCTGCAAACTCCAGAAAATCGCTGCGCTCAGCGAGGTTGGTCTTAAATCCGAAAATGTTTTGCGGCGAGAAGTTGCCCAAAAACTTGTTTATGGCCGACTGCATATCGTTGTAGCGCTCCAGCAGGGTATATATTTTACCATTCAGGGCATCTATCAGCGATTTCAGGGCAGCGGCTCCGGCCTCTACCTCGGCACGCTGATCGGCAAATTCTTCCACCTGCCTGTAGTTGTCGGTTTGTTTAAAACTTTCGAAGTTGGCAATACCCTCGCTCAGGGCGTTTACCCTTGCCGTAAGATCGGCCACCATACCCGACAGCAGGTCTATTTCCTGTTGCAGCTTTTGCTTTTGCAGATTGTATTTTTCCTGTTCGTTGTCCAGTTGGTTTTCTTTAAGGCGTTTTTCGGTCTTAAAACTATCCATCTGGTCTATCAGTTCGCGCTTGTCTTTGCGGTATTCGGCTACTCGGTCTCTGTTGGCTTCTATAAAATCCAGCTCGCGTTGCAGGGCGTTCAGTTCGCGCTCTATATCGGCAAGGCGGGTCACATCGGCGCCTTCGGTCTGCAGGTCGGCCGTCTGGCGTTGTTTTATTTCGGCTATACGCGCCTGAGTATCGGCCAGCTTGTTGGCCAGTTCGTTATCCAGTTCGCCTATCAGTGTTTTTACCCGGTTGTCTTCGGTCCTTATTTTTTTGTTCTGTTCTTTTTCTTTTGTTTCCAGTTGTTTTTGCACAGATGCCTCTATGGCGCGCAGGTTTTGCTCTTCGTTTATCAGCAATTCGCTGCCTTGCTCTATTTCTCGTGCTATTTGCTGCACCAAGGCTTCTTTTTCTTCCTCGCCCTTCCTTATCAGGTCGGCAAGGCGCACCTCGTTTACCGGTAGCTGACCCTTGCATTTCTGCAACTCATATTCCATTTGGCGGCGTGCAGTATTCAGGTCTTTTATCTTGCTCTGGTACTTGGCTTTCAGCTTATCGGCCTCATCGTTCTTTTGGTCGGTGAGGGCGGTTATGTTTATCTTGTTAGCCTCTGCTTTTTTCTCCAGCGCTTGCTTTTCCTGCACGTAGTCGGCCACCGTTTTCACGGTTTTGCCTATTTCGGCAAGGTCTATTTTTATACCAAACAAGGTATCTGGCGCAGCACCCTCGGCCTGCTGCGGCGACAGACCTGTGTGAAACAATATCCGGTCTTCGTCTATTACCTTGCCTATGGTTTGCTCCCAGCCGGGCACGTTTTCGCCCAGCCAGCCGTAGAGCGAATCTTTATCGTGCTGCAGTTTCACGTCTATATCGGCTATAGCTGCGGCATGCAGTTTATTGTCTTCGCGCAGCTTTTCTATTTTGCGCTCGTAAGTGGTCGTTGTTTTTTCCAGATCCAGCTCCCACTGTTTTTGTAGGGTTTCGGTCTGTTTCTTAAAGTCGGCTATGTCTATATTGGCATTCTTTACCTTTTCGTGCAGCGATGTTATTTCGGTCCTTATAGCATCGGTTTCCTGCTCGTAGTAGCGTTGCAACTGTGCGCGTTGCTTTTTCAGGCGCAGATCGTGCAGATTATCTTTCTTTTGGGCAATGCTGTTGCGAGCGACTTCTATGGCGGCCTCGTTTTGCTTTCTTATGTCGGCAAATGCATGGCTGTATTGCTGCGTTACATCGGCTTTGTAGGCCAAAAAATCTTCGCGCAGTTTGTTTTTGCGGCCCAGCGTCGCGTTTTCGAAGGCAGTAAAGGCGTTTTGCTGTTGCTGCGCCAGCGCATCGTAACGGCTGTTTATTTCTGTAAACTTAGCATTCAGCAACTCCCGCTCTTTGTGCAGGCGTTCGCGCTCGGTTTCTACTACTTCTTTTTTCTCCACGCGCTGCATTATGCCCGCTATATTCATTCGCTCGTAGTCGTCGGCCTTTACTTTGGCACGCTTCAGGTCGTTGTCCAGTATGTTTATTTGTTTCTGCACCTCGTCTCGGCGTGTCTGAAATTTACCCTTCAGGTCGTCATATTTTTCCTGGGCTGACTGCCGTTGCCGTTGCTTTTGTTCACAGTTCTTTTCCAGCTCCGGCAGTTCGGCGGTTGCGGCTTCCAGCGCAGTAAACAATTGTGCGGCTGTTTCCTGCTTCTCCCTATTTACCGACTGTATGGCGGCATGTATTCGGGCAATGTTTTCGGCCATTTTGCGCACCGGTATCTCGCCCGATTTGTTGGTCTCCGTCCATTTATTGATATCGGCCAGTTGCGAGTCGAAATCGCGGAGGTGCAACGCAAATTTATCCAGCTCTATCTTCACGTCTTCCTCATTGAGCGACATGATGATGGTTTGCTTAATAAACTCTGCATCGAGCTTTGAGTTCAGAAACACATTCTGTATGGTGCGTGGTATATTTTGGTACTGACGGCTTTCTATAAGTGCATATTTACGAAACTCACGATCCAGCCCCAGATTGTTGCCATATAGTATGTCGCGATACTCTTCGTAGCGGTCAACCTTCTTGGTATAGTTGGTTTTTTTGCCAAAGCTATCGCGTATGCCATCCCAGGTTTTTACTTTACCGTCGGCTGATATATAATGTTCCTGATTGAAGGCGCCGTTTACAAACCGGAAGCACATCCTACCCTGCGCCTTAAACGCCATAATGCAGTAAGGCCCCGATGCGCGCATTACCTCGTAAACAAGGTAAGAGTTGCCAAAGGGAAAGTAATATTCGTCGAATGTTTTTTTGCCTTTTTCTATACCCAGCTTTAGTTTATCAGCATTATAGAAGAAGAGGATGGCGCGGAGCAATGTGCTCTTACCTACCCCCTGCGTGCCTATAAAATGCACGTTGCCATCGAGGGCTACTTCGGCATATTTTACATTGGCGCTGTTTATAAAAAAAACTCTATTCAGGTATCTCATTTTGTACAGATTCTGGGATATTTATGGAAAGTATCAATCGCTCCAGATAGTGGAACGAGGCAAGGGTTTTGTAGCTGTTGGTGATTTCGTTTTCCAACTCTATAAAGTGGTCTTTCTTCAGCATGTCGAGGGCTTTTTCCAGTATCTCGGCATGTTTTTCTTTGCCGGTAGCATACTTTTTTAGTCCTTCCAGCTTGTTTTTTAGGTCTACATCTACCGACAGTTTTACCAGAATATCGGAGGGAGTAAAGCGATAGCCTGCGCCAAACGAATGATCGAATGTTTTGAAAAAATCGAGAATGTCTATCCACTTAAACGCTGCCTCGAGCTTGCGCTCCAGGTCGGTTTTGTTTTCGAGGCGGGTAAACATAAAGTACTCATCGCCACGCTCAAGAATAAGGTTGATAGACTTGAAATAATCGTAGAGATCGTCGAAATTTTCGTCTACGATAATATATAGCTTGCGGACACTGTCTTTACAACTGTTGGAGCAAATGAACTGCCCCTTACTGAGCAGCTCAAATATGTCGGATGTATGTTTGGGAACTGGCATTTAATTGTTATTTTGGGTAAACCATAGCAAATTCAACATCATCTCTGGTGTTGTAAACATCTGTAATTGTAAACAGGGTATCGAACTGCGATATCATCTGGCAATAGATGGTGATACACTCATCGAAACTGACATCTTTGCCGAAATCGTAACCGCAAATAAAATCGAACAGATTGGCACTGCCGGCAAGGAAACTGTTTTTTACCTCGTCGAGGTTGATCTGTATTTCTTCTTCTATTCGGGTTTCCAGGTACTCGTCGGATATGGAGCCGGCGAGCGGCTGCGTGGTTTTTACGCTGGTTTTTATGCGCTTGGCCACCTTTCTTATCACTTCTACAGCATCGTTGTCGGTCTGCAACTGATCGAGCGATATATTGAGCGGATAAACCGGATTGGGCTCAAAAATCACCGCCTTATTATCGGCCAGCAGCTCGCGTATATTGGTTTTGCTGCGCAGCTCAAACTGGTCTTTCAGGTATTTTATCTGCCGTAGCTTTTCTATTATGCCGCTCTGGTGTTTTATGCGGTTGAGGTACTCTATTATTTGTTTCTGAACATCTATAAGGTTGTGGCGGCACTCATTGAGTTGCAGCTTTAGCAGCACTATTATTGTAGTCAGTTCCTCATCGGCCGCGCTCTTGAAAAACACCTGTTCTTCCTCGCCCGACACCAGATGGTCGGTTTGGTTGATGAGGGCATAAATGGCGTAGCGTTTCTCGTCGAGGTGTTCGAGCTTGGTTTTCTTTATTTTGTAGTTGGGTTCGTTTTTAAACGTATTGTCTATGTTTCGATTGAGGTCTACCACATTGCGCATGGCTATAACGCCTATTTTGCGCAGCGCCAGCTTCACCTGCCGCAGGTAGCCATACTTGCGGGTTTCATTGTTTTCTTGCAGGTGGTAAACAATATTTTGCTTAATGTTTTTGATGTGCTCGTTAATGTACGACACATTTATCTCTTCGTTTACCTCCATTACCTGCTCAAAAAACTGCAGAAACAGATCGTCGAGCTCCAGGTTATTCCCGTTTTTGCGGATAACCGAATAATCTATGAGGGCATTGATTTTATCGACATCAAAATCTACCAACTCCAGCGCATAGTCGTAATTGAAGGAAAGTATTTTCCTTTTTTCGAACATTTCGCTAAGCAGTTTTTGTTCCCTGCTAAGGGTAGCCAATAATTGCTGAATGGAGGAGAAAGTCTTCATAAAATAAGCCGCAAATATAAGCTAATACCCATCGCGGTAAAGGGAAAGGTAGCCGAAGGTGAATTTTATATTAACAGTGGGGAAGAAATGTGCGTATCTTCTACTATTCAAATTAATATGAGTGGAGTAGTTGTTTTTTTGTGGGAAATGGTATATTTGCAGCCTACGCCAGTATTGGGGAATTAGCTCATCTGGTAGAGCGTTTGCATGGCATGCAAAAGGTAACCGGTTCGACTCCGGTATTCTCCACTTGAACCGGGAACATCGAAATGGTGTTTCCGGTTTTTTATTTTATCAAGTTGTAAAATACTATAGTTTCATAAATAATTCAGTCTTTCGGCATGGAATATTAATTGTACATTTGACTATATGAGATACGGTTTTATTTACCCGCTTTGGAGAATGGTGATTACTATTCTTCAAAAATTGAATTTGGTAGAACTGTTTAAATACATCGCTGTAAAATATTTAGCTGATCCTACTAATATCCGTCAAAACGAGCAATACAGAAGAATTGCAGTTGATCTATTTATTGTCCTCAAATGGATATTTGTATTGTTTTTATGGTTTTCAAGAACTAAGAGTGATATCACAACTATCGTAATTTGGTATCTCATATTCAGCAACTTACTAACATATATTTATGAGCATGTTTGGAAAGATGAGGCAATTAATGTTAGTCCGCCGGACAATGATAGAACGAGACGAAAATTTATTCTTTTTATAATGTCATTTACCTTTTCTAATGTTTGTTTTGCATATCTGTACTCCATTTCCTTTGTCACGCATATGAAATGGGTTGATCATGGTGCGTCAAGAATAAAAGCACTGTGGTTCAGCATGTCCAATTCTATCGCTGCAAATTATGACGTCATCAAAACGCACACTGATTTTTCTAATAATGTCGCAATGATACAATTGATAATAACATTCATTTTTGTTTCGGTGATACTAGGGAAGTCAGTGCCAAGCTCTACTTGATTTTAATTATAACCATTGAAATATGAAGCTAAAAATATTTTACTCCTGGCAAAGCCAAACAGATGAAAAGCTCAATAGGTATTTTATATCTGAAACGATAGAAGCCGCCGTTCAAATCATAAAGCAAAAAGATGAGTACCAAGATGTTGAGTTTGAAATCGTAGAAGGAACAAGAAGCTTGCCAGGGTCCCCTGTTGTAGGGTCTAAAATTGTTGAGGAACTAATACCAGACTGCGACATTTTTATTGCCGACCTTTCTGTTGTGAATCGGTTGGGATGTACGGCGAAGTTCATTGTGACTAAGTTGCTTAACGAGCAATATCGACCACAGCAAAATAACAATGTTATCCATGAATACGGTGCGGCCAGAACTAAGTTAGGCGAGGAAAGAATAATTGGAATATTGAATAGCGTCTATGGTTCTCCCAACGAAAATCCGGAAAATATCACCTTTGACATCAGACATTTAAAGTTTCCAATAGGGTATAGCCTAAAGAATATAAAACATAAAGCAAATGTGCAAGAATCATTAATAAACAGCCTAGTCGAACCTTTGTCCCGTACAATTGCTTTTGCCATAACTCATCAAAAGAATAAATACAGGCCGCTTTCCATTTACGATGATTGGAAAATCCAATTTCAATCCGAACAAGAATATGTTAATAGTGAGAAATCTGATGAGATTTCCGCATCAATTCTTGCTAATATTAGCAGCGGTGAAGTAAAGTCTATTAGGTTTTTAGGGCTATCAGGGCTAGGAAAAACTAGGTTACTTTTTGAAATCTTTAAACCGCAGGGAACTCCGGATTCGCTATCGTTAGCGAACAGGTTACTCTATGTTAATCATAATGTTTTTTCAGAGGTAGACTATTCTTTGGTAGTAGATTCCTTAATAAAGGAAAACGAAGGTCGTATTGTCATAGTGGACAATTGCCCAGTCGCTCTTCATCGAAAGTTGATAAAATTGCTTAAAAACTACGACAGTAAGTTGTTTTTAATTTCTGTTGATTCTAATCCTGAGGAAATAGAACAAGGTCAAATCGACGGTGTAAATTATGTTCTAATAAAAAAAGAAGAGCTTGGCAGCGTTGTCAATGAAATTATTGAAAGGGATTTTGGAGAACTTCAAATTAGTCAAAGGGAAAAAATTAAGGAGTTCTCTCAAGGGATTCCGCTCATGGCTGCTTTAATAGCGAAGAGTGTAAAGGAGGGTGAACGATATATTGGAAGACTGGAGGACAAGGATATTCTTGACCGTTTATTGGGCAGTAAGGGACAAGAAGATAGAAATCGGACAATATTGAAGTCTTGTTCAATATTCAGTTATTTTGGCTATTCTGATGAAGCCAGGGCACAAATGCAGTTTATTGCCGGAAACAAAAATATCACTAGCCTTGATGGCGATACGCAAGTAATTCTAAACACCTTTGATGAGGTATGTACATACTATTTGAAACGAGAAATATTTGAAAAGCGAGGGCGCTTTTTAAGCATGAGGCCGTTCCCCCTCTCAATGTACTTGGCTCAGGAGTGGTTAGAGCCATGTCCTCCTGAAAGATTATTAGCAGTTATTAGTGATATTGCAGCCGAGCCGGAACCCAGCCGTACGTCATTAACTGAAGCCTTTGCCGAACAGATGAAGTATTTGGGATACAACGAAAAGGCAGTACAAATTGTTGATAGAATCACCGGGCCCAATAGCCCTTTCGATAATGCGGAAGTTTTAAATACAGAGTTGGGTTCACGCCTCTTCCGCTCTTTTGTAGAAGTGAATCCTAATGCAGTGAGTGAAAATTTAATTCGAAACTTTTTCGCCAAATCAACAGAAGAACTATTAAATATTCGTGAGGGGCGACGCAACTTGGTGTGGATCCTAGAAAAGCTGTGTTTTGACAAAAGAACGTTCAAGCGTAGCATTAAACTTTTATGTTCCTTTGCAGTCGCAGAAAATGAAACATGGGCAAATAATGCAACTGGGCAATTTTTACACCTATTTAATATAATACTTGCTGGCACAGAAGCAACGCTGGAAGATAGACTGGAAGCAATAAACTGGACATTAACACAGTCAAATTCAAGGTATTTCGAGTTAGGTATTGAAGCGATGAGAGTTGGCTTAGGTTATGGACATTTTTCAAGGATGCAAGGTGCCGAGCAACAAGGTGTCAAAAAATTAGATGACTTTCAGCCGAGAGATTCTGATATTTCGAAATACTGGGAAGGCATATTAGCGAATCTTGAGAAAATTGTGTTAGAGAATGAAACTTACAAAGTTAGGGTGGCTAACATCATAGTAGAACGTTTACGGGGTATTTTTAGCGCAGGATTTGGCTCAATAATAATGCCGTATATTCAAAGGATAGCAGAACAGAAACAATATGATTGGGAAGAAGCGCAAAATGCTTTGATGTGGACTCAAAAATATGAAGGCCCCAAAATGAGCTACAATCTTGATTTACAAGTAAGTGAGCTCATTACAAGACTTACGAAAGTCGATTTTGCTACACGGTATAGGTCTGCTGGTCATCGATATTATCTTTCAAATGAGACGTTTTCCAATACTAAAGTAAAAGAGTATTTAGAGGAACTTGCTGCTGAGTTCGCCAAAGACTACAAATCGTGGAAAAATACCATTAATATCCTTTATACTACTCATCAAACATATTCATACCATTTTGGGCAGACTTTATATGGCTTCGTGAAAGACAGTAAGGAGAAAGTAAAAGAGTTTATATCCTTATCAATTGCTGAAATTCTAAAAATTGAAGCTGAAAAGCGGGATTTGACCGTATTAAATGGTTTCGTATCGGTCGCAGATTTTTTGGAGAGGGAGTCATTTTATCAAACTCTTTCAAAAAACGAAAGTTTGTGTCCCTTTTTATTCCAATTTATCGGTGACGACGAGGATGGAGAAACATTTTTGGATCTTTTGTTTACCTTAATTGATGACGGCAAGTGTCAACTTCAACATTTTTACAGATTCAAGCATGGACGATTGTTGCGTTTATTATCTCAAGAAGAATTGAATAGATATTATTATACGCGGCTTTTCAAATATGGAACTATTGGCTATAAGATAGTATTGGAATCAATTTTCGCTTTAATCTTTGATGATAAGGAAAAACTGCCTGCTTTGCTACCCATTGCAAAGGATTGTTTTTTAGTCATCGGCTTTAAAGAGGTTTACGGCTCAATGGACGGCTATAAATGGTCAGATTTATTAACAAAAATCTTATCAAATGCGGAAGAGAGTAGCTTTGCCGTTGATATAAACGATGCTGTGATAAGTTCTATGAGTTTCGAAAATTCCTACCATCTTGATAACTATATTCAAAAACTGTATGAAACGTTGATTAGCGTTCATTTCTCACATATTTGGCCAAAATTATCTTTTGCATTGCTATCACAAGATGAGAATTATGGCAAATTCTGGGGATTAAAGAACGTTCTTGGCTCTCACATAGGTGGAATTTCAAGGCATGTTGGTGTAATATTAATGGGCAATAATGATGCGATATTCGAATGGTGTAGCCAAAATCAACCTCTAGCTCCTGCGAGATTTGCCGAATTAATTCCCATATTTGGCGGCAACAATAATGATTATTCAACTTGGCACCCTGTTGCTCTCCGTCTCATCAACGAGTTTGGTCAACTCAAAAATGTTCTTGAAAGTTTAAGCTCGAACATGGGGACGTATTCATGGGCTGGATCTATTGTTCCTTTATTGGAAGCAAAAAAAGAGCTATTTAATCATATTATTAATCACCCAACTATTGAAGTAAGGAACTGGGCTATTTCGAATCTCGGTTACTTGGAGGGAGATATTGAAAGAGCAAAGAATCATGACGCGGAATGGATGCTGTAACATTGACTAAAGCAATTCCAATATTAATTCATGCTGCTATTAGTTGTTACTATGTGTCAAGAATTGTTTCAAATCCGCATCAAAAAAGTTCGAAACCCACCCCTTCTCCACAATCTCATAAAACCCTTGCTGTGCAGGAGTCTTATAAAGATTCAGCCCTGTTTTACGTCATATATTCTACAGTGCATCTGCCAATAAATACTACATAAGCAGTTGTATGGATATGGAAGAGCGATTGAACCGGCATAATACTGGCAGAAACACACAAACCAAGTAATAGCAGGAAACAGGCAGTGCCCCGAAGCATCGGGACGGTAACCGGTTCGAAATCCCCGCCTGCCTCCCCATTACTGATTTACAATCCATACACCACAACCCATTATCTTCTTTCAAATAAATAGATTATTTTTGTCGCAAATTATTACTATTTTTGCGACAAAATACCTTCATAAAAATGGCTGAAAGCATTGATGATAGGGTACTTCAGAAAATTAAAAAAGCCAAGAGGGGTTCGCTTTTTTTTACTGAAGATTTTCAGCGTTTTGGCACGACAAAAGCCGTATCTAAAGCGTTGGAAAGATCTGTAGATGCACATGAATTAACTCGAGTATCGAGAGGCATTTATAGCAGGCTGGAGAAAGACCCTATTTTAGGAGAATTGAGACCGGCAACCGAAGCTATTGCAATAGCTATTGCTAAAAGGGATAAAGCCCGAATTGTAGCTACAGGTGCGCTCGCTTTAAATGCATTAGGTTTATCTACACAAGTGCCTATGAATTTGGTGTACCTCACAGATGGCACAGCAAGAAAAATAACAATTGGTAACCGTATAATACTGTTTAAAAAAACTGCCCCAAAAAACCTGTCGGCTATAGGAAAAATTAGTAGTTTGTGTATTCAGGCCCTTAAAGAGATAGGTAAAGACAAGGCGACAGATAAGGAAAAAGAAATAATAATAAAGCACCTTAAGAAGGAAGAGCCAAGCAGGCTTGCGCACGATATACGACTGGCGCCAGAATGGATTAGACAAATAATGAGCGCAGCACTAAGTAACACCAATGATGAACAAGTGGCATAATATACCACCGGCAACAAAAATAAATGCCTACACGCAAGTAGCCGAAACAACCGGCATGGCTCCTTATGCAGTAGAAAAAGACTGGTGGGTGGTGCAGACACTGGCTATTATCTTTGAAATGGAGATTGGGAAACATCTGGTATTTAAAGGAGGCACATCGTTAAGTAAGGCGTGGAATTTAATTGATCGATTTTCTGAAGACATTGATTTGGCCGTAGATCGCAAATTTTTAGGGTTTGATGGGGTGTTATCTAAAAGTCAAATTACCAATCTACGGAAGGCGACTAATACTTATATTTCCGATAAATTTTACCCTGAATTAATTACAAAATTTACTGAGAAAGGCTTGACGAATGTGACTTTTCAGATAATTGAAGCAGATACTGCCGACCAAGATCCACGCATTATCGAGGTATATTATCCCAGTTTATTTGCTACTCCCGGCTATATCCTACCCAGAGTACTAATAGAAATTGGCTGCCGTTCGCTAATGGAGCCATTTACCATTAAGTCGTTTTCATCGTTGGTAGATGCTCATTATCCAAACGCATTATTTGCACAAAACCCTATAAGTGTACCTGTGGTAAATGCGGATAGAACGTTGCTTGAAAAAATTTTCTTATTACATGAAGAATTTCAGCGTCCTTCCGAAAAAATCAGAGTTGACCGATTGAGTAGGCACTTATACGACATTTACCGGTTGTCTAAAACTACTTTTGCTGATGATGCACTCAACAATAAGAATCTTTACGAAACTATAGTAAATCATCGTTATAGGTTTACCCGACTGGGCGGAGTAAACTATAACTTGCACCAACCCAAGTACATCAACCCAATTCCACCACCCCAATTGATTGGTGCATGGAAAAAGGACTATGCAACAATGCGAGATCAAATGATTTATGGAGATGCGCCCGCTTTTGATGAAATGTTAGCATCAATAAACGATTTTGTAAGCAAAATCAATGCTTTAGACTGGATAATACAAGGCGAATTCTTAAATAAGACGTGATAATTTGCGGCTGCGCCATGCGACCTGACCTTTGTAGTAAATAGTTTTGCAGAATAGTGATTTGTAATCAACTAATCGGTTCGACTCTGCCCCTTTCCCAGATGTTCGTAGTCTCCAGACTACGAACTGCACGGAAGCCGGTCTCCCGACCGGCGAACGTACAGATGAGCGTAGGTTCAAAGAACATCGGGTTCCAATAGGATACAAAGATTATAAGCACACACCCCACCCACGTTATTCCCTCACATCACTATATTTGCAAAGGTGGCGCGCAAAACGTTGCTTACTGCACTTATATGAGCTCGGCTATACTGCTTTCTATTATTTTGCTCTATTTTGGGGTGTTGCTGGGTATTGCTTTTTACACCTCGCGCCACTCTACCAACGAATCGTTTTTTATAGGCAACCGCAATAGCAAGTGGTGGCTGGTAGCGTTTGGTATGATAGGCACTTCTCTCTCGGGCATGACGTTTATATCGGTGCCGGGCACGGTGGGTAAGGCCGGATTCGATTATTTTCAGGTGGTTATAGGCTACTTCCTCGGTTATTTTGTGGTGGCTTATGTGCTGCTGCCGCTCTACTACCGGTTGCAGCTCACGTCTATCTACACCTACCTCGAGGGGCGGCTGGGGGCTACCAGCTACAAAACAGGGGCCCTGTTTTTCATACTGTCGCGCACGCTGGGGGCCACGCTGCGCCTGTATCTGGTTATAAAGGTATTGGAGCAGTTTGTGCTGGAGGGTATGCATATCCCGTTCGAGGTTACAGCCATTGTCATTCTCGGGCTTATACTGCTCTATACTTACCGCGGCGGCGTAAAAACCATTGTGTGGACCGATACGCTGCAAACCACCTTTATGCTGCTGGCGCTGGTAATATGCGTGGGCTACATCATCAGCAATCTGCACTACGACATACCGGGCGCATGGCGCGCGCTGGGCGAGCATGGCTTTACCAGGCTGCTGCAAACCGACCCTAAAAGCTCGGGCTTCTTTGGCAAACAAATACTGGGCGGCGCCTTCATCACCATAGCCATGACTGGCCTGGACCAGGAAATGATGCAGAAAAACATAAGCGTGAGCAACCTCAAAGACTCGCGCAAAAACATGCTCACCCTCAGCTTCCTGCAAATGGTGGTGGTGTTCATCTTTCTGTCGCTGGGCGGGCTGCTGTATCTGTATGGTATAAGCAAGGGCGGCGCTTTCCAAACCGTGTTGGTAGATGGCAAGTCGCAACTACAGTTTATACTGGATGGTAAAAACATAATAGGCGATAATATATTTCCGGTTCTGGCGTTTCATTATATGCCGCCGTTCATCAGCGTTATATTTATTATCGGGCTTATATCGGCATTGTTTCCCAGCGCCGACGGCGCGCTTACGGCCCTCACCTCATCTTTTTGTATCGATATTTTGGGCATACGCCGCAAGCAGGGCGCTACCGAGCAGCAGCAGCAGCGCACCCGGCTTATAGTGCACAATGCGTTTGCGCTCATATTTCTGGTATGCGTATTTGTGTTCCGGCAAATAGATAATGGCTCGCTAATTCAGGTGCTGCTGGTAGTGGCGGGTTATACTTATGGTCCGCTGCTGGCGTTGTTTGCTTTTGGCATACTCACCACCCGGCAGGTACGCAGCAGCCTTGTGCCGCTGGTGTGCCTGGCGGCGCCCATAGCCTGCTATGTGCTGAAGCAGCACGACACCGCCTGGCTGGGCGGATATGCCATAGGCACAGAGTTGCTCATCATCAATTCCGCGCTTACGTTTTTGCTTCTGCTGGCCACATCGCACAAGGGCAAAGACGAACAAGCGCACAAAAAACAGTAATTTTCCGGCCTCAATTACACAATTGTTAATTGTTGCGGCCAGCCCCTAAAAGCACATACTAAGGGCGCTGCAAAAATCGTTACCAGCATCATGAAGGAACAACTGAACAATATAAAAATGCGCGACTGGACCGAGACCAAGGCTCACTCCAGCTGGCAGATATTTAAAATAATGGCCGAGTTTGTGCAGGGCTTCGAAACCCTGGCCAAGATCGGCCCGTGTATTTCTATCTTCGGCAGCGCGCGCACAAAGCCCGGCCATAAGTATTACGAGCTGACAGTGGAAATAGCCAAACGCCTTGCCGAATCGGGTTTCGGCATCATATCGGGCGGCGGACCGGGTATAATGGAGGCGGCAAATAAGGGCGCAAGTCTGGCCAAGGGCCGTAGCGTGGGGCTGAATATAGACCTGCCCTTTGAGCAAACCAGCAATCCGTATATAGACCTTGAAACGTCTATCAAGTTCGACTACTTTTTTGTGCGCAAGGTCATGTTTACCAAGTATTCGCAGGGCTTCATAATGATGCCGGGCGGATGGGGCACTATGGATGAGTTTTTTGAAGTGGCCACGCTGATACAAACCCGCAAGTTTACCCAAACGCCTATGATATGCGTAGGGTCGGCCTACTGGCAGGGGTTGTTTACGTGGATGCGCGAGGTGATGCAGGAGGGCGAACACACCATTAGCCCCGGCGACCTGGAACTGATAAAGATATTTGACACCGCCGACGAGGTGGTGGAATACATGAGCGACTTTTATACCCACAACAAACTGCAACCTAATTTTTAAACAACACTATGACGGCTCCGCTACTACCCAGGGCAATAGAAGAATACGCATCGGCCTACACCACACCCGAAACTCCGGCTCTTGCCGGCCTGAACCGCGAAACCAATATGAAGCGCGGCGACGCCGTAATGCTGTCGGGGCATGTGCAGGGAGCTGCGCTGAAAATGCTTAGCGAGATGATAAAGCCGATGCACATACTGGAGATAGGCACTTTTACGGGCTACTCGGCTATATGCCTGGCCATGGGCCTGCGCCCCGGCGGACACATGCACACCATAGAGATAGACGAAGAACTGCACGACCTTGCTGCCAAATACATAGCCCAGGCCGGCCTTACCGACCGCATAACGCAGCATACCGGCGTGGCGGCCGATATAATACCCACGCTTGACGGGCCATTCGATCTGGTGTTTATAGATGCCGACAAGCCCAACTACGAGCGCTACTACGAGCAGGTGTTTGCTAAAGTGCCGGTAGGCGGCTACCTGATAGCCGACAATGTGCTGTATGATGGCGAGGTGGTGCTGCCGGTAAGCGAGCAGGGAAAAAACGCCAAAGCCATTCAACTGTTTAACGACCGCATACGCGCCGACAAACGTGTAGAACACCTGCTGGCCCCCATACGCGACGGACTAATGATCATAAAGAAAATAAGCGATTAGCCAGTAGTAAGTATTTTATCTATCTGGCTTTTCTCGCTGTTATGGTTAGATCCCGCCTGTATGGCTGTAGATACAAACAGCGCCAGCCCTATAAAAAACAAACATGCCGCCGAAAACCGCTGCATATAGATCATGCGCCTTACGGTGAGCAGTTTTCTAATACGGTCGGCAAGAAACACCTTGAAGAAATCTATACTCAGTATTACCGCCAGGCATACTGCAAACAGCAGAAACCTGTAGGCCGCCGATTTGTTGGCAATAATAGTTACGGCGCCCAGCCAGGTGATGAGCACGCCGGGATTGAGGGTATTGACCAGAAAGCCGCTCAGCCAGATACGCATATAATGCCCGCCCGATACCAAAACCGGCATTGCCGAGGGGCGCTTGGGTTTGCGTTTTTTCAGGAAGCCCGTAAGGCCAAGTATCATTAAGGCTACCGCCCCGCCAAAGGCTATATGCCGCTCATAGGGTTTCAGGTATTCCAGCCATGGCGCAGCCACATTGGCAAGGGTTACATACATAAGGTCGCTCACGGATACGCCCAGCACAAAGGCCCATGCAGCCTTGTAGCTAAAATCGAGACTGTATTTGATAATAGCAAAAAGCGTAGGCCCTACCGATATAGCCATAAACAGCCCCACCAATATTCCCTTTATTACCGCATCGAGTATGTGCGCCTGCATGGCCGAAAGGTAAGAACTTATATCGAGGGTTAAAATTAAGGGCTTGTTATAAATTGTGGGCGGGGGCGAGGTCCGCCTCGTTGTGGGGTTGCCATATGGTTTCGCCGTGGGGGTCTAGTCCTGTTGTCCTGCGCGATAATGGTTGCAAATTGTAAAACATATTTAAGGGCAGCGTTTCATGCTTTAATTGGTAGTTTTGTTTATCCTTCATCTTCACATTTGTTAGTATAAATTAGCTGTTTCATTGTTAGAGGACTCAATACTCATCGCAAAACTGAAAGCCGGCGACGCCGCTGCGTTCAGCGATTTGGTGAGCGCTTACAGAAGCCGGGTCATAAACACTTGTTACCGATTTCTCCTGAACAAGGAAGATGCAGAAGATATATCGCAGGAATTGTTCGTTGAGGTGTATCGTTCAGTTTCGTCGTTCAGGGGCGAGTCGAAACTATCAACCTGGATTTTACGGATAGCGGTAGCTAAAAGTCTGGACGAAATAAAAAAGCGAAAACGGAAAAAGCGCCTTACATCAGTTTTTAAAATGGCGCTTCTCGATGACATAGTTCATCTGCTGGCAGGCGGAGCCTCTCCTGAAAAGCAATTGAGCGGTAAAGAAAACAGGAATGAAATACTTGCGGCAATGGACGCACTACCCGATAATCAGCGAATAGCATTTACACTAAGCAAAGTAGAAGGGTACACAAACACTGAAATTGCGGAGATAATGAGTGTCACAACGGTAGCCGTAGAGTCGCTGATATACCGTGCGAAAAAACAATTAGTTGTAGAACTGAAAGATATTTTCAAGAATATTTGAAAATGATTGCCAGAAAAATCCTTTATAGTCGTCAAATACAATTGTACTGTTATGAATAAACAAGAAGCAGAACTTGAAGCTTTAAAAGCCCTGAAAAGGTTTGAGCAATTGCCTGAAATAACCCCTTTGGCAGCCTGGGACGCAGCCCTCATGGCCCGTATTAAGCAATCAGGGCAGCCGGCAAGGTCTAAAAAAGCAATGTTACTCACGGCAACGGCAGCTTTGTTGCTGGCGTTTAATGCCTTTTATGCTTTTAGCTTACTCAATCAACCCGAAGTGCGGCCCAACAGTCCTATTGAAGCATACCATACCGTAGCCGACGAGTTATTTATAAACCCAATCAACAATTGATTTATGGATCTATTTACCCAAAACAAAACGTTGATCCGCGCGGTGGTAGCGCTCGTGATAGTAAATGTATGTTCTATAGGCTTGTTCTTATGGAAGGATGCAGCAAGAGATCAGCAATCTGCAAGGCCAATGCGCGATGACAACAAAAGCGATAAAACCCGTGGAGTAGGAAGGGATGAGGATAATCGTCCCGCGACGGGCGAGGGGCGCAAAGACTTAGCTCAGGTATTGGCACGGGAACTGACGCTTACTCAGCAGCAAGTGGAACAAATCAGCAATATCCGGGAGTCTTTTTTTGTGCAGGAACGAGTATTGGAGGCCTACATCCGCAGCAAGCGCGACTCTATGAATGGGGAGATGTTTAACGAAAACACAAACGAGCCTCGGCTTCAATACCTTGCCAGGGAGGTATCGGATGGTGAATATAAAATGGAACTGCTGCGCATAGGTCAGGCCAAACAATTAAAGGCTATACTAACCCCTCAGCAACAAAATAGATTGCACACGCTCGTGAGGGACATAAGAGATTATTTTAAGCCGGAAGATAAGGCCCCCAAGCCGCCGCCGCCAAGAGAATAGAAAATTGTTGAAATATTGCGCCAGTTTTTGCAGAACAAATCGTCTAATCCTCCAAAGCATAAATTTTTATGAAAAAACTACTGTTATTGCTAACGGCCATTGGCCACTTTACTGTTGCAACACATGCGCACGTTGTTAATTACGACAGGGCTATGCTGCACAAATGGAGCGCAACCACGGAAAACAACGTTATTGAGGGGTCGTTTTTGATGGTTAAAGACGGAAACGTTTATATTGAAAATGCAAACAACGAAACTGTGTCATATCCGCTTACTGCGCTGGCTGCAGAAGATGCTGCCTATGTTAAGAGCAAAGCAGCAAGCATACGGGCGCTTAATGGTCAGTTGAACCCTGTGCGGGATAATACCCAAGCAACGGCCGGTATAACTAAAATGTGGCTGGCGGCAGTGTTGAGTCTGCTATTGGCTGGCGCGCTGGTGTTTCTGGTCACTTATAAAGGCAAGAGATTTTTACACCCTGAAAAACTACGATATGCCTACCCGGTACTTGCTGTAGGTATAGTTACATCCCTGTTCGGCTTCTCAAAAGCCTATAAGAAAACCACGGTCACTAATCCGTATTTCATAGATTCCGCTTTTGCGCCCTACCGCACAAATGTGCACACCCGTTGGGACTCTACCTGGTTTTATGTAGAATCGTATGGTATAGGCGCGCACGAAATGATGGCGGGCATCGTGAGCTGGCAGCAGCAAGTACCTATACCTCAATGCTATACTGGCGCTAATGCCTGGAGCATACCCTTAAATCCGGTACTTGCGGCCACCCCTATGCAAACAGCGCACCATTTTTTCAGAGGCGCTATCGCCATAGCCGCCAACGGCGTACCTATCTTCAATGCGCTTACCAATACAGGTGTAGACGCCTATCTTGACGGACAATTAGATAGTTTTGGCGGACATAGCGGACGGGCAGATGATTACCACTACCATACAGCTCCGCTACATTTGCAAAGCCTTGCCGGAACCAAGCCAATTGCCTTTGCTTTAGATGGTTATGCCGTATATGGCACAGTAGAGCCCAACGGAACGCCCGCTGTGGCGCTGGATACCAATCATGGGCATTTTTGGGCCGGCGTTTATCACTACCACGGAACGATGACTTATCCGTATATGATAGGTAACATGGTGGGTAGGGTTACAGAAGATACTACCTTCCAGATTATTCCGCAGGCAGCAGCCCGTCCCGTCAGGCCTGGCCAGACTCCGCTGCCCGGCGCCGTGATTACACATTGCCAGCAGGTGGGCACAAACGGATACAAGCTAACCTACACCCTAAGCGGTATAAGCGACACTGTAAGTTATAGCTGGACAACCGGCGGTATTTATACATTCAATTTTATATCGCCAACAAGCGGTACTACCACCCAAACGTATACCGGGTTTATCCCTTGTTATATGTTGCCTACCGCCGTTAGCAACGTACTATACCTTAGCGAAAATGTAGTCCTTTATCCTAATCCAGCTAGGCAGTCGTTCTCTTTTTCTTACGATAGCAGGCAAATAGCCAATGAGGTTACAGACATAGCCATATACAATATAATAGGGCAGGCGGTATACCAATCAAAAAACAGCGCTAACGCCATAGAGATCGGCAATATGCCCAAAGGAATTTACACAGTGACATTCAGGTATAACAATGAACAATTAGTAAGGAAACTGGCGATAGAATAAAGCCGCGATACACACAAACTGATCTCTACCTTGCGCAGAGTTTGCATCTATGCGCAAGTTGAGATCACTCAATTTCCAGCCGCCGCACGCGCGGTATTTGATAATCAGGGCTGAAAAGCCGCATAAAATTGTATGTCTATGAAGGGATTATCGGTTGCCATATTCATGGCTACGCTTAGTTGTTCTGTATACGGGCAGAGTATTAGCAAGACAATGAAACATTTACCAGACACCGGCGACACTATCGGATATACAGCTACCTATGGCGAGGACAATGATTTTTCTATTTTCCAGCCCTTCTTTATTGATAACGGAGACGGCACAGTTACCGACACTGTTACCGGCCTAATGTGGCAAAAAACAGATGGCGGCGAAATGACAATAGAGCGCGCAAGGATTTATTGCGACTCACTGACTTTAGCAGGGCATACAAACTGGAGACTGCCCAATCCCTACGAAGGATTCAGTATCCTTAATCTCAACAGGCTCAATCCGGCAATGGATACAAGCTTCTTTCCAAACAGTGTGGCCGAGTACTGGTGGACGGGCGTTATGGATATTAGCGACACCGCCAAACAATGGGCTACTAATGCGGGTGGAGGGATTGGTAATCATCCGAGGGCGGAAACAATAAGCGCAGGTGGCATTAAACGATTTCATGCAAGAGCTGTTAGAGATATTACCTCGCCTCCTGTTTTGCCAGCCCATTTTACCGATAATGGTAACGGTACGGTTACCGATAACCTTACTGCGCTAACATGGCTAAACAGCCCCTTGCCCGACACCATGGCCTGGGAGCAAGCCCTTACCGGAGCCGATACCTGCACAATCGGGGGCTATACCGACTGGAGAATGCCCAACATAAAAGAGCTACAGTCTGTTACCGATTTTACGATGTTTAATCCCGCATTTAGTCCGCTATTTACAGCAGGCGCAGGCAACCGATTCTACTGGTCGTCTACCACGCAATACAATAATGCGCCCAATGCGTGGCACCTCAGTTCGCAGCATGGCATTACTACCTACATTACCAAAACCCGACATATTTATGCGCTGCTGGTAAGAGGCAACACAACGACCCTTGCCGCAAATAATACTGCCCTTAACCAGGCAATAGAAGCGACATCGTTTCCTAATCCTGCATTCGGCAAGGTTACAATATGTTGTGTACTTAGCAATTCAAAACGAACAACGCTAACTATTGTGAACGCCATGGGACAGATAATACACGAGCAAACATGCGATGGTTGTAAAGACGGACTAAACACCTGGGAATGGCGTACGGACGATGCACCGCAAGGATTGTATTTTTATAGGGTATGCACAGAACGAAACGACTTTTCGTTTCATACCTACACAGGTAAAATAGTATTGGGCAGTTGAATTTGAGGATATGGAGAGTACGTTAGTGGATGTAGCGGCAGATTATTTTAAGTTAGGTTATGTTCATGTAATACCCTCAGGATTCGATCATATTCTGTTTATCCTTGGGATATTTTTGCTCAATTCCTGCATCCGTTCGGTAATCATTCAATGTTCAGTTTTTACACTGGCACATTCCATCACTTTGGGTCTTGCCGCATCTTCTTTTATTCTGCCCGACCCGAAAATAGTAGAGCCGCTGATAGCTGCCTCGATACTGTTTGTGGCTATCGAAAACATATTTCGTAATAAAGTCTATCCTTCGCGGCTGGCGGTCATTTTTTTCTTTGGGTTAATTCACGGAATGGGATTTGCCAATGCCATCAAGGGAATAGGATTATCTGCAAACCACTTTGTAGGTTCCTTATTGTTTTTCAACCTTGGCGTTGAGTTTGGTCAGATCAACGTAATAATGGCCGCATACTTTTTAATCGCAAAATGGTTGAGCCAAAAACAATGGTACCAATCAAGGGTAGTTTACCCATTATCCAGCCTGATTGCTTGCATTGCGCTTTATTGGACTATTGAACGGTTGTTTTTTGCGGTGTAGCGCGAAATAATGTAACAAGTACCAATAATGTTGCAGTCAGGGGGGGTACGCGAGGCTTGGTTATTAAGAAAGCCAAAAGAAAAATAAAATATTCACGAAATAACAACTATTAATTTATATCTTTCCGTATCGTTTATTGCAAATACCAAATGGAACATGAAAGAAAAAATTGGCAACAAGGAGAATCCAGTGGCTTTAAAAACGCCGCCCCTGACATCGGAATACACGATGCATGTAGACAATAAAGACGGCAAAGAAATATTGGTATGTACGGTAGGCAAAACAGTATTGCACTACGACATAAGGTGCCTGCAAGACCTGCATGCAATGCTTACTGCACACGGTGGATGGATGGAGCTGGGCAGCGCCGATGAGCAGAAACCGGCGAAGGAAGGGACTGTAGAAGCTTGGGGCCGATCTGAAACAAACCCTGTTGGCGGATGGTACGGCCTAAAAAAAGGGTTGCGCGGGCGGTTCGGTATGTATATTCCTCCGCTTATGGAGGCTATAGGGCTTGCAGAGGTAACCCACGATGCGAAAGGCAACAAAATGAAAGCGCTGTAATTGTTACCGCTTATACTTGCTTGTATAAGCTTCCTTCAAATAATAGATTATATTTTGGACTATACTTTATCATAGAAGCATTAGTCAGTAATAAAAGAAAAGCTACCGCCTGCTATATGATACTACCTGCAGGCAAGCTATTTGCCATAAGTATCGGGCAGCGGCAATAAACAATGTAACCAGATTGGTAAGCCTCTACGGTACGCCAAGGTCAAAGACATGCTCCAAGTCTCGGTGCTCGTGCACCGTCGGAGCAGACTAAATAAAGTTGGAAACAGTAACGGATACGATTCACGGCTTTTTGATGTCAAAACGCTTACCTGTATGCAACGCATAGCGCTGTCTGAATAATTCAGATGCAGCGCGCTTTAAGGTTTTTTTAAAGTAGCTATTATGTGTTTTTAGCATAGCTTTTTCACTTTCTTTACCTACTTTTAGTAGCGATTAACAAATAAATAATATTGTTTTGTAATTTCGCATTCAGCTCCGTAAATATAAAGTTATTTCAGTATGGTTTAGTTTCATTATTTTACAAAAAGTAGAAAACAACCCGGCGATACTGAAAAAATAGAGCTCTTGCTGATGACTGTCTGTAACGTTCATAGTAAATATATGTATCATGATACCTAAACCCAAGTGGAGATGAAGCTAAATAACACCTATTTCCAGCGGCTTATCGAAACTAGTTTCGACGCTATTGTGCTCATGGACGAAATGGGCAAGGTAATATACCAGAGCCCGTCCACAGAGCGAATAAGCGGCTACAGCCTTGCAGAAATGCAGGCGATGGAGGGTGTTAGCATGATTCATCCCGACGATGTCGAGACCGACTCCTCAGCATTTATAAATATGGTACGCACACCCGGCGCCATTTTGAGTAAAAAACACCGTATCAGGCACAAAGACGGCAGGTATTTATGGATAGAGGGCGTGTATCGTAATCTGTTGCACGACGAAGAAGTAAGAGCAATAGTATATAACTATACCGATGTAACGGAGAAGGTGAACGCAGAATTGCGACAAACTAAAAGTAACAGGGAACTACAACTGCTGCATAACGTAAATGATATTATACTTTCGGGTACTGATGAGTTGCAGTTGTATAACGACATCTGCAAGTGTATTGTGGTTTCGGGCGGATACAAATTAGCCTGGCTATGCTTTAAACCTGTAGAAGACAGTGAACTACAGATAGTAGAACCTGTAGCGTCTTATGGCGCTGTGTCGTATCTCGAGACTATTACCATTTCAATGAAAGATCCTGTTCTTTCAAAAGGCCCTACTACCACAGTACTGATGACAGGTGAAAAAGTAGTGGCAAACAACATAGAAGATTCAGATCAGTTTCGCCCCTGGCTGGAAAAAGCGCAGAAATACGGTATTGCCGCTATCGCAGCGCTACCATTGTTTATGGGAAGCGGGCAATCGGGGGCCCTCGTTGTTTATGCCGATGCAGTTGGCGCGTTCGATGCTTTTGAAGTGTCTATTCTGGAACGCATTGCTAAAAATATGTGCAGGGCTGTGCAAAGCCTGCGCACAAAAGCAGATATGCTCACCGCCAAATACATGCTCCGCGAGCGTGTAAAAGAACTGTCTACCATATATCACCTGCACAAAATTTTGCTGGATGATGACCAAACAGAAGAAAACACACTATGTAAAATAGTAAACCTGCTGCCCGCAGGCTGGCAATATCCGGATATTTGTGTTTCGAAAATTGAGTTTGATGGTAAAACCTGCGCCTCGCAATATGGGGTATCCCCGGTATTTAGCCAGCAAGCCAGAATAAATACCCGCGACGGACGAACAGGTAGCGTAGAAATAATATACACCGAAAAGCGGTTTATACCCGGTAGCGACCCGTTTTTGAAAGAAGAACGCGAACTTATAGAAACCATTGCCGGAACAATAGAGAGCTATTTCAATCGGAGGTTCAATCAGGATGCACTTGCAAAGTCGGAGGCCAATTTCAGGAGCTCGTTCGAATATGCGGGTATAGGTATGGCTATAGTATCGCTCACCGGCCGGTGGCTAAGGGTAAACCCTATGCTGCAACGTATGCTGGGCTATACAGAACAGGAGCTGCGGCGAACCACGTTTCTGGAAATGACACACCCGGACCACCGGGAGGATGATGTGCAACGCATGGCAGCCTTGAAAAGCGGCTCCATAGAGGTGTATAATGCAGAAAAACGGTATTTGCACAAAAATGGCTCTGTAATATGGGGAAACGTTAATGTGTCGGTGGTTAAAAATGCTGTAGGAGAGCCGTTCTACTTTGTAGCGCAAATAGAAGATATTACTGCCCGCAAAACAATATCAGACCAGCTTACCGAAAGCGCTAATGTGCTCCAGTTGTTTGTAGAGCATAGTCCGGCTGCACTGGCTATGGTAGATAAAGATATGCGCTACCTGCAGGTAAGCAAGCGGTGGATAATAGATTACGGACTAACAGAAAAAGACATAATAGGCAAAAGCCACTATGAAATATTCCCGACGTTGCCTCAACGCTGGAAAGATGTGCACATGTATTGCCTGCAAGGCAATACCGCCAAAAGCGACGAGGACTCGTTTTTGAAAGCAGACGGCACTTTAGAATGGCTGAGGTGGGAAATTCTCCCATGGACCAAAGCTACAGGCGAAGTGGGCGGACTGATAATGCTTACCGAGGTGATCACCGAGAAGAAACAGGTGTATGATCAATTGAAAAAATCAGAGGCCAATCTGAAATCCATTTTCGATAATACACAAATGTCTTATCTGCTGATGGATACCGAGTTTAATGTGGTTGCCGTAAACGACTATTTTAAGAAAGGGTATTTTGAACAAACTGGCTTCTCGCTGGATGAAGGCGCTAATTTCCTAAATCTGCTGTTTCCAGAAAAGGCGCCGCATGTAAAGAAAATACTTACCGAAGTTGTATCCACTTCGCAGGCTATTGAGTACGAGACCTGCTACGAAAACAAAGGTAAACCACGGTACTTTAGCGTTACGGTGTCGCCGGTGCTCAATGGCGCAGCGGTGATAGGCGTTTGCATGGCTTCGATAGAGATTACCAACCGAAAACTACTGGAATTTGAACGACAGAAAATAGTTTCGGACCTGATCCACCGTAACAAAGATTTGCAGGAGTTTGCGCAAATGGTGTCGCACAATATTCGCGGGCCGCTGGCCACTGTAATGGGCCTCGTCAATCTGATACAATACGAAATAAGCGAAGAAGACAAACAACAGGTATTAAAAGGAATAGGCGCTTCGGCACAAATACTGGACCAGGTGGTGCGCGAACTAATACACATACTTAATGTGAGAAATGAGGCGACCGAACAGCGCAAAATCGTATCGCTAAGTAGTGTAATAGAAGAAATAAAACACAATTGTACAATAGCTATAACCAATAGTCGCGCCAGCATAGTATGCGATCTTAGCGCGGCCGATGAGTTGTTTACCATACCTTCCTATATATACAACATACTGTACAACGTCATTACCAATAGTTTGCAATACCGGGCAGCCGAACGTGCGCCGGTTATTAAGGTAACTACAGAAAAACAAGGCAACTATATATTGATAAACATCACCGATAACGGAATTGGCATTGATATGCAAAAGTATGGCGATCAGATTTTTGTACTCAACCGCAGATTCTTCAACACTTCGGAGGGGAAAGGTTTAGGTCTCTTTATGACCAAAACACAGGTAGACGCGCTCAATGGCTCGATATCGCTGGAAAGCAAACCCGACGAAGGAACCACCGTGCACATATACCTGCCGTTATAAATGCAGGCTTCCGGGCCGCTGCGCTATACAGGTATAAGTAGTATTAATTTAGGTACATGTGCAAATAAATTGCAGTTAAGGTACCTTTATGTAAAATTATAACAGGTGAAACGCAGTGAATTTATAAAAGGCTCGGCAATTATAGGAGCGTCGGTGGCATTTCCTAATTTGCTCAAAGCGGCTTCTGGTCTGGTGTCCGGTGGCAAGTCTAGAAAAGTGCATCAGGTTATCAGCGCCAATAAAACTATGGTGGGAACCCTGCCCGTATTGCGCGCTTTTGCCGGCGACAACAACGACTATGTATCGCCGTATGTATTTTTCGATGAGTTTGGTCCGGTAAAGGTAGACCCGCGCGCCAAGCCGCTGCGCGTAGACGCCCACCCACATGCCGGAATAATACCTACTACCTACTTTCTGGCCGGCAATGGCCACCACCGCGATAGCCTGAACTACGACTTTCAGATAAGCAAGGGCGACTTTATGATGTTTACCTCAGGGCGCGGAGCCATACACATGGAGGAAACCGGACAAAAACTCTATGACGAAGGCGGGCTCTACCATGGTTTTCAGATATGGCTGAATATGCCGGCTAAAACCAAATTTGTAGCGCCGGCAACAGAAGTGTTCAAACCCGAAAAGATGGCCCACCTCGCCGAAAAAGATTATTCGGCCACCGTTGTGCTCGGCGAGCTGTTTGGCGCTAAATCGCAGGTGGAAACATTGTTCCCTGTTTTTTATTTTCATCTAAAAATGAAACCCGGAGCTAAACTGACCATACCTACCGACCCTCAACACAACGCCTTTATGTATGTGATAAATGGCAAAATAGAGACCGAAGGACGTAAAGAGATCAACCAAAACCAGGTGGCCCTGTATGAACGCGGTGAAAGCGTTATTGAATTGTTTGCACAACACGAAGCCGAAATACTATTACTGGGCGGCAAGCCGCACAACGAGCCTGTGTTTGCCTACGGCCCCTTTGTGATGAACACCGAACAGGAAATACGTAAATGTATCGCCGACTATCAGTCGGGCAAAATGGGAAATCCGCAATTGGTAGATAAACGCTGATAAGTGGGTATACTATAAAAGCAGAGTGCGCAACCGGGTGGTTGCGCACTCTGCTTTTATAGCATTTGTAAGTAGTAGTTATTTGTTCATTGTAGCCAAAAACTCCTCGTTGCTGCGGGTGCCTTTCATTTGCTGCAGCAAGAAGTGCATAGCCTCGTCGGTGTTCATGTCGGCTATATGGTTGCGGAGCAGCCACATTTTGTTTTGCACGTCTTTGTCCATAAGCAGGTCGTCGCGGCGGGTGCTGCTGCTGGTTATGTCTATAGCTGGGTATATACGCTTGTTCGATAGTTTGCGATCCAGTTGCAGTTCCATGTTGCCGGTGCCCTTAAACTCTTCAAATATCACCTCGTCCATTTTAGAGCCGGTGTCTATGAGGGCTGTGGCCAATATGGTCAGCGAACCGCCGTTTTCTATTTTGCGTGCTGCGCCAAAAAACTGCTTTGGTTTCTGCATAGCGTTGGCCTCAACGCCGCCGCTCAGCACCTTGCCGCTGGCAGGGGCTACGGTGTTGTGGGCGCGCGCCAGGCGGGTTATAGAGTCGAGCAGTATTACCACATCGTGGCCCACCTCTACCAGACGTTTGGCCTTTTGCAGGGCTATGGTCGATACTTTTACGTGCTTATCGGCCGGCTCGTCAAATGTAGATGCTATTACCTCAGCGTTCACGCTGCGTTGCATATCGGTTACTTCCTCGGGGCGTTCGTCTACCAGCACTATCATCAGGTACACTTCGGGGTGGTTGCGGGCTATGGCGTTGGCCACTTCCTTCAGCAACATGGTTTTACCCGTTTTGGGCTGCGACACTATCAGTCCCCTCTGGCCCTTGCCTATCGGCGTAAAGAGGTCCATGATGCGGGTGCTGTAGTTATTGGCGGTAGTAGTAAGGTTCAGCTTTTCGTAAGGGAACAGCGGCGTCAGATAGTCGAACGGTACTCGGTCGCGTATCTCGTCGGGCAGGCGGCCATTTATGCTCTCCACCTTAAGTAGTGCAAAATACTTTTCGCCTTCCTTGGGCGGGCGAACATTGCCTTTTACGGTGTCCCCGGTTTTCAGACCGAAAAGTTTTATTTGCGATGGCGATACATAAATATCGTCGGGTGAGCTCAGGTAGTTGTAGTCGCTGCTGCGCAAGAAACCATAGCCATCGGGCATCATTTCAAGCACGCCTTCGCTGGCTACTATACCTTCAAACTCTATATTAAAAGCCGGAGCCTGCTCGCGCTTGGGGCGATTGTTGTGCTGGTGTTGCGGAGCTGCTGCGGGTTTTTCTGCCTCTCCCTCTACCGACATTTGCGGCGGTTGCACCTCCGGATTGTCGGTAGACGGCATTGTAATGCCTGATGGTTCTTCTTCCTGCTGCTGACTTACCACTGCTTCCGGCATTGTAGTGCGTTCGGGCTGTAGTATGGGTTGCTGTGCAGGTCGTTGTTCCGGCCTGTTGTCGTTGCGGTTTTCGCCGCGGGTATCTATGCGCTCCATACGGTTCATACCGTCGGGGCGTTGCATATTGTTTTGTTCGCGTTGCGGTCTGTTAAACTGGTCGTCGCGCATTGGGCGGTTGTCGCGCATTGGGCGGCCCATATTCATATCGTCGCGCCCCGGGCGTTGAGGCATTCTGCCATCGTTCATCTGGCGTGGCTCGCGCACCTGTCGGTTGTCAGGTGTGCGGTTGTCGGTAATGGGTTCTTTACCCAGTCGCGCCTGTATTATTTCTTCTTTCAGTTTGCGCGGGCGTCTTCTTTTGTCGCCGTCTTCTCCCGTTGCTCCGGCATTGGTATTGTCGGCGTCGGGAGTGTTATCGGCTGCGGGCGCTGCGCTTATATTTTCGTTAGTTGTTATCGTAGTTTCGCTTGGGGCTACTGCCTGTATTTCGTTATTGTGCGGCATCGCTGGCGCCTCCTGCGGAATAGCTGTTGCCGGAACTTCTCTTACCGGCGGCGCCTCTCTGCGCACCGGGTTGTTGGGGCGTTCCTGCGGTCTTGGCGCCGGGCGCGGATTTGGTCTCGTTGCGGGTACTACCGGCGTGGCGGGCATTACCGGGGCTTCTTGCGGAGCCGGCGTGGCGGGTATTGCCGTTGGTTCGGGCGTTGCCGGCGCTTCTTGCGGAGCCGGGTTTGCTGGTATTGCTATGGGTTCGGGCGTTGCGGGGGCTTCTTGCGGGGCGGGTGTTGCTGGTATTTCTACCGGGGTTACCGTTTCTGCTACCGGCGCTGCAGGTTGTGCTTTAGGTTTTCGCGCTGCCGGGGCTGGTTTCCGCTCTGCCGGCGCAGCTGCAGGGGCTGGCTGAGGCTCGGCTATTGTTTCGGCAGCCGGAGCGCTTATTACTGTTGCGGTTGTTTCTTGCGGTATTGGTGTTTCGGCCGCGTCGTTGGTATTGGTGTCTGCCTTAGTTGTTTTGGGTTTGGGTCCGCGTTTCTTCTTTGGCTCTTCTACTGCTTTTGCTTGCTGCTCCATAATTCCTGCTATCAGGCTTTGTTTATCTAATGAACCAGTATTTTTCATTTTTAAATTATCGGCTACATCTACAAGCTCAGGAATGAGCATATCATTTAACTGCAAAATGTCGTAAGGCATGCTTGGATTTTTTCTGAATAATTATTTTTTTGGAAAATAAATATGGTTATTCGTTAAAAGTTGATTGTACTCGTTTTTAATAAACCGGATTATTGAAACGGGAATTTTTTCAGATAACCTGAAGAAGGCTGGAACAATTATTCTTTCCTTGATGCAAGTTTACGACTGTTTTTGATAATAAAGAAAAAAACGTTTATTTTTTGTAAGAATCTAAAAAGGCTTGCGCCATATTTTTTATTGTTATTTCAATGGGCCTATAGGTAAATCCGGGCAACGCTGCCAGCAATTTTTCGTTTTTATATATAGATATACCTTGTGCGTTTATGGCTGTTTCTCTTGTTATTACAGGGTTTGCGCCAGTTATAGCGCTTTTTAGCATACTCAGACGCCAGGCAATACCTGTTACCATGCTGCCAGCCAGGTAGCGCGGCGGCCTGCGCCCCAGAGCGCCAGCCATCAGGGTAAATACATGGCGGTAACTATAGTTGCCTGCGCTTACTATATACCTTTCGGCAGTGGCGCTGCCCGCCATGAGGCTCGTCATAATATGGGTTACATCGTCGGCGTCTACCCACGATGTTGAACCTGTAGTGTAAAACGGAAACTCATCGTAGGCTACTTTCATCAGTTGCGCCGATCCCCGATCCCAGTTGCCCGCTCCTAATATTACGCCGGGATTGATGATTACTGCATTCAGCCCTTCGCCTATACCTCGCCACACTTCTGTCTCGGCAAGGTATTTACTCAGTCCGTAAGCCGAATTATAGCCACTTTCACCCCATTCTTCTTCCTCAGTTATTGGTTTGTCTTCGTTGCCAGTGCGACCCAGCGCAGCTACCGAGCTTACGTACACCATTTTCTTTATACCCTGTTCCAATGCCTGATTCACCACATTGGCCGTGCTTTCTGTATTGAAGTGCAGCATAACCTCGCGATCGGCGGGTAAAAACGACACAATAGCCGCGCAATGATATACATGCGATACGCCCTCCATGGCTTCTGCTACCGCAAACACATCGAGCAGATCGCACTGCAACCACTCTACACCCGGCATAGATGCCAGATCGCCGGTAGGAATGCTGTTATAGTAGAGAGCGCGCACCCGCTGCCCCCCGGCCGATAAATACCGGACAAGGCGCTGCCCTAAAAAACCGCTTGCTCCTGTGATTAATACCATGAGGGGATGCCAAAAGTATAAACTTAGCGCGAATTATGGTGAACATAGCCGGCGGCGGCAGTAAATAAAGCTATAATAAAGGTTTATACAGGGAGTAGTGTAGCCAACCGGTAAATTATAAAACAATACTGTGCTATAATTTATCAACATAAATACACATTTCTACTGCCGATTTTGCATTATATTCACATACACCTGTCTATAGACCGGTTTACTTGCCGTCCATGGTCGGAAGACTAAGGAAATCGGGTGAATTGCAGATATACAAACTCGTAAAAAACCGTACATAAAATGGCATATAATGAACAACTAAATGATAGAATCAGGGAGGCGATTGCCGTATATCCGAATGTGGAGGAGAAACATATGTTTGGCGGCGTTTGCTACATGTTGGATGGCAAAATGTGCGTTGGGGTAGTAAAGGAGGAAATGATGTGCCGGATAGACCCGGCTATTTTTGAAGAAGTTGTGGAGCGGGATGGCTGCAGAATGATGGACTTCACGGGCAAAACCATGAAGGGCTACGTATATGTAAATGCAGATGGCATGAAAACAAAACAAGATTTTGAGTATTGGATAAATCTATGCGTTGAGTACAACAAAATTGCGAAAGCCTCTAAAAAGAAAAATACCGGGCTATCAAGGTCGAAGAAAAACGCTACTGAATAAAGCATTTGAAATTGAGTATTAGTATCGCTTTATTGCTGCGTATGCATCGCGATAGGAAGGTAAATGAACGTAATACCATTTAAACTTCATCTATCTGCTCAACGCTGATAGATGTTGAATGGGCTATTATACTACAAATTCATATAAAACTGATGTCCTTAGTCTTCGGACTAAGGACATCAGTTCGCGAGGTTTTGTGGCATGGATACTCGCGAACCAACCACCCCGGTTCGTGAGGAACAGCTTCGCTAATTCCTTACGAACATCCCCTCCTAAAAACAGGAGGGGTGTGCAATTTTACATAATTCATTTAATTACAGCACAATACACAACACATTTTTCAATAAAATAACCTAACCTGCCGTCGTCAAACACCACCCCTCCTGTTTTTAGGAGGGGACGAATGCGCAGGGACAGCGAAGCTGCACCCTGCGCATTCTGAGGTGGTCGACTCGCGACTATATACTATCTAATAAAACTAAACAACTACACAAATACCGGCTTATTACCCATAATATCGTCTATCTCCTGCATTATTGCGGGGGTTAGTTTGGGGTATAGCTCCAGCGCTTTCAGGTTTTCCAGTAGCTGGCTTTCCTTGGTGGCGCCCAGTATGGTTGTGGTTACGTTGGGGTTGTGTATGGTCCAGGCTACGGCAAGGGTGGCGAGGCTGGTATCCAGTTGGGTGGCTACTTTGGCCAGTTGGCGCACCTTGGCCAGCTTGTCGTCTTGCAGCATACGGTCTTTCAGCCACGCATAGTTTTCTATGGCCAGGCGAGAACCGTCGGGTATGCCGTCGTTGTACTTGCCCGTGAGCAAGCCCGATGCCAGCGGACTCCAGATGGTGGTACCCATACCCACATTTTTAAAGATGGTTATGTAATCGCACTCCATTTTCTGGCGTTCCAGCATATTGTATTGCGGTTGCTCCATGGCCGGGCCTATCAGACCAAGGCCTTTGGCTACAGCATGGGCTTCCATTATTTCGGCGGCGGTCCACTCGCTGGTACCCCAATACAGTATTTTGCCCTGTTGCAGCAGTATGTTCATCGTCCATACTATTTCTTCCATGGGCGTATCTCTGTCGGGGCGGTGGCAGTAAAACAGATCCAGATAGTCTACCTGCATACGGCGCAGGGCGGCGTGGCAGGCTTCGGTAAGGTGCTTGCGGCTCAGGCCATGCTGGTTGGGCTTGTTGTTTTTGCCATACAGCCCAAAAAACGCCTTGCTCGATACACAATAGGTAGTGCGGTCCCAGTTTTTCTTGCTCAGTACCCTACCCATCATCTCTTCCGATCGGCCGCCTTCGTAGGCTTCGGCATTGTCGAAGAAATTGATGCCATTGTCGTAAGCCAGCCCCATTAGTCTGTCGGATGCGCTGTCGTCTACCTGCTTAGAGAAAGTAACCCACGATCCGTACGACAGTACGCTGAGCTGCAATCCCGTTTTCCCCATTCTCCTGTATTCCATAATCTAAGATTTATAAATCATCAATGATCCCTTATGCTGTTTACCAGCTACCTGTGCCTTATATAGTGTACACCACCAGTCCGTCGCGCAGCTTTGGTTCAAACCAAGTGCTCTTGGGGGGCATTACATTTCCACTGTCGGCTATATCAAACAATTGTTTTATCGTTACCGGGTAAAGTGCAAAAGCCGCAGCGGCTTCTTTATTGTCTACGCGTTTTTCCAGTTCGCCCATGCCGCGTATACCGCCTATAAAGTCTATGCGTTTGTCGGTGCGCGGGTCGTTTATGTTCAGCAGTTTGGCCAGCACATTTTGCTGCAGTATGGTTACATCCAGCACGCCTATTGGGTCTTTGGTATAAGCGCCGGCTTTAGCCACCAGCTTGTACCACGATGCGCCTATGTACAAACCAAACTCATGTAGCTGCTTTGGCTTATAGGGTTCGCCGCCATGTGGGGTTACTACAAAGTCGTCGCTCAGGGCATCTAAAAACGTTTCAATGGTATAGCCGTTCAGGTCTTTCACCACGCGGTTGTAATCCATTATTTTCAACTGACTTGCCGGAAATATGCAGGTGATGAAATAATTGAACGCCTCATCACCGTCTACCGAATAGCCGTTTTCTCTCATTTCTTTGCACACCTTTGCCGCCGATGCCGCACGGTGGTGACCGTCGGCTATATAGGTGCAGGGCACATCCTGACTAAAATGCAGGGTTATTTTGGCTACTTTGGCATATTCGTTTACCACCCATAGTATGTGGCGTATGCCGTCGGTACCCGTAAAGTCGTTTACCGGTTCGTGATTGGCTTTCCACTCATCTATTATGGTTTGTACGCTTTCGCAGTCGTTGTAGGCCAAAAACACTACGCCGGTTTGCGCGCCTGTGGTGGTTATGTGGCTTATACGATCCTGCTCTTTTTCAGGGCGGGTATATTCGTGCTTCTTTATTATGCCGTGGTTGTAATCGTCTACCGATGATCCGCAGATAAGCCCTGTTTGCGATCGGCCGTCCATTACCAGCTCATATATATAGTAGCATGGGTCGGAATCCTGAATCAGGGTTTTGTTGTGAATCATCGCTTCCAGATTTTCTCTGGCTTTGTCATATACCTGCTGACTATGCACATCTGTGTTTTCAGGCAGGTCTATCTCCGACCTTGTAACGTGGTAAAAGTTATGAATGTTTTTTCTGAACTCTCTGGCTTCTGCCACGCTTACCACATCGTAGGGTAAGGTAGCCACGCTAGCTGCCAGCTCTTTTTGGGGACGCAGCCCCTTGAATGGTGTAATTTTTGCCATAAGCCTTTTCCCGCTTCCGGGAATTTATTGTGTTATCAATAGTTCTTTAACCTCAAGTTAGTGTTTTTCTGCTGTACCTACCTAACGGCGGGCGTTATTTTTTCATCTTTTTCGGGTCGTTCGGGTTCCGGCTCCTTGCCGCCTATATTAAAAATACGATAGGCCAGCTCCTTACCGGCTTCCTCGGTCTTGGCATAGGCAAACGATTGTTTCTGCACCAGAAAGTTACCGTTTTTGCCCATCACATAATATTGTATGTTTTTTCGGTTGCCGTTTTTGCTAAACGACACATAAACATCGGGCGCATCGGCGCCGGTTGTCCAGTTGATGTTGCAGTCGCGGAGGCGTTTTTCTACTGCTGCATCGGGCGCACCCAGTATGTGCAGATTCATATTCATTTTCAGGCCCGTAAACGGTACCAGCTGCGGATAGGTAACATATAGCTGGTACAGCCAGCGGCGGCTTTGCTCCTCATCGCCCAGCTCTTTAGCACATTCGGCCTCGGCCTGAAACAGGCGCGCTATATATAGCTTTTCGTAGTCGGTATCTATATTCTTATCGCGCAGCAGTTGGTCGAAGATGATTTTTGCTTCGTTATACTTACCCTGCTGCATTTTAAGCCGCGCCGCCATAAGCGTAAAATACTTGCGTATATCCTTGCGCTTGTCGGTAGCGGCTTCTTTCTCAAAACGTTTTATAAAATACTTGGCGCTAAAGTCGTGTATGAGGTACCATATCTCGTCCCACGACACGGTGCTTTCGTCGGAAAACAGCTTGTAGATGACCCTGTCGCGCTCGGGGTTTTGAGAAAACAGATTGATGATGAGCAACTGTTGCAGGTATTTTTCGCTCAGTTTCTTACTCATCGTCATCAGCACGTTGGGGTTGTACCACCAGTTGGCATTTTCAAACTTTTGCATCTGCCATTCCTGTTCTTTGTTCACCAGCTTTAGTAGCTGCACGCTAAAGTCGTAATGGCTTTGGCCCAGCGTAGTGCCTATGTGCAACTCTTTAAATTCGGCAGCTTTGTTCAAGTAACGTTCTGCCTCGGCTATCTGCCCGTCATAGAGCATGCAGCGCGACAAGGCTATATTATACCAGCCATAGCCGGGGGTAGACCCTGCGGCCCTTATCATATTTTTGGCCAGACCTGCGCCGTTTTTCGGTTCGCCCTTATATATGTCCAGTATGCTGGTGTAGTAGCACCACTCCTGCAGGCGTTTATCGCCGGCATCTTGCATAGAGGCTATTTTATACTCCTCCTCTGCTGTACGGAAGTCGCCGCATATAGCCCTGAAGGTAGCATAGTTGTTGTGGGGTAGCCTGCCCTTTTCGCGCATCAGCTCAAAGTATCGGCTTGCCGAGTCTATGTTGAAGGTGTAGCTATACAATATGTTTTTGTAGTGATACACGCTCATGCGCTCGGCATCGGCATATCCGGGGGCAAACACACCATCGTTTATGGCTGTGTTCTTGTTTATCTTCATCAGGCTGCTATCCAGGTAGCTGTTGGCGAGCGCCTCGTTTTCATCTATCGAGTTTTTCAGAAACGAAAACTTCGAACTGGTGTAAAATCTGTTGCGGTGCACGGTCCACGCCATATAGTCGTAGGTGTCCATGTAGTAGTGCCGCTGAAAATTCCATTTCAGTATGTGGCGCAGCAGCTTAAACAATTTTTCTTCCTGATTGGTATTGCTGTAGCAATTCATCAGGTAGTTGGCAATGCGCGTATAGTCGGGCTGAATGATGCGTATGGGATACAGAATCTTTACGTCGTTCGATCGGGTGGCAAGGGCTTTGGCATAGTCGTGCTCCATAAGCGCCAGCGCGCGTTCCAGCGGGGCCGCGGCATTTTTATAGCCCAGGTAGTCGGCGGCGTGGTTGTATTTATAAGTGCCTTCAAACATCCATCCCACGTAGTAGGTACTGTCTATCCGCTTAAACTCGCGCGACCTTGCCAGGGCGTCTTCGCCGTCCATGTCTTCAATCATGCGCTTTGCGTCTATATTAAAATAGCGCTCCGACATTTTGTTGGCGGGGTGCGGCGGCATAAACTGCGGCAGTAGTTGCGGCAGCGTAGGCGCGGTCCGGCTGGGCCTGTTGTTTGTTTGGGCCATAGCGCTATAGTCACACAAGCTTAAAGCCAGTATGCCCGCAGCAACGATGCATTTTTTCCATTCAAAACTCAAGCGTCTCTTTTTAGGTGATACCTTTATTATTTGCCCTGATACAATTTCAGTTTGGCAAGGCGTTCTGTTTCTTTGTTTATTATGCTGTCCAGCGCTTTTTGTTTCCCGTCTTTGTTACGGTACACAAGGCGATGGTCCAGTACTACGCGGGCTATGTCTTTTACGTCGTCTTCTATTACATACGTTCGGCCGCATACCAGCGCATAGGCTCGCAGGCATTTCAAAAACGCTATACCGCTACGGGTAGATGCGCCCAGCGAAATATCCTGATGCTCGCGGGTGGCGCGCACTATGTTGCTGACGGCGCGAATTATCTCGTCATGCAGAAACACCTCGCCGGCCATTGCCTGCAGCGCCAGTATATCCTGCATGCTCAATACCTGCTTTAGGTCGGTAAGGTTTTTGGCAATGCTCAGGTATTCGCGGTATATATTCAGTTCGGCTTCCTCGTTTACATAGCCAAACTGTATTTTCATAAAAAACCTGTCGAGCTGGGCGGCGGGCAGCGGGTAGGTGACCTCCATCTCTATAGGATTTTGGGTAGCTATTGCAAAAAACAAACGCTCCAGCAGCATAGTAGTGTCGCCTACGGTTATTTGCTGCTCGGCCATGGCCTCCAGCAGCGCGCTTTGCACCTTGGGCGATGCGCGGTTTATCTCGTCGGCCAGCAGCACATTGCAAAACAACGGGCCTTTTTTAAACACAAACTCTTTATTACGATCGTCGAAAATGTGCGAGCCTATCAGGTCCATAGGCAGCAGGTCGGGGGTAAACTGAATACGCTTAAACAATACATGCTCGCCATCGGCGCCGCCGCTTATGCTTTGGGCCAGGGTGCGCGCCAGCACAGTTTTGCCCGTGCCGGGATTATCTTCCATAAGTATATGCCCACCTGCTATAAGGCAGGTAACCACCATTTCTATTTGTCTGCGTTTGCCCTTTATTACTTGCTCCATATTGCCTACCAGGCGTTGTATAGCATGGGCGGCGTCGATACTAACCGGTTCTGTTACAGGATCGATCATAAATTCAAAACTTTCTACAAGTTTAGCGATTAATACAATAGCAACTTAAAAGGCGGGTTGTAATTTTTTGTGAAATCAAACAACGAAACAAAACAGCATTTGTACTTACCGCTCGGTTTTGAGTTATTCGCCCACCGTATAATATACGCATGTAGTTACAAAATCGCGGAAATAGGGTATCCAGCTTAGCGGCGCCCACTGGTTGCGCGGTTGCAGCCCGAATTTGTATTTGTATATGGGGTTAATCAGATAGTGTTGTTTGTTCAGTATCCGCAGATTATTTTCCTTCGCTATCTTTTCAAAATACTCAATAGTAATCTGCGTATCCTTTATTTCCATCAATTCTTTGATGATTATCGGATGCTCGCCAGCCATCTTAAGTATGCCTCTGTACATAAACCGCGGCAATATATGGTAGTACGGCAACTTGCTCACCCACTTGGTGCGGCATATTTGCTGGTGGCCGCCAAAAGGCATATACCATGGCGGAAAACCAAAGAATATTTGTCCGCCAGGCTTCAGAAACAGTTTCAGATAAGCTACAAATTTGGCTTGCTCCGGCACATGCTCTATTACATCTTTAAGTATGATAATATCGAAGTAGTTTTTGAACCGTTTCAAAAACGACTCCTCGTATATGTTTTGGAGTATAAAAGTTACTTTGCCTTCCGCCACCTCTTTTTCCAGAAAATGATTGGCAAGGTCTATACGCTCGGGAGCAAGGTCTACGCCCACGCAGTAGCAGCCGCGCTCTATAAAGGGCAGCAGCACGCCGCCTTCGGCAGTGCCTACCTCAAACACCGTAGTACCCTTGGTTATAGGCTTTGTCTTTTCTATAAACGGCAATACATAAGACTTTGAGTTGTCTACCTGCTGGTCGAACCTGACCTTATCGTCTAAGTGTTGCTTTAATGCCAAGGGTTGCTAATTTAAGACCGGCAAATTTAGTTTTTTTATTTTGTCAATGCGCCCTTATTCAGTTCGGCCAGCACAGATAGTTGTTTGCGTATGCTTTCGTGGTGTATTTTTTCGTACACATCTATTATAAACTCCTTCGGCATCTGGTGCATAGCTGCTCGCTCGCTGCGGGTCTCTACTATTTCGCGCCAGCGGGCAGGCTGGTAGGCGGTCATATTGCACACGCTTTTCACTGCCGCCATTTTCTCACTCAGTTCCATTCGGCGGGCTATCAGGTCTATTATTTCGGCATCCAGGCTATCCATTACCTGCCGCAGATACTCCAGTTGCACCTGGCTGCTCATGTCGGTGGTAAACTCTTCGCGCACCGTTAGTTGTGCCAGTATTGTTTTCAGCGCTTCGGGCGTCACCTGTTGTGCGGCATCGCTCCAGGCTTCGTCGGGGCGCGGGTGGGTCTCTATCATCAGCCCGTCAAACCGCATATCCAGCGCTTTCTGCGCCACCTCTGCTATACGGTTGCGGGCGCCGGTTATATGGCTTGGGTCGCATATCATAGCCAGCTCAGGGCGCCGGCGTTTTAGCTCTATGGCTATAGGCCAGTTGGGCTGATTGCGGTAACCGGCAGCGCTGCTATAGCCAGAAAAACCGCGGTGTATAGCGGCTACTTGTTCTATACCTGCCTGCTCCAGCCGTTCTATAGCGCCATGCCACAGGTTCACATCCGGGTTAACGGGATTTTTTACCATCACAGGTATTCGCACACCTTTTAGCGCATCGGCCAGCCGCTGCACCTGAAACGGGTTTACAGTAGTGCGGGCGCCCAGCCATAGCACATCTATATCGTGTTTCAGCGCCAGCTCTATGTGTTCGGGTTCCGCTACCTCTACGGTTACGGGTAGGCCATAGGTTTGCTTTGCCTCCTGCAGCCATACCAGCGCGTCGGGGCCATTGCCCTCAAACGACCCGGGACGCGTGCGCGGTTTCCAAACGCCGGCCCTGAAAAGCTGCACATTCATTTTACTCAGCGCCGCCGCCGTTTCCAGCGTTTGTTCGCGCGTTTCGGCGCTACACGGACCCGCAATAACAAAAGGCTTCGCTGTTTTGAAATACGACATACTACAAAGGTAATAGCTGTATAGCGCAATTGAACTATACCACCATTGAATTTGGCAATAGTGGTTGCCCGGATACAATATGCCTGTTACGCTGAGGTTTGGAAAGCCGCCAAATGAACGTCAGGCGCTTTTGGGGGAAACTTGCAGCCCCGGCAACTACGCGGCGCTAAATGCAGCAACCCACAAAAAACACAGGGCCGCCTTGTAGGCAGCCCTGCTATATTCTTGCAATAGGTTTATTATCCTACTTCTGTTTTTCTATTTTGCCCGTATACACACTATTAGCGGTAGCTACAGTTACAAAGTACATACCTGTATTGAAGCCAGCTACATCTACAGTAGTTGCCGCGCCCGCCTGCAGCTTGCCGGTATAGGCAATGCGGCCGGTAATATCGGTAATGGTTACTGTGCCTGCTGCGCCATTGGCGGCTATAGTCAGGGTGTTGTGGGCAGGGTTGGGGTACATGTTTATTCCTGCGGCGTTGCCTACCTGCGCAATACCGGTAGTGTTTACCACCGTAATATCGTAGGTAGTATCGGCGGTGCAACCAGCTGCATTGGTAATGGTATAGGTAATGGTAACCACGCCCGACCCTGTGCCGGTAACAATGCCCGTCAAAGAACCTACTGTTGCTATCGTAGTATTACCGCTTGTCCACACACCGCCCGGCGATGTAGGATCGGTAAGGGTGATGGTAGCGCCCGAATCGACGGTTGTAGCGCCGGTTATAGGTCCTACTACTGGCAGTGAGTCGATCATGATATTGAGATTAACAAAGCAGCCTGCTGAAGTAGCATAAATAACATTCAGCGGACCCGGGCGGAAACCTGCGGTAAACGAACCGGTAACAGAGTCGATAACGCCAAACATAGCCGGACGATTGATGCGCCACTGGCCGCCTACGGTAGTATCTGTGTAAACTACGGTTTCGCCCTCGCAAACATTCAGCGGACCGCTGATGGCGGCTATGGTATTGGGCACAACCACTATAGGCAGACTGGCAGTAGATGAGCCGCAACCGTTGGTGGTAATATAGTAGATAGTATCGGCGCCTACGTTGAGGGCAGTAACCCTGCCCGGAGGCGTACCCATTGTTGCTATAGTGGTATCGCTACTCACCCACAATCCGCCCGGACCGGGAGGAACGCCTATAACGCGCAACACGGTAGATACGCCCACGCACAGGCTGGTAGGGCCTGTAATAGTACCATTAGCCGGGAAACTATCTACCACCATGGTTTTAGATATAGCCAGCGGAATACCGGCCGAAGTAGTAAGCACACAACGCACTCTGTCGCCGCGCACAAGGCCTGTAGTAAAGCCAAAGCTATCTACGCCGGCATTTACGCCATTCAGTTGCCACTGATAGTGTGGGTCGCTGTCGGCTATAGGTGTAGCAATAAAATGAATAGTAGCGCCGCCAAGACAAACGGTATCGCCCATGCTCGATGTGATGCTGATGCCCGCTACCGAGTCGCCAACGCGCCTTACCACATTATTGCCAGTGGCGCTTATGTATACATTGTGCGCGGCATCTATCGCCAGGCCTGTGGGTCCGCTAAAGCGCGCCAGCGTTGCCAGTCCGCCATCGCCGCTGTAGCCTGCTGCGCCTGTGCCTGCAAAAGCGGTAACAATATTGGTAGTGTTTACCATACGCACCGTATTGCCCGAATCGGAAATAAACACATTGCCTGCTGCGTCGGTTTTTACATCGCTTGGGCTGGCAAACGCCGCCGCGGTTGCGGGTCCGCCATCGCCGCTATGACCCAGCGTGCCGTTGCCGGCAAAGGTGGCAATATTGCCCGTGGCGCTAATGCGGCGCACACGATTGTTCCATGCATCGGCCACATATATATTGCCTGCGGCATCTATACCCAGTCCCAACGGGCGCGCCAATTGCGCCGCCGTTGCAGCGCCGCCGTCGCCGCTATAGCCGGGCGTATTGTTACCGGCAATAGTGCTGATTATGCCTGCCGATACTTTACGTATCACAAAATTTCTTGTATCCGACACGTAGATGCCGCCTGTGGCATCTACAGCCACGCCGCTTGGGTTGCGTAGTTGCGCCGCTGTTGCCGGGCCGCCATCGCCGGCATAGCCAGCTGTATTATCGCCGGCCACGGTGCTTATCACGCCTGCAGCGCTTACCATACGCACCACATTATTGCGGCTGTCGGCTATGTATACATTGCCAGCGGCGTCTACGGTTACCGCAGTTGGGTTGCGTAGTTGAGCTGCTGTAGCCGGGCCGCCATCGCCGGCATAGCCAGCTGTGCCCATGCCGGCAAAAGTTTTTATGATGTGCGCGCCATCTATTACCCGCACCACATTGTTGCGGCTGTCGGCCACATACACATTGCCGGTAGGGCCGACGGCTATACCTGCCGGACCCGCCATACGCGCAAGCGTAGCCAGACTGTCGTTTCCGCTATACCCGGCAGTATTGGCAATACCTGCATAGGTATAAATATTTTGCGCTTGCAACTGAGGGGCAACGCCCACCCCTATAAGGCCTAAAGCTATGGATAGCAATGACTTTCTCATACCTGTTTTTTAAATTTACTCAAAGTTAAGTTTTAGACGACAGCAATGCTAAATTCCTGCGACCAAATAGCATTTTAACATTTTTTGTTTGATGTAGGTATTTTGTTTGGCGGCGCCATACAATTTTGTGTATTGCAGAGCGCTATTCTTCTGCAGCATTTTCTGAACTGACTATTGCGATTTGCTTGAAACTAGGACGCATAACTAATCAGAGAATGTATTGTTGCAAACCTACCTTTGTGTATTATTAGCGCCCATATGATTATTTATTGCCTGCTTGGGATTACACTGTTGTTTGCCTTCTTCACGCTGTTTTTGGTAGGGCGCCGCGCAACTGGTATTGGGCAAAACCAAAGCCGTTTGGCATTGGCTATTACCGGAGGTATATTTCTTTACTTGTATGGCGCTTGGGTGTTGCTGTCTTTGTATTTAAAATATGCCTACGCTATAGTTTTTATCTTCTTTCTGATTACTGCCATTACGGGCTCAAAGCCCGTAGAAACTGTGCAACTGAAGCAACGTTATCGACCGTTTTCGTGGTTGTTTAGCCTCATATTGCTGGTTTTATCCATAATGTACTTTACAGGAAGCGTGGGCAAGAATTACGGTGTGGCCAATTTATCCTTCCCCTTAAAGCATGGCGACTATATTGTGTTTCAGGGCGGTAGGGGCTTGCCCACAAATTTGTTTCACTACAGGCGCAAAGGCATGGTTTATGCAATGGACCTTGTGAAACTGAATAGGGCGGGCAACAGGGCAAACAAAATATTCTCCTCAAACCTCGGCGACTATGCGATTTTCGGCGACACGGTGTTTAGCCCGTGTGCCGGAAGGGTATTGAAAACAGCGCAAAACAATCCGGATAATACGCCGCCAAACCGTAAACGAGGCCCTACCAACACTAATCAGGTACTGATAGCTACCAACGACTATTATGTGTTTATGTGTCATATGAAAATGAACGAGGTATTTGTAAAGGTGGGACAACCCGTAACTACCGGGCAACCTTTAGGCCTGGTTGGCAATTCAGGTTTTAGTATAGAACCTCATTTACACATACAGGTGCAACAAAATACCCATAATGGAGCGCCATGGTATAAAGAGCCTCCTATGCATATTGAATTTGACGGAAAGGAATATATGTTGTTTGAGCGGATTACATCCAATCAATAATTCCCGGTTGCGACAACCTATTACTACAGGCTATTCAATCTCCAACCTAAAACAACATCTTATACACATCCTCCACCTTATTCACCGTCTTTATCTGTATTTTGTAGGTGGCGGGTGTTAGCCCCTTGGCATTGGCTTTGGGTATAAATATTACATCCATACCCAGCTTGTCGGCCTCGGCTATGCGCTGGTCTATGCGGTTTACGGCACGCACTTCGCCGCTCAGGCCTATTTCGCCTACCAGGCAAATATTGGAGGGCAGGGCTTTGTCTTCGTAGCTCGATAGCAGCGCGCATACCAACGCCAACTCTATAGAAGGATCTTCTATTTTCAGTCCGCCGGCAATGTTTACAAACACATCTTTGGCGGCAAAATGAAACCCGCCGCGCTTTTCCAGCACAGCCAGCAGTAGCTGCAGCCTACGAAGATCCAGACCACTCACGGTGCGCTGCGGATTGCCGTACACGGCCTGCGTTACCAGCGCCTGCACCTCTATCATCAGCGGGCGGGATGCCTCCATAGTGGCGGCAATTGCCACGCCGCTCAGCGGCTCGTCGTGTTGCGATAGCAGTATCTCAGATGGGTTGCTTACTGCCCGCATACCGGTTGCTATCATCTCGTATATCCCAATCTCTGATGTAGATCCGAAGCGGTTTTTGAGGGTGCGCAATATGCGGTAGGCATAGTGGCGGTCGCCTTCAAACTGCAACACCGTATCCACCATATGCTCCAGCACCTTGGGGCCGGCTATGGCGCCGTCCTTGGTTATGTGGCCTATTATTATAACCGGTATATTGGTGGTTTTGGCAAACCGTTGCAGCTCGGCCGCGCACTCGCGCACCTGCGACACACTGCCCGCCGCCGATTCTACATACGGCGATTCCAGTGTTTGTATAGAATCTATGATAAGCAGCTGCGGCCGCACTTTTTTCACCTCCTGAAACAGGGTATTGGTGTCGGTGGCAGTGAGCAAGTACAAATTGTTGTTGGTGATGCCTATACGCTCTGCACGTAGTTTTATTTGCTGTGCGCTTTCCTCGCCCGACACATATAGCGTGATTATAGACCGCCATTGCAACGCACACTGCAAAAACAGGGTAGATTTACCAATACCCGGGTCGCCGGCCACCAGTATTACCGAGCCCGGCACTATGCCGCCACCCAGGGTTCGGTTCAGTTCGGTATCGGGGGCCATCATGCGCGCCTCGCTGGTGTGCACTATTTCATCGAGCTTATGGGCTTTGCGGGCTTCTTTTTTATTGTTGTTGTCATCGTCCCAGCTCACGGTTTCGGGCTTCGATTTGTCGTCGCGCTGCACCACCTCCTCTACAAACGAGTTCCATGCGGCGCACGACGGGCATTTACCGGTCCATTTCGGGGTTTCGTATCCGCATTGCTGACAGAAAAAAGCGGTTTTAGTTTTGGCCATAACAGTATTGAGCGGGGTGGAACGTGTAACAATAGAAAGCAGGCAATAAGCGCAGCGGGATTGTAAGTATACAATAAAACAGAAAAGAGCCGCTGGAGGAATCCGGCAGCTCTTACTTACTAACCCATTAAATTCACAACTTACCACAAATGTAATGTGGACAGTGTTAGAAAAAAAATGAAATCCCGAAAGTTGGCAATTATTTTTGTGAGTGGGGGGAGGGGGGAGTAAGTAGCGAATGTAGTAGACAGATGTTTGCCGGTTATAGCAGTTTGCATTCACCGATGTTTGTAGTCTTCAGACTCCGAACTATGCGCAATTCAGGCTCCAGACCATTGAATGGGGGTATAATTGCTGCAAAACTTATTACTCTTTAATAAAATTACACAATAGTTCGGTTGTTCGTAATTGTATACCTTACCCACCCCAAAATACAACACCCATTTTTCCCCCATTCCACGTAATTTGCAGAACGAAAATCAAGATTATGAACAGATCCTTTGTGCCGCTGGTGCAGAAAAAAAGAACGTTTTTGCCTGCCGATTTTACAGTTACCAATTGGGAGGCCCTGCAACCCTACTACGAAGAGCTAAAGGAGCGCGTACTGAACAATAAAGCCGAGCTGGAACAATGGCTGGCCGATATGAGCGAGCTGGAAGCGGTGATAAGCGAAGACGCCTGCTGGCGACAGATAAAAATGACCTGCGACACTACCAATGCGGAGTATGAAGCGGCGTTTACCTATTTCTGTATGGAAATAGAGCCCAAAATAAAGCCCTATAGCTTTGAGCTCAACAAAAAACTACTGGATTGCCCCTATACGCAAGAGCTGGATAAAAGCGTTTTCTTCCCCTATTTGCGCAGCGTAGACAATGCCGCCAAACTATATCGCGAGGAAAACGTGGCCTTGCAGGCCGATATGAACCTGATGGCCCAACAATATGGGGTAATATCGGGCGCTATGGGCGTAACGATTGACGATAAAGAATATACCCTGCAGCAGGCGGCCCGCTTCTTGCACAGTCCCGACCGCAGCCTGAGGGAAACGGTGTTTACAAAGGTGGCTACCCGCAGGCTGGAAGATAAAGATAAACTCAACGAACTGTTTGACAAGTTGCTGGCAGTGCGCCAACAGATAGCGGTTAATGCGGGTTTCGAAAACTACCGCGATTATAAATTCAGAGAGTTGGGCAGGTTCGATTATACGGTCGATGATTGCTTTGCGTTTCATAATGCGGTGCGCGAGCATATTGTGCCGCTGCAGGCGCTGCTGGTGCGCAACCGCCAAAACAGGCTGGGGCTGGACAATATGCGCCCATGGGACAGCGATGCCGAGCCGGTAGGCATTGAGCCGCTGCACCCCTTTACCACCGGCGCCGAACTGTGCGACAAAACGATAGCGGTGTTCAACAGGCTGGGGGGTTACTTTAGCGGTTGCCTGCAAACCATGAAGGATATTGGCCGCATGAACCTGGAAAGCCGCAAGGGCAAGGCTCCCGGCGGCTATAACTGTCCGCTGGCAGAAACCGGAGCGCCGTTTATATTTATGAACGCCGCAGGTACTGTAGGCGATGTAATAACCATGATGCACGAAGGGGGCCATGCTGTTCATTCGTTTCTGGCGCATCCGTTGCCGCTAACGGCATTTAAGGAATACCCAATGGAGATTGCCGAACTGGCCAGCATGAGCATGGAGCTGTTTTCGATGGAGCATTGGGATGAGTTTTTTACTGATGCAGGCGAACTGCGTCGCGCACAACTGGAAGAACTGGAGCGCGCAATAACCGTGCTGCCCTGGATAGCCACCATAGACAAATACCAACACTGGCTGTACACCCACCCCGGACATACCGTAGCCGACCGCGAAGCGGCGTGGTTGCAAATACTGGGCGAGTTCTCGACCGGTATTACCGACTGGACGGGATTTGAGGAATACCGCGCCAACTTCTGGCAAAAACAATTGCATTTGTTTGAAGTGCCTTTTTACTATATAGAGTACGGTATTGCGCAACTGGGCGCATTGGCCATGTGGCGCCAATACCGCACCGACAAAGAGCAGGCGCTGAGCAACTACATGCATGCGCTGAGTCTGGGCTATACAAAGACCCTTGGCGAACTGTACCAAACCGCAGGTATAAAATTCGATTTTTCGCCGGCTTATGTAAAAGAGCTCACCGATTTTATAGCCCCCATACTTGCCGACATGGGCATAGCATCTTAAAACAACATTTTCGCATTTATATCGCCGGTTCGTTGCTTCGCAGCGAGCCGGTTTTGTTTTTGGGGTTATTGTGAGTTATTAGTAGCGCCGTAAAACAATCAATACTAATACCAAATCGATAAAAATTCGGCGCCAACGCATGTCATTGCGCCGTTAGGCGCTACAGGTTTGTAGTTGAGTAATGTATTATTTTTAGGCTGCGCCCCGGAGGGTCGCAACAATCCCAGCATGGCGATTTTTAATGTCCAAACGGTATAACTTATTGTACAAGCTTTACGAGCTTGTCGAAAGGTTGATTAACTTCTCGCTGTTCGAAAGTTACTTTATTGGTAATATAATTGTACGTAAGCGTCGATTCTCTGTATTGGTATTTATGGTATGTTTCAAAAGTAACCGTTTTTGCGACATGGTCGATATATTTGTAGTGCATTACAGTATCCCCGAAGTTCAAAGGGTTGCCATGAAAACTAATAGTTGAGTCGTTAACCCGTATAAATTCTATGTTTTGGTTTAATGTGTACAATGTATCTCTTAAAACATAAGTAGAATTAGCTGAGTCGTACGCATGATATGGTACAAAACACGTTCCTGTTAACGCCCTTGCACCCTGTATAGATGAAATGTAATCAGATATTAGCCGATTAGGTAAATACTTAGCTGTATAAATTGTATACCACTGTGTTCCCCAACGGTCTTTATTTTTATTGTAGTATTTCAGTGGCGCTTTCTTAATGTCGCATGTTAGCTTGTAGGTCCATGAATCGCTTATATAACCACCTATTTTGGTGTAAATCCGATAATTTGAATCAAGTGAATCCAGAGTCAATAATTGACCATTTACCATAGCAACGCTGTCAGACACAAACCGTAAATTGAATGTATCAAAAGCATCTGGAGCATATTGAGGGCCAAAGGTATCAAATCTGTGATCGAAAACAATCATCTCTCCAATGCCGGTATATCGTATTGCCGTGTCGCTTGGGGTTGATACAGGGTTGGTTACTTTTACGGGTGTATTATCCTTCTTGCGGCAAGCAAACAAGCACAACAAGCAGATAAACATATAGGTATATCTTAAGTACATCAAAGATTATTTGGTATGAAATTACGATAATCTGTTTACAATAACAGCAAGTATTTCGCTGGCCGGAATCATCACTGTGTACGACTTTTGGAAAGATAGCATGCTGTGCAGTACTAATCATGTACAACAAGCCAGATGTATGGTCAGTTGCGAATTTTATTACCACAACTCAACGCTATTGCAATAGCCATTGCAGCGAGCCGGTTTTGTTTTTGGGGTTATGGCGAGTTGTTGGCGATTTATCTGGTGGATTACAAATAGGGAGGTCAAAATAGCCTGCTCGCCTCTATAAAAACAACAATTTATTTTACACAAACTATTTATAGATAGTATTTTTTTGTACGTTCGTATACACTTTTTGTTTTTAACTGAAAGAGTATAAAGTGTGGCTTTTTGTTGTTAATACCGCTCTTGATGCCAAATAGCCCAATGGCAAGCCCATTGCATAGCAGCGCAGGTTGCGAGCAAAATATAACCTCTAATAAAAACCTTCTATGAAAAAAGCATATCTGCTGTTATTAGCGTTATTAGTTTCTGTTGCGTCTTTTGGCATAGGCGCCATTACCGGTATACCTACGGTTTGTGTGGGTACTACTGATACCCTTGCTAATGGTACACCCGGAGGGGTATGGACCAGCTCAAATATGGCGGTAGCAACTATTGGCTCGGCAACCGGGGTGGTTACAGGAATTGGGGCAGGTAGCGCAACAATTACTTACACAGTAGGCGCAGCACGTGCTGTATTAGTAATTAGTGTTTTTTTGTCTATGCCGCCAATAATCTGGACGGGGAGTCCTACAGTTTGTCACTTTTCGAACAGCAGTGATATACGCAACTTATTTATAGGTGGCACATATACAACAAGCGACTCATCAATAGTAAAGGTAGATTATGTATCCGGAAGACCGTATGCCTTTGGAATTTCCGTTGGCAGCGCAGTTATCACTTATTCCGCCGCGGGTTGCGGCTTTGCTACTAAAAATGTTACAGTAACGCCGAAACCAGTTCTTTCAGGCATAACTACTCTTTGCGAGGGCGACACTACAACATTACATACCGATGTTCCAGGCGGATACTGGTTTTCAGGATCTCGCTATAACTTCTTTGTAGACTCTGCAACCGGATTCACGAAAGCGTTGCACCGGGATGCCTATGGCATATATTATCTTTCGTCCGACGGATGTGAATCTTATATTTCCGTATATGCGCTATCAGCAGCTTTGCCAATAACCGGTCCTTCCTCAGTTTGTGTTTCGTCGACCATTGACCTGAAAAGCGGTGGCGGTTGGAGTCATACCTGGACAAGTAGCGCCCCCGCAATCGCTACAGTCGTCGACCATAGTTTCGACGGCCCGGTAACCGGAGTTGTCGTAGGTACAACGATTATTACCTATTCTACCAGCGAGCATTGTATTGCTACCAAAACGATAACCGTTACTCCGGCGTCCTGCAGCGGCGCCCCGTCGCCCGGCGTAGCAGCGGTAGCCACCATTGGCGCTTGCGCCGGCGCTGCCGATACGCTTTCGCTTACGGGTTACACTTCCTGTGGCACAAGGCTGCAGTGGCAAAGCTCGCCCGACAGCATTACCTGGACAGATATACCCGGCGCTAATTATACGCCCGTGCGCTACAGTCCGCTTGCATCCGGCTACGTACGCTGTAAAAATACCTGCATTGCCAGCGGTCTGTCGTCTTATTCAAATAAAGTGTTTATATTTAAACAAAGCGGAATATTGGGACACTCAATACTAAGGGTTGGCTTTGTTTGCCCTGCTACTAATTTCCGGCTTAGAATCTGCGGCGTATCTAATACGCTCACACTCATCACCCGTTACGGCGACGGAGCCTCCGACACGGTAACCCCCAGATACATGGATCGTGATCTCGATGCAAGCTTTATGCATAATTACGGAGTTTCCGGCAGGTACAGTATTAAACATCTACTGCTGCAAGGCGCTACTCCGCTAGATTCAGTTTCATATGATTATGATGAAGTATCGTGTTACATAATGCCCATCAAGTTCTTTTTTGATCGAGATAGCAATTGCACGCTTAATTCAGACGATTGGATATCTCAAATTCCCCTTAAAGTTGCGGTTGACTCAAATGGTATTCCAATAGATACTGTTAGCGTCACTGGCGGTATGTATTACAAGGCATCTGCTCCCAATCGTACAATTTATACTTTTAGAGCTTTATTAAGTGTACCTGGTTTGAGAATTTCCTGTCCAACTTCGGGAACAATTAAAGATACTGTTTATTACACAGGCGCATGGTCAACAGAAAAGCACTTTGCAATTCGTTGCGACACAACATCAGGGATGGATCTCTACTTTCGCTCCGTTTCTAATGCCGGGCGGCATCTGTTTCAGGGTAGTATTTGTCCTTTCAACAATTACCGTACGCCTCAAAATGCAACGGTGACCATGAGTATTAGCCCCAAGTATCGTTTAGAATCATCTTCACCTCCGGCAACAGTTAGCGGTAACAACCTTATTTGGAATATAACTGGTCTTGCCGGAAACACGCCTCCTACCTGCCTTTATTTCAATTGCGTAAACCGAGACTCATGGTTGACTATTGGCGATACTGTGCAAACAAGAATTACAATTACCCCCACAGTAGGCGATGCCGATGTTTCGAATAACTATTTTATCAGGGTAGATACAATAAAAGCCAGTTGGGACCCCAACATGATAGAGGTAAGCCCATCAAGCTTGGTTTTGCCTTGCGACGAGCTGCTGTATACCGTTCATTTTGAGAACACCGGCAACGACACCGCACACAATATACATGTTATGGATACCCTGTCGGACAATGTGGAGCTGCGCAGAATGCAGATAGTGTCGGCGCCCGAGGGTATGCAACTGGCCTATACCTCAGCCGGCGGCCATAATGTAGTGAAGTTCGATTTTCCCGGCATCAATCTGCCCGACAGCTCGCACCATGGGCAGAACATGGCGCAGTTTTCGTTTAAAGTAAAGGTTAAAAATGGCCTGCCCGACGGCGTGACAATACCCAATCGCGTAGGTATATATTTCGACGATAATGAGGTGGTGATGACCAACCAGGTGGAGAATACCATTGGTATAGCCCCTATTGTTGGCCCCGACTCAGTGTGCAGCTTAGGGCAAATAACGCTGACCTGCGCTACAACCGGCGGTGTATGGACGGCTAGTAACACACGGGCTACCGTAGCTGGCGGCATTGTAACCGGCTTATCGACAGGTATAGACACCATCATTTATACAGTAACCAATGCATGTGTATCGCGAAGCAGCGCAAAGGCAATAACCATTAGCAATAAGGTATTTTCGGCAAGTATTACTCGCTCACCATCAGGCTCATTTGAGTGCGCCGGAACCCCGGTTACGTTTACAGCCATCTCTACCAACGGCGGGAATGCCCCTCGCTACCTTTGGAAAGTAAATGGCGCATCCACCGACACCACAATGTCCATGACCTACCTACCTGCAAATAACGATGTAGTGACGCTGAAAGTGAATGGCAGCCATGAATGTGCCTATCCGCTGGTGGTCACAGACGAAGACACATTAGTCGTAAAACCAATCATTCAACCGGGCGTTACTATTACCGGGCTGCCCGCTGGTTTACTGTTAAGCGGAACGCCGGTTACGCTGGCGGCTACCCCCACCGATGCAGGCGCCGCTCCGGTATACCAATGGCTGCTCAATGGCGCTGCCATTAATGGAGCAACAACGGCGACCTACGTTGTGGCAGATGCAGCTGTAAATGCAACCCTGCAGCTTCCCGCTAATCTGCCCAAAGGAAATTATGTGCTGATACTGCGCGCCGCCGACAAAAATCATGTATTACGGTTCGTGTTGGAGTAGCTGTTTTTGCAGCGCAGATGAACTTATTCGTTAGGCGTCTCAGGCAGTAAAAATCGTCAGCGTTTTTTCATCTATGCTTCTATAGTTTCGCTGGGCATCGCTTCATGATGTCGTCAACTACGTACTGATGAAATAGGCAACGACTTATTGTGCGAGGCATATACAAGTAACGACACACCGATAGTAAAGATTATCAATTTATGGGGCATATCATATGCCGATGGAGTTGGGGCAAGCAAATCAACCCGCCTTCATTATCCCGGTTATTGTTTCCAGCCAATACCTGAATCTATCGCATCTTGCTAATATAATAGGGATACCTATTTCCATGGCAACAATTGGGCCATGCTGTCTTTTCTTATTGCCGGGTATCAACCTTTCCAGTCTTTTAGATGGGGCTGTGGTAGCGCCGTCGTTTATTAGTTCCGGCGCTCCGGCTATAGCCTGCTGCAATTCGGTCATGTGTTTTTCGGGTATATTACCCAAGTATTTAAAACCAGTATCGGCAGAAAACAACAGGCCTTCAAACTCATGAAGTTGTATATACGGCACGAATCGCTCGTCTGGTATTACTTCCCTAACCGCATGCTCCAGAAAAGCCACACGCTTATACTTATCTACTATACTTTGTGCTTCGGCATATTTTGGAAAATCAGTTCGCAACCTAAAATAGTCTATAAGCGATGTTACTACTATGTCGCGTTCGGCTTTCAGTAAGTGTTCTATGTTGTTTTTGTACCGTTCAAATTTCATATCCCCACCCTTGTATCCGGGGCTTGTTTGAATCAGTATTGCCCTAACATCGTAGATGCCCATACCAATGAAGTAAGGGCGCAATACTTCGTTCACAAACTGCTCTTCAGTTGGGCCTTCCACTATTATGTAAATTCCTCTAATCGCGGCCTGCCTCCCAATACGTTTTTCTCCCACAATTCGCCCAGCGAATAATCTTTGAGCCAAACGCTCAGCTCCTCCGTAGATTGCCGACGGAACAACGTTTCGTGGTTATCGACCCTGTCTACAACTATTATATCATCTGCCTCAAAGTGATTGACTAATGTTACCGATTGCGTCGATATGATTATCTGCGTATGCTCGGCTGCGCTTTGCAACATACTTGCAAGCTTGCTGATAGCAAAAGGATGTAATCCCAATTCCGGTTCGTCTATTATTATCACCTCCGGCAGATTGGGTTGCAACAACAACGTTGCAAGGCATATCATTCGTAGTGTACCATCAGATAAGTTATGGGCCGTAAATAACTGATCGAATCCCTTTTCTCTCCATCGCAGAAATATTTGCTGACCATTAATCTCATCGGGTTGCAAATAAAACCCGCCAAAGAACGGTGCAATCGATTGAACAACTTTTTCTATCATTCTGAAATTGGCAAGGCTACTCTCTTGCAGCCGGTATAAAAAAGCGGCAATATTTCCACCATCTTCCTGCAAAAAAGCATAATCGTGCGTGTTGCAGGGTTGCTTCATCTTAGCATTGAAACCGGTATCGTGAAAATGAAATAGTTTTAGTCCGGCAAACTGAGGTAGTAAATTATTATTTGTGGCAGTCAATCGTGTTTTCAGCACGCTTTCCACGCTCCCGCTACTACCTATCGAACTACAGAAATATTTACCTGCATTATTGATAGTATTATACCACTCTTCCGAAAAAAGGAGATTACCGGTAAGATCTGGAATCATACTGAATTTATATCCCTCACGAGATTTGCTATCGAAAATAATCTCTCCGGTAAGCGAGTCGGAATACTTGCGTCCGAAATGCAGAAAATTATCTGCCATTCCGTTTTGAGCAATGTACAGTTGCAATTGCTGTTCGTATAAGCGGTTCAGAAATTTAAAAAAACTAATGAAATTACTCTTTCCCACTCCATTTGCTCCAATAAGTACATTCAATTGCTTTAAAAGCACCTCTTCGGAGTCTTTTATAGATTTGAAATTCTGTATTCTTATTGAGTGTATTCCCATAGTTATTGAACTTGGTATTGATAATAGCGCAGAGCCATACGCAGATGGAAAGGTAAAAAAACTACCGCAAATTAGTTCAATTTCCTTTATGTGTGTGAGTGTGTTGCCGTACGGTAATTACATCAAGAATACCCACAAATAAGCCCTGCGCAACTCGGCAGGGCTTATCAATAATGAGGGCAATAAAACTATTAGTGCTTAAAATGGCGGAGGCCGGTGATGACCATGGCCATATTGTTTTCTTTACAGAAATTGATGCTATCGGCATCGCGAACAGAGCCGCCGGGATGGATAACGGCGGTAATGCCTGCTTCATGAGCCATACGCACGCAATCATCAAACGGGAAAAAAGCATCGGACGCCAGCACAGCGCCTGCGAGGCTGAAGCCAAACTGGCGCGCCTTGTCGGTACTCTGGCGCAGGGCGTCTATACGGCTGGTTTGTCCGCAGCCCTTGCCTATCAGTTGTTTGTCTTTTACCAGCGCTATCGCGTTCGATTTCAGGTGCTTGCACACAATGTTGGCAAACATCAGGTCGGCCTTCTCGGCATCGGTAGTGGTGCGGCTGCTCACCTCTTTCCAGTCGGCATAATTTTGGGTGTCGGCATCTTGCACCAGCACGCCATTTAGTATGCGCTTATATTCTTTTACCGGAGCTACTGCTATTTTCTGGCGCAGCAGGTTGCGGTTTTTCTTGGTTTTCAGCAGTTCAAGCGCATCGGCGTCGAACGATGGCGCTATCAGTATTTCAAAAAACAGTTCGTGTATTTTTTGCGCTACCTCCATGGTTATGGGGCGGTTGGCTATGAGCACGCCGCCAAAAGCGCTCTCGGGGTCGCCGGCAAGGGCTGCCAGCCACGCCTCGGTAATAGTGGGTCGTTCGGCAATGCCGCATACATTGGTGTGCTTTATCACTGCAAATGCAGGCTCGGCAAATTCGGCTATGATGCCGCAGGCAGCGTCTACATCTACCAGATTGTTGTACGACAGTTCTTTACCATTCAGTTTTTCAAACAGCGCATCCAGGTCGCCATAGTAAGTGGCTTTCTGGTGTGGGTTTTCGCCATAGCGCAGGTGTTGGCTATTAGCTACCGATAGCTGGAAGGGAGCTTCGGTTTTATTAAAGTATTCTGCAATAGCTACATCGTAGTGGGCGCACTCTGCAAAAGCGGCGGCAGCCAATTTTTTGCGGTCGGCCAGTTCGGTATCGCCGTTTTGGTCGTTCAGCAGTTGCAGCAGGCTCTGGTATTGGTTGCGCGAGGCTACGATACACACATCCTGAAAGTTTTTACCGGCTGCGCGTATCAGCGATACGCCGCCTATATCTATTTTCTCTATAATGGTTTTCTCGTCGGTGGTTTGCTTTACGGTTTCCTCAAAAGGGTAGAGGTCTACAATCACGAGGTCGAGCAGCGGAATCTCGTATTCGGCAATATGCTGTTGGTCGTTTTCAAAATCGCGGCGGGCCAGTATGCCGCCAAAAACCTTGGGGTGCAGCGTTTTTACCCTGCCGCCCAGTATAGACGGATATCCGGTAACGCTCTCTACTGCCGTGCAGGGTATGCCAAGCCCCTCTATAAAAGATTGTGTGCCGCCGGTAGAATAAATAGCCACGCCAAGGCTATGCAAACGGCGGACAATGGGCTCCAGCCCGTCTTTGTAAAAAACGGATATGAGCGCAGACTTTATGGTTCGTTTCATCTTCGAAATTGACTTGAGGCGCGAAGATACCGCTCGTATAATCAATATTCAAAAAACCGCACACAAGATGCAGTTAAAACATATACTACAGCGCAGCGCGCAGGCTTACCAGTAGCGGCCGGCCTTGCGGTACTTATTGTGCGTTGGCATCTTACGATCTGTTTTTACAGATGTAAAACAGCTGCTTAGGTGCAGCAGCAGCGCCAGAAGGGCGGCTATTTTTATAATCCTGTATTTCATAAAGACTTAAAATTAGTAAAAACTTTGGTTTTATATAGCTGCAGTTATTTTTTCGGACCTTACTGCTGTGCTCATCACTACCCATTTGGTCGCCTACTTTATTTTACATACCATAAAGCTGTATCCCTGCGGGCGGTTGGTGAGCGTTATTCCCAAAAACTTTCTTTTCTCGGCAGTGGTAAAATCATACATCACCGTATACTTGCCCTTCATCACCTCGGGCATGGCATGGTAGGCCTGCTGCACAATTATTATATCGTCTTTGTGCATAATGTTCTCGTTAAAGAAATGCACGCTGTCGAGGTTGTCGAACAGCGGCCACAGGCTGAGCGTGGTGTACACATTGTGGTTGTTGTTGGCTATGTTGTTGGCTATAGCACGGGCGGCGGCATAGTCTTTCCCATCCTGCTTATAGTCTATAAACAATACTAAGCTGCGTAAAAACAAGAGCGAGCCGCCCACATAAGCGGCCATAAGCATAGCCGTAGCGCCATTGCGGGCGCGCACAGGGCTTAGGCGTATAATATTGTATACAAGGTAGGCGGTAAGCGGCATTATAAAAGTGGTGGCATTATATATGGTAGGCGCGGCATAGAGTATAAACTTTGCAAACCCATATATTATAAACAACTGCACCCCTGCCAGCAACACCGCCTGCACAGGAGGTATCTGCCTGAAACGGGCGGCAATATCGCGGATGTAAAATGCGGCGGCCAGCAAAAACACCAGTATAAATCCAAAGTTGAGCGGCGCCCACACCCAAAACAGCAGGTAGAGCGGCAGCCCGCCCGAGTTGCGCTCAAACACAAACGACACATGCAGCTTTATGCCGGTAATGGTATTGGCCAGTCCGTTTGGCGATATGGCCAGCAGCGCACAAAACAAACCCAGTATGGCCGCAAACCGCAAAGTGTTTACCCATATGGTCTTAAAAATGTTGGTGGTATAAAACAGCTCGTAGGTAACAAAAAACAAAAAGCAGAAATAAAAACAGATAAGCTGCGACAGCAGCATAAGCCCAAACAGGCCGCACACCGCAATATTGTATACAACCGGGTTTATGCCCTGCCTGTTTCGGTAGAGCAGGTATATACCAAACACCAGCAAAGTAGTAATACCCTCGGGGCGCCCAACTGTAGGAAACAAGTAGGTGGCCACATAAGTAACCGACAACAGCACCAGCGCCTTAAGGCCCACGCTCAGCGGCCGGTCTATGAACGACGATACCGTTTTGGCATAGAGCAATATATTGGTAATGCTGAACAGCGAAGCAAAAGCAAAAACCGTGGGTATAGACGGCTTCACCTTACTGAGCATACCCAAAAACCAGGAGTAGAAAGGCACATAATAGTTAAACCGGTTGGTGTGGGTAGGGTCGGTAAACTGGGTAACGTAGTAGAGGGGGTTGGCAAGGCCCTGCCCCTTTGCATATAGCAGCGCCGGCGGAATAAACACCATAGAGTCGGTGCCGGCAATGGGGTACACGTTTATGGCATAAACAACGAGAATAATAGACGTAATAGCGCTGAGTATATAAAATATAGCCTTAAATCTATTCATGTTCCTGTCTTTTATCTTTTATCCGGTGCATTCTTTAAAACAAATCGTAATTTCTACGCGCCGCGTTTACCCTTAGTCCAAAGTAGAAATAGGTGGTGGTCAGCGCGCTGGTTACCGGTCCATTGGTGGTGTATTCGGGATATATGCCTGCATTGCTCGAGTAGTTGCGGTAGGTGCCGCCGAGATCGAGGAATATATTGCGGCGCACCTGATACGATACGTTCAGGTTCACAATCTTGCAGGTATTCTTCGGTCCGTTTACCATGCTCACGCCATAAGTACTTGCGGCAGTTGTATAGTTTTTAAACACATTGTTGCCAAAGTTTCTATTGCCTGTATCGGCGCCCTGCGTGTAGTAGGTGGCTCTCAGCGTGAGGTATAGGTTTTTCATGGGCTGGTAGCGTACCTCGCCAATGGTTTTAATGAAGCCCGCGCCCAGCGGGTCGGCCATTGGTTGGTTGTAGTTGGTGTAGTTGGCAAAGGTGTCTTGCGAGCTGTAGGTATAGGGGCGCACTGCATTCACCTCGGCCTGCAGATCCAGGTTCCTTATTCCTGCCGCATCAAAGTATTTTCCGCCCACCTGTATGCCATATTTATTACCATACCAGCCCTTATTGCTCGTTAGCTCGCCTATCCTGAACTCGTTGAGTATAAACTGACCATACAGTTGCATCCGCTTCAGTATTATAGCCTTGCCGCTAAAGCCCAGCAGCGATTTGTCGCCGGCGCCATTGTAGCGGTTTATGGTAGTAGTAACAATAAACGGATTGAGGTAAGACAGCTCAAACTGATTCGAGCGCGAGAACACCTCGGCTTCAAACAAGCCAATGTTCAGCCAGCGCGTAGCGTTTATGGTCAGGTAGTGTATAGAGCTGTATTTCTTGGGCAGCACCTGATCTTTGTCTTTGGTATACTGTGGCATCAGCTCCAGCGTCAGGGCTTCGTAGTTCAGCTTCCATATACGCATCTGCATTTGCAAAAACGGCATATTAGATGAATTGTCGGTGAGCAGCAGGCTGGTAAAACCATCGCCTATAAAATGCTTGCCCGATCCAAAGGTGATATTCAGGTGATCTTTTACCAGATCGAAGTTCATATAGCCGCTGGCCTGCATATAGTCATATTGGCCTGTTGGCTTGGTAGGGTTCTTAAAATAGTCGGCGCCGGGCACAGCCTGCAGCTTTTTAGATACCGAGTTGTTTACAAAATACGGAAACTGCTCCTGGTTGTCGGTAAAGCACGAGTAGAAGCCCACTTTTTTGCTTATCCACAGGCGCACCTCTGCACCCCTGCTGCTGAAAAAGGTGGTTTTATTTATCCCAGCCGGATTGGGACTGTTTTGCTGCATGCTCGCTATGTTGTTCGTAACGGGGTTCACTACAAGAAAAAAGTCTTTATCCAGCACAAAGTCTTCTGTTTTTATATAAAAGAAGTTGTACTGCTTTTGGTAAAACCGCTTGAACCAGGCTTTCTTAGAATCTATAGCGCCATCGCCTTTTAGCGTCCATTCTCCGCTTTCAGATATCATTTGGTCCAGGTTGTAGCGGTCTATTTTGCTATACTCTGCCCGTGGGGCCGAACTATCTATTGTTACCACCACCGATGGATCTGTACAGAAGGTATTTTTATTTTTCAGGTATTCCAGAAAATGCACTGCGTTCCTTCTCGACTCTGGTTTGTCGCCGCTTACTATACTGTCGCACAGCCTGCCCGACAGCGTCTCCAGCCTGTCGAGTACTCTGTAGTCCTCCGATCCCAATGGCAGAAATGTAGTTTGGGCGTGTGCGTTGGCAATACTTAATATCACGGCAGCGGAAGAAAGCGCTTTTTTAAGCATAAAGTAAGTTTAGCAGATGTGTATTTGGTAGATTTGCAAAACTAACAAAACTTCCCAAGCGTTTAGCCGCGCTCAAAATAACAATATGTTCCCGATACTTATAAAAAATGCTACTGTTGTAAACGAAGGCAGCAGTAAGGTAAAAGATGTGCTGCTCCGCAACGGACTGATAGAGCGCATAGAAGACAGCATAACAGCCCAGCCGGGCTGGCAAGAGATCAATGCCGAGGGGCTGCACTTGTTGCCCGGGGTCATAGACGACCAAGTACACTTTCGCGAGCCCGGACTGACCCACAAAGCCACCATAGGCAGCGAGGCCAGCGCGGCGGTAGCCGGCGGCGTTACCTCGTTTATGGAAATGCCCAACACCAATCCACCAGCCCTTACTCAGGAAATACTGGAGCAGAAATACGATATAGCGGCAGCGACATCGGTAGCCAACTATTCGTTTTTTATGGGTGTGGCCAACAACAATGCCGACGAGGTGTTGCGCACCAACGACAAAAAGAAAGATGTGTGCGGAGTAAAGATATTTATGGGTTCCAGCACTGGCGATATGCTGGTAGACAACTACCTGACGCTGTCCCGTATATTCTCTGAGTCGGAACTGCTGATAGCTACCCACTGCGAGGATGAAAACATCATCAAAGCCAATAAAGCCAAATATCCGGATGCCGACAATGCTTCGTTCCATCCGCTGATACGCGATGTGGATGCCTGTTTTGAAAGCTCGTTTACTGCGGTGCAACTGGCTATGAAACATAATACGCGCCTGCACATACTCCATATATCTACCGAGCGCGAACTGAGGCTGTTTACCAATATGTTTCCCATACCCGATAAGCGCATCACCTCTGAGGTGTGCGTGCATCACCTGCACTTTACCGCCAACGACTATGCACAATACGGCAACCTTATAAAGTGCAACCCAGCCATAAAAGCGCCCGAGAACAAGGAAGCCCTGTGGAAGGCGCTGCTGGATGACCGGCTGGACATTATAGCCACCGACCACGCCCCACACACATGGGAAGAAAAGAGCCAGCCCTACCAGCAGGCTCCCTCGGGAGTGCCACTGGTGCAGCACTCGCTGCAGCTAATGCTGCAGTATGCGCAGCAAGGCCGCATAACTATAGAAAAAGTGGTGGAGAAAATGTGCCATGCACCAGCACAGTGTTTCCAGATAGCTAAGCGCGGATATATAAGAGAAGGCTACTATGCCGACCTGGTACTGGTGAACACAAACACTCCCTACAAAGTAACCAAAGACAACATTTTGTACAAATGCGGCTGGTCGCCCTTCGAAGGGCATAGTTTCCCGGCTACTGTTGTAACCACGTTTATAAACGGCGCCATAGCCTACCAAAACGGACAGATAAACCATGATATAAGAGGCATGCGCCTGAAGTTTGACAGGTAGCCTGATAGACAGAATAATGCAAATTTTTATTACGAGTCAGGTTTACGATGTAGGATATAGGTGCCTTTTGCTATATGCACGTCAGTATTGATTGTGGTTACTTATCTCTGCATGTTCGGCAACTCGAAATAATTGACAGCCCTATGCTACGGCAAGGAATATACAAAACACATACCTTGCCAAAAGTAAATGGTTAGATATTATAAGATAGCGGCAGATACAAATAAACATCAAGTTGCGCCGACCGTAAGCCGGAAAGTAATGATTTTATTTTTCAATAATCTTAAGCTTGTTTGGCAGATGTAGAACAAAGTGAATTGAAAAACTAAGAAGCCGGTTAATATATACAAAACAAATTGCAATCTTTATGGCAAAACCAAAAAAATGCGCCAAAACTTAGGCACAAAACTGTAGAAAAATCCCGAAATTTAATTAATGTTGCAAAAAATGGGATTTTATTATAAAAAATTCAGTGAAAGTCATATTTTTATCCCTCGACAATCCACTTTCTAAAATTGTTAACAAGAACAATAGGCTTATATGCAAAAAGGAATTTTGAAACACACCCCAAAACTGATAGCAATGCTTTGTATTGTATTCGGTTTCAACGCACATGGACAAGACATAGTGAAAGTAAGAAATCAGAATTTTACGTCTTATTTTTCTAAATCCCAGCATATTCCTGTATTAGTTGTCTATAACCTGACACCTGATATGTTCAATTGCATCAAGTTGAAAGGCGAGCATGGCATTACCTATGCGCCCGATCCTCAGTTGCCCGACGCTACCTCTTTGAAACAAGATTATCTCAACTCACAGTTTGACGACGCGCAAATGATGGCGCCCGAAATGAACTATTGCGATAAAGACGCTTATACTGAAAGCTTTTATTTCTCAAACGTAATGCCAATGCCAAAAAATCTGTACAAAGATTTGTGGATGAAGTTGCAGCAGAAAGAAATAGTGAAAGCTAAGAAGTACAAAAAAATTAAATCTTTCTCTGGTACAGTGGGTCGCAACTGGGTTATTGGCCGCGACAACAACGTGATAGTGCCTGAGTGGTGCTGGAAGGTAATATACATACCCAGCACAGACGAGTACCTGTGCTACCAGTTTCACAACATAGAGCCATTCAATCCTAAAGACAATCTGGCTAACCACAAAGTGGATATCAACACCATCGAGTCGCTGGCAGGTGTGCATTTCGTGAACGGTGTTATTACCGCTCCTTATGTAACAGCTACCCCAAATAACTAATCTTACCATAAAAATCATATACCAAAAGGCTCTGTAGCACACGCTACAGAGCCTTTTGCTTTTGGGCGGTAGGCAGAAAAAACCGGAATTGTTGACGCTTTAATTTAATAAATTGAGCCCTGTGAAAAAGAGCCGTTTTTAGCCTTACCTTTGCGCAAATTTTCAGAAACAGTATGGCATTAAAAGCTGGCATAGTAGGGTTGCCCAACGTAGGAAAATCAACATTGTTTAATGCGGTGAGCAACAGCGCAAAGGCGCAGGCGTCGAATTACCGTTTTTGCACCATAGAACCCAATATCGGTCAGGTAGACGTGCCCGACGAAAGACTGAATAAGCTGGCCGAACTGGTGCAGCCACAGCGCATACTGCCCACCACTATAGAGTTTGTAGACATAGCCGGACTGGTAAAGGGCGCCAGCAAGGGCGAAGGACTGGGCAATAAGTTTTTGGCCAACATACGCGAAGTAGATGCTATTGTACATGTGATACGCTGCTTTGAAGACGAAAACATACTGCGCGATGAGGGCGACATAAACCCGATAGGCGACAAAGAGATAATAGATACAGAGCTACAGCTCAAGGATATGGAGAGCGTAGAGAAGAAGCTGCAACGCGTAGAAAAAATGCTGAAAGCCGGCGACCCTAAAATTAAACATGCTCATGAAGTGCTGAACCAATGCCTTGCACACCTGGGCGAGGGTAAAAACATACGCGCGCGGGCGCTGGAAGGTGAAGACAGAGAGGCTATTGCCGATATTTTTCTGCTGACCGACAAACCGGTGCTGTATGTAGCTAACGTAGACGAGGCTGCCCTTAAAACTGGCAACAAATACTCGGATGCGCTGGTGAAAGCCGCCAACGAAGAAGGCGCACAGGTGATAGTAATGAACAACTCGATAGAAGCGCAGATATCGGAATTGGAAAGTGAGGAAGATAAAGAGCTGTTTTTTGCTGAGTATGGCCTTACTGAACCCGGCCTGAACAGATTGATACGCAGCGCATACGAATTGCTGAATCTGGCCACCTATTTTACAGCCGGCGTGCAGGAAGTAAGAGCATGGACGATACACAAAGGCTGGAAAGCGCCACAGGCTGCCAGCGTGATACATACCGACTTTGAAAAAGGATTTATTAAGGCCGAAGTAATTGCCTATAAAGACTTTGTACAATACAAGAGCGAAGCTGCCTGCCGCGAAAACGGCCGCCTGCGCATAGAAGGCAAGGAATATGTGGTGCAAGACGGCGACGTGATGCACTTCAGGTTTAATGTATAGTGTGCGTTTGCAGATATTTTTAAGAGGCGGGCTTTGGCCCGCCTTTTTTGTGTTATGCTGTATGCTTGTTGCTGTTTCTTATACCGTTTGGACATTAAAAATCGCCATGCGGGCATTGTTGCGACCCTCCGGGGCGCAGCCTATAAATAATACATAACACAACTACAAACCTGTAGCGCCTAACGGCGCAACGACATGCTTTGGCGCCGAATTTTAATCGATTTGGTATTATTCTATCAAATACTTGCTCATGCTTTTCTATTGCTCCTTTAGCTGAAAGAGTTAGCGCGCTGTGTAGCTCTCGTGATGTAGCGTTTGTTTGAACCTCCCTAAAGTCTAAATGGGTTCTTAATTGCCCGTACTAAGTCGGTACCTTCTGTTGCTTAAACACGCTTTTTGATCGTTCACTTTTCTGTAGCGATGCGCATAGCGTTCTTTGGGTATTATATCAAAGATGCCAACAATCAACGATTCATTATTGACCATTAACGCCATGCTCAAGGCTATGATTGGGTAAATGCGCTATCTTTCAGCTATGAATTCAGCCCGCCCCCACTTATGTCGCTCGCTGCGCATTGCGTTGCTGCTCCTTTCGGCAGCGCTATGGTCGGGTTGCAGTGGTAAGCACAGCGCGGGAGCGGAACCTATTGCAGCAAAGACCAATAACAAAAAGGCGGTAGACACTGCTGTGGCTATGCTGAAAACAGGAAATATAGTATTGCGTATGGGTCTGGGTACCGACAGCTATATGCTGAGTCTGCTGAATAAGAAGGATAAGTCTTATTCTCATTGCGGTATTGTGGCGGTAGAGGACGGGTATCCGTTTGTATACCACAGCATAGGCGGCGAGGATAATCCGGATGCGCGACTGAGGCGCGATTCGGCGGAGTATTTTTTTTCGCCGGAGCGCAACGGAGCTATAGCTGTTGTGCAATACGATATGGACGATAGCGGCATAAACCGCCTGGTGAACAACGCACGCGAATACTACCGCCGGCGCACGCGCTTTGATCTGAAATTTGACCTGAAAACAGACGACGAACTGTATTGCTCAGAGTTTGTGTACAAAACCCTGACGCAGGCCGCGCGCGACACTGCTTACCTACCCACCAGCCACCTACCCGCCGGCGACTATGTGGCTATAGATAATCTGTTTATTAACAAACATGCGCGGCTCATTTGGCATACACAATTTAAATAATAGCGTAACTTTGCGCTCTAAAATATTAAAAATAATGACCAAATTACTGCGCTCCATATCGATCTTACTGCTTGCCGCAATGCTGCTGACGAGCTGTAATAAAAATACACCCAAGGAGGTAGCCAGCGCATGGTTGAACTGTTTCTGGAAACTGGACTATGACGGCGCTAAGAAATACTCGACAGAAGAAACTAAAAACCTGCTGATGCAGGTGGAGCAACTGGCCAATGCCGTGAGCGACTCTGATAAGAAAGAAATGAAGAAAATGGTGATTACCATAAAAGATGTGAAAGAGGAAGGCGATAAGGCAGTGGTAACCTATACAATGTCGGAAACCGCTACGAAAGATCAGTACCTGAATCTGGTAAAAAATAAGGGCCAATGGCAGGTGATGTTTACCAAGAACGATGAAATGCAACAGGCCCAGGAAATAACCCCTGAGCACAATACCGATACCGATACCACAGGCCCAGCCACCCAAACCATAGAGGTAAGCGTCCCCAACGACACATCGAAACACAAAGAAGAAACCAATGTGCTGGAAGGCAAATAACAGATACCAATTGTACAGTATATAAATAACGAAGCGGCCGGAGACGGTCGCTTCGTTATTTATATACTGTACACAGCCCCAATTAAGAAAAAATGATTGTCTTGTTTAGTTCCTCGTTTTTCAAACTACATCTCCTTTCGCCAAACCCGTAACATTTATATAATACCCTTTTTACGTACTGCTTATGGTTTTACAATACCTTGCTTGCATGAAAAGAATCATTGGTGCATTTGTTTTTGCCTGTTCATTACTCCAGGTCGGCAACTGTATGGCATGGGGCCGCAAAGGCCACACTATTGTTACAGATATTGCCTATACACGCTTAGACAGCTTCGCCCGCAACGCGCTTACCAGGTATCTGGACGGCATGACCCACGAAGAAGCAGGCAACTGGATGGACGATATGCGTAGTAATCATAAATACGACCATATGAAGCCCTGGCATTACGTAAACATTGAAAAAGGCGCAACCTACAGCGCCAATACCGATGCCAACATTGTGAACACAATAGATAAAGCAATAGCGGCGCTGGAACACAGCGACAAAATGAAAGACGAGGATATCAAATTCAACATACTGTTGCTGTGCCACCTCGTTGGCGATTTCTACATGCCGCTGCATGTGGGGTATGCCAGCGATAAAGGGGGTAATGAAGTGCAGGTAAAATACCTGAACCGACCGTCAAATCTGCATAAAGTATGGGACACCGATATTATAGAGAGCGAGCGTATCTCCCTCAACGATTGTTTGCTGCGCCTCAATACGTTTACCAAACGCGAAATAGACCAGTTCAGTACCCTCAATGCAACAACATGGATTACAGAACCAAGGGCGCTCCTCGGTCGCGTTTACGATTTTCAAGACAATACCATAGACCAGGCATATATAGACCGCAACAAAAAAACGGTAGAAGACCAATTGCTGGTTGCGGGTATCAGGCTGGGGGCTGTATTACAGCATTTGTTTGGCGCAAAGGCGTAATGCCCGATGCCTATAGTTTTCAGACCGGTGTAATGTAAACCTAATGGACACACGAAAGGCTACCAGCTTTTTTAAAAGCCCTTTTGCCTACAAAAATAGCTTATAGATGAAGCGTAATTCCTATTATAGCTAACGATACGCAACATTCACCGCATGTTCACCGGTCTGAACACCGGATACCAGTTAACGTTCAAACGCAGTAAGATTCAACTGATGAGCAACTAATATAAAAGCCGCTCAGGGTTTTGCAAATTATTCCAAAAGGTGATAAGTACTATTTCGTTTTTAATGGGCTTGTAGTGGTACACGAGCGCTACTTTCTTATGTATCAATGTTCTATAAATGTTCTTTTTCTTGCTATCCGGGTTGCCTATTTTAGGGAAAGAACGCAACAATTCCAGTTTTTCATAAACACGGCTTGCAAAGTTGGTTGCTTCCCGTTCAGTCCATTCAGTTTCCAAATAAGTAATGATGTTTTCAAATGAATCTTGGGCTTTTAAAGACCATTCTATTTTCCGAACCATTTGCTGTATTTTTTCATTACCTCTTCGTGTGGAGTTGTTTTGCCTTCTTCCATTTGTTTCAGGCCTGTTTCAATTGCATCCCGTTCTCCATCGCTAACATTGTCCCACCAACCTTCTTGCCTCCCATCTTCAAGCAGGGCATAGATGGCTTTTACCGTACTTTCATCGGCAAGGTCTATATGCTTTTTTACTTCCTCTTTCAGTTCCTTTATTGCTGTAGCAGTCATAACTCACCATTTTAGCCGTTACAAATTTACGGAAGAGCGGTATATTTTTGAGGTGTTATTTTTGTTATATAATGACCGCCGATGTCCTTAGTCTTCAGACGAAGGACGGCACGGAAACCTACGTTCAGACCGGTGTAATGTAAACCTAATGGACACACGAAAGGCTACCAGCTTTTTTAAAAGCCATTTAGCCTACAAAAATAGATTATAGATGAAAAATAATCCCTATTATAGCTAACGATGCACAACATTTACAGCATGTTCACCGGTCTGAAGACCGGATGCCTTATAGTCCTTAGTTTGAAAACAAAGGACATCGGAGTATGCCGCCAAAAGTAATGCTAAGAAAATCCCACTGCCCTTAATTGGCAACCAATAACATCTGATATATTATCTTATATTTGGGCCTTATTCATGTTTGAAATGAAAATTCTGTTTGTGCTTTTTTTCGTCCCGTTGATTAGTACTGCCCAATTGCCATTGAAAAATACAGCTCATAACAAGCCTGTTACGGTAAAGGAAATGTATGAATATAGCGATACTGAATTTGTACGTAGAGTAAGCATCATTCAAGGTTTACCTAACTTACCAGATTCGGTAAAAGATCGACTATTTTGGAATGAGTTTTTTGAGATTAAAAGTTTATGCCATGACCACTTTGCAGGTAATTATTGCTGTTGTTTTTATGCTAACCGACAAAAAAATGATTCAGAATTTGCAGATATCATCAAACAACTGACCCAACAAAACAAGACTGTGAGATAGATATTTCGTTCTTAAGACTGTTTTATGCTATTATATGTGTTTGGGTTATTCTATAGAAACTATGTGAGCAGAACGCATTTTCGCAATGCATATTTGAACAGGTAGTTTTTGAATTTTGTAGTTTTGTTACGTATGAGTGGTGTAATAATAAATAAGGAGTGTAAGTATTGTTACCGAATATGCCATATCAGTAACTTACCACCGATGTCCTTTGTCTTCAGACTAAGGAGGGCACGATGAAGAATAATTCCTATTATAGCTAACGATGCACAACATTTACAGCATGTTCACCGATCTGAAGACCGGATACCATATAGTCCTTAGTTTGAAAACTAAGGACATCGAAGTTCTGATAATGCATTAATACATTTAACAAACAACCCCGCACCAAATCCGATGCAGGGTTGTATATATACACTTTAGGCTCGCCTTACTCCTCAACAACCACACTCCGCTTCACATCTATTACTTTTACTTGCAGGCGGGTGTTGCCGTTGTATTCGTTTTCTTCCATGTTGTAAATCATATCAAACGGACCGTCTTTTACCTGGTCATATTTGTCGGCCAGACCAAAGCCTATACCTTCTACTATCGATCCGTTTTTTTGGTGGGCTACTACGCGCAGGTGCATGTCTTTCACTACCACTGTCGATCCCTGGTAGTCGTACAGGTGGCGGGTCATAAACACTGGCTTCATATTGGCAGGGCCAAAAGGCTCCAGTTGTTTCAGTATGTTGTTGAGCGCAGGTTTTACCAGCGATAGCGGTATTTCAGCATCTATCTCTATTTCGGGCGTTTGCTGATCTACGGTTATGGTAGCTGCTACTATGGTTTCAAATTTTTCTATGAAGGCCACTACATTCTCCTCGATCATGGTCATACCCGCGGCATAGAAGTGGCCGCCATAGTTTTCCAGCAGGTCGCGGCACTCGTGTATGGCTTCGTATATATTGAAACCCGATACCGACCTTGCCGAACCGGTAGCCTTGCCGTTGGCCGATGTAAGCACAATAGTGGGGCGGTAGTAATGGTCTATAAGCCGCGACGCCACAATGCCCACCACACCCTTGTGCCAGTGGCTGCGATACAGCACCGTAGAGCGGCGACTTATCATCGTTTCATCGGTCTGTATAATATTGAGGGCTTCTTCTGTTATGCTTTTATCTACCTCCTTACGGTCGTCGTTGTCGGAGTGCAGGGCTGCCGCCAGCGACTGTATTTTTTCGGCATCTGTTTCTATAAAAAACTCTACGGCCTTGCGTGCATCGTCCATACGGCCGGCAGCGTTTACGCGCGGTCCTATCACAAATACCAGATCAGATATGGTGAGCGCCTTCTGCACTTTTCCCAGCTCTTTGAGCGTAGATATGGCCAGACATGGCGATTCGTTGATACGTTTTATGCCATAAAACGCCAGTATGCGGTTTTCGCCGTCTATCGGTACTATGTCGGCGGCAATGCTTGTAGCCACCAGATCGAGGTACACATATACGTTTTCCATGGGTTGCTCCCACTTTTGCGCCAGCGCCGACACCAGTTTAAACCCTATGCCGCAACCGCTCAGCTCCTTGTAGGGGTAGGGGCAGTCGCTCTGCTTGGGGTTGAGTATGGCAAAGGCGGCGGGCACATGGGCATCGGGTAGGTGGTGGTCGCACACTATCACGGTTATGCCCAGCGACTGTGCATAGTTGACCATATCTACAGCTTTTATGCCGCAGTCCAGCGTTATCAGTAGGGTATAGCCGTTTTGGTGGGCATATTCTATGCCCTGCTTGCTCACGCCATAGCCCTCGCGGTAGCGGTGGGGTATGTAGTAGGCCAGTTCGCCATCGTAGTTTTTGCGCAAAAAAGAGTACACGAGCGCCACAGCCGTGGTGCCGTCTACATCGTAGTCGCCATATACCAGTATACGTTCTTTGTTGGCTATAGCTTCCGTTATCCGGTCCACCGCTTCGGTCATACCCTTCATCAGGAATGGGTTGTGCAGGTGGGCCAGTTCGGGTCTGAAAAACAGTCGTGCGCTTTCGTAATCTGTAATCCCCCTCAGCGCCAGTATCCGGCAAATAGCCGGGTGAATGTTGAGCGCTGTGCAGAGATTATTTACAATTTCTTCGTCAGCAGGTTTTAAGGTCCATCTTTTTTCCGGCTTCATTTTCCAAAATCAAGTTGCTGCACCGCATTGTGATATTCCGTTATCCATTCGCCCAGACTATTTACAAAGTCGGCTCCGGCTACATTACTAAAAAAGTCGCCCTGGTCCATTATTCTGTGCAGTAGCTTGTCTTGCGCCTCTATGCACCTTATTGCTGTGTTGTACGGTATGTGGCTAAACGACACCATTTCGTAAACCGATATAAACTGATCGGGGTAGCGCATACCCAGTTCTTTTTCTATTTTTTTGCGCTCCAAAAATTTAGGGTCGGCCACCTTGTCGCGCATTTCTATAAAGTTGAACAGCGCCAGTTGGGCTACTGCGTCGCCATTAGGTTTGCGCTTGTGCTGGTATTGCGGCATTATTTTTGCCCAGTCGTCGCCATACTCATCCAGCAGGCCGGCCAGTACGCTGCAGTCTTCAAAGCCTGCATTCATGCCCTGGCCATAAAACGGCACAATAGCATGAGCTGCATCGCCTATCAGGGCGCTCTTGTCTTTATATATCCACGGATATATGTGGGTGGTTATGAGCGAGGAGGTAGGATTGGTAAAAAAGTCGGTAAGCAGGTCGGGCATCATCGCCTTTGCATCGGCAAACTGCGCATCAAACAGCGCAGTAACATCGGCTTCAGTTTTCAGTTTGTCGAAAGCCACTTCGCCTTCAAAGGGCATAAACATGGTGCAGGTAAAGGTGCCGTCGGTATTGGGCAGGGCTATCATCATGTATTTGCCGCGCGGCCATATATGCAGGGCCTCTTTTTTCATCAGCCATTCGCCGTTAGGGCCCGCCTTTATGGTCAGTTCCTTGTAGCCATATTCCAGGTAGTTTTGGGCGGTGTTTACTCTATCCATCTGTGCATAGCTGGAGCGCAGGGCAGAGAAAGCGCCATCTGCACCAAACAGCATATCGGCCTGTATGGTTTTCTTTGTTTTGTCGGGCAGCTCAAAGTGCAGCACATTGTTGGCCACTTCTACCTGCGCGCATCTGTGTTCGAAGTTGATGACGGCGCCGTTTTTTTCGGCCAGCGTCATCAGTTTGCGGTTCAGTTCGCCGCGGCTAACGCTGTATATAGCTTCGTTGTTTTTGCTGTAGGGCTGAAAAGCCGTTTGTCCGTCGGGCTGGTGCAGGTATCTGCCATACATGGGTATGGCTATGGGTTCCAGTTCCTCTTTCAGTCCGGCCAGCTCCAGGGCTTTCCACCCGCGGGCGCTCATGGCCAGATTTATAGATCGCCCTGCCGACATAGATAAGCTACGCATATCGGGGCGGCGCTCGTAAATGGTTACGCCATACCCTCGTTTTCGGAGGATAATAGCCAATAGCGAACCTACAAGCCCGGCGCCTAAAATGGTGACATTGCGTGACATATTTACAATTTGAAGGCAAAATAAGAAATATTGAGGTAATAGCCCGCCATAACTATTGCTATAGGGCTATTTAGGCCCATTATTAGCATCTGCAAAGGTCGTTTTGTACATATGATTGTTAATGTTGTGGTTTAGTATGGCGGCAACACTTTTAAAAAAACCTGTTTTTTGTGCAATGAGCCTATTTTTGCTCAAATGTTTTGAAATTGACTATAAAATCGTTTGCGCTTATTTGTTTGGGTAGTGTTTTGGGCAGCGCGCCATGCTTTGCACAAGGCAAACTTACCACGCTCAATGGTACGCTCACCGTTACCACCGGCGAGTCGTTTCCGTACAAGGTAGAGCTGAAAGACAGCGGCGACTATGTGGTGGGCTACTCCTACACCTATGCGCCCCCGCAAGAAACCAAGGCAACGATTAAGGGTAAAATAGATAAGCGCTCGCGTACATTACGATTTAAAGAGCACGAGATCGTGTACTCGCATGGCTACCGCACCCGGGCGTTTATGTGCCTGGTAAATGCACAACTGGAGCAGGTGCAGGGCGGACCAAAGGGTAAGTTTCTGGCCGGATCTATAACAAGCGTAGAGGCCGACAAAACCGCCTGCACGCCGGGCGCCATAGTGTTCGACAAAGAAAGCGAGCTGGAGGGCCTGTTTACAGAGCGCGAACAATTTGACACCATAATATCTATGAAAAAACGGGTGCGCGAGGTGGCGCCTCCCGCCGCAGCTACGCCAGCCCCCGCTACAGCGCAACCCGCGGTAACCGAGAAAATTACGGCTGGTGTGGAAAAAAGCTACGACTGGTATACCGATACTGTGATAATAGAAGCCTGGGACGGCGGCAACATAGACGGCGACCGCATAACCATAGACTACAACGGCAAGCCGCTGATAACCAACTACTACCTGATAAAAGATAAACGCACGCTGCGCGTGCCGGTAACGCCCGGCAAAACAGATGTGCTGACCATAACCGCCGACAACGAAGGCAGCGACCCGCCAAACACCGCCAGCCTGATGCTGACTGATGGTACCCGCAAATACAGCGTGATAGCCTACAACACTAAGGGCGGTAAGGCAATAGTGAAAATAAAGCGGGCGAAGCCGTAGCCGCCAACAGCGTTTTTGGGCAGATACCGCACACTTCGTGCCCGGCAAAAAATAAAGTACGGAACAATTCTTATATTTGCAGCCATTTATGTCTGCTCTCAAATTTTATCCGCTAAAGGTCAAGGAAGTACGGTCTGAAACTGCCGATTGTGTATCTGTATTGCTCGATTTGCCGGCCGATCTGGCCGATAAGTTTCGGTTCACGCCGGGCCAGTACCTCACTTTTCGTAAGTTTTTGGCCGATGGCGAAATACGCCGTTCTTACTCTATATGCTCTGGCGTAAACGACGGCGAACTGCGCGTAGCAATAAAAAAAGTAGACGAGGGTAAATTCAGCACGTATGCCAATACCGACCTGAAGGCTGGCGATGTGCTGGAAACAATGCCGCCCATGGGCAACTTTACATGGAAGAAAGCCGATGGCGAGCGCAAAGAATATGTAGCGTTTGCGGCAGGCAGCGGCATAACGCCCATACTGAGCATAATGAAAAGCGTGCTGGAAGAAGAACCCAACAGTACGTTTACCCTTATATACGGAAACAGGTCTAAAAACAGCATTATTTTCAGAGAGGCTATAGAGGCCCTGAAAAATAAATATATGCTGCGCCTGCGCATATACTATGTGCTGAGCCGCGAGTATATGGAGATACCGCTGTTTAGCGGAAGAATAAATGCTGCCAAGTGCGCAGAGTTCTGCAAATCGTTGATAGATATTAAATCGACCGATGCGGCCTATTTGTGCGGACCCGAGGAAATGATACTGTCTGTAAGGCAGCAACTTACCGAGCTGGGCATGCCTGCCGGTAATGTGCATATGGAGCTATTCTCATCGCCCGACCAGCCTAAGGCTACCCACGACAAATGGGTGAAAGACCACCAAGCCGACGAAGGACCGAAAAGCAAGGTGACCATAACGCTCGACGGCAATACTTTTGAACTGAGCCTGGGCTTCACCGGCGAAACCATACTGGATGCAGCGCTGAAAGCCGGCGCCGATCTGCCCTATGCCTGCAAGGGCGGCGTGTGCTGCACCTGCCGTGCGCTGGTAACAGAAGGCGAAGCCGAAATGGAAGTAAACTACGCCCTCGATGAGCACGAAGTGCAAAAGGGCTACATACTTACCTGCCAGGCCCACCCCCGCACTGAGCGTGTAGTGGTAGACTTTGATGCGCGGTAACAACCATCCACCTAACTGCCGAGCCTTCCACATTGTGCAAGGGTTGGTAATACTGCCTTAATTTAATTTTTTCCTGTAGTATAGTGGCTTAACGCCCGCTTGCGCAGTTGCTACTATGTTTATAATACACTTCAGCCGCGCATGGCCTGAGCTATGTGCTTACAAATGCTCCGTTATTAAAGGTTGTTATGCTTAGGGCCGCTCATACTTGCCCAGCTCGGCTTCCATTACGGCAAACACTTGCGCTTTGAGTTGTGGTAGCTTGTCCATGGTAAGGCCATCTACGGGTATGGGGTCCAGAAAAATGGCTCTGTTTTTGCCCGGCCATAGCTTCCACCAGCCGCTATAGTGCCAGCGGTGGGCGGTATCGGGGAGTATTACGGGTAATATGGGGGTATGAGTGTTGATAGCCAAGCGGAATGCGCCATCGTAAAAATCTTTTAGTACTGCCGGCGTTTCATTGAATGTACCCTCCGGAAATATAATGATGCTGCCTTCGTGCTTCACCACCCGCCACAGGAGGCGCAGGCTTTTAGCTCTGCTGGCTGCGCTGCTGCGGTCTACCATTATCACCACCTGCTTGTATATAAAGCCCACCACAGGTATTTTCCCTACCTCTTTCTTGCCCAGCGGCCTGAAGTACCCTTTTATAGCCGGAAATATCACCAGCGTATCCATATACGATATGTGGTTGGCTACTATTATGTATCGTTCTCCGGCTGGTCGCTTGCCCAGTGTTCTTACCGGCATACCTATGAGCCATAGCCATGCCACTGTCCATACCCTTATGGCCCTGTGCACACCGCGGCGCGCTGCCGCATCACGGCCTACGCTCAGAAGCGCAAAGAAAGGAAACGCTATAAGTATGGTTATAACGAAGGTAACGATAACATAGGCCGTATAAAACGGTTGGATTATTTTCCTTATCATGTAGGTTTACATCCTGTGCAGGCTCGGTATGTTTGGGCGGCCCACAAGCTGCTTAGCTTCCCATGGTATGGTAGCCATAAATATTGCCAGCGCCAAAAAAGAAAACCAAAACAAACGCTTGTACTTACGGTCGTCGTCCATGTTCTTCTTGGTTATAGCATAGCCCATGTGCACAAGTACTAAAGCTACTATCATGCCCACGCTGTGCTCTACTGTCCAGAAGCGGGTAGCAGGGTTGGCCATAGCTCCGCCGGCGGTAAGGGCTTTAAACCAGCCATTACCAAAATAAAGCGCCAAGCCCAACAATAATTGCAAATCGCAAGATATAAGCATAAACAAGGCCATGCGCTTGTTTGTTTTTTTAAACTCTTTTTTGCCCATCATCCCTACCAGGCTTTGTATAGCCACAATAGCAGTGAACAATATGATAAAGTAGCGTATGATACTGTGTAGATAAAGGAAATACGGACTAAGTGACTGCATATTATTGTTAAAAATTTTTTTAAAGATAATGGTTTTTCTGAAATAATGATATTGACTTAGGTCTTACTAAGGTTATATTATTTACAATTAATGTACTTAACTTCAATATTACCAGCCATTTCTTTCACGAAGACTTTTTATATGCTCAATATGGTGTCGGCTATGCCATGCGTACAGCGCCATCATTTCCCACAGGGCTATATTGCGTTGCAGGGCAGGGTGGTAGTAAGTGCGCTGCCATTGTTCGGGCTGCATGTGCGCCAGCAGGGTAGTAAGGCGGCGGTGTAGCGCATGCAGCAATGTAGCCGATATGTTTACCGGCGTGTACTGTGTATCGGGCAGCGCAGCCCAGCCATTTTCGTCGTAGGGTTTTATGGTTGGGTTGTCTTCCGTGAGGGCCAGCTTCAGGCGCACATAGGCGTTCATGTGGCTATCGGCCAGGTGGTGCACTACCTGCTGCACTGTCCATCCCTCGGGGCGATAGGGCGTTTGCAACTGATGCTCGTCCATATTTTCTATACAGGCATCCACCCACGACGGCAACGCCGTAAGCACATCTATCCACCCTTTCAGGTCGTCGTCGGTATAGCTATCCGGTTTATTGTACTTGCCTATCGGGTACTTCAGTTCTTCCAGCGTCATTGCTACGGGGTTGTAGTTTCAAAAATAGGAAGTAAGAACGAATAATTGACGAATAGCCAGATAAGTTATTTTTATTAACCTTATTTTAAGGTAACCACCCTAAAACAACAAAGCCGCCCTATACGGAGCGGCTCTGCTATATTGCAATAATCAAACACTATTTGGCTTTTGGCGGGGAGGCCTTTTTAGGGGCTGTTCCTGCTTTTTCGGCGGCTTCTATATCTGTAAGCGCTCTGTCTTTGGGGTCTATTGCGCGTATTTTCTCCATATACACCTTCATGGCTTCCTTATCTTTCTTGTTGTAGTTGTAATACAGCATGTATTGATAAGCGCTCTTCAGGTCGTTTTTCTTTTCGTAGTTTTCACCTACTTTTTCCAGCCATTTGGTATAGTAGGGTACTGCCAGACCTGTAGATGCTTCAGAGTCGATAGCCGATGCTACGCGGCCCTGCCAGTAAAGCGCAGATGGCTGATCGGGATACTTGGTAGCGAAATCGCTGAATGCGCCTGCAGCTTTGTCCAGCTCCTTACCATAGTAATACATGATACCTCTCCACACATAGTCGAATGCCTGCGTTTCGGGATTGGCCTTTATCAGGTTGTCATACCACTCTGCAGATTTTGCATAGTCTTTCTTCGCTTTGTAGGCGTCGGCTATCTGCCTGTACACATCTGTTTTGTTTTGTGTAGTATCGCCGGCAATACCTTTCTTATAATACTCGCCTGCAGAATCCAACTGACCGAGCTTTATGTACAACTTACCCAGTTGTATGTATGCTCCGGGAGTTATTTTCTTAGGGTCTTGCATGCTGAAGTAAGAGCGTATGTTGCCGAGCGCCGATACGCTGTCGCCGCACTCTGCCTGAGAGAAACCGAGTATACCGGTCAGCTCTAGCTTCTTGTCCTGTGTTGTTTGCTTTGGCAGCAACTCCTGCGATAGTTTTGCGGCATCACAATAGCTTTTAGCATTATACAGCAACTCCACATACAGCACCTGGTCTTCCATAGTGTTGTCGCTCAGGGTCATGTAGCGTTTCATGTTGCTGAGCGCCATCTGGTATTTAGCAGATCTTGAGTAGGCGTCGGCCAGGGCTTTAAAGGGCAGCGGGTTGGTGCTGTCGGCGTCTTTTGCTTTATTGTAGTTGTCTACAGCGCTGGTATAGTTGCGTGCTTCATACCACAGGTCGCCTATGCGGCTGTAGGCCAGCGAGTTTTTATTATCTTTTTCGGTTACGTGCTCGTAGTTGTCCATAGCTTTACCGCCGCCGCCGCTCACCTTGCGGTAGGCGTCTGCCAAACCTATGTGCAGGTCTGCGTCTTCGGTTTTGGTAAGCGCGTCGGTATACCAGGCTATTGCCTGATTGTAGTCGCCGCCTTCGCTATAGGTTACCGCATCGGCTGCATACTTTATCTGTATCCACTCTTTTTTCTTAGCCAGCTTAGCCAGATCTCTGGTAATGGTCATACCCTTGGCAGCGTCTTTTTTAGCAAAGGCTACGCGTGCAGTACCCGAAATATTAGCAGGGTCTTGCGGATATTTACCGAAGGTAGCTTCAGCATTTGCCAGATCGCCCATGCCCAGGTAGGTAAGCCCCAGGTAGTAGTTGGCTACGGCGTCGGTTGCGGCCAGCGGCGTCAGTTGTGTTTGCGCGCTGTGCAACTTTCTGTAATTATACATTTTAATACCATTCTGCAATGCCGGTTGTTGTGCGTTTGCATTCATGGCGGCGGCTACACCCACCAGCATCATAAACCTTTTCATTTTGTACATCATAGTACGGTTGTAATATTTAGTATTAATAATTATTGTTTTATCGCTGCCTCTCTTATTACCATTTCCGATCTTGTAGGGAACAAATGCGCATGAAAAAATATCAATTGTCCGCGCTGCCCTGCAAGAAAATTAGCAAACCCTGTGCCAAGACCGGGATAGCTCTCACTATTAACATAATATAAAGTACGCGTTAGCGGATATGTCTTTAGGGCTATATATGCCTGATAGGGTTGTAAAAATTCTCCGGTTTTGTCGCTCTTCAGCGCCACTACCTTTACGCTCTTTATAAACTCGCCGGTGTTGTTGGGGTCGGTACTGTCGCTCACATATTGCAAACCCACAAATCCTATGGCATTGGGATTTTTCATTACATAATCTACTACATCGGCATTGCCTTTTGCAGCAAACACATTGGCGCCCAGCTTTTCGCCTCTCAACACCGAGTCGGTTACATACTGCACCGCGCTCGATCCCTGATTGTCGAAAACCACCGTATATTTCTTCTTATATACGCCGGTAAGTATGCCTTTCAGGCCATTCATATCCAGTACCGTATCCTCCGACTCTTTATTAACAATCACCGCCACTCCATCGCGTGCCAGCGATAAAGACGATGGCCATAACTTTCTAGATTCGCAGGCGGCTTTCTCGTCCTTGGTCAGCTCGCGCGTCACCAGTATTATACGTGCTTTGTTTTCAAAGTAATCTTTAAAGCACTCTGCCTCGGTTTTGTAGTGTATAGTGATTTTTGCCTCGGGATAACTGCTGTCGAAGACCCTTTTTTGTTCTTCTATTATGGGCTGAAATGTTTCGTCGGCCGATATGTCTATCACGCCTTTGCCCAATCCATCAGGAAATTTAGGCGCATCATCGCACGATAGTAATGTCATACTCGCTACTGCCGCAAACAAGATACTTCTCAGATAATGCATAAAAACGCAATTTTACTTATAAATTCAAACAATGTGGTTGCTTATATCTGCTCTAACAATAATTTAACAGGCGTGCATTAATTGTATTATTGCTGCATTCGCCGCCAGCAAATAGTATATTAGGTATTACTCTTCCTCCTGCTGTTGTGGTTTCAGCGTTTTTACACCTCTCCAAAACCTTAATGCTCCCCCTACCATCATCATGCCGCCCAGTATGTAGGCTACCAGCGGCGGTATAGCCATTCCGCCAAACGACTGTACAAAAAACACTACTCCGCCGATAAACACATAAAAAACACCCATAAACAAATCCATAAACGTTCGCAATTGTCTTTTCGACTTTTCGCGCGCGCTATTCTCACTGTAACTCATCGGTTGTTGTTTTTGTTTGCAAATTTAATTCTTAATGTCACTATTTGACTGCACTATAACTATAGACGCCCAAAATAGCGTATTCCATAAACAGCAAATGTTAAACAGGCGAAGTAAACACAAAAGAAGCCGACCCTTAATGAAGAGTCGGCTTCTTGTTACTTATTTTGGTTCCATATATTGGTTGGTCTTTTACTTCGGCAATTCGCCTTAGGTATTAGCCTTTCATCATTTTCTGGAATTTCTTTCTGTCTTCTTCGTCCAGCATTATTTTGCGCAGGCGAATGTTCTTTGGCGTTACTTCTATACACTCGTCTTGCTGTATGTATTCCATACATTCTTCCAGTGTCATCAGTATTTTTGGGGTAATACGCACAGAGTCGTCTGTACCGCTTGCGCGCATGTTGGTCAGTTTTTTTGCTTCTGCAATATTCACCACGAGGTCTCCTGGCTTAATGTGCTCACCTATCACCTGACCTGCATACACCTCTTGTCCCGGATCTATAAAGAAAGCTCCGCGATCTTGTAGCTTGTCTATAGAGTAACCTGTAGCCACGCCTGCCGTTTTAGCCAGCAATACGCCATTGTTACGGCCTGGTATATGACCTTTCCATGGTTTGTATTCTGCAAATCTGTGCGCCATCACTGCTTCGCCGGCAGTGTTGGTGAGCATCTGCGAACGCAAACCTATCAATCCGCGCGATGGAATGTCGAACTCCAGGTGCTGAATCATGCCTTTAGTTTCCATAATCAGCATTTCGCCCTTGCGCTGTGTTACCAGGTCTATCACTTTACCGCTGTATTCCGCTGGTACATCTACTACCAGCACCTCATAAGGCTCGCAACGTTTACCATCTATTTCTTTTGTTATTACCTGCGGCTGGCCTACAGTAAGTTCGTAACCTTCTCTGCGCATCGTTTCTACCAGTACGCTCAGGTGCAATATACCCCTGCCATATACCAGAAACTTATCAGCATCGTCTGTTTCCTGTACTCTCAGCGCAAGGTTTTTTTCCAGTTCCTTCATCAACCTGTCGCGTATGTGGCGACTGGTTACAAACTTACCTTCTTTACCAAAGAAAGGCGAGTTGTTGATGCTGAACTGCATGTTCATGGTAGGCTCATCAATTGGTATGATGATGCGGGCTTCCGGATTTTCAGCATCGGCAATTGTTTCGCCAATCTGGAAACCTTCTATACCCACTACAGCGCAAATATCGCCTGCCAATACTTCCTGCACTCTCTTTTTGCCCATTCCTTCAAACACATACAGCTCTTTTACTTTGCTGCGCTGCATGGTGCCGTCTACTTTACACAGCATTACGGTCTGGTTTTCTTTTATAGAGCCGCGGGTTACTTTTCCTATAGCTATACGGCCAAGGAAGGTAGAGTAATCGAGCGAGGTAATTTGCAACTGGAGGTTACCTTCTGCCACAACGGGCTCAGGCACTTTAGCCAATATTGTATCGAGCAATACAGTGATATCTTCCGTTTTTTCGAGCGTGTAGTTAAACCAGCCTTGTTTTGAAGAACCGTATACTGTAGGGAAGTTCAATTGATCTTCTGTAGCGTCGAGCTGATAAAACAGTTCGAAAACGGCATCGTGCACTTCATCGGGACGGCAGTTAGGTTTGTCTACTTTGTTGATAACCACGATAGGGTGCAGGTGCAGGTTGAGGGCTTTTTGCAGTACGAAACGTGTTTGCGGCATAGGGCCTTCAAACGCATCTACCAGCAACAAAACGCCATCGGCCATTTTCAGTACGCGCTCCACTTCACCGCCAAAGTCGGCGTGACCCGGAGTGTCAATTACATTAATTTTCACTCCTTTGTAGGTAACAGAAGCGTTCTTACTAAAGATAGTAATGCCGCGTTCGCGTTCCAGGTCGTTGTTGTCCATTATCAGTTCACCGGTCTCCTGGTTGTCTCTGAATACATTGGTAGTGTGTAAAATTTTATCAACCAACGTCGTCTTACCGTGGTCTACGTGCGCAATGATGGCGATGTTACGAATATCCATATTTTATTTTAATCTATTTTAACCTATTTCTTTTAAAACTTACTTAAATCAACTTTGCAATATCACCCAATAAATAAGCCCTCCCGAACCAACAATCAGGAAGGGCCTGTTTATTCAGCGTGCAAAGGTACGGAAATAATACCTTGCATCAATCACTCATGGGTTAATTCATGATTACTATTAATAAAATTTTATGAAATACCACAAAAAGTGGCGCTGAAATGCGGCGGTATACTCAGTAACCTAACAAAAAATCACACTGCTGCTATAATAGTCGACTTAAGAACAAACTGTTGTAACTTATGGTATTATCTTCAACAAACGGAGTTGATAATCGATTATTCTCCTGAGACTACTTCAGCCTTAACAGCAAATAGTGTCTACAGTTTGGAATTTTATAGTCTGCTACAATTCAATTACTTTTTTTCATGCACTAACGTTAGTATCTTTATAGCCATGTCTGTTATACAACCAAAGCCTATTCTCAATAAACGTATTTTTTGGGATGTTGATTTTGAACAATTAGACTATACTGGCAAAGCAGCATTCATCATCCAACGAGTATTTGAAAGGGGTGATGTGCCCGATATCCGTGCATGTCGCAGATATTATGGCGACAAAAAAATATGTAGTGTTCTTACTGGTGCAAAATGGCTTCCGCTACCTGTAGTGTACCTTGCTTGTGCGCTTTTTGAAAACGAACTAACAGATTACAAATGCTACAATACAGCACAATCGACCCACACACACTGGGTGTACTAAAACGCCTTATGCTAATACCTGAGTTAGCAAATTTCTACTTAGTGGGCGGCAGGCATTAGCTTTATATTATGGTCATCGTATATCGGTTGATATAGACCTGTTTTCCAGTACAAATTTTGATAAAGATGAACTGTTAGCTGTATTAGCAGCAAACTTTGACCAATTTGTTTACAACAATGCAACTAATCCAATAGGTATATTTGGTTTTATAGACAATATCAAAGTTGATTTTGTTCAATATTCTCATTATCCATTAATCTATGAGTGTGTACATACCGACGGCATTTGCTTGGCAAGTATACAAGATATAATGGCAATGAAAATTGCAGCAATTTTTAAAAGAGGCGTTAAAAAAGATTTTTGGGATATTGCTGAATTACTTGATCATTATAGCATAGCTGACTTCATAGATTTTTTTAATAAAAAATACCCAAATAATCAAATGCTCATTTCTATTCCTCAAGCTCTAACATACTTTGCCGATGCAAATGAAACAGAAGAACCACTAAGTTTAAAAGGACAAACATGGAAATCAGTGCAGAAAAAAATTCAAGGTAAAGTAAATGATTTTTTGAAATGATACCCTAGCACCTCATTTTTCTGTTTGCTTTAAGGTTATACTGTATTTGTTTGTTAAATCTTTCGAATTGCTATTTTTTTAAAACTTGCTGTTATCTATAACCTTTTTCTGGAAATGCTAAAGGCGTGCTACTTAACTAGATATGTAGCGTCTGCAGAAAAAGAAGGACTAACACTCTTGCCAGAGGATTTTTACCAATATACTTCCATCGGTTACATAAAATAAAAAATCGGCCAATCCTAAGGACTGGCCGATCAAATATCAACTGCTATTCTTGATTAGAAGTTAGCATGGTTGTATTCCACTTTTGCTTTCTTGGTAAGCGTTTGCTGTAATGACTGGCTAATCTGATTTCTCATCTGATTTTCCTGCATTCCGCGCTGCTGAGCAAGCATTGGCATCATTTCCTGACCAATTGGGTTCATAACGCGGTTGCCCACTGTTACGAAGTACACGCCGCCCTGACCTTTAATTGCAGGAGAAACAGTGTTTGGCTGGAAAGTTTTATTGAATACATAACCTACAACTTTAGGCTCGTAACCCAGATTTGCTACAAAACCGCCACCCATCATTACTGTGTCTGCAGCCTGTACGGTTACATTAGCAGCCTGTGCAATAGCGTCGAGCGATGACTGACCTGCAAATTTCTTAGCAAGTACTTCTGCTTTCTTTTCTTCTCTTACTTTCTGCTCCAGCATTGGGCGGTTTGCAGCCGTAAGCGGCATGATACCTGCTTCCTGTGTACCAGCAAGTTTGGCTACCACATATCTCTGGTCGCCCAACTGGAACACAGCAGATATATCGCCTACTTTATGATCGTACATCCATTTTACTATTTCGCGAGCTGCGCCCAGGCCGCCAATGCTAAAGCTATTCACTTTTACATTTTCACCTATACGGCGATCGAGGTTAAGTTTCTTAACTGTAGCGTCAAATTCTGCGACTGTCTGGTTTTTACCTGCAAACTCATTTGCTTTACCATATATAGCATTTACTGTGCTATCGCTTGGAGCAAGCAACTTGGTTACGGTAGCCAACTGAATGCTTGGCGCTATACCTTTCTGCTCTATTACTTCTACATAGTGGTAGCCAGAGTAGTTGTCGTTACTTACTTTCACTATGCCTTTGTCGCCGGCTTTACCATCGAAAATATAGTCGCCCAGTTCTTTAGATACGGTTACGCGCTGCTGCAATGTGAACGTGTATTCGCCGCCGTTTTTCTTGCTCTGCTCATCCATGCTGAATACATTTACTACAGAATCAAATTTGCCGCCTGCTTTTATAGCAGTCATAGCGCTATCCAGTTTCATTTTGGCAAGCGTATCGCTCATTATTTCTTTACCCTGCGATTTTGTCATCACCAGTATGTGTCTCATTTTCACTGAGTCTGGCAATGTTTTGCGATCTGTTACTTTGGTAAGTCTGTAACCGCCGTTTTCGTAATAAGGTCCGTAGATCGATCCTACTGCCATACCCATAATGGTATCAGCATAGCGTGACATGAATGTTCTTTTGTTCAGGAAAGCTTCGCTGTAAGAGTTAACCTCGTCCGACTTATTATTTACGAAAGTTTTGTAATCTTTAGTAGTATTGGTCAAATCTGCTTTTATTGCTTCCAGGGCTTCTATAGCGCGGGCAGTATCGGCAGAAGAAGGAAGAATGTCGAAAGACACATATTCAATAGTTCTTGTAGGCTGATCGTTGGTGTACTGTGCAGCATGTTTCTGCATGTATGCTTTCACTTCTTCTTCAGATACTTTTACTTCTGCATCCGGAACAGTAGAGAAAGGTATTTTTACATACTTGATAGAAGCCATAGAGTTTTGGTCGGCAGCCATACGCTTCATCATATACATAGGCACATAAGACGAACCTGCATAGAGCGAGTTGAACTTATTAACGCGGCTCATGCGTTTCACATATGCTTTCACAGTTTCCCACTGCTCGCGTATTTTTCCGGTAGGGTCTGTTTTCTGCGGCTCTTCGTCCAGTTGTTTTTCCATCCACTTCACAATCTGTGGATCGAACTGATTTGTTTGCGGATTGATGAATATCTGCTGACCATCGATCTGAAACTGACGAATCAGTGGATCGGGATTGGCGCCATATATCATTTCTTTTTTCTCTTCTTCGCTGGTAGTGATACCCAGTTTGTCGCACTGCTCGCCCACCACGTTTTCATACACAATCATCTGTATTACCTGCTCGCTCATTTGTGCGCGGGTAGCTTCATCCAGATTGCGGGTCTTATTAAACATTGCGTACAATGTCTCGTATTCTTTTACCCTGTCCTGATATTCTCTGGGTTCAATTTTAATCCCATCTACTTTCATTACGTTGGAATCCCTTCCTCTGAAAAAATTACCAAAGGAACCATTGAAGGCGTCAGAAATTATAAAGCCAACGAGAGCAACGGCTATTATACCGCCGGCTATTTTCCCATACTTATTTCTGATAGTTTGTATTACAGACATTGCAGGTTTTATTATTTATTATATTAAGGACGGCAAATTTATGGGAAATAATGAGATTTCACACAGTTATCAACAGATTCTCACTTTTATTTTCCTATTTGCATCTAAAATTGGTCATTTTTTATTAAGCCAGTAGTGTTTTTAGCGGTATTTATTTTTTCTGCTGCCTTTTAGACCTCCTCCACAGCTTGTTTACTTTATCTAATCGGGCAATTACCGGAATGCCTATAATTTATTTATCCACACAAATAACCTGAGCTACTACATCTATATAATATCAGTTAATTGCAGGTTGGTGGTTATACTAGCAGTGTAGCTATATGCTAATAATAGACTGCTTGCAATCTAAGAAAACTATTTACCAGTCATAGCGCTGTTAATACTATACTACGGCTGCAAAAACACCACAACCCATTAATAATCAATCATATTCTACCAGATTAGTTATTCCAAAACGGTGTGGATAACCGGTAAAAACGCCTGTATAAACAAACGGGTTTCAGGAATAACTTTTTCTGAGGGCGTTATCCACAAAAGTTATCCCACATCAAAATCCGTTGTCCACAAGTTGTCCTGATATTAACGTTGTGTTATTTTCTAACAGTCCGGTTTATCAACAATTCCACGTTTTCGTTGGTTCGCTATCGTTTAGTGGTCTATTTTTATGTTAATAACCCAGTAGTAAACTGTTAGTAAACCTAAAGTTCTAATTTTGCAATAGCTCTTTCACTTTTTATTCCCCATATCCCCACTGCTAATAGTAATAGGTATTTGTTTTAAAAACTTTAAAAGCTATTATTAGGAATGTGGATAAGCGCTGTGGTTTAAGTTTTTGCCGGAAATATTTAGAAAAAAAGGTCTGCTTTATCAATGTTTTATTTAATTTATATATAAATAACACCAGAAGATGATTACCGAACAAATAAATGAGAAAGGATTTTTAGATGTTGCAATAGACCCCACGCTGGATCTGTTTGAAGAAATAAAGAAGCTAAAAAAGGAAAAGAAGGCAATTGTACTGGCGCACTACTACCAGGAGCCGGATATACAAGATGTGGCCGACTATATAGGCGATAGTCTGGGTCTTGCACAAAAGGCTGCACAAACTGATGCTGAGATAATTGTATTTGCCGGCGTACACTTCATGGCCGAGACGGCTAAGATCCTCAATCCACACAAAAAAGTATTACTGCCCGATTTGCGCGCAGGTTGTAGTCTTAGCGATAGTTGTCCGCCGCCGCTTTTTAAAGCATTCAAAGACAAGCATCCCGACCATCTGGTAATTTCTTATATCAACTGTTCGGCAGGAATAAAGGCGCTGAGCGATATTATTTGTACGTCGAGCAATGCACAGCTCATTGTAGAGAGTCTGCCTGCCGACCAAAAAATAATCTTTGCGCCCGATAAGAACCTGGGCGGATACATCAACAAGCAAACCGGCCGCAACATGGTGTTGTGGAACGGTGCGTGTATGGTGCACGAGATATTTTCGCTCGAGAAGATAACCAAGTTGAAGAGCCGTTATCCACAGGCTAAGTTTATTGCCCATCCCGAGTGTGAAGAGGCAGTATTGGCAATAGCCGATTTCATTGGTTCCACAACACAACTACTTAAATATTCGGAGACAAACGCGGCAGATACATTTATTGTAGCTACAGAGGCTGGCATACTGCATCAGATGCAGAAGAATGCTCCGCATAAAACATTCATAGCCGCTCCGCCAAATAATGCCTGCGCCTGCAACGACTGTCCGCACATGAAATTAAACACTTTGGAGAAATTGTACCTGTGTATGAAGTACGAACTACCTGAAATATTGATGGACGAAGAACTCCGGATTGCAGCCAAAATACCCATAGACCGTATGTTATCTTTGAGTAAACAGCTTGGATTGGTAGGATAAATTTATATGGAGATAAAAAATATTAGCGCCCAATTGTGGGTGAATTTGTTTTATGTACAAGAATGTTTATAACTTTATACTCCAAAAATCTAATTTTTTTTTATGAAGCATCTCAACTCTCTTAAAAAGTTACTCCTTGCATCTGCCCTGATAGGCGTTGCAAATGTGAGTAATGCCCAGATTCACCCTTTAGCGTTTGGTCCAAATACCTACACTCCGGATTCAAACTGGTACAAAGACTATGTTGGATTACGTTTTCAGGTATCTGCTCCCTCTGCAATTGCCGGTAACAAAGAATTTACAGCTGCATGGTCAGGTACTACTCCTTGGGGCGGGCCTGTAACTACGCCGCTTATCGATGTTCCTGTAATTATGGGCGGTCCCGATTCTTTCGGTTGCGCACCTTTTACTACAGACATGACCGGTAAGATTGCCGTTATTTGGAGAGGACCTATTACAACGCCTTGCGAATTTGGTTATAAAGCCCTTCAGGCACAAACCGCTGGCGCCGTTGCTGTTGTTATCATCAACGAATATCCCGGCGCAGGCCCAATAGGCATGGCTGGCGGTACTTCAGGTACTTCTGTTACTATCCCTGTATTCATGATCGGCAACCTCGATGGTATAGCTTTATCGGCTCAGTACCACACGCTTCCAGCCGGTTCTGTAAAAATGACTATCACTCCATGGGGTATCAACAATAGTAATGACCTTGGTTTCGTTCCGGGCGGCGCTGCTGCATGGGCAAACTATGCTGTTCCTTACAATCAGTTGAACACCGGTACTACGCCAATGGCATATAAGGGTCTTAACGGCGCTTTCGTAGCTAACTACGGTTCAAGCGACGCTAAAAACGTAAAAGTGGCTACTTCACTTAGCTTTACCCCTACAGGCGGTTCGGCTACCGTGGTTCGCAGAGATACCAGCGTCAACCTCACTACTTTCACTGGTACTGCAAATGTTGCTCCAGACTCAATTTATGCACTGTATTCTCCAGCTGAGTACAACCTTGCTCCAACTGGCGCTGGTCGTTACGATCTGCAGTACAACATCATGTCTGATACTACCGATCAGTATCCACTGGATAACTCAACTACTATCTCTTTCTATGCAAGCGATAGCGTTTACTCAAAAGGCCGTTACGATTTCGCAGCTCAGGCGCCTATAGCTACTGCAGCTCACGGTCCATCTTCATTTGCTACTACCGACGTATGTTGGGGTCCTATGTACTTCGTTGCAAGAGGCGGTACTGCCTTGAGCAAAGTACAGTTCTCTATCTACAGCCAGACTTTAGGCCCATTGGGTGCAAGCAATATGAACCTGTATGCTTTCAAATGGGTAGACGGCGCTGCTGGTCAACCTTTGGATAGCATTGTTCAGAATGGCGAGTTGACCTTGGTTTCTATGGCTAACAAAGCTTTCAACGGTACTACAGATACTTCAGGCGTTATATTCACAGCACCATGGGGCGATCCTACTACTTCAATCCCAGGTCGTCCTATATTCCTCGATTCAAACGCTTATTACTACATAGCTGCTGAAGTTCCTGCTAACTTCCTGCTGTATTGCGATGGCGGCGCTAGCCCATACCCACGTATGTTTGGCCGTGCTGTTACTTCAAACTTCTTCGAATATTCAAGCATGATGTGGGCTGGCGGTTATAGCACTGGCGGTACCCCAATGACAGGTTCTCCAGCCGCTAACTTCGGTCTGATTCCTTTCTCTCAGGCTGCGTTTATCCGTTCTGTAGATTCTTTCAACTATAGCGGCGTTCAGGGTCTTGTTCCCTCTGTTGCTTTGATTGTTAATAATCACCCAGATACTACTACAACTCCTCCAATCGACATTCATGTAAAAGAACTTAACCAGTCTCTTCAGGATATCAAGGTTTATCCAAACCCTGCTACCGACTACATGAACCTTTCTGTTAACCTTTCTAAGAACGTAAAAGAAATTTCTTACGCTATCATCGACGGTCTTGGCCGTTTTGTAACTAAAGAAGTTCATAACAACGTTCAGACAGAAGAATTCAGAATGTCTACAAAGAAACTTGCACCAGGCAACTACTACCTCATCATCACTGCTGATGGTATAGCTACTTCGCACAAGTTCGCGGTTATTAAGTAATAGCTTCAAAGTTTATAGAGAGGCAGGCTAACCAAACGGTTAGCCTGCCTTTTTTAATGCCCTTTACAGCCCGAATACAGGCTGCAAGCTGTGTTGTTATGATTTGGGTATTTTCGAGGGCTTTAACAGGCCTCTCTGCGATTATTGGACGCTGTAGTAATGGCCATTGGGTTAGGTTGTGTGTTCTTAGCTTAATCAGCCACTTTCCTGACTTATACCAAATCAATTAAAATTCGGCGCCAAAGCATGTCATTGCGCGGTTAGGCGCAACAGGTTTGTAGTTGAGTAAAGTATTATTTATATGCTGCGCCCCGTAGGGTCGCAACAATACCCGCATGGCGATTTTTAATGTCCAAACGTTATTATTTATCGCATTCTGCAGAAATGTTTGGTATTTTCTCTACGGAAATTTCCTAAACAATGTGCTTTGATTTCGAGTATTGTTTTATCTGCACTGTGATTACTGCAATATACAACTTGAGTAATGGCGTAGAACGAAGTAGAGGTTATTTCAGCATATTGTTTTTGGTGGCTGATTATTTACGTAACTAATTGAAAATCAATAATTTAGTTACCTGTTGTAAGAGCCTACGGTATTTTGAAACCTATACCCAGATTGAGGCCAATTCGCTTTTCTTGTCCGGCATCTATGAAGTGAAAGGACTGTGTAATTTGTATTTTAGTGTTTACCTCTATTATTATACCCTGTGTGTATACTACGCTTATGTAGTTATTTCCATCGTTGGGGCTATACTTAGCTATATATTCCTTGTTGGTGGGTGTTGTCTGTGGCGTATTAACTGGCATTGTGTATTGCACTCCGGCGCCCACAAAGGCTTTTACCTTACATTCTTTAGGCAGCAGGTAATACTGGAGGGTAGCTGGCGCAGTAATAGTGTATATATTGCCTGTTGTAAGTGTAGAAGGTGCATTATAGTTAACACCTACTGCGGCTTTCCATTTTGCGCTTAGTTCTTTTGTTAGCGATATGCCGTACTGTCCGTTTAGTTTTCTTGCTCTGCTATTATACTCTGTACCTTGGTTTATACCTACGGTTAAACCTCGTTCTCGCTTAGTTTGTTTGTCTTGTTGCAGTATCTGTCCTTGCGCTACAAAGCTTCCTGCCAGCATTGCCGGTAGTAGGTATCGGTATGTTGAGCGAAGAGGTAACATGATACTAAATTAACGCAATTTTGTATTGAATATTGTTAAAGTTCTTTGAAATGCGTTGTTCCACGTGGAACAACGCATTTTGTACTTCAAACGGAGTATCTATATACGGATAGCAGTTTTATATAGTCATTATGTTTGGCGTGGCGCTGTTTATATAAGGTTGCGTTCGTATCTTTGGCGCTATGTTTCCTGAATACGATGTAATTGTGGTTGGCGCAGGTCATGCCGGTTGTGAAGCTGCTGCTGCTGCCGCCAATATGGGGTCGAAGGTATTGCTGATAACCATGAACATGCAGACCATAGCCCAAATGAGCTGTAACCCAGCTATGGGCGGTATTGCCAAAGGCCAGATAGTACGCGAGATAGACGCATTGGGCGGTTATAGTGGTATTGTGAGCGATAAGAGTATGATTCAATTCCGGATGCTCAATAAATCAAAGGGCCCCGGTATGTGGAGCCCAAGATCGCAGAACGATAGAATGCTGTTTGCTGCTACATGGCGCGAAATGCTGGAAAATACACCTAATGTAGATTTCTGGCAGGATATGGTGAAGGGACTAATTGTTTCACGTGGAACAATTAAGGGCGTAGTAACCGGCATGGGACAGGAAATAATGGGTAAATGCGTAGTGCTTACCAACGGTACCTTCTTGAATGGCGTAATACACATAGGCGAAAAGCAATTTGGCGGCGGTAGAATAGGGGAGAAAGGCGCAACTGGTATTACCGAACAACTGGTGGAACTGGGTTTTGAAACAGCCCGACTGAAAACAGGCACCCCACCGAGAGTAGATGGTCGTAGCCTCGACTATACCAAAATGGAGGTGCAAGATGGCGATGAAGAGGTAGTAGGCTTTTCTTACCTGCCTATAGAACGCATAAAACCTAAACAACAACGCTGCTGCTGGATAACTTACACAAGTCCGGAGGTACATGAGATACTAAAAACTGGTTTTGAACACTCACCCATGTATCAGGGACGTATAAAAGGCAGCGGTCCGCGCTATTGCCCCAGTATTGAGGATAAAATAAGCCGTTTTGCCGACAGAGACCGGCATCAGTTGTTTGTAGAGCCCGAAGGATGGAACACTGTAGAGATATACGTAAACGGCTTTAGCACTTCGCTGCCCGAAGATGTGCAATACAATGCCCTGAAAATGGTGCCGGGATTCGAGAATGTAAAGTTCTTCCGCCCCGGATATGCTATTGAATACGATTATTTCCCACCAACACAGCTAAAATTCACCCTCGAGACGAAATTGATCAACAATTTGTTCTTTGCTGGGCAGATAAATGGTACTACAGGCTATGAAGAAGCAGCATGTCAGGGACTAATGGCGGGTATCAATGCTGCAAGGTTGGCAAAAGAGCAGGAACCTGTAGTGCTGAAACGCAGCGATGCCTATATAGGCGTGCTGATAGACGACCTGATAAACAAAGGAACCGATGAGCCCTACCGGATGTTTACCAGCAGAGCCGAATACCGCACACTGCTTAGGCAAGACAATGCAGATATGCGCCTAACGCCGCTCGGCCACAGCATAGGACTGGCATCGGATGAACGCTTGCAGCTGATCAATGAAAAGCAAGCGAGAGTAGCCAAAGTGAAAAGCACGCTGGCCGAATTCTCGGTAGATAAAGAAATGGCGCGCCAGATACTGGAAGATAACAACTCAGCACAGCTCACCGAAAGGATAAGAGCCATAAAATTATTGCTTCGCCCGGGCATAGGCATCAAAGAAATGATGGAAGCAATACCCGATTTAAAGGCTGCTGTTGGCGATATAGACGCACTAACCCTCGAGCAAGTGGAAATACAGGTGAAATACGACGTTTATATCGAAAAAGAGCGCGAATTGGTGCAAAAAATGTCTTCTTTGGAAGATTTGATGATTCCGGAGCGTTTTAACTACGATAAACTGTCGGCCATATCGAACGAAGCGCGCCAGAAGCTGGCAAAGATAAAACCGCGTACATTGGGGCAGGCAAGCCGCATAAGCGGAGTAAACCCAAGCGATGTGCAAATACTGATGGTATATATGGGCAGATGATAACCCGCTCAATAATAGTACAAAAGCCGCCATCAGCAAATGCTCTGGCGGCTTTTGAATTTATGGGCTAAGAATTGGGAAGCACCGAGGCAAGGTTGATATCGGGTTTCTTGGTGAAACGCTGGTTGAATTTCTGCGAAAGATCTGTGTATTGTTTTACCAGTAGAATCATTTTATAGTTAGCTCCATGCAGAGAAAACAACAAATTGTTCCCGGTTGGTGCGTTAAATTGCTATTTACCCCGGGCTTCGCAACGGGGCTTCGTATATTTAAGCCCATTTGTGCTTGTAGTTTCATCGGCAATCAGTAGTAATCGGTTGAAGGTGATGTAAGCCAAACTTGATGTCCATACGATTGAGTGTACAAAATACGCTCTATGGAAGCTTGATAAGCAAATAGCAATTGGCTAAACTTTGTGGTAAAATGAATTTCTGAACCTGTTCTGGTGGATTACATAAGGCAACGTTGGTATTCCAGAAGCCTGATAAGGCTTCAAAATGAATAGCCGCGGGTGAAACCCGCGGTTAATAAAAAATCCGTTCCAACTCTGAAAGAGTTGACTGTGTTATAGAAAATGAATGGATAACAGATAAAGTTGTAACAAACCCAAGTTAGGGTCAGGAGCAAAATCTGCCTGGATTGTAGATAGCCGTTTACAAAACATTAACTCTATTGATGCTAATCATCTGCCTGCAAAAATTGGGCAGGTGAAAATTATGTAGCCAATAGCAGCACAAAAAGCAGGTATTGCTACCAACTACTGCTAACACACCTTATTTTTACACCACAAACCCGCTATGATAGACGCCGCCATACTGCACTACTGCAAATACCAGGAACGCTGCCATCAGGAGGTGCGCAATAAGCTATACGAACTGGGCTGCACAACCCCGGAAGTAGAACAGCACATAACCCAACTGATAGAGCAAGATGTGCTGAACGAAGAACGCTTTGCCAAACTATATGCAGGCGGCAAATTCAGGATGAAACACTGGGGTAAGGAAAAGATAAAACAACAACTGAAACTCCGCAAAATATCGGACTACTGTATACGCAAGGGTATGCAGGAAATAGATCCGGAGCAATATGACGCTACCTTGCGCCGGCTGGCCGAAAGAAAGGTGGCCGAACTAGCTAAAGAGAAAAGCAAAATGGCGCGGCAAATGAAGCTTTACCGCTACCTTGTGCAGAAGGGATATGAAAGAGACCTTGTAGCCGATATAGTAAAAGAGTTGACGACAAAAGATTATAATTAAAATAATTTTTATAATTTTGCCCACACAATAGCTTTATTATGGTTCAGCTTGTAACAGAAGGTGTAAGTATTAAGGTGGAAACCTTTTATCAGGAGGCGCAGTCAAATCCGCTGATATCCGAGTATTTATTTGCCTACCGTATTACTATCGAAAACCTTACTATTTACGAAATAAGGCTGCTCAGCCGACACTGGCACATAATAGACAGCGCCAACGGTCACCGCGAGGTACAGGGCGAAGGAGTGGTTGGCGAGCAACCCATTATAGCCCCGGGCCGCAGCTACCAATACACATCGGCATGCAACCTGAGCAGCGAGATAGGCAAAATGTACGGTACCTACCTCATGGAAAACCTCCTCAACAAAAAGAAATTCACCGTCACAATCCCCGAATTCAATATGGTAGTTCCTGCCAAACTCAACTAAATACAAAAAGCCCGCTACACAGTAACGGGCTTTTTTAATGAAAATATTTAATATAATTTTCTCCTCGGTTCTCTGTCTACAACGATTGTAGAAACGCTATCACCGCTGCCCTATCGGCTTTTGGTAACGTTGTGAACTTTGTCTTGCTTTTTTCTGCCTCGCCGCCATGCCACAGTATAGCCTCTGTTAGCGTACGCGCTCTGCCGTCGTGCAGGAAGTAGGGTACGCCATTTGTTTGCTCAAACATACCTATACCCCATAGCGGCGGTGTGCGCCATTCGTTGCCATTAGCATCGTAGTCGGGTCGGTTATCTGCAAGTCCGTCGCCCATATAATGTACCAGCAGGTCGGTATAGGGGTGTATGCGTTGTGCGCTCAGGGTGGGCAGGTTCACATTTACGCCGGTGTACATAGTAGGTATGTGGCAGCCGGTGCAGTTAAGCGCTGTAAACAATTGCATACCCCTTATTACCCGTGCATTGGTTACGTTGCGGCGGGCAGGCACAGCCAGTGTGCGCACATAAAACACCACAGCGTCCAGCGCAGTGTCGGCCAGGTCGGGGGTAGCGCTTACATATGCATTGTTCATTTGTTGCTGGCCGTGCACGCTTTTCACGGGTTGCACATAGCTGGTAATGCCCATATCTTGCTGAAAAGCGGTGGCTACCTGCACCTGCAGGGTCGATGTGTTGGCTTTCATGCCAAAACGCCCCAATTCCTGTCGCTTTGTTACCGGGTTATACACCCTATTAGCCTTACCGCTTATGTCGTCGTTATTGGCGTCGGTAGGGTCGGCAAAGGCCATTATGGTAGCTTCCGGCACGCCCTCCAGCAGGCCAAGACCAAACACCGGCGGCCCAAGGCGCGGCGACAGCATATAGCCCGCTGGCAGCGGTATATAGGGATCGTAGAGGCGGTAGGCGGGCAAGCGTAGCGATGCCTTTTCACCGTCGGCAAATGTATAGGGCGTTTCTGTATAGCTCAGGTCAACAAGCGCCTCCGGCTTTACGCCATAGAGCGCCCTGTTTTGCAACTGCCCGCCAAAGCCCGGCGCTGCCAGCGGCCCGCCATGCTCGTCGGCGCCGGGTATGCTGATGCGCAGCAGCAACGATGAGCCCACCTCGTCGAACGACGGTAGCCCGAAGCCGTCGTTGTGGTGACAGTTTGCGCACGATACGTTGTTGAATGCCGGACCCAGACCGCCAAATCGCGGCGCCGGAGCAGCTACAAACGACTGCTCAAACAACTGGTCGCCCACATCGTGTACATGAGCGTCGCGGGCGCTGAGGCCGCTGATAGGCGTGCCAAAGCTACCCGAACTGACATCGAAAAAAGTAGCCGCCCCGCCCGATAGCCGCGGGTCGAAATTCTGTTCGTCGTTCAGCGCCGCCGCATTGGGTTTTCTGCACATAAGGCAGCTACATGCCAGCGCCGCTGCTATGGCTATGATCTTGTATTTTTTCATTGGGTTTATGCTATTAGTCTTTCACATAGGTCTGCACATAGGTCTTCAGGTCGCCGTTCAGCGTTTCTTGTAGCTCCAGTATGGCGGTCATGGCGTTTTGCAACTGTGTGCGCTGGCTATGCAGGGCTACCTCAAAGGTGGCCGATACATTATTGAGCGCAGCTATAGCGGCTGCAAAGCGGGTCTTTATCTTATTATCAAGGGCTATGTTGCGGGCAGCTACCAGCGCGCTCAGGCTCGCCCCCTGGCTGCCGTTGTAAGCGCACAGATACACGTTTTGGGCGCCCTTCATGTTATTGGTAAAATCGCTCATAGAGTTGTGCGAAAACGGCGACTCGGTTATTGTAGAGTCGGTAGTGGCATAGGGTTCTTTTATCTTGCCATCGCCCACCTCGCCGCATATATCGCTCATGCCGGCTACTATGGCCAGCAGTGCATCTTGCCGGGTTGCAAACCTTGTCGATCCCTCGCCTGCCGTAAGTACCTGCGCTCTGAAATTGCCGCCGGTGGCCAGCCAGCTGTTATTAAGCTGTGTGGCATTGTTCAGTAGGTCGGCCGATAGGGCTACCATATATTGTTTTTGACGCGCAGTAATAGAGTCGGCTGTAGCTGCTCCATCCTTACCCCACAATATAAACTCGAGCGGATGAAACCCCCGCAATCCCTGCGACAGATGCTGCACCACATCTACCCCAAACGACGGACTATTGCCAATGAACGAATCGAGCTGGTGGTAGTCTACAGGCCACGTATCCATATTGGGGTCGTAATTATCGTCCGACACCGGGCCCAGCAGAAAGCCCTCGCATTGCTCCCACACGCTACGCATATCGCGCCAGGCCGTGCGGGTTGCCTCAAGGTTTGCAGCATTGGCTGCGCCGTTCAGGGTTTGCACAGCGGCATTCAGGCGCTCTGCGGTCTGCTGTAGTTGCGCATACTGGGGTTGGGCTACGGTATTTACAAAATCGGTTATCACCTGTTTGTTGGTTATGGCGGCGGTAGGGTTATCGTTTTTTTTAGAGCAGCCTCCGGCCACTACGGCTATTATAGCCGCATAGAGTAGTTTTTTCCTGTTCATTTGGGTTATCTTAGTTTTATGGTAAGCACGTCTTTGCTTACGGTAGATGCAAGTTTTCTTAAATCGCGCTCGGCGGGTCCTTTCATTACTTTTCCTTCGTGGCTAAACACGCTGCCATGAAGCGTGCAGTAGTAGGTGTTGCCAGTTTTTGTTACCGGCTGGCCGGCATGTGTGCATTCCAGTACCAGTGTGTCGAACGTACCGTCGGGCTTTTTTTGTATCGCCAGGTCGTAGTCGTAATTGCTTACGCGCACCAGTTTGTAATCGCCCTTCTCAAATTCGGTAAGCGGCACGGTCACCACGTCGTTGTCCGACTTTGTTTTTATTACGCCCAGCGGCGTTTTGCAGCCCGACAGCAGCGAGTTGAGCACAAAGCCTGAACTAAGCGCTATGCACATGCCGCAAGATCCTTTTATAAAGTCTATTCGTTTCATGGTTAGAAAGAGTAACCGATACCTATGTTCAGAAAAGTATTGGTTTGTTTGTAGGGTGCAGCATTGGGCGTTGGGTTTACAATCAGCGCGCTGTTTTGTTCTCCGGTGTTCAGCAGGCGCACATCGGCTTTTATCACTACATGCGGTATCGGAAAGTAGCCCACGCCCGCTATAAGATGGCTTTGGCGCAGCGTGCCGTCGGCAATGCCATCGGTGGGTATTTGCGCATTTAGGTCCATCATTTCATATCTCGCAAACACGTTTAGTTGTTTGGTTTGCCATTTAGGTTTCTTGGCAAAGTTCAGCAGGTTGTAGCCCAGCTCTCCATACCAGCCATACATCTGGCTAAAGGTATTGAGGTCGTAGGCGCGGTTTATGCTCTGCGCCTGCGGCAGATTCACGTTGCAGCCCAGCGCCTTAAACGAGAGTCCATTGTTGCTGTATTGCACATCGGCCTCTGCCAGATACAGCGGCGCTCCCATAGGGCCCGATTCCAGTTGCAGCGAGTCGGCGGCTTTTTTGGCAAGCGGAGTTGTACCGCCCATATAGCCCGACACCTGAAATTTCCAATTGCCGGCAAAATACTGCACAGCGGCGGTTACCGCCAGGTTGTTGGCGCCGCCAAGCTGGCCTTCTGCCCTACCCCCTTCAAAGCCTGTGCCATGCTCAAAGCCCGCATTGTTCAGCCCATTTACCAGCGCTACGCTATAGGTAAGGGGCATTACAGTAGTTTGTCCGTAAAAGCCCACGCCTATCTCGCGCCAGGTAGAGGGTATCACCATTTGTTCTACCATAGGCCGTTCCATACCATTAAAGTTGATGGGCAGGTGGTTTTCGTTTACAATGCCTATACGCGGCAAAAACAGCCCTGCCACAATATACTGGCGCGGGTTGAGGCTGAATTTCATATATGCCTGCTCCATAGCCACCTCGCCATGCAGTCCGCCGCCTTCTACTTTGCCATCTTCAATTTCCAGCTCAGAGAAAAACGCTATGCGCCCTGTAAACTGATGCCCTACAAACAACACCGCCCGGCGCAGATTGGCCTCTGCAGTTTCGCGATTGAAGTCGCGCTGATACTGCGCCTCGCCATAGCCCGATATAACCGTACGCGATCTGTTGCCCCCATAGGAGTTCAGACTGTCTTCGCCGGTGCTGGCTATAAGCTGTTGCGCCGCCGTTTGTGTGGGTGTAATGCGTTTTTGCTGTGCAAATGCCGCCGATGTTGTGATAAGACCAAAAGATAGTAACAGTAAAGTTTTGCGCATAGTAAAAAGTCCTTGCTAAAAAGGGTGCAATTTACAAACCTGCGCAATGCAGTAGTTACACAAACGGGAAAGGTTATTTACAGAAATGGTAATTGCAGATAGCCGGGGCGAAGAATTAAATTAACACAATGCGCAGCGCGCCAAGCAACACAACAAGCAACACAAAACCTACTAATATATAAGTAGTAGTGTCGGGGTTATTGTATTTATTATAGGTAGACCTTATTTTCATTGCAACAAATGTAGGTTAAAAAACTAACTTTCAAAAGTATATCATTGATAACTAATAGATTACGCCAAAAGTAAATCTACCATTTTTATGACATTGTTGTGACTACCGTTGAGCTGCACGGCTATTAAAATGCCCTTAAAATACTGCAGTTATATATTCACCAAACACTAAAATGTTTCTATGAGTGAGTTTTAGCATTGCTCAGTATTTTCTTATGGCACCTGTAAGGCAACAACCGCGCCATAGATTGTAGCTATGTTGGCGGCGCGGGTTCCTATTTAAGAATAGTCAATACTCAGTTTGTAACTGCGCTATGCTACCACTACCGGCGGCCATTTTGCGATAGTTGCCAACTTTTAACCCTGCTCCTGCAAAAGCGCTCTGGCAATGTTGTATTTTTGTTTCAAATTTTAGAGCGTATGCGATTTGAACAGCCTGTTGCAGTGCAATGGATTGCTGATTTTACGGGAGCGGCATTGGTAGGCGATACTCAACAGTTGGCCACAGGCATCAACGAGATTCATAAGGTTACCCCCGGCGATATCTCGTTTGTAGATCACGAAAAGTATTACAACGCCTGTTTGCAATCGGCGGCTACGGTTATCATCATCAACAAAGAAGTACCCTGCCCCCCCGGTAAAACGCTGCTCATTACCGCCGATCCGTTTTCGGCTTATGTAAAAATCGTTACCCGCTTTCGTCCATTTCAGCCGTCTTACAAAATGATCAGCGACACGGCGGTGATAGGCGAAGGCACTCACATACAACCCGGTGTGTTTATAGGTAATAATGTGCGCATAGGCGACAACTGCCTCATTCACCCAAATGTTACTATTTACGACCACACCATAATAGGCGACAATGTGATTATACATGCCGGCGTAGTAATAGGCGCCGATGCCTTCTACTTCAAACGCCGTAAAGACCGCACAGTGCAGTATGATAAAATGGAGAGCTGCGGCCGCGTGATAATAGAAGACAATGTAGAAGTAGGCGCTGCCACCACCATAGACAAAGGCGTGAGCGGCGACACCATAATAGGCCGCGGCACAAAACTGGACAACCATATACACATAGGCCATGGCGCGGTGATAGGCGCCAACTGCCTGTTTGCAGCCCAGGTGGGCATAGGCGGCAAAGCCATTATAGAAGACGAAGTAATACTGTGGGGCCAGGTGGGCGTAAACAAAGACCTGACCATAGGCAAGGGCGCAGTGGCGCTGGCGCAGAGCGGCATACCCGCAAGCCTGGAAGGCGGCAAGGTATACTTTGGCTCGCCCGTGGCCGAGGCTAAAGCCAAGATGAAAGAGCTGGCCTGGATAAAACGCATACCCGAACTGTGGGACAGAGTAACCAAATCCAAAAACGACCTGCAATAACTGATGGTGACGATAGAGGTAGACGAAAACATCATGTTGCGCTCTTACAAACCCGCCGATGCCGCAGCATTGTTTACGGCTATCGACGACTCGCGCCCACGCCTGCACCCGTGGCTGGCATGGGTAGACGCCACTACCCGACCCGCGCACTCGCAGCAGTTTATAGAGCAGTCGCTACAGCGGCTCGAGTGTCAGGAAGGGCTGGATATGGGTATCTTTTACAATGGCCAGGTAATAGGCGGACTGGGTATGCGCGAATGGCAACACGACCTGAAACGCGCCCAGATAGGCTACTGGATAGCCACCGACTTTGAAGGCAAGGGCATTGTAAGGCGTAGCCTGATCAAGTTTATAGACTTTTTATTCGATAAGCTGAGCCTCAACAAGCTGGAAATACATTTTGTGCCCGCCAACAAGCGCAGCGCAAGTCTTCCCCGCCTGCTGGGTTTTACCATAGAAGGCGTCATTCGCCAGAGCACCCTCCGCAACGGTATGCCCGACGATACCGTAATAGCCGGCATGCTCCGCAGCGAATGGACTTCAAAACGCCCGGCTGACTAAATTGTCTGAACCGCTGATTTAGCCGAAGGTGCGTTTTCGCACTACGGATTTTGTTATGGCAAAAAATAATTAGCAAGTCTCCCTAAGTACCGCTACTTTCTGAACCTTGATTTTTTTGATGGTAGGATGGGCTCGATGGTTTTTCAATTTTTATTTAATAGGTCTCCCTGAGCCCCACCGAAGGGTGATACCGTTGCTGGCGACTCCGTTAGGAGTCAAAGGTTTGTAGCAATTGTGTATTGAATTGCGTTGCGTCCCAGGGTCGCTACCTCAAAATGTGTTCTGAACCTTGATTTTTTTGATTGTTGGATGGGCTTGATCGTTGTTTCAATTTTTATTTAATAGGTCGCCCTGAGCCCCGCCGAAGGGTGATACCGTTGCGGGCCTCACCCGCCAGTCCCGCCCGAGATTTGCAAACTTTTTGAAAAGTTGGCAAATCTTATACCAATAAGAGTTCATTTTTCGACATACATTGGCAAACTAACAAGCGTGCACTTGTCCACTGCCATTGCTTTGCTGAGGAAAGCCCGAATGGGCTTTAATATGCATAGCCCCGGGAGTATCCCGGGTAAGGAATTTCAAACACTCCAACCCAGAATGTGTTGAATGTGAAGGATTTATATGGATTTGTAGTATAATAGCACATATAACTCTTTCGGAGTTGAACCACATTTTACTAATAACAGGAGGCTTCACCTCCGGCTACGCAATCGGTCTAAGTACGAATTACAATAAAATTGAGTAGCGAATATTCGATAATAGTATGCCGATTTATAAAGTTTAAATGGTATAAATAAATTTTATAACTCTTGCTCCTCAAATAACCTCAAAGGATAATTACCAACCCACGAATGAATACAAAAAAAGAGCCACTGTAGAGTGGCTCAAAAACTATTCACTATCACCAATACTATTGTAGTCTGCGTTGCAGCTCCTGTATCAGGTCGCTGTACTTACGCCAAAGTCTCGGAAATGGCTCGAAGCAATCATCGCGGTTTATAGGCGGTACTTTATTGCTAACGCTTGCTTTGATACATTCAGCATCCAGTTTTGAAATCTCACTCTGAATTTTCACATTATATACCAGTGGAGTGGTTCCGCCGCTGGTAATGATTAAGCGCGTACGGATGATTTGCGGTTGTTTATTAGAATTGAGCACTTCAGATGGCACCCAGTTTGTTTTCAAATATCCAGTGGTAGGGTCAATTTTTTCAATTTCATCAAATGCACCCTGCACTATGCTGGCAATTTTTTTCCAGGCATCAGTTTCAGTCGTTTTGCTGTTCACATAGATATTGAAATTCTTATTTGCCTTATCGCTTTCTTCCGACTGCGTATAGGCTTCGTCTTTCACCAGCGTCACAGGATAGGTTGCCGACATTACTCCGCTATAATTAGACTCCACGTTTGCGTCGTCCTTATTGCATAGCTCCCAACGCTCTGTAGCATAACCGGATAATTTGGTTACCACTTCTACACATCTGCCAAAAGGTACTTTTACACTTGTACTGCCTTTGCCTACTTCACGCCCATCTACAAAAATAGATGCGCCTTCAGGTTGTATGTTAAATTGAGCAATCCTATCTCTTAACTTTATTTCGTCATTGGTCGGCGGTTCGCGCTCGTTGTCCTTATTGCAGTAGGAGGCGCTACCAGAAACAAACCCCTGACGCTCTACAGATACGTTAACGCAGGCGTTTTTCTTTATTATTACATCGGCGCTGCCCTCTCCTATTTTTTTCCCATCTACAAGTATTGCTGCGTCTGCAGGCGATGTTTTAACGGCTACCAGCCTGTCTTCCAGCTTTACCAGTATACTTTGTTCAGGCAAATCCTGACCGGGCATATTGTAGTAGGTCGTTGTTTGTGTACGATAACCTGGCTTCTTCACTTCAACAGTTACCGACTGGCCCTGAGTTATGGTTATGCTTTGCGGCGTGGTGCCTTGCTCGGCGTTGTTTACAAAAATCTTCGCATCAGAGGGAAATGCATTTATGGTGATAACCCTGTCTTTCAGTTTTATCTCTTCGGTAAGCGGTATTGGCGCTGCGTTTTCGCGGTTGCAGTAGATCTTTTTTACTGAGACAAAGCCTTGTCTCTCTACCTGAACATCTACACACTGCCCCTTGTTGATAATAATGTCAGCAGTGCCCTGACCCAGTTTTTTATGTTCAGCATATATTTCAGCATCAGCTGGATCGGCTTTGATTTGTACTAGTCGATTCTCCATTGTGAAAAAATGACTTAACTCGGGTTGTTCCTGACCAGCTATATTGTAGTAAATCATTTGCTGTGTTTGGAAACCAGGTTTTTTTACCTCTACGGTCACCGATTTACCCTGCGGTATTACCACTTCTCTGGGCTGCACGCCCAACTCTGCTCCATTAGCAAATATTTTTGCATCTGCCAGATTGGTATTCACGGTTACTACCCTGTCTATCAGATCTACTTCAAAATTGTCTACGCCAGCTTTGTTATCTCTTACAAAAGTGCGACGCACTGAAGCATAGCCAGGTTTCCTAAACTCGAGCGTAACAGGTTCATCAATTTTTTTAAGGGTATAATGACCGTTATGGGTCACCACTTTTTCGCTATTACCGCTACCTCCAATGTGCAATTCTACCACATCGCAATCGGCATGATTGGTGCTCACTTCACAGGTTTTCCCAATTGCTATCGACTTTGATTGTTCTGTTTGCGCATTGCAAAAAGTTGCCCAAAAACTAACACATAACAAGAGCGTAAAATTTCTAACCATGTAACTGTATATTTAGATAATTAAATAAGTAAACAAAAATGTTTTTTCTCCATGTATATAACATAAATGCATGGGTAAGGTAGAAATAATAGAAATATTGAATTCGGTACAAAAATATACCAAATAGCCAATTTTTAGCTCAATTCAGCTATACTTTCAATAATAATTTCTTTGCTACGATAGATAAAAATAGTATGCCAGCAACTAAAATTTAATGATGCATAGGCCGATTTGCTCGTCTGCACCCATTTTATTAGCTCACGATTATGGTTAACCTCATATGATTTTTGAGTTGACAATGCAATAAGGCTGCTCTCCCTGAGCCCCGCCGAAGGGTGATACCGTTGCGGGCGACTCCCTTAGGAGTCAAAGGTTTGTAGCAATTGTGTATTGAATTGCGTTGCGCCCTGTAGGGCCGCTACCTGCAAAATGCGTTCTGAACCTTGATTAAAAGATTGTAGGATAGGCTTGATGGTTTTTTTCGTGGCAAAAAATAATTATTAGGTGTCTCCCTGAGCCCCGCCGAAGGGTGATACCGTTGCGGGCCTCACCCACCAGTCCCGTCCGAGATTTGCAAACTTTCTGAAAAGTTGGCAAATCTTAATCACATAACACTGGTTCATACCGTCACCACACATATCGAAAAGTTCTGCTGAAAGGCAGAGGCGGGGAATTGGTACTATGGTCTGCCACGTAGTGGCTATCCCGTTTGTAGTAATCCACAATTACGTAATGCTGTGCATCGTAGATGCTATCCTATTCGCGAACAGGGTTGCCCGCTAACGGGGCAATAAGGCTTTTAATACGGTTTGGACATTAAAAATCGCCATGTGGACATTGTTGCGACCCTACGGGGCGCAGCCTATAAATAATGCATAAATCAGCTACAAACCTGTAGCCCCTAGCGGCGCAATGACATGCGTTGGCGCCGAATTTTAATCGATTTGGTATAACATATCCATAATTGTAAGGGCGGCCTTATGTGGTCCGCCCTTACAATTATGCATCTATGCTGTTATGGATAACTGCTCTATTTCAAGTTATCGCGGTGGTGCTTCAGCACTTTGGCTTCTACGTAAAAGATCACTTCCTCGGCAATGTTCTTGGCCTGGTCGCCTACGCGCTCCAGCTTGCGAATGATGGAGAGGATGTATAGCGCATCGCGGCTGGTGGTTACGTCTTCGCTTATGCACTCCGTTAGGCGGTCTATGGCATTGCGGTTTATTTCGTCCAGCACTTCGTCTTTCTTAAATATGCTGCGCGCCAGTATGGTGTCTTCTTTTTCAAAGGCTACACGGGTATCGCCCAGTATGCTTATGCAATCGTCAAACATTTTCATGAGCTCGGTTTTCTTCACCAGCATCCTGTCAAAGTCGTCTTCCGACTCTATTATGTATTTCGATATGCCCTCGGCAATATCGCCTATACGCTCCAGATTGTTGTTTATTTTCAGTACGGCCAGCAAAAACCTGAGGTCTACGGCCACAGGGCAGTAAAGCGCAAAAATGTTTTCGCAGTCCATATCCAGCTTTAGCTCAAAGGCGTTTACCCTTTTTTCTTTCAGGGCTACCTCGCGGGCCAGGTCGCGATCGAAGTGGAGTATGGCAGCGCGTGTTTTTTGCAACTGCGACTCTACCAGATACCACATACTCATTACCTCTACTTTTACCGCCTGTATTTCTAACTCTAACTGTGTCATAATATGTTTAAAATTGCGGTTGCCGCCGCTGGTTTTTAAATGAGTATAAATATAAACATCATTAAATAAATGGGCTACGCCCTCATTACCGGCTATGGCCGATGAATATACTTAATGACCTGAGCACAACTATCAATACCTGCAGCGCGATAAAAGCAGGCCGCCATGGCATTAGCTAAACCTGCCGGTTATATAGTTTTGGGTGCGTATGTCGCTGGGGTTGGTAAACATTTTCTTGGTGTTGTCGTATTCTACCAGTTCGCCCATGTAGAAGAAAGCCGTTTTGTCGCTTACGCGGGCAGCCTGCTGCATATTGTGGGTTACTATTATCAGGGTGTAGTTTTTCTTCAGCTCATGAAACAGTTCTTCAACCGTAGATGTAGAAATAGGGTCGAGGGCCGATGTGGGCTCGTCGAACAGCAGCACCTCGGGCTCCATAGCCACAGCGCGGGCTATACATAGTCTCTGCTGCTGTCCGCCCGACAGGAACGAACCTTTTTTGGTGAGCGAGTCTTTTACTTCTTTCCACAGGGCCACGCGCGTTAGCGAGTGTTCTACTATACGGTCTTTTTCGGCCTTGGGTAGTTTTATACCGTTTAGCTTGTAGCCGGCTATTACGTTGTCGTATATACTAAGGTTGGGAAACGGATTGGGCCGCTGAAACACCATGCCTATTTTCAGGCGCACAAAAATGGGGTGCATTTCCATTACGTCTTCGCCGTTCAGCAGTATTTTTCCTTTTGCGGTGGCGCCGGGTATTAGCTCGTGCATACGGTTTATGCCGCGCAAAAAGGTCGTTTTTCCGCAGCCCGAGGGGCCCATTACGGCAACAACATTGTTTTTAGGTATTTCGATATTCACATTTTTCACAACGTGATTGTCTCCGAAATAAGCATTGTAATCTACAGACTTTACAATTGTACTTTCCATCTTCTTGTAATCAGCTTTGTAAAAATGTTTAAGAGTAGTACCCACAAAAGGAGTATGCACGATGCTCCCCATGCCAGGTCTTGCCAGTCTTTGTAGGGGGTAATCGCGTATTTGAAAATCAGGTGGGGTAGCGTCTCCATTGGTTTGGCCATGTTGGTAGAGAGGAACTGGTAGCCAAATGCGGTGAACAGCAGCGGAGCCGTTTCGCCGGCTATACGCGCTATAGACAGCATTACGCCCGACAGTATGCCGCTGATGCCGCAGGGCACTATTACCTTGAGTATAACCCTGTGAAAGGGCACGCCCAGTGCAAAGGCAGCCTCGCGAAGCGAGTCGGGCAGCATTTTCAGCGTTTCCTCAGTAGAGCGGATAATAATGGGCAACATCATGATAGACAATGCTATACTACCCGATATGGCCGAATAGCCCAGCGGCTTCACTATCCATATATAGGCTACTATACCTATCACTATAGAGGGTACGCCCTGCAATATATCTACCGACAAGCGACTCCAGTAGGCCAGTCTGCTTTTTTTGTTTTCGCTCAGAAAAATGCCGCACAGTATGCCCAGCGGTATGGCTATTACAGAAGCGCCCAGAATGATGAGCATACTGCCCACCAGCGCATGCGCTATGCCGCCGCCTACCTCGCCCACCGGCTTTTCTACATTAGTAATAAAGTTCCAGTCTACCTTAGATATGCCAGCGCTGATAATGTAGTACAGTATAGCCAGCAACGGAACCACACAGGCCGCAGCAAACAGTATAGTAACTATCTGGAATGCCGAACTTTTGCCAATTCTGTATTTTATATGTGCATCCATGCTTTTATTCGTTAGTGAATTTGCCAATAACTTTTTTGCCTATCATATTTATCACTACTGTTACCAGAAACAGTACCAGACCCAGCTCTACCAGAGCCGAGTTGTACACTACTTTGTCGGCCTCGCCCAGCTCGTTGGCTATTACGCTGGCCATGGTGTTGCCGGTAGAGAAAATGCCGTTGGGCATAAGTGTGGTATTGCCTATCACCATGGTTACGGCCATTGTTTCGCCCAGCGCCCTGCCCAGCGATAACAGTACGCCGGCAAAAAGTCCCGATTTAGTGTAGGGCAGTATCACGCTGCGTATCACCTCCCAGCGGGTGGCTCCCAGCGAATAGGCTGCTTCTTTAAGGTTTGCGGGCACCATTTGTATCATAGATCTGCCCAGCGATGCCGCATAAGGAATGATCATTATAGCCAGTATAAGCGACGAACTGAAAATACCGTAGCCCATAGGCGGTACGCCAAGGCTGGTCTCGAAGGTGCGCACTATAGGCACCAGCACAGCCAGCCCCCAGAAACCATATATCACACTGGGCACAGCGGCTATAAGCTCCACCATATTCTTCAGCAGATTTGATAACCAACCCTGCGGATAGTACTCGCCCAGCACAATGGCAACGGCAAATGAAAACGGCACTGATATAAGCAATGCAAGAAACGAGGTGAGCAATGTGCCCATAAGAAAGGGTAGCGCGCCATACACATCTTTTACGGGGTCCCAGGTTTTGCCCCAGAGGTAGCCCGCGCCCAGCGCCTTGATAGAAGGTATAGACTCTACGATAAGCGTGAGCATAATAGCAAACACCAGCGCCACCATTAGCAGACCCACAATAATGAGCGAGCGTCTGAAGAAGGTTTCGGTGCGTATTTGCCTGTGCGATCGTTTTATGCGTTTGCTGGCTTTGGCGGCGTCCTTGGGTTTAGGCGCGCTAAAAGCCCGTCCCAGACTTTCGTCCGGACGGGCAATCAAATCATTATCAACCAATGTTTCCATTATCAGGTCAGAAGTTAAAATTCGAAATCAAAAAGTGAGCGCGAAACATATGGTTCAACTCAGAAGTGCAATTTATAACCAATGGCGGGGCAGTTATTACTGCGCTACTGGTTTGCCGTCGTAAGTAACGGTTTTGAGCAATGCATCGCCTACGGCAACTGCTTTTGCAGAAAGAGGCGCATAGTTGAGCGCAGCTGAATACTGCTGACCATCGTGAATCATCCACTGAATCAGTTTTACCATTTTAGCTGCTTTATCGGCAGTACGGTTGTTGTATTTCTGCTCCTGATAAATAAGCACCCAAGAAAGACCAGAAATAGGATAGCCATCGGGAGCGTCGGTATTGGTAAGCGATACTTTGCCATCGGCTGGTATATCTATGTTAGCTGCTGCTGTTACGCTGGCAATGCTCGGAGCAATAAAGTTGCCGGCTTTATTCTGTATTTTAGCGTAAGCCATGTTGTTTTGAATAGCATAAGCCAGCTCTATGTAGCCTATTGTGCCGGGCGACTGCTTGATGTATCCGGCTACGCCTTCGTTGCCTTTACCGCCCAGACCCACTGGCCAGTTTACAGACGAACCTTTACCTACTTTAGTTTCCCAATCTTTGTTTACTTTGGTAAGGTAGGTAGTGAAGATGTTTGATGTGCCGCTGGCATCGGTGCGGTGAGCGATCATGATAGCCATGTTGGGCAATTTCACGCCTTTGTTGACAGCTGCAATTTTAGCGTCGTTCCATTTTGTGATAGTACCGAGGAATATACCGGCCAATACATCTGGAGAAAGACACAGGGTATCTTTTACATCGGGCAGGTTGTAGCTCAGCACCACTGCGCCGGCCGTAGCTGGTATGTGTATGGCTGGCGCGCTCATTGCCTTTGCCTGATCGTCGGTAAGCGGAGCATCGGATGCGCCGAAATCGACAGTTTTGTCAGTAAGACCCTTGATACCGCCGCCTGAACCTATAGACTGGTAGTTAACTTTCAGTCCGGTAGTTTTGTTGTATTCAGAGAACATTTTAGAGTAAAGCGGATTGGGGAAGCTGGCGCCTGCGCCCATAAGCGTATTGTCTTCGCCTGCGCTGTTGGCTGCGCTTGCGCTGTCGGCCTTGGAGCCTGTGCCCGAACCGCTGCAGCCTGTGAGTAAAATACCGCCAACGATGGCAACCGCTAAACCGGTTAATGTCACATTCTTGATTGATCTCATTTTTTGTGTTTTTGTATGTGTGTTTAATTAAAAAATGCTAATTGGATACCTTTGTGAGCGCTAAGTTGTTTGCAAATTTTTTTATTTCGTTATGTCCTCTTCTGGTAACTTTGAAATCAGACATTTGCAATAAACGAATAGGATGGAAGGAAATAAAGAGTAAGCCTACCGAGAAAATCGGATTGATGTTGTAGCCCGGCCAGATTCGTAAGGATTGAAACATGCTAATGTTAAAGGGCATATTAATATATTGGCTGCCTCTGCCATTTTATAATTTGTTTATTCCCGAACCAACAGAATCTGAGTGATCTTTGTAGGCATAATCGCCAAAAGCATAACCCCAGACTTTGCCGCCTGGTTTGAAAGTAACGGCAGTATCGGCTGGCGATTGGGCCAATACCCCGTTTCCTGCCAATAGAAGGCAGAAGGAGAGGCTTGCGCCTATCCCGGTTAACAATTTATTCATTTCGTGTGTGTGTGTTTAATTAGTGCAAAGGACTTACAGTTACATTACTCCAATGTTACCCCAATATTAATTTAATGTTAAGTATAAATATTTATTGAAATATGGCGTGGGGTTGCTTCATTTCGCAAATACCCAAAAAGGGGGCATAAAACTGCACAATAAACGATAATGGAAATTTTCGTCTGCAACGGACTGACAGAACCAATGCCTGCTTTACACCTATAGCCGCTCTATGTTTTGCAATGCGCCCTACCGCCCCGGGCTTTCTTAAGAAAAACATATTTACTTTGTAGTTCGTTGCCGGTGGGGCAATACCATCGCTCATTTTCTAAAATCCTCATTACTTTATGACAACTGCCGAAGAACTGTTTTTGGAACGCTACAATAAGCTGAATGCCGAACAAAAAGAAGCCGTAGACCACATATATGGCCCGGTAATGGTAATAGCCGGCCCCGGCACGGGCAAAACAGAGGCGCTGAGTATGCGTATAGCCAACCTGCTGCGCAGCGATGCCCAGGTGCAACCCCACGAGATACTCTGCCTCACCTACACCGACGAGGCTACCAACGCTATGCGCCGGCGACTGGTGCAGATAATAGGCCCCGCGGCGCACAAGGTAAATATCTACACGTTTCATGCTTTTTGCAACAATGTGATACAAAACAATAGCGAGCATTTCTCTATGAAATCGCTGCAGCCTATCACTGATCTGGAACGCACCGAAATAATGTATAAGTTGCTGGAGGGCCTACCCTCGGGCCACGCGCTCCGCAAGCTGAGCGGCAATATATACTTCGACAGCGGTAAAATAAGCCGCCTGTTCGACACCATGAAGCGCGAATATCTGGCATCGGAAAAAATATCGGACGCAATAGACGTCTATATTACCAGCCTGCCGGAGCGCGAAGAATATATATACAAGAAAAGCGGCAAAGGCTACCAGAAAGGCGATGTGAAACAAAAGCTGGTAGATGAGGAAACCCGCAAAATGGAGGGTGTGCGCGCTGCCGCGCTCTTGTTTGACCAATACGAACAAATGATGAAGGATGCCGGCAGGTACGACTTCAACGATATGATAATATGGGTGCTGGATGCCTTTAAAAACAATGCAGCCCTGCTGCAGAGTTATCAGGAGCGGTTTCAGTTTATCCTGGTCGATGAGTTTCAGGATACCAATGGCTCGCAAAACGAATTGATCACCTACCTCACATCGTATTGGGACGACCCCAATGTGTTTGTGGTGGGCGACGACGACCAGGGGGTGTACGAGTTTCAGGGCGCCCGCCTGCGCAACATCGCCGATTTTTATGAGCGCTACAAAGAAACCATAAAGATCATTGTACTTACCCAAAACTATCGCTCATCGCAGCGCATACTGGATAAGGCAATGAAAACCATAGACTACAACGAACAGCGACTGATAAAACAATTGCAGGAGCTAAAGCTGAATAAACAAATCATAGCATCGGCAGGCAGGTTTGCTCACCCGGCCGATAATGTGGAGCCGGTGGTAACGGTGTATAACAACGTAATGACTGAAGAGGCCGATATAGTAATGCAACTGGAGCGGCTGCAGCAAAACGGCGTGTCGCTGGCCAATGTAGCGGTTCTGTATGCCCAACACAAGCAGGCCGCCAACATAATAGCCCTGCTGGAACGCAAAGGCATACCCTACAATGTAAAAAGACCGGTAAATGTGCTGGAGGAGCCGCTTGTAGAGCAACTGATAAACATACTTAAATACCTAGATGAGGAACGTAAGAAACCGTTTGAGGGAGAGTCTATACTTTTCGAGCTTATGCACTCGCCCTACTTTGGTATTTCGCCAACGGATATTGCCAACCTTGCCCTGTACCTGCAACAAAACCGCACGGCGGCAGGCGCACGGAAGTGGCGGCTGCAACTGGCCGATGCCGGTAGCATGGCGGCGGCCGGTATAGCATCGGCAGGGGCTATGACCCGGCTGAGCCGCTGCCTCGACGACTGGCAACAACAACTCAACACGCTGCCCATACCGCTGCTGCTGGAAAAAATAGTGTACGAAAGCGGCATAGTAGCCTACCTGCTTGGCCAGCCCGACCATGTGTGGCATATGCAAACGCTCAATACGTTCTTCGAATTTGTAAAAGATGCTTTTGCGCGCAACAACAAACTGAAAATAGCCGGCCTGCTGCAAATGATAGAACAGATGGGCCTGGAGAAAATAGCCCTGCCCCTGCAACGTGTGATACAAAACGAAGACGGCTTACACTTCTACACAGCGCATAGCTCTAAGGGCAACGAGTTTGAATATGTGTACCTGATAGGCTGCACCAAAAACTACTGGGAAGACAAGCGCGGCGGCAACAACGAATACCGCCTGCCCGATACCATAACGGCAACAGAAGACGATGCGCAAAAAAGCAATAAAACCGAGGTGGCCCGCCGCTTGTTTTTTGTTGCCCTTACCCGGGCTAAAAAATACCTGCATGTATCGTATGCGCTCAACGACAATGCCGGCAAGGCGCAGGAGACATCGGTATTTATAGACGAGATATCGCTTCCCGAGGAGCGGGTAGAAAAGCATCTGCCATCGGAAGAGCTGGTAAATTATATGGCGCAACTGATACAGCCTGTGCCCGAAGTAAGGATACAAAAAGCTAATGCCAACTGGATAGACCGCGAACTACAGCAGTTTACGCTCAGCGCCACATCGCTCACCAAGTTTTTGCATTGCCCGCTCACTTTTTATTACGAAAATGTGCTGAAGGCGCCGTTTCAGAAAAACGATGCGCTGGCCTTTGGTAGCGCCATACATGGCGCGCTGGAGCGACTGTTTCTGGAAATGAAAGCCAATCATGGCGAATTTCCGGATAAGGAATTCGTTATTGGCGTTTTTAAATCCGGACTGTATGCCGAGGCATCGTGCTTTACTCCGGTACAGTTTGAACGCAGAATGGAGCAAGGCTCCACGCTGCTCACCGACTATTACGACCGCTTTATAAATACGTTTCATAAAGATGTGGAAATAGAGCTGAAGGTGAACAAATACCTGCTGCAGGGCGTGCCCATAACCGGTAAAATAGACAAACTGGAACTGGACGGCGACTCGTGCAAGGTAATAGACTACAAAACCGGCGACCCCGATAAATATGCCAGCGCAGCTACCGCTCCGCCAAACGACAAAGAACCGTTGGGCGGCGACTACTGGCGACAAATGGTGTTTTACAAACTGCTGCTGGAAAACTATGAGGAACGCAGGCTGAAGGTTACCCTCGGCCGGTTCGACTATCTGCAAAAAAGCAAAACCGGCGACTACAAGCAGGTAACCGTACCCGTATATGCCGACGACGAAGAAATAGTGCTGCAACAAATGAAAGAATCCTACGACCGCATTATGCGCCACGACTTCGACAAAGGCTGCGGCAAAGACACCTGCCACTGGTGCAACTTTGCCACCAGCTATAAACTGGTGCGCCCTGAGGGTGTGGCGGCGGAGGATTGAGGGGTGTAATAGGATTACCTAAATTGGACTAAAAAAACCGAATGGGACAAGGTATAAAAGGCATTCTTAAGGTGGTGTTTTTATTATGCGTAACTACGTTAAATAGCGTCATATGTAAAGGCGCCTATGTGGCAGTCTGTGAAAATTGTGTACCTGATTCTACTACGGAAAATGAGGTCTATAGTAAGGTAAAAGCACTTATAGAAATTATGAATTATTCAAAATACGTAGATTCTGTTTATGATGGCAAAATAGGCGTATCATTTGTTACCAAAGCATTGCCTGCACCCAATAAGCCCTATTATTGGGTGCAGGTGGGCATAGTTGACCTTTTTAGATTTATACCCCAGTTCAATTTTTATATATTCCCAGATAGTATGGTGGTAAAATTCTATGATACGGTTAATGATAAAGTATTGAGTGTTGAGGAGTGGCGTAACCGAAAGGACTAATTGACTTTTTTAGTATCCGTTTCCTCTGCTTTCTATCGCGCAAAACCACATACGGTTATTGTTATATATCTACTCAATTAGCGTATCTAATCAGATACCTTTGTATATTTGTATCAATTTATGCCCAATATAGATTTTGTCAACGGTGTAAAAATGAATGTATATGCAAATGACCATGTACCTCCACATATTCACGCACTTTATGGAGAGTATGAAGCATTGATAGACATTCAAATTATTTGTTCAATAAAAGGCTATTTACCTAAAAAACAGCTTGCCATTGCATTAGATTTTGTGCAGCAAAATCAACAAGCTCTGCTCAATATTTTCTATCAGCTAAACCCCACAATTCAAAAATCATGAAACGTTTGCCACGCATTATTAAAATAACATCAATAACCGATTTAGTTGTTCAAACGTTATGGAACAATGGCGAATTAAGAGAGATTGATTTTAAGCCGATGCTTGCGGCATGGAAAGCTAATAATGAGCAAATCTATGACCCACTGCAAGAAAAAAAGGTATTTGAAACTATTGCGGTATCAGAAGACCATGCGCTCTATTGGCCAAATGTATCTATCGAACTATCATTCAATGGTATTACCAGAAAATGCCCATTAGAGATAGATCCGGATGTGCTTTATGAAAAGAGCAAATTGGTAGGCGGTTACGGTCATTCTCATATTGGTCAGCTGCTAAAGGCTGCCAGACTGAAGGCCGGATTGTCGCAAAAAGAAGTAGCCATGAATAGCGGCACCAGCCGAACCTATATATCAAGGATTGAAAACGAACACTCGGATATACAGTTCGATGTTTTTTATAAAATAGTGAAGCTCGGAATGGGTAAGGATTTGAAGGTGTCGATTGAGTAATTTTCGCACAATGGCTGCTATGGGCATGCAACCATGAAAACAAACCGTTCAGACAAATCATGAGCATTTTGCAGGTAGCGGCCCTATGGGACGCAACGCAATTCAATGCATAATTTGCTACAAACCTTAGACTCCTAACGGAGTCGCCCCGCAACGGTACCACCCTTCGGCGGAGTCGCAGACAGACACCAATCAGCAAAAATCAAGGTTGAGACAACTATTCCTTAGTTTTGCGCGCCGCAAAGCGCAGTATATGGAAATAGTAAACAACAAAAGAAACTTTAAGTTTGAAGCACACCTGCCCGACGGCGAAATAGCTACCGTTGAGTATAGATGGCTGAAGGGTAGCATGGTGTTGATGCACACCGTTACTCCGGCGGCGCACAGAGGCAAGGGCGTAGGCGCTGAGCTGGTAAAATATGTGCTCGACTATGTGCGGCAGCAAGGCCAGAAGATTGTGGTGTATTGCCCTTACGTAACGGCATACCTGCAAAAACATCCCGAATACAACGATCTGGTAGACCCTACCGGCGGACGTTAGTCGTCGTGTTTCTGCTCGCCGCGGCTCAGCAAAAACAGTATAAAAAACAGCAGCACATACAGCATAAAAAATATGCCCACAAATGCTGCAAACAAATATGCGCCCTCTGCGCTGAAATAAGCAATATTCTCGGTATAGGTGGCGCGCCACAAAATAAGCGCGCTCACAGGCAGGGCAAATACCAACCCGTTTAATATTAAACGCCTGTCGAAAAAATCACTCAGAATGCTCATGTAGCGCTGATGCTTTAACGCGCTAAATGTAGGGCATAAAATTGGGTTATGTAGTCGGCCGGGCGCTTATGGCGTGGGTTGTGCACATAAAGTGAATAAATAGGTGCGTCTTTAGCCCTTCCACCCGCCGCGCAAAAGCCTATTTCTTATCCGTAAACATTCTTTTCATTTCCATAACATCGGTCTCCAGGTCGGCAAGGCGATGATATACTTCGGCCGGTTCGCTGAAGTCGCTGCTTATTTTCATTCGGCCATACCATACCTCGGCTACATCTTCGGGGTCTATTTCCACAATCGGAAACTCGTGCCTGTGGGCTATCGTGTCCGATTTCAGGTATAGCTTACCCCGTTCTTTCAGTCGGTTCAGCACCCGCTTCACCGCTACGCCGCCCTTGTGCACCACCACATACACCCGGTTGTCGCGTATTTTTTCCAGGTCGTCTATCCATTCGCCTATTATGCGGTCGCCGTGCAGCACATTGGGCGCCATAGAGGGGCCGTCTACTTCAAACATCCGGTAGGTGGCATTGTTCAGGCCCGGCAACCGGAAGCTGGGCAAGCTCTCCATAAATTCCACATCGCCATAGCCCGACAAGTAGCCCGCGCGCGCCTTTACCGGCACATACAGTATGTTGTCGTTGCCCTTACTGTCTACAGTTATAATACGGGGCAGGCCATTGTAGCCGCCGCCCGGCGCGGTGGCCGCCACCGGCGCAGGCAGATTTTTGCCCAGCTTGTGCGCCTCTTCCATATTTGTTGACAAAAGGCTGTCCAGCTTTATTCCATAAAAATTGGCAAAAAGCAATAACGTCTCCACATTTGGTTCGCTGATGCCGGCTTCGTAATTGGCTATGGTGGTACGGCCTATTTTCAATTCAGAGCTAAGCCCATCCTGGGTTTTGCCCGTTTTTTTCCGCAAAAACTTTAAGTTGCTCGCTAAGTACATGGTGCAAATTTATAAGAATATTTCCATAAAATTTGGAATTGTCCAAAATTATGGAATATCTTTGTGGTGTTATTGGCATTAAAGCACAACAAAAATACAAAACACCCGCAATAAATGTCAATAAAATTGTCTGAATGTCATCAGAACATTACTGTATAAACCATCGCTATCAAAAACCAATAAAACTACCGCTATGACAAACGAGCAGAAAACAAAAGCAAGAGCAGCGCTGCTGCGCTACGTAAACAATTTCGACACACCTGCGCAGGCTGCGGCTTCGCTATATGGCGTCAGCGTATCTACGCTATCGCTATTGCGCAACAACAATTGCGAATCGCTGAGCGACGAACTGTGGATACATATTGCACACCAGGTAGGATGTGTAGACACCGAATGGAAACCCGCCGACACCGGCGCCTACCTGCTGCTGCGCATACTATGCGCCGACGCACAACACTACCGCATGACCTACGGCATAGCCATAGCCACGGGACTGGGCAAAACCTTCACCGCCCACCACTATACCCGCGAAAACGCCGACACTTTTTATATAGCGGGCAACGAATACTACAACCGCAAATCGTTTATGGCCGCCCTGCTCCACAGCGCCGGACAGAAAGCCAAGGGTACCGTGCCGGAGATGATGCAGCAGTTTGCCGATTTTATTCGCGAGCGCGATGAGCCGCTCTTTATACTTGACGATGCGCACAAACTGAAAGACCGCGTACTGCATCAGGCAGTGATACTGGCCAACAGCGTGGCAGGCTGCGCCGGTATAGTAATAATGGGCGACGATCGACTGCGCACCCGCATACTGGACGGCGTAAACGAAAAACGCATAGGCTACGACGAGATATACAAAAGTATAGGCCGCCGCTTCATATCGTTGGGCAGTCTGGGCCCGCACGATGTAGACCTTGTGTGCCGCGCAAACAACCTAACCGACGAAGATTTGATTGCCGCTATAAAAGACGAATGCAACAACAACCTGCACCTTGCTACGCGCCTCATAAACCAGGCAGCGCACTACAAAATAGCAGCCTGACGCTATGCCATAAAACAGGCTTACCTATAAACCGCTATCAACTATTTCGCAAAAAAATAAAAACAGCTATATGAATTACGCTCCCGCCCAACAAATCAATACAGCCCGCACTATTGTGCGCAGTGCGCAGCAACGCATAAAAAACGAAACCGGTATGGATGTTACGCTCATGGTGTACCCTCCCGGACAGTCGGCAAAAACGCCGCTGCAAATGCTGAACGTAATAGCCCATGCGCTGGGCATGAATCCGCAGTGCTACACGCTCAAAACCCGCCTGCACAATATTGCCGAGTTGCGGCATATAGGCGCTTTTTTCTTGCGCATGTACTATCCGTCGTTTACGCTTACGCAAATAGCGGCTATATACGGGCAAGATCATACTTCTGTGATCAATGGCATATCCCGTGCTCATAACCTGATTTATACCAAAGACGCCGAATTTACCCGAAAATATAACGTAGTACTCAAAAGCATCAACCAATGGCTTGGAAAAGAGGAGTAAGAGTAAACCTGAGTCGGCAGCGCATAGAGGCCCTCAAAGAAATATGCGAAGAAATGGCCGAGGAATTTGCACCTGCCAACGACCATCAATTATTGCTGCGCGAATATCTGCTGGAGCTGCGCGCCAAACTAACCACTCTACTAAAACGCGATCAGGAAAAATACTTGCTCAACCTGAGCGGAACTGAGGCAACGGCTTTTTACCAACTATGGAACCTGATGGATATTAGCCGCGATAAGTACGCCAGCCTGATAGTAAATAGCATGTTGCAAAAAATAAGCCTGCTGGCAGCCTGATAGAAGGATAAGCATAAATAAATATTATTAACCAAGCCCTATAACCTGCCGCTTTTTTACCCTGATATTATTAGCCTTTCGTTAATAAATCGGTAATAACAACTGCTTTACAAACCATAAACCTAAAAACCCCGTCTGTATGAAAACAAGAAACCCTATGAAACAAACCATTTATGTATCGCAACGCCAGTTTGAGGAGGCGATGGCGCGCTATGCAGTTGCCGAGCGCCGCGAAGCCGAGCTGTGCCAGTGTCGCGATACAGATTTGAAAGAAGTAATGGATAAATATGAAGATGAGATGCTGTGCCTGTCGCAAATAAAGAATGCTGCTTTCGATACCGCTCACGCCTACTGTCTCAACAACAAAGAGCAGTTGTTTGGCAAGCGGCGCACTATAGGCGCGCTACATGGCATGACAGGTTTCAGGTTGGGTACGCCCCGACTGAAACCTGTGAAAGGAGCCGACTGGAATAACATATTGATACAACTGAAAACAAAATTGCCCGATTATGTGCGCACCACTATAGAGCCAGCAAAAGACCAGCTACTTGCCGATAGGCACAAAGAAAAAGTAGCGCCAAAACTGCGCGAAATAGGCCTACAAGTGGTGCAAGACGAACTTTTTTTTATAGAAACGAAAAAAGCTGCATAAAATATGCCCTCATCAACTCATCTATCGCCGGTAAAAGATAATACGCAAAAAGGCAAATCGCCATACAGAACCACGCGGAGGCAGCACAAGCACGAGCTGCTTGTAAACTTTATATCTGTTGCCAACACAAAAAAGCGACCAGCCCCAGTGAAACCCGATTTTTTCCGAAAACTACTCTCCTTTTTCCTTTAAGCCACTATTTATACCCCTACATACTGCCTGCCTGTTGCAACTGTTGATACAGGTTGTAGCTGTCAGGCAGTTTTTTACAGATCGTACGAGCGGAGTAGTCTCCTATCAATGTAGGTTGAATTCCCCCAGTTCGTTAGCCCGTTCCGCATCTCGAAAGACCCCAAAACAATACCAGCGTACTACAACCCCATAGTAATGATGCCATATGCATCAAATTTTTATAGCCATAAACGCCGCACCCCACGCCAATGCCATAGGTATAGAATGTAATGCCGTTTGTAATTGAAGAACGGGCAATCTATTAGCGACTGTTTGTCATTCAATTTGATTGGTGGATATGCATAGCCTTATAGGGCTTAATGTGCGTAGCCTGAGGTGAAACCTCCAGGAATATTGAAAATGAGGTAATACGGAGTAGGAGCCGAATGTGCTATTGTAATATACACATCCTGCATAGCCTCACATTCATCCTTTTTCAGGGTTGCCGGGCTTCTCCCAGCAAAGCGCTACCAGTAATCTCTATTGCATTTTATACCCAAACGTAGTGTCAGTCATTTTGCATGAAGTACAACTGAATATCCGTTGGCTATACAAAAGACGTAGCTTTTTTGACTACAATGCGTTTTCATCGCAACATTTTGCCTGTACGTCTATACATCCTCCGGAGAGATGCTAGATGCCGATAAATTGCATCCCTAATAGGAAATGTTTATGCGGAAGTTAGCACCTGTTTGTGTGGCGCTGTTTGTGTGTTGCGATGTATCTGCCCAAATCATAAAGAAACGTCTACCTCAAAGGTTGACGAGATTGGACAGTATATTCTTGCGCGACGAACACTTCAGAATGGAAACTCTGGACAGCGCCTATCGTTATTTCGCAGGTAAATTCAATGTTTCCATAACATACGATACGCTCTACGCACGAAGGCATTATCTCAACTACTGGTTTTCTAATACGCCATTATCAAGAGCTATAGAAATCTCCACCCGAGAGCAGCGATTGAGGTATAGTATTGATAGCGTTGGCAACGTTGTCATACGTCGTTCGGGTAAAGTACTTGCCGAGGACACCGTTTCTGAGCAGCCGCCGGTTCAGGTAAAATACGCAGGTGCAGCTACCAAAAAGAATTTTATACTATCAGGCAGGGTTATAGACTTCGAGACCGGTGAACCATTGGCGGGTGCAACGCTGTTGCTACCGGGGAGCGCCGAAATATATACTACAAGCAACGAGGGACACTTCATTATTCCAAATGTTACCAACGACACAATAACAATTACTACATCAAAGGTAGGGTATAAGGTATCTTATACTTATCTGAATCCCGGCGTAGAGACCCGTAATCTTGTTATAGAAATGGAGCAGGCAACAAAAACCAAACTTGAAGAAGTGAGCGTAATTGCCAAGCGACCCGATATAGTCCTCAATTCAGAAGAGCATATCAGCGCTATAAAGATGACGCCAGCCAAGCTTGCCGAACTGCCAAATGTAGGGGAAAAAGATGTAATGCGCGGCTTGCAGCTGATGCCCGGAGTAAGCGCTGCAAACGAATCCTCATCGGGTTTGTATGTAAGGGGCGGCACGCCCGATCAGAACCTTGTGCTGTATGATGGGTATATCATATACCATGTCGATCACCTCTACGGTTTTTTTAGTGCATTCAATGCAAATGCCATGAAGGATGTGCAGCTATATAAGGGTGGGTTTGATGCTATATTTGGGGGGCGCCTATCAAGTGTTACAGAAATTACCGGTAAGGAAGCCGACAAAAAGAAGTTTAATCTGGGCGCCGATATTAGTTTGCTCAGCGGCAACATATTTACCGAAATACCGGTGTCCGAAAAAATATCTATAACCGCTGCGTTGCGCAGAAGCTGGAAAGGACCCATATACAACTGGATATTTAATAAGGTAAGCGGAACTAATAGCGATGAAAGCGCCTCCGGACCCGGTGGAGCTACCACGGAAACGAATGCATATTTCTTTGACCTGAATACAAAAGTGAATTATAGGGCTAACAAGAATAATGAGTTTATATACAGCTATTTTTATAGTACAGATAAAGTAGATAAGGTACAGAGTTTTAGTTTTGGCAGCCCTCCAGGGGGTGGCGGCGCTCCGCCGGGCGGGGGTGGTGGAAATTTCGGCGCTAATGATATGACCGACCTTACCACTTTTAACAACCGGGGCATGAGTATGCAATGGATGAAAAAATGGGGTAAACACTTAAAAAGTAGTTCCGCAATCAGCTATTCTAATTTCTTCAGCGACCGAAACAGAACAAATGAACGTACAACTACAGACAGTGTTACAGCAGAAGAAACCACTGTAAAAACAGGTGTGATAGAGCATAACAACCTCAAAGATGTAAGTTTGAAAACCCAATTTGACTGGGAAACGTTCAGCGGCAACACACTTACTCTCGGCGCATTTGCTTCTTACTACGACATCAAGTATACCTACAGCCAAGATGATACATCCACCATCCTCGACAGACAAAATTATAGTACGATGGCCGGCCTTTTTTTGCAAAACCGCTATCGGTTTTTAAAGCAAAAGGCCGAACTGAAGCCGGGTATCAGGGCAAGTTATTTTGAAGGTACAGGTAAGTATTATTTCGAACCACGGTTTGCAGCCAGCTATAAGTTGTTGCCGGGGCTAACCGCAAAGGGCGCCTACGGGCATTTTTATCAGTTTGTCAATCAAATCACCCGTGATGATGTGCTTTCGGGCAGTAGCGAGTTTTGGACATTAGCAGATAAAACCAATGTACCTGTTAGTAAGGCTATACATTACATAGGCGGTCTTAGTTATGACGTAAATGATTATCTGTTCAGCGCCGAAGGGTACTATAAACAGTTAACAGACATCACACAATATTCCATGCGCTTCAGTTCGGTATTAGGTAGCAAAAATTATACTGAGCATTTTTTTACCGGGCAAGGTTATACTCGGGGCATAGAGCTTATGGCGCAAAAGAAAACAGGCAAACTGACCGGGTGGGTGAGCTATACACTTGGCCAGGCATACAATCAGTTTGATGTATATGGCGCGAGCTATTTGCCTGCTAACCAAGATGTGACCAATGAATTTAAGATAGTTGGCATTTATAAATTGGGTAAATGGGACTATTCGGCTACCTGGATATTTGCCAGCGGTAGGCCATATACTGCTCCCGGTGGTTCGTATCAGGTTACCCTGCTGGATGGCACAGTAAAGGACTACTTCACGGTTACCTCACAAAACAGTTTGCGACTGCCCTCCTATCATAGGCTTGATGTAGCAGTAAACCGACATTTTTACAACGATAAGGGAAAAGAAATCGGGTATTTAGGACTCTCGCTTTTCAATGCTTACAACCGCACCAATATCTGGTACAAACAGTTTTATGTTTCCGGCTCAGAAATTACCGAGGTGAATGTAAATTATCTTGGTATTACACCCAATCTCACACTTTCGCTTAAAATGCATTAATATGCGCATGCCTACCTTAAGTATTATTTGCTTTTTTCTGGTTGCTTGCAGCGCCTGCAACAAATCCACTTCTCCCGATTATAACGATAGGCCGGTGGTAATAAGTTATCTGTTTGCGGGCAGACACCCCACTGTACAAATATCGCGGCAAGCATCTACGTCATCAGGAGTGGGCGTGTCATCAGAAAATCTGAAAACACTAAAGGTTTACCTGTCTGATGACAGTACTGTACACTTGCTCCGGTTTTCAGATACTGTTTATACTGATACAAATGTTGTTGTAGCCGCCGGGAGAAACTATAAATTATCCTTCCTTTACAATGGCAAAGAGGTTACTGCCTCTACAATCATACCGTCGCACCCGGTTAATGTTTCCTCCTCGGCTACAGCTATCTGGCTTGATAAAATAGATGAGTCAACATTCGCCTCTGGCCCACCCAGCTTTTCCATGCCCGATCCGGTAGATATTGAATGGACAAATGATGACAAGAGCTACTACATGCTGGTTGCGGAAAATACCACTGCCGATCCTGAATTGGTGCGAGACACTATAAGCAATAGCTCCCGACCGGCTTTCAGCTTTCGCAATCAACCTTCTGTTACCGCCAGTGTTAGGTTACCATCCATGTCGTTCGAGTATTTTGGTTTGTACAGATTAGTCTTGTATCATTTGCAGCCCGAATACGCAACATTATATGAGCAGGAAAGCAATAGTTCACAAAGTCTTACCACGCCTGTCACTAATATAGTGAACGGATTTGGTATTTTTACCGGTATCAATGCAGACACCCTGTATCTTCAGGTGATTAAAAATTAGCATAGCCCATGCACAAGAAAAAATGGTTGACGGTGATACTGCATATTATGGCATGGGCGCTATTTTTTGCCATTCCCCATTTTATGCGTCCCGAACCGCGTATGCATAACCCTATGCCGCCTGTTGCGCGCATGCATACCGATGGTTTCTGGCTCTATTTCTCTATCCTGCAAAATGTGCTGCTCATTCCTTTTTTTTACATCAATACACAATACATTTTTCCAAGGTTGCTTCCAGCAAAAAAACTGGGATTGTTACTATTTGTGCAACTATTGCTAATAGGCGCACAGTACTGGTATGGCAAATTGTTGCACAATATATGTTTCCCCGATATGCCAGACGGCCCCGGTAGTGGAATGCCTGTCATCATTTACTTTGTCGTAATGTCTGTGGCTTATGGTTTTTATCTTTCAGGCGAAGCAATGCGGGTAGAAAAATTACAGAAAGAGCGGGAGAACGAATCACTAAAAGCGGAACTCCAGTTTTTGCGGTGGCAGATGGGGCCTCATTTCCTGTTTAATGCACTCAATAATATGGTAGCCCTGGCGCGCAAGAAATCTGATTTGCTGGAACCGATGCTTATTAATATGTCTGGTATCATGCGCTATATGCTATACGAAACTGATGAAGCGCAAGTATCATTAAAAATGGAGACGCAATACCTGCAGAGTTATATCAGCCTACAGAGTATGAGGTACGATAACGTAAAAATAAATTTACAGATAGCTATACCCGATTCGTCGGCACATACTATTGAGCCAATGTTATTGATACCTTTTGTTGAAAATGCGTTTAAACATGGTATCGACTTAGTACCCAACCCGGATATAAATATTAAGCTGTCGATAGCCGATGACAGGCTCTTTTTTTCTGTTTCCAACAAGTATGTGTCGCGACAACCACAGCTATTCGATGATGCCCATGGCATAGGTATGGTCAATGTCCGTAAACGGTTGAGTTTACTATACGAAGGACGGCATAGCCTGGATACACAGTTGAATGATCGATTTACAGTTTCACTAAACTTACAACTCAACAAATGCTCAACTGCATAGCTATTGACGATGAACCTTTGGCCCTCGATCTGCTCGAAGACAATATACGCAGTATTCCTTTTCTTGTGTTGAAAGCAAAGTGCCGAAATGCAATGGATGCTATGGAGATTATGCAACGCGAGCAAATAGAATTGGTGTTCTCAGATATTCAGATGCCCGGGCTAAACGGTTTGCAACTCATACAATCATTAACAGTAAAACCAATGTTTATATTCATAACTGCCCATGAGAAATTTGCACTGGCAAGTTATGACCTTGATGTAGTCGATTACCTGTTAAAGCCGGTAGCATTTGAGCGGTTTGTGAAAGCCTGCAACAGGGCGTTGGATTATCACAACCTGCAGCGCTTAAACCAACCTGCAAAGCCGGATACTAAAGAATTTATCTTTGTTCCAATTGATTATAAAATGGTAAAGGTGACCCTTGCCGACATATTAACCATAGAAAGCGTAAAAGATTATGTACGCATCCATTTTCAGGCGCCTTCACGCACATTATTAGTGCGTATCAGTATGAAGGCTATTTTAGATATGCTGCCTGCAAGTTTATTTATCCGTATTCATAAATCTTTCATCGTTAATGTCAGGAAAATTACCACCATACGCAAGAATGACCTTTTTATCGGAGATCAGGAATTACCTATCGGAGAGCAATATAAAGATCAAGTTAGCAAGCTTGCAGAGTTGGGATACTGATTTTTTTTATTGTGGTCGTACAGAACTTGTGTCGTAAATAAAATATAAAAAATGTTGTCCAACTCCTGAGACGTCGAATTACCATTGTAAAATACAACTCCTGCGTAGTCTCACCTTCATTCCTTTTCGGGGTTGGTGTGTATTGTTCCTACTCCCAGGCTACTCCCGCCGCCCCCTACTCCGCCTTTCCCAAACCCTTTTTATACACTGCCAGGCATCGCTCGCGGGCTACGGCATGGTCTACAATAGGGCGCATATAGGTAAGCTGCTCATATTCGGGCGTCCATTTGCGAATGTATTTAAGGTCGGGGTCAAATTTTTGGGTTTGCAGGTACGGATTAAATATCCTGAAGTAGGGCGCTGCATCGCAACCGCTGCCTGCCGCCCACTGCCACCCGCCATTGTTAGCCGACAGGTCGTAGTCGAGCAGCTTTTCTGCAAAATAGGCTTCGCCCCATCGCCAGTCTATGAGCAAGTGCTTGGTCAGGAAGCTCGCTGTTATCATGCGCACCCTGTTGTGCATAAATCCTGTTGTGTTTAGCTCGCGCATGCCAGCATCTACTATGGGGTAGCCGGTTTGTCCATTTTTCCAGCGTTCAAACTCCGCCTCATTATTACGCCACTCTATTTTGTCGTATTCGCGCTTAAAGCTGCCGCCTACTACATGCGGGTAGTGATACAGAATAGCCATATAAAACTCGCGCCATATCAGTTCGTTCAGCAATGTTTCGTTGATGGCCTTTACCCGTGCCGCCAGTTGTCGTATGCTTATTGTGCCAAACCTCAGGTGCAGGCTCAGGCGTGTGGTGCCGGCTATGGCGGGCAGGTCGCGGGTCTTGTCGTAGGTGGCGGCTATGGTTTCGTTCAGTATTGCCGGGCCGGTGTGCGGGTCGGCATAGGTAAACCCTATATCGGACAGCGGTAGTAGCGGTTGAGGCGGCTGTTTGTACAAGTTGGCAAAATAGCCCTCCGTTGGGTAGGGTTTCAGGTAAAAGTCGGTTAGCTTTTGCTTCCACTTGCGGCTATATGGCGTAAACACCGTATAGGGTTCGCCATTGTCTTTCACTACCTCGCTGCGGTCAAAAATCACCTGATCTTTGTACGAGTGCAGCGCAATACCCTTTTGCGCCAGCAAATTAGTAATAGCAGCGTCGCGCGCTATGGCGCCGGGCTCATAGTCGCGATTGGTATACACCGCTTTTATATCAAATACGGTCGTCAGCCGGGCAAAAACATCAGCGGGGTTGCCATGTAGTGTCAGCAATGAGCTGCCCATGCCCGCCAGTTGTTGTTGCAACTGCTGCAGCGCCTGGTGTATATACGTTACCCGCATATCGGCTTTGTTGTCCAGTTTATTCAGTATATCGGTATCAAATATAAATACGGGCAATACCGGCTCGCCAGCCTTGAGCGCCCTGTACAAGCCGGCATTGTCGTTGAGCCTAAGGTCGCGTCGAAACCAGAATACAGATACATATGGCGTCATAATGTTGCAGTGTTGCGGCAAAGGTATAGTTGTTTCATTACTAAGCGGTTGCGTCCCTGCCGCAAAAACACTGATAGCCCTATAAGCGCAAACGCCCTGCCTGAGCGACGCAGCGAGGTTATTAGACTAGTTTTCCCCAACAGATTATAAAAAAATCGTAAAATAAAATTCACCTATGGCGCTACCACTTATTGTTGGTAATTTTGGCTTTTTAGTTTTTCACACATTTTTGAGTAAGTTTTAGGGGTATACATGCGGTTCAGGCGGTCTATGTTGTTGTTTGCGGGTATTTTTTCAGCCCATTTTTCGTTTGCTCAGGTAAAAGAAGAATGGACGCAGTCGCGTATACTCATCCTGCTCGACGAATCGTCGAGTATGATACATACCTGGCCCGGCGGCAAACCCAAGTATCGCGCAGCCGACGAACTGATACTGTCGCTCATGGACAGCGTATATGCTGTAAACAATCAGGTAGAGTTTTCGCTCCGCGTGTTTGGGCACCAGTACACCACCCTCGAAAACAACTGCTACGACACCAAAAACGAAGTGGCGTTTGCCAAAGACAACCGCATACAAATGGATCTGCGCCTCACAGATATCCATCCGCTGGGCGTTACCCCCATAGCCTATGCGCTTAGCCAGGCCGCCGAATTTGATCTCGTAGACGTAAACAAAAATGCTTACAGCATAATACTGATAACCGATGGCGGCGAAAGCTGCGGCGGCGATATATGCGATGTGATGAAACGCCTGCTGCAATCGAAGGTGTTTTTTAAGCCCTATATCGTTAGTCTGGAAGACGATGCAAAACTCAAGACCGTGTACTCGTGCATGGGCGACTACCTGCAGGTGACCAAAAACGGCGACATACCCAAGGCGGTAAGCACCATAGTAAACGCCTTCAGGCCAGTACTGAAAATAAGCCAGACCGACTACAAGCAGCTACAGGCCGTAAAAGCCAACACGCCCAGCGTGCTGAATGTAAACATACCAAACATAGAAATTACCAAAAACATAGATTCGGTAAAGAAAATAACGCCGCCGCCGCCAAAGAAAGTGGATACGGTAGCCAAACCGCCTGTAAAGCCAAAACCGGTAGCCGAAAAGATAGCCCGACTGACGGGAGCGCCGGTTGCTAAAATAAACATTGCGCCTGCGCGTATGCCTGTGCCCGGCCCTCTGGACCGCGAAGTACCGCTGCCCGAGCCGGTAATAATAATACCGCCGCCGCCGCGCGCCAACGAAAAGATTTTTGCAGCCACAACGTTGCGCCCTATACAATATACTATTGTTACGGGCCCGCCGGTAACTCATGGTCCAATGCCGGTGCCTGCGCTACCCCAGCCCGTATATTTTATACCCGCTCCGCCCCGCGTAGCCGAAAAGATACCTGCAATGGCAGCTGCAAAGTCTGTGGCTTTTGCTGTAGCTATGGCGTCGCGCCCGGCAGCTCCAAAACCAGTAGCCGCGCCACCCCTACCGGCTTTTGCCGCCGAGGAACCGGTTATACCGCGCGACATAGCCAAGATAACACCGCTCCGCCTGCAGGCCGCTCAGCGTATTGCAGTGGCAGCCCCCGCGCCCCGCGGCATGGTAGCCGCTATGCGCAACATACCACTGCCGCCGCCTATATATGATATACCTTATGTGCCGCCTGTAGAGCAGCTCGACCGTTCGCCGCAGAAAATAGCCCGACTGAAGCTGGCCGCGCCTAAAACCCTGATAGGCTTTTGGGTGATTGAAGACAAAACGCTGTCGCCGCGCGCGGTGCCGGCATTGCCGCCCTTTAAGTTCGATGCCGTTCCGCCGCCGCCGGTAGTGATAGCTCCAGTGTCGCCTACAAAATTGCTGAAAACAGATAAGGCGCTGGCCCCCGGCGAAATGAAAGCCGACTTTACCTACGTAGCCGAAGAAGCTAAGGAAACCACGCTGGAGGTGTACTTCACCAACGGTAAGGGCAAGTATTACTCCACCACTCCTCAGGTAGTGCTCGTAGACCCAGCTACACATAAAGATGTAAAGAAGTTTTACCGCACAGTAGATGGAGAGGGCAACCCGGATCCGCAAACGGATATTGCAGTGGGTACCTACAACCTTACGTTTGCTACCAAGCGTACGCTGGTAGTGCCCAACCTGAAAATAGAAAAAGATAAAAAGAACAGAGTAGATGTACTGGTAAAAAACACCACCATCAGCTTTGCTTACGGCGATAATCGCTCGCGCCCGGTAACCGAATTTGTGGCGCAGGTGATAGAGCGCAACAAAAAGCGCGGCCGCGTAAACCTCCAAAAATGCACCGACGCCGTAGAATACGAGCCCGGCAGCTACCATATAGAGATCAACACCTTTCCTAAAGATGTGCGCTACCTCGATCTCGATTTTGATGTAGAAACCATTATACGCATACCTCAGCCGGGATTTGCCAAGTTTACGCCCCAAACCAATGCCACCAAGGTAACGCTGTACCAACGCTCGGGCGATAAATATATGGAGTTTGCTACCCTGGAGCTCGATAATCCATCTATGCAGCATCTGCAGATACAGCCCGGCGAGTATCAGGCGCATTATCAGAAAGGCCCGACAAAGTCGTATGCATCTGAAAAAGTAAAGCCCTTCCTGATACGCAGCGCGCAGGAAACAGAAATCATTCTCGATTAGGTTGGTAACTTCTGTTTTTAGCTATTTTTGTATGGGCGCGTTATAATATACCGTCCATTGTACCCCATGGCCGATACGCAAATAACTGTTTATACCATAACCCCCGACATGCCCGAGTTTCAGGAGGTGTGGAACCTGCGCGAAGAAGTGCTGCGCAAACCGCTGGGCTTGAGCCTGAAAAACGACAATCTGAGCCGGGATTATATTGACACTATTTTTGTGGCTTCATCTGGCGGCAGTGTTATAGGTTGCGTATTTATGCACCGCCTTAGCGAAGAGCAGATACAGCTACGAGCAATGGCCGTTTACCCACAGTGGCAAGGCAAAGGAATAGGCAGGATGCTGGTGCAGGCCGCCGAAAAATATGCATGGCAGGCAGGCTACAAACAAATAATACTTCACGCCCGCAAAGTAGCCATGGGCTTTTACGCCAGTATGGGCTACACCACCTATGGCGATGAGTTTACCGAAGTAGGCATACCGCACTATATGATGTCGCTGCAGTCGCCGCAGGTATAAAACCGGTTGATGAAATGTTGGGCTGATGGTAGGAAAGCAGATAACATTTCATAGTCTATAACCAGAAGGTTAGCTATTGTTTATTATTGCGATGAACAGTATTTGTATCTTAATGAACCTCGTTATTTGTTTGGAAGCTCCATAAGCATTTTGTAAAAGAGTCCTTTTTTTATTACTTGTTCATTGGCAGATGTGTTATGCGAATCGCAATTACTGCCAAGATATAGCTTAGTATCTAACCATACTATATAAGGCTGGCTCTCCGGATACTTATCTTCATTGTGTGGATCATGAAGGCTTGTTTTAATGGCTTTTGCAAATCCTTGTTTGAGCACATTAGCTTTCGTATGGCTAAGCAAAGACCTGTTGAGAGTTGTAATAGATTTAATTATATCACACCTATCTGAATTTGATTGATTAGAGGGGTCGACAAGGATTGTTTTCAAAAGCGATTTTTCCAGGTTTATTATGTCGCCAATCAAACCATATAATTCGGCATGCATGATAGACGACCTTATTGTAGACATTTGTATTGCACTAAAGCACCCACCATGATTATAAACATAAACGGTGTCGGATAAATGCAAGTACCTCCAGGCGCTATCGTAGTTTTTTACTGAAGTGTACAGTTTGAATAGGTCGACTGATGCAAAATGTTTTTTGCTTATAAACGCTATAGAAGACTCATTGAGTATTCCTTTAAGTCTGCTAATCTCATTTTCAACATTTCTGTCCTGTACAATGCCTTTGCCGGGTTTATTTTGTTCATTAAGATTGTTTTGCGCCCAGCTACAAAGGGGCATAATCAACAATAGTGCGCCATGTAGGTACGAAAAACAGGCTTTGTTTATCATGTAGGAAAGGAATTTATCAATTTTCAAGTAGGTATCTATAAAATTATATGGTTTTGTCGGCCTAAGCAAAAATTTTCCTATGCTCAATCATTCTCTGGTCTTAAAAAGTTGCTTAAGCGTTTTTGCCAAATCTCATGTATATGAGAAAATAACGCGCCAGGTACACCCCACCCAACATAGCCCGAAAAAACTCTGATATGCGGAGCTCCGGGGGTGTCACGGTACAAGGCTCGACATAGCTAACCTTACAAGTATTGAATGTGAACCATTTCGCTGATTTGTCTCTTATAGTATCACTTTCAACACCTCCGGCTAGTACATTTTTTCCCTATCGGGCTACCCATACCCAACAATCAAATTGCATTACAAGCAATTACTAAATGTTTGCCGATTTTTTAAGATTAACGGTATCTGAGCGTTCAAAGCACTGCACACCAACCGTACTATATACCCCAAAAAAAATATTTTTAAAAAATGACTTTGGAATCATTGAAACGATATACCTTTGATATTGAAATGATATCAAACAATCGTTATCACAAACAACATGGAAAAAATTATTAAACCAACGAACGGCTATTCAGCCTTATTTTTGTCAATCGTATTTTTAGCTGCAAGCGTAGGCTGCATGATAGCCACAGGTGCGCAGCAGCAACCGCTGCTGGTAATACCGGCAATGATCAGCATACTGCTGTGTGTGCTCATATGGAAGGGGCTTATAATTGTCCAGCCCAACAACGCCCGTGTACTCAACCTGTTTGGTAAGTATGTGGGGTCGGTAAAAGACAACGGACTGTTTTTCATAAATCCGTTTTATACCGCCAGCAAACTAACGCAGCGTGTGCAAAATCTGGCTATACCCATACTGAAGGTAAACGACAAAATGGGTAATCCCGTAGAGATAGGCGCTGTAATAGTGTGGCAGATACAAGACACCTACAAAGCAGCCTACGATGTGGCCGACTACAATGCATTTGTGCGCACACAGAGCGAGGCGGCGCTGCGCACACTCACTATGGGTTTTGCCTACGATAATATTGAAGACGAATCGGCAGTGCTAACGCTGCGCGAAGGCGGCAATAAAATAAACGAGCTGCTGGAAAACGAGCTCAACGAACGCCTGGTGTCGGCGGGTATTATTATTAAAGAAGCGCGCATCAGCCACCTGGCCTATGCGCAGGAGATAGCGGGCGCTATGCTGCAACGCCAGCAGGCATCGGCAATAGTGGCGGCGCGCTTTAAGATAGTAGAAGGCGCCGTGAGCATGGTAGAGCTGGCGTTGGAGCAACTGAGCAAAAAAGACATAGTGCAGCTCGACGAAGAAAAGAAAGCCGCAATGGTAAGCAACCTGATGGTGGTACTTTGCGGAGAAAAAGCGGCTCAGCCGGTGGTTAATACAGGTTCACTATATCAATAATAGCAAGTGGCTGCAAAAAAAACATTTGTGCTCCGCCTAGACGAAGACGTGTACAAGGCCCTCGAAAAATGGGCAAATGATGAGTTCAGAAGCGTAAACGGCCAACTGGAGTGGCTCATAGACGGCGCGCTGAAAAGAGCGGGGCGCAAAAAGGCAAGCGATGCCACAACAAGCGATGAACAAATCGCCTCGGTGGATGAAAGCTAAAAAACAATGCTAAAAAACACATTAAATAATAAATATTTGACTATTAGCCCCGGCCAAACAGCAGTTTGCCGGGGCATTTTATTAATAGTTTGTAAATATTTCGGGCCTTACTTATGAATTTTTTGCGTTGGGACTAATTAGTTAGGGCGCTCAATTTACTGTAAAAGGAATTTTTTTTTTTGCGCAGGTATTTTTTATCGGATTATTTAGATAAATTTACTCTCATTTTATGTTGGGTTCGTTCTGTTTGGGCGAGTTTTCAACATAGAATGCACAATATCTATGGTTTGCAAAAGGCAAAACATGGGCGTTGTGGTATATCAAATATGGCTGACAACCGTACCGGCTAAGTGCACAATGCATACTGGAAATAGTATGTGTGTACGCCCAGTATGTTTGCTGGTAACAAAAAAATTGAAGAACATTAACTATTTTATATTTTTAAATTAGTATTTATGAATCGATTCTACCCTTCAAAATTGTTGGTCCTACTAACCCTCCTATTAGGATGCAATTTGGCTCTTAAGGCTCAAACTTCGGTATTTTCCTACACCGGGACTGTTCAGAATTACACCGTTCCTTCTGGAATTACTAATCTGGCTATCGACATGCAGGGCGCTATTGGCGGTATGTCAAGCACTAGTCAGCGCGGTGGCTATGGAGGTAGAGTGGTATGTACGCTTACCGTTACTCCAGGCGCAGTTCTTCAGGTTGTTGTGGGCGGCGCAGGCTCAAACGGAATTGCGAGTACGAGCGTTGCCGGTGGATATAATAATGCAACAGCGCGCGGCGGTTATTGCACCAGCTTACCCAGTTACGGCGGCGGCGGCGGCGGCGGCGGTTCAGAAATAATGGTATCTCCCTATTCCATAAACGATAGAGTTGTAATAGCAGGCGCTGGCGGCGGCGGTGGTTGCAACTGTACCAACCCCGGCGGTAATGGCGGCGGAATCGTGGCGGGCAACGCATCAAACTGCAGCTCAGAATATTGCGGCACTGGCGGCAGCACAAGTCCCGGCTTAGGCGGTACTTACAGCACCTATGGCACTTCGGCCAATGGCGCTTTACGTTTTGGCGGAGTAGCAAGTACGGCGCCAACCAATTCTCCGGGCTCGGCGGGCGGCGGCGGCGGCGGCGGCTATTATGGCGGCGGCGGCGGTAGCTGGGGCGGCGGCGGCGGCGGCTCGTCTTATACCGACCCTACACTTACTTCTGGCATAACGCACACTCAGGGATATAATACCACTGGCAACGGTACAGTATCAATTACACCTTTATGTACTCCGGCCGTGCGCGGCGCGATCACTGGCGTAGTACCCATGTGCGGCATAGGCGTGGCAATACCTCTTGCCAATTCTACAGCATCGCCCGGCGGTGTTTGGGGTAGCCTAAATCCAGCTGTAGCTACAATATCTAATACAGGCGCTGTAACAAGCGTAGGTATAGGTACAGCAATGATAACCTATGCTAATATCAGACCATGTAATACCAACAGCGGAATAGATACGGCAATCGTTACGGTTAGTACGGTACCGGCAGCCATTACCGGAACCACAAGCGTATGCGCTGGTAATAATGTCACGCTCAGTACTACCACTTCGGGCGGTGCATGGAGCAGTGCAAGCACATTTGTAGCTACAATAGGCCTCACAGGTATTGTTACAGGCGTTACAGCTGGTACATCAATTATTTCTTATGTTATGCCATCGGGCTGTTACTCTACTAATACTGTTACTGTAAACAATGCGCCTATAGGTATTGGCGGCACATCCAGCCTTTGCGCCGGAGCAACCACCACATTGAGCAACTCAACGCCGGGCGGAACATGGTTCAATGTCGGCGTAGGTATTGCCACTGTCAATTCAACATCGGGTCTTGTTACTGGCGTGTCGGCTGGTACCTCAAATATTACCTATCGCCTCACAAGCACTGGTTGTTTTGTAACCAGAGCGGTTACAGTAAATGCTCTCCCCTCTCCAGTATCGTTGATCTCTATTGGCTCAACAAGTTACTGCAGCGGTGGCGCTGGCGTACGTTTAGTTACTACCGCTTCTAGCACAACATCGCAATACCAACTATTTAGAAACGGAAGTGCATTTGGCGGTCCGGTTACAGGTTCAGGCTCAGGTCTCGATTTTGGTCTTCTGACTCCGGCCGGCACTTATACGCTTCAGGCTACGAGCAATGCAGGTTGCGTTAATAATATGACTGGTTCAGTAAATATCAGTATTAATCCATTACCTACGGTATACACGCTAAGCGCATCAGGTACTGCTTATTGCGAGTCGATAGCTGGTGTAAATGTGCAAACTGATAACTCTGATGCAGGTGTATTGTACACGCTATCAAGTGAAACAACAGTATCCCCAACAGTGCCATCGCCAGGCGGCGCACTTGATTTTGGTTTACAACCTGCCGGCACTTACACACTGGTAGCTACCGACCCATCTACTGGTTGTACTTCAACAATGACAGGTAACCCAAGAATTATCATGAACAGAAACCCTAATGTTTATGATGTATATAATGAGGGTACTGGTTTCTATTGTCCATACACTGCTGGTTTGCATGTAGGACTGCGCAACTCTACTCCAGGCGTTAACTACGAATTGTATAACACAGGCGTGGCAACAGGTATAATACTTCCCGGCTCAAGTTCAGACCTCGACTTCGGGGCACAAACTGCCGGCGACTATACAGTAATGGCGACTAACAATACAACTGGTTGTACAGCATTAATGAACCTGAATGCAGTAATAGCGGCAAGCGCATTACCTACTGCTTATACGGTTACATCTGTTGGCGATGGTAGCTATTGCGCAGGCGGCGCTGGAACTGAAGTAATGATTACACCATCTGACTTTACAGTAAAATATAAATTGTATCTGGATGGCAGACCAACCGGCGATTCGCTGAACGGCGTAGGCGGTATGCTTTCTTTTGGTAATAAAATGGCTGCTGGCAACTATACAATAATAGGCACCGACTTAGTTACTGGTTGCTATGCAAACATGGTGGGCACAGCTCCGGTTTCTATCAATCCATTGCCAAGCTCCTATTCCTTTACCCCCGACAGCAGCTATTGCGCAGGCGGTATAGGTGTGCATGTTGGTTATACCAATTCACAAAACAATGTTAGATATCAACTAATGTATGGCGGACTGCCATCAGGCGCACCTATAGATGGCACAGCAGGCATGCCGCTTGATTTCGGCTTACGCACTGCGCAGGGCGGTTATACTATCGTCGCAACGAATACCGTTACTGGTTGCACTACAACTTTGGCTGATAGCGCTTATGTTACGATCAATCTGTTGCCAGATGCTTATGATGTAACAGGCGGCGGCGAATATTGCACAGGCGGTCTCGGTCGTCACGTTGGCCTTAGCTATTCGGCTGTAGGCGTAAACTATCACTTGTTCAATGGCGTTACTCCTTTGGGTACCGTAGCCGGTTCAAGTTCAGGTATCGATTTCGGCTATCAGACAATGGCGGGCACCTATACAGTTATAGGTGAGAACGCGCTTAACGGTTGCCAGAAAGACATGAACCTAAATGCTACAATAATAGTAAATACACCTCCGGCATCTTATTTGCTTACAAGCGCTAGCAGCAGCTATTGCGCAGGCGGTGCAGGCGTAGACATTATGTTGTCTGGTTCTGAGGCAGGTATTCAATATCAACTTTATAATGGTTCTACTCCTGTTGGCTCAGCTATCACCGGCACAGGCGATACGTTACACTTTGGCTATCAGTTAGCTCCCGGAACTTATACAGTTGTAGGTAGCAACACAATATCTGGTTGCGCTACAAACATGGGCAGCAGCATCACGCTAACTATCAATCCTTTGCCAACAGCTTATAATGTTGGCGGCGGCGGTAACTATTGCGTTGGCGGCACAGGTGTACATGTATTGTTATCTGGTTCTACAACAGGCGTATCTTATCAGTTATACAACAGCATTACCGGTATGGTAGGCGCACCTGTAGCGGGTACAACCGGCCGTCCACTCGATTTTGGTTTGCAGACAGGAATTGGCAACTATACAGTAATAGCTACTAACAATTTGACTACTTGCGTAAATAGCATGAACGGATCTGCAACAATTGGCACTAACCCATTGCCTGATGCGCACACTGTTACCGGCGGTGGTAGCTATTGCGCAGGCGGTACAGGTTTTGCAGTAGGTCTCGATAATTCTAATTCAGGAATGAGCTATCAGTTGTTGCTCGACGGTTCTTCAACCGGCAGCCCACTCAACGGTAGTACAGGCGTTGCGCTCAACTATGGTTTGCAAACAGCTCCAGGCACATACACAATATTGGCAACTAACGTAACAACTGGTTGCAGTAAATTGATGACCGGAAGCGCAACTATAGTTCGCAATCCGCTTCCTGATCAGTATACGGTATACGGCGGCGGCGCATATTGCGCTGGCGGCGCAGGTTCGCACATTTATATTAGCGGAACAGCTACAGGCGTTGATTACCAACTAATGGTAGGTACTACGCCAGTAGGCGCACCGGTAGCAGGGACAGGTTTCATGGTCGACTTTGGCGCACAAACAACTGCCGGCGACTATACTGTAGTAGCGACAAACTCAGCAACAGGATGCAGCATAGCAATGATAGGTAGCGCAAATGTGCGTATTAACCCACTGCCAACTGTATGGAACATGTTGCCCGGCGGTAGTTACTGCGCTGACATGCCAGGTGTAGATGTGGCTATTAACTTATCGAGCGCAGGTACTAACTATCAGCTTTACAATGGCACAACTGCAGTAGGTACACCTCGCGCAGGCGCGGGTATTGAGTTGCACTTTGGCCCACAAAGAGCCGGTGTATACCACGTGGTAGCTATCAACCCAGCAACAGGTTGTAGAGCAAACATGTCTGGAACTGCTGTAGTAACTGAAAATGCTATAGTAACACCAGCGGTTGCCATCAGCTCAAGCACTGGAAGCGCAACAGTATGTAGCGGCAGCAATGCAACATTCACAGCTATTCCAACCAACGGCGGTTCTACTCCTTCTTATCAGTGGAAAGTAAACGGTGTTAACGTAGGCGCAGGCAGCAGCTATAACTATACTCCTGCTATGGGCGATATCGTTACAACTATACTTACCAGCAGCGAAGCATGCGCACGACCAACAACAGCTACTAACAACCTGAGCATAACAGTAAGCCCAGTGCAAACCCCAGCAGTTACATTGTCGGCATCTACGCCAAATACCGTATGCCGTGGTACAGCTGTAACCTTCACAGCCGATGTTAATTATGGTGGTACTGCCCCAACGTATACGTGGATTAAGAACAGCACAGTGGTAGCTACAGGATCTACTACATTTACTTATGCGCCAGCAGATGGCGATGTGGTAATATTTATGATGGGTAGCAACTTTACTTGCCGCACTACCGATACCGTATTCAGCAACAGCGAGTTGATGACAGTAGAAGTTCCGGCGGTGCCTACAGTAGCAATACTGGCTACTCCAGGTACAAGCTTTGCACCGGGTCAGAGTATTACGCTGAAAGCAATTGTAACCAACGGCGGTACAACGCCTACCTACCAATGGTACCTGAACGGTCGTGCCTTGGCAGGCGCTAACACGCAGTCATTCACTAGCAGCTCTTTCAATGACGGAGATTCAGTTTCTTGCCAGATAGTATCGAGCGGCGCATGCGGTGGCGTACCAGCATTCAATTCTGTAGTAATGACCAAGAACAGACTGGGTGTGCAACCAGTAAATGCGGCTAACAACAACATTAGTGTAGCTCCAAACCCTAACAAGGGCACATTTACAGTAAAAGGTACATTTGCAGTAACAAATGATCAGGATGTAACCATTGAAGTTGCCAATATGCTGGGTCAGATAGTTTACGCTGCAAAAGCACAGACTACAAACGGCGATATTAATACTCAGGTACAACTTGATAGATCATTACCAAACGGTATGTACATCCTTAGCGTTCGTTCTGGCGCAGAGAATACTACCTTCCATATTGTTATAGAACAATAAGAAAATACAGGTCTAAAAGCCTTGAAACGGGGAGCTTCGGAAACGGGCTCCCCGTTTCTCTTATAAGTAGAGACTGTAGCTTTTTTGAAATTTGACACCGGAACAATAATTATTACTAAGAGTTAATATTTTTATACTTATTTGTTTCTTTTTCGTTTTGCTACTGTATAGTACTTTGTTATTGGGCCGATTAACGATGTAGAAGTTGTTTTCCTGTATTTACAAAGTGTAATAAAATGGTAAACACGTGATATTTTGAGGTCTTGGGTGTAAACCCTTGAAAATCTTTACTATACGCATTTGTTTTTGTATTGTGCTGTTTGCTGAGTGATTTTGCTTCCGTTTCGTTGGTTTTTGATTGGCGAAATGGTTAAAACATACTAAGTTGCTTGCCTGTTATTAGTTCTTTGATCTGCTGCCTTTCAACTACCTTTTTGAATTCTATCTATTTATTTAACCAAAACACGATTTGTATGAACCGGTTTTACCTCTCAAAGCTGCTCATCCTGACAGCTCTCTTCTCAGGATGGATATGTAAAGCGAATGCACAGACAACGCTTACGTATTCTCAAAACTTCATAGGCGGAGCTACGCCTACTACACAGTGTACTGCCTGGGATGCGTTCAGGGCTTCGCTCACCACCAGCTACACGTACCTGTCTTTCACCATCAGCGGAAGCCAGAACACTACAGGTATTACCTGTACTAACCCCACAATAGCGGCGGCTGTAGCGGCAGCCCTACGAACTGCAACCGCAGGGTCGTGGTCGTCGGACGGGCAAAACTGGGGCGTATATACAAATTGCGGCAGCGGATGCGGAGGCACAATTGTAGAGTTAACCAACACAGGCAGCGGATGTAACTGTAACTCAGGTTATAATATTCGCCCTAACATAGCCAACAGCAACTGGGGTGGCATAAATGGTACTACCTGCGGCGCTGTATCGCAAACAATGACCGTTGTTTTCAATGTAATTCCACCAAACGTTGCCCCAACATTTGTGGGCGGTACCCCCAAGAATATGTCTGTTTGCCAAGATGCGGCTGCAACATCCATCAATACTTTACTAACCATCAGTGATGGCGACTTAGCCCAAACAGAAAGATGGACGGTAACTACCGCTCCTGCCCGGGGAACGCTGGCTGGCTTTCCGGCTACAGCTACATCTACCGGCGGCAATGTGGTGCCTTCAGGGCTTACCTATCGCCCCAATCCTGGCTATTCGGGCGCCGATTCATTTACAATCAATGTTTCTGACGGTACAGTAAACATATCTACCAAAGTATATGTAACCGTAAACCTTACCCCAACGCCTATTACTGGCAACACAAACTTGTGCACCGGCGTTTCATCGGCGCTATCTACTACTCCGCCGTCGGGCACATGGAGCAGCAGCGCGCCGGCAATAGCTACGGTAAATGTAGGCACTGGCTTAGCGGCAGGCGTTTCTCCCGGCACATCAATCATTACCTATTCATTACCTACTGGTTGCAATGCAACAACAGCAGTAACCGTAAACACCCAACCGCCGGCATCAACAGGTCCATCGGCAGTATGCGTAGGCAGTAGCATAGCGCTATCTAATACAATGTCTGGCGGCCGTTGGATCAGCAGCGCCCCAGCGCTGGCAACAATAGGTTCGCTTACTGGCATTGTAAGCGGTATCGCTGCAGGCGCAGTATCTATGAGCTATCAAATGCCGTCGGGATGTTATGTGGTTTCGCCAGTTACGGTAAATCCACTACCCGCTTCTATTTCCGGCGTAACTAGTTTGTGCGTTGGTCAATCGTCTACATTTACCACCACTTCTACATTTGGCACATGGTCGAGCAGCAACACTTTTCAGGCTTCAGTCAATCCCGCTACAGGTTTGGTTACAGCAGTTGCAGCCGGCGCTCCTTCTATAATGTATACTTTGCCTACGGGTTGCACTACTTCTGCAGCGCTTACAGTAAATCCACTTCCACTGCCAATAACCGGAGTTTCATCGGTATGCGCTGGTAGCGTAACAACGCTAACAGGTTCGGGGGTTGGTACTTTTGCAAGTGGCAATTTGTCGTTGGCAACTGTACACCCAATAAGTGGTTTGGTAACCGGTATTGCTGCAGGTACCGTTCCTGTTACCTTTACGCACACAGCCACCGGTTGCTATACCACTATACCTGTATTGGTAAATCCTAAGCCAAACGTAAATACGGTAACTGGCGGCGGCGGCTATTGCCCCGGGGGCGCGGGCGTGCACATTGGTCTAAATGGTTCGGTAAATGGAGTAAATTATCAATTGTATTATGGTTCTACACCCGTTGGTCCGGTAGTGCCGGGTTCTTTATCAGGTTTAGATTTTGGAGTATTGTCGAGTATTGGTACTTATACGGTTATGGCTACAAATGCGGTAACTGGTTGTAGCAATGATATGGCGGGCAGCGCTACAATATACGAACATCCGTTACCAGCTCCATTCAACGTCACTGGCGGCGGCAGCTATTGCGCTGGCGGAGCTGGTTCGCACATTTACCTGGATGGTTCAGTTGCGGGCATTAGCTATAAGTTGTTTAATGGTGTATCGCTGGGAGCTATAGTATTGGGAACAGGTTCCACACTCGATTTTGGACCACAAACCGGTGCGGGAAGTTATACAGTAATGGCCACCGACCCAGTAACGCTATGCAGCGCATCAATGGTTGGTAGTCAGGATATAACAATAAGCGCACGACCTACATTTTTCGACATTAACGCTGGCGGCAGATACTGCGCAGGCGGGGCAGGCGTGGAAATAACGCTGAGCAATTCTACACCCGGAGTTAACTATCGGCTTTTTAATGGCCTTACACAGGTAGACAGTGTATTAGGCATAGGCGGCATACTGAGTTTTGGTAACAAAACAGCGCCCGGTAGCTATACTATTGTAGGCATTAATATTTCTAACAATTGCTACAGCCCAATGAATGGTACTGCTGTGATAGGTATCAATCCTTTGCCTACGGCATACAATGTAAGCGGCGGCGGCGCCTATTGCACAGGTTCGGTAGGTCCGCATGTGGGTCTCGATTTTTCGGTAAATGGAACAGACTATACGCTCACTAATAGCCTGACAGGCGTAATATCTACCGTTGCAGGAGCAAATTCAGGTCTTGATTTCGGAATTATGTCTGCTCCCGGTGTCTATACCGTGTCAGCACGTATAGCGGCTACCGGATGCACTAACAACATGGCCGGATCTGTAACAGTAACAGAAAATACATTACCTACAGCATATAACGTAACCGGCGGCGGCGATTATTGTGTTGGCGGCGCAGGAGTACCGGTTGGTCTCGATCTGTCAGAACCAGGCTTTAAGTATCAATTATACAAGGGCGGTTCGCCAATAGGCGGATTAGTGACAGGAACGGGCCTTGCACTCAATTTTGGATTACAAACTGCTCCAGGCGTGTACACAGTTCAGGGTAGAAATAATGTAACTGGCTGCGTAGCTGGAATGACAGGCGGAGTAAATGTAGCAGTAAAAGCGCTGCCAACCGTATATACTGTTATGGGCGGCGGCAACTATTGCGAAGGCGCTGCCGGCGCAGAGGTGAGGTTGAGCAGTTCAGATACTGGCGTAAATTATCAGTTATGGACAGCGTCAACTTTGGTAGCAACAGTAGCCGGCGTGGGTGGCCGATTGAGTTTTGGTTTGCAAACAATTGCTGGTACCTATAGGGTAGTAGCGGTAAATGCTTACACACCATGCACCCGTAATATGAACGGTACCGTAACAGTTGGTATCAATCCATTGCCTGCCAGTTACAGAGTTACGGGCGGCGGCGACTATTGTAGCGGCGGTAGCGGTCGACATATTGGGCTTACAACTTCCAATCGCGGTATCAGCTATCAGCTACTCAATGGCCTTACTCCCGTGGGTGTGCCGCTCGATGGCACTGGCTCAGTATTGGATTTTGGTACCCTAACAGGTGGCGGCGCATACACAATACTGGCTACCAATGTAGCTACCGGCTGCGCTGCAACTATGGCAGGTATTGCAAATATCAACATCAATCAGTTGCCAGATGTGTTTAATGTAACCGGCGGCGGCGCTTTCTGTGAGGGAACAACAGGCATAACAGTAGGACTCGACAGCGCAGTTGCGGGCATCAACTATCAGCTTTGGAACGGTACACGAGCCATTGGCGCACCTGTAACCGGAACAACTCCTATATCTTTTGGCGCACAAACTTTTAGCGGTTTCTATACGGTGATTGCTACAAATCCGGTAACTACTTGTAGCGCCCTGATGGCAGGTAACGCAAACGTGTTGCAGCATCCTGCGCCTAGAGTTTATACGGTATCGGGCGGCGGCAGCTATTGCGCCGGCGGCTCAGGTGTGCATATTTTGCTCTCTGGTTCTGAGCTCGGCGGTATTACTTATCAGGTGTATAAAGATTTGGCGCCAGTGGGCAGTTTCTTTGCAGGTACAGGTATAGCTTTAGATTTGGGCGCTTATACCGATGCGGGAACTTATAAAATTATGGCAACAAACACTGCAACATCTTGTACAAGCGCCATGAATGACAGCGCCAGCATTGCTATCAATCCGTTGCTAACACCTTCTGTAACAGTAAACGCTACAACTGGCGCTAATATATGCGCTGGCGTTATGGCCACTTACACGCCAACTGCAGTAAACGGAGGCTCGTCGCCCACCTACGAGTGGAAGGTAAATGGCGCAACTATGGGCTACGGAGCATCGTTCCGCTACGCTCCCGCCAATAACGACAGCATATCTGTGATACTTACCAGCAATGCACTGTGTGCAACGCCCACAACTGCCGACGGCAAAATGATCATGACTGTTAACCCGAATGCAACGCCATCAGTAAGTGTAGCGGCTACGGGCGGCAGTAAAGTATGTCCTGGACAGACATCAACTTTTACAGCTACTCCAGTATTCGGCGGAACAGCTCCGGCTTATACCTGGCGCGTGAACGGGTTAATAGTAGGAACTAATTCGCCCGCTTTCAGCTACGTAGCCAACGACAGCGATGTAATATTCTGCACTATGGCCAGCAATTTTGCCTGCCGCACCAGCGATTTTGTACTCAGCAATAATGTTATCATTACTGTAGATGCACCTATAATGCCATCATTTATTATAGAAGCAGAGCCAGGTACAACCATCATTTCAGGTGAGCCACTGACGCTGAAGGCCGTGATAACCAACGATTCGCCTGTATCGGTTACCTACCAATGGAGCGTAAATGGCGTTGCCATTGCAGGAGCTACAAATGCCGAATATACCAGCGCTACTCTGCGCAACTTTGATGTTGTAAAATGCTGTGTTACCAACCACAACAGTTGTGGAGCAAGCGCTGCTGTATGCAACACAGAAACAATAGTTGTGCACGCCAACGTAGGGGTAACAACAACCGCCGACAATAAACAGGATGTGGCTTTGCTGCCCAACCCCAACAAAGGCGCCTTTATCATAAAAGGGTACACTGGCGCTGCTACCAGCGATTATGTAACCCTTGAGGTAACTAACATGATGGGGCAGATGGTGCATACGCAGTCTGTATTGGCGGTAAATGGCCGTATCAACGAGCAACTGCAAATGAATGCTGCCCTGGCAAATGGAATGTATATACTCAATATGCGTTCGGCTGCCGGTAGTAAGGCGTTCCACTTTGTAATTGAGCGTTAATAAATGACTTTTTTGAACAATGGCGGCCGGCAAATAAATGCCGGCCGCTATTTTTTTTAGCACACAAAGTATGCTATTGTCATTTATTCTCCATTACAGTTTGTTTTACCTTATTTTTGGGAGATACATCAGCTATGTTTTTTATATTTGCTGTGCCAAATAATACATTTCTAATTTAGAACAATGAGCGAACGAATTATTACCCTTTTCGGAGAAGAAATTGTGCCCGAGCAACCGGCCGCGGTATCTAAACCACGAGCAAAAAAGAAAAAAGACGAACAAAAATCGGATAGCGACGACGAACAACAAGACGAAATAACGGCAGATATAGAAACAAATGAAGAAGATATAGTACCAGCAGTTGCAGAGAAAAAGGAAGAACCTGCAGAGGAGTTTGTACTGCCCGAGGAATGGACCGGTACTAAACAATATTATGCGATTGGCGAGGTGGCTGAAATATTTAAAGTAAAAACATCGCACATCCGGTTTTGGACCAATGAGTTTAAAATAAAAGTGCGCACCACCAAGAAAGGCGACCGCTTGTTTACAGAAGCACAGATACGCGAGCTAAGAGCCATATACCATCTGGTAAAAGAAAGAGGCTTTACCCTGGCTGGCGCCAAAGCCCGCCTTAAAGCGCAAAACAAACGCGATGTAGAAACAATAGATCTGAAATCGGCTATGCTGCAGCTAAGAAATAAGTTGGTCATCATTCGCAATCAACTGTAACTCCGCTTTCGTGTGCAGCGCAAAGCGCCAAATGGCATAAAAATGAAAAAACTGATTGCCGCAGCTATCGTAATGCTGCTTTTAAGCATAAGTACCATGGCCCAAACAAAAGCATATGACGTAATAAAAGACCCCAAAGAGGGCGGCTGGATTTTTGACGGTCTCATTTCGTTTGCCGATCTGAATACTGAACCGACCTTTAACTGGATGAAAAGCGGAAGCGATGCCTATATGCCCGAAGAAAAGTATGTGGCCACTCTGCGCAAAAGCCTGAAAGACTATACCATAGTAGCATTCCTCGGTACCTGGTGCGATGACTCGCACAATCTGATACCCAAACTGGAAAAAGTACTGACAACAAGCGGCTTCCCCCCAAACCAGCTGACCATGTATGGGATAGACCGCGACAAAAAATCGAAGACAGGCGAAGAACGCAAATATGAAATAAAATTTGCCCCCACCATCATACTCCTCAAAAACGGCAAAGAAGCCGGCCGCATCACCGAAACCGTTCTGAAATCGGTAGAAGCTGATATGGCAGCGATAGTGGAGGGAGGAAAGTAGGTTTACCTTTTATAAAAAATAAATGCTGTTACGGACGCAAAATATACAGCGAGCTGAGCCCAATATTATTTTACCCCTCGAATAACTACATTTGCGGTCTACAACAAGACCAATGAAACTACCCGAGCATATATCCATAGATTTCCTGAACGCATTTGACGGCAATAGTTTAGAACTGTCTAATCTTGCGGAGGAGCGCATAGCTATCAACAGAAATTATCTGGAAGAAATTCTGAAAAACGGTGCTACCTACTATGGAATCAACACCGGTTTCGGCTCTTTGTGCAATGTGCGAATAAAAGACGATGAGCTGGCGCAACTGCAGGAAAATCTGGTATGCTCGCACGCTTGCGGCATGGGTGATGAGGTTCCCGAGGACATAGTGCGGCTAATGCTTGCGCTAAAAGTGCACGGACTGAGCCAGGGATATAGCGGGGTAAGGCCGGCAATAGTGCAACGCCTTGCTGATTTTTATAATGCTGGCATCCATCCTGTTGTGTACGAACTCGGTTCGCTAGGCGCCTCCGGCGATCTGGCTCCACTGGCGCACCTTTGCCTACCGCTATTTGGTAAGGGCGAGGTGCATTACAAAGGTGTAAGAATGACAGCTTCCGCTGCGCTTGCAAAAGCAGGACTGGAACCAATAGCGTTGTCGGCCAAAGAGGGGCTCGCATTGCTGAACGGCACGCAGTTTATGAGCTCATATATGGTGTGGAGCCTTATGGCCGCACAACGACTACAGGTGTGGGCCGATGTGATCGGCGCTATGTCGGCCGATGCTTTTATGGCCAAAGATGAACCATTCAAACACCCTATACATCGTGTGCGTCCGCACAAAGGCCAGATAGCCACTGCGCAGCGCATACTGTCATTGCTGCAAGGCAGCGATATACAACAACTGAAAAAGGAGCAGGTGCAAGACCCTTACTCGTTCAGATGTATGCCTCAGGTGCATGGAGCTACGAAAGATGTAGTAGATACCGTAACCAACGTGGTGGAAACCGAAATAAACTCGGTAACAGACAACCCAATAGTGTTTCACGACGAGGATGCGATAATGAGCGGAGGCAACTTTCATGGACAGATACTTGCCCTTCATGCCGATTTTCTGGCAATAGCCATGGCCGAACTGGCCAACATATCTGAGCGGCGCACCTATCTGTTGGTAAGTGGTCAGCGCAGTCTGCCTCCGTTTTTGGCTCCGGCAGCCGGCCTCAACAGTGGTTTTATGATTGCCCAATACACTGCTGCGGCCATTGTTAGTCAAAACAAACAATACTGTACTCCGGCTTCGGTAGATAGTATTGTGAGCAGTAATGGTCAGGAAGATCATGTAAGTATGGGCGCCAATGCCGCCACTAAACTGAGAAAAGTAATAAAGAATGTGCAGCGCGTGCTGGCAATAGAGCTACTTACTGCAGCACAGGCGCTTGAGTTCCGCCGCCCGCATCAATCTTCGCTGGCTATAGAAAAGCTGTGGACCGCTTTCAGAAAAGAAGCCTCATTTATGGCCAGCGATGAGGTACTACATGATAAGCTCATGGCAGCCGAGCGGTTTCTGGACAAAGACCTAAACGCAATTATTGGTTGATAAGCCCTTACCACACTATCTCAACACTATAAAACATACCTTACATGCCTGATTCAAATAAAAAAAATAGTTCTTTGGATCAACACAACTATATTGTTTTTCAATGCTATGGCAATGAAGGTGTGTTTCAGGAATGCGCATTTGCATTACTGTCGCTTACAAGGTCGTTCGAAATACAACAACCTGAAAATACCCAAATTTGGATTTATACCGACAATCCAGATTGGTTCCGGGCATTTGTAGATTGTCAGTTACCGCTCCATTTCAGGTACATAGATGCCGAAACAATTAAAGAATGGAAGGGTAAAATAGATTTTGTGCACCGCGTAAAAATAGAGCTACTCAAAGATTTTACGCGCGACAGGCAGGGTAACATTCTGTATCTGGACGCAGATATATGTATTACGCATCCGCTAAAACAGCTTTTTGCAGGTATAGATGCAGGCAAACTGTATATGCACGTTATGGAAAGTGTAGTAAGCCAACGTGCTAACCCTATATTGACTAAGCTGGATAATTATCTGCGTTCAGAAACCACAATAACCATCAACCAAAAGCCTATATACGATCTCGAAATGTGGAATGCCGGTGTCCTTGGCTTTAATACCAAATACCGTCACTTGCTTGATGAAGTACTGACGTTTACAGATTGCGAATACCCCAAGTTTTCAAAACACATTATAGAGCAATTTGCGTTCTCCATATTTTTTCAGCAAGAAGGGAAGGTAAAAAGCGCAGCGCCCTACATGCTGCACTACTGGAACCTGAAAGAAGCCCGAACTCTATTGGCCGATTTCTTCACCCATTTTAGCGGTATGTCGTGGCCTAATTTGGCGGGGTATGCCTCGCTGCTACAAATGCATGTGCTGATGCAGGAAAAAGTAAATTATCTGGCCAATCGCTCAATTGCCGACAAGCTGCAGGGCAAACATTGGGTGCCACCAGCAATAGACTGGAAACGCCTGGCTACTGAGTTATAAAATATAGCGAGACCTTTAGTTCACTACTTTTCCGTATTGTTGATTTGTATTTCGGCCGTCTTAAGTACGCTCAGCAATGTGTCAATAGCCGCCTTATTGTCGGGGTTTTCAATAGACTGATATAGATCTTCTTTCTCCTTCTGAGTGAGATGGAAGTTGAGCGCCGCAACTTTTTTAGATTCTTTTGGCACATACTCCAGCGTTATATACCTGAATTTGCCGCTCATAAATGCCGAGGTATAATCTTTGGCATAGCCATGCGCATACGATTGAAACGCTTCCCACTTAGTTTGCACTACAAAAAGAGGGTCGGCAAGCATATTGGGCAACGAAGAAGACTGATCGGAAATGTTGCTCACATCATTCTCTCGTGTGTCGCGTATTTCCAGAAAAATGGTTTCACCAGCATTGGCTGCAATCCAGTCGTGCAGCGAAAAAACGTAGCGTCCGGCCACTTCGCAACCGTAATTGTCGCGTAGTCCGGCATCCATTATATTCATTCTGGGTATGCTGGGCAGTTTCACAACGGGCAGCACATAAGGAAACGAGGCATTCATGCGCAATGCCGATGTCATACGAAGATTGTACGGGTCCTGCCCTGCAAAGAACTGGGCAAAATCTACGCCGTCTATTGGTGGGGCATAATCTTTAAGGGTGTACCTGGCGCGCGTGAGGTAAGTAACAGGTTGGTTAGCAATAAGTAGCTTACGCCCATCATTTACTATGGTGCCGCTAATCACCATCTGTGGTATGTACCCGTCTTTTTCGCGTTGCCTGTAAAACCCAATTTTTTGGTCTAGCAAACCTTCAGTATTTCTTATAATTTCCTGTTCCATGGCAAAGCCTCTGTCGCGGGTATAAGAATAGCCGGCAACAGATATTTTGTTGAATGGCGATATAAGATCAACGCTGGCCAGCGAAAAAATGATGCTGTTTAGCAGGTCTTTGCCCACATTGTCCTGATACCTTGTGGCATAGGGTTCTTTTATTTTACCTCGTTGGTGTGCGTCGTGTATAGCTCGCCAGTAAGCTGCTCCTATCATACCGCCCGATGCGCCGGTAATCAATACCGTATGCTGAAATAACCGACCGTTGCTTGCGCTATCTATATACTGTAGCGCCCTGAATGTCCAGTAGGCCGACCTGCTGCCGCCTCCGCTTACACTAACTACCACCAGAGGCGGTTTGTTTTCACCTGTTTTTGTTTTCCAGTTTTTTAGCCGTCCTTCTTCGGTTTTTATATCATCCCAGTAGCGCTGGTTGGTAAATAGCCGGCGCAAGCTACGATAGTTGTATGCAGGTTGGGTTCCTGCCGGCGTATGGTAGTTTAGGCCGTAGGCAATACTTCGCAGGTCGAACCATTGTAATTTTACCATAATACCCAGTAGTAATGCTAAAACGACCCATCCGATGGCCTGCCAGCTTTTGAGAAAATACTTAAAAGCCCCTACCACCCCCATAACAATAGAAACAAGCAACAGAAACCCTGCGCCGGCTGGAACCCTTAGTAAGGGTCGCTCCATAAAAATGCCCAATATCAGCAAGAGTATATAAGCTACTACAGTTGCAAAAATCACATTTCTATGATGTCGGATAAGTACTGCCTGCATTACGCGAGGGTGATAGTGTTCGAAATCAATACTCTCTTTTATTCTGAGTCTCCCAGAGATAAATGAGTGAGCCGGTAACATATCCTTTTCCTGATCCATCTCGTCATAAGGTATAATACCTCTTATTATTGCCGGATTAGTAACTTTAGACAATACCATTTTAAAAAAATCGCGGCTAACACGAAAAAAATAGGCAAATGAAATGAGCACAATAAGCAGGAAACCGAGATAAAACCCCAACTGCAACAGCGCAATTCTTGATACCGAGGTGTGCTCATCGTTCCATTGGTAATGGATTGCATAAACCGAATAGTAAAGCAAAAAAGTTAAGGGTATGATAGAATTGTTGATGGAGTATACCAGAAAGGCATGCCTTGTTGCTCCCATATAGGGAATTCGTTTGCTATGTATGATGAAAGTGGTAATATGCCAGGTCATCATAAACACACACATAGCGCAACCCAGCAAAAACATACTTACAAAGTTGATTTCGCCAAAGTATTCAGGAGCGAGAAATAGCGACGAAGCGCCAAAGTGAGCTGCAAAGCTACCATTGATGATAAGAATAAGCACAAGCCAAAACACCAACAGTAGCTGATATTTGCGAAAATGAAGGAAGAAAAGCTGCGTTGGTAAAAAATAATAAATTGCTCCGAGCGCCCGTTTCATTGTCCTGTCTTAGTTTTAATTACAAGTTACGTTATTTTTCAATCGGGCTGTGGCCAATTTGTGTGCTTTAATATATTATTAGTTAAATGACGCGCTGCGCTCTCTAAAAATAAGGTTTAGCTATTATTACATCATACAAGCCTCACCTTTATTTAATTACTTTTGCATATAAATTTCACCAACCAAAGATGAAAAATCTAATCAGGTTCGACTGGGCAATAAAGCGTCTGCTACGCAACAAGGCCAACTTCGGTATACTGGAGGGGTTTTTGAGCGAGTTGCTGGCTGAGGATATAAGGATAGAGAGCATACTGGAGAGCGAGAGTAACAAGGAGACTGCTGTCAACAAAATGAATCGTGTAGACCTGTTGGTTCAGAACTCGCAAGGCGAGCTGGTGATCATAGAGATACAGAATGTATACCAGCAAGACTATTTGTTGCGTATGTTGTTTGGCACATCAAAGTTGATAGTAGACAACATGGCTATAGGCATGCCTTATAGCATGGTGAAGAAAGTGATATCGGTGCACATCGTTTACTTCGATTTGGGCAAGGGCGAAGACTATGTATATCATGGAGCAACCAACTTCAGAGGTATACATAAGAAGGATTTATTGACGTTATCGCAGCAGGAGCAGAGTATATACAATGCCGATGAGGTTCACAAAATATATCCGGAATACTACATCATCAAGGTCAATCAGTTTGATGATGTGGCCAAGGATACGCTCGACGAGTGGGTGCGCTTTTTAAAGAATCAGGAGATAAAAGACGGCACACAGGCCAAAGGACTGCGCGAGGCGAAGGATAAGCTGGACATGCTGCACCTTACAGAAGCGGAGCGCAGGGAATATGACCAATACATAGCCAACTGGCGCGACGATTATGGAGTGGTTGTTGGTAACTACAACAAGGGAATGTACGAGGGTAAGCTGGAGGGAATTAAGGTTGGGATGGAGCAGGGAATTAAAGAGGGCATCAAGGAGGGCGCTTACCAGAAAATGATAGAAGTGGCAAAGAACTGTCTTTCTGAAGGATTAGGAGTGGCTTTAGCAGCAAAACTATCAGGTCTTACAGAAGAACAAGTAAATGAATTGATAAATAAGGAACGCAGATGAAAAATCTAATCAGGTTCGACTGGGCAATAAAGCGGTTGCTGCGCAATAAGGCCAACTTCGGTATACTGGAGGGGTTTTTGAGCGAGTTGCTGGCTGAGGATATAAGGATAGAGAGCATACTGGAGAGCGAGAGTAACAAGGAGACTGCTGTCAACAAAATGAATCGTGTAGACCTGT
>CAIRYK010000086.1 GCA_903882805.1 uncultured Bacteroidota bacterium | reverse complement strand
GGTTTGGAAGGTTCGATCATCGTTCAGAAAGTGAAAGACGGCAAAGATGATTTTGGATTCAACGCTCGTACAGAAGTGTATGAAAATCTCTATTCAACAGGTGTTATTGATCCTGCCAAAGTAGCCCGCGTTGCTCTCGAAAATGCTGCATCTATTGCAGGAATGTTGCTCACTACCGAGTGTGTGATCTTCGAAAGCAAAGATGATAAAGAACCCGCAATGCCAAATCCTGGTATGGGCGGAATGGGTGGAATGTACTAAGCGACAATCACTCAATTATAAAATGCTTCAAAGCCCTGCTTCTGCGGGGCTTTGGCGTTTTAGGGAAGTCATGGGTTTAAGTGCAAAGCTCAGAATGTAAAAAGGTCAGTATAAAGTATTAAGATTCGAATTCTACTGGTTTAAAACAAGAAATCTTTAATCTCACAGATACTAACCCCGAATCCCGAAACCTTCAAAGTTTATCAATCCTCATAAAAACTTCCCAATACTTCTGCTTGTTCATATCCGACCAGTGAATCTGCATCCTTCTATACTGATAGGTTTGTATCTGGCAAACTATGATAAGAAGCACTATTATTCCTTTAAGTATGAATTTCAATTTACTGCTTCTGATTTTTTGCAATACAGTTGCAAGCAGGATCGCAAAAAACGCATAGAATTCTACCATTACTCGTTGCGAAAAACTGCCGCCATAAAACCACATATGCCAGGAAGAGAAAATATAAACAAGAATAAAAAGGAAGCCCAAAAGGGTATACGCATGAAAACGGTTTGACCGGAATAAAAAATAGAATCCCGACATACTCAGTAATAATAATGGGGTATATACAAACATCCCCTTGCGATAGCTGAAAAGGAAATTTACTATTTGCGGATTTAAAAAATTGAATCCTTCTTCTTTGTACGAATATACTATAAAACTACCGGTCGAAATTTTGTAAATAATAAGCTGAATGGATAACAAAAGCATAAATAGAATTGCGGAAATGAATAACATCCGCTTTTTCGTTAAAAGGCTTTTTAAGCCGGATACAAACTGTTTGTAGTCGCCGCTTAAAAAAGGAATAGCCAGCACTACCAGTATATTTACCGGACGTATAAGTGCAATTAAGCCCAGAAGTAGGGCGCTGAATATCAGATGCTTAATTTTATGAGCCTGAAAATATTTTCTGATTGTAATACAAAACCATGTAATGGCAGTTAACGAATAAAGGTGAGACATTGCAAATTCGGTAACTACATAATAAAACAGGTTGGTGCCAAACACTATTGCTATCAGTACAATCGCAATTCCATTTTTATTAATTTGATACGACTTTAATAGTTTTCGTATTCCAAAGAGTGCAAGCATGAAATAGAAAAGTGCTCCAAGGTGGACCATCATGGTATAATAAAAGCTATATCCGTCAGATGGTAAGTCGGTAAGTAAGGTGATTGTATGCCCCATAAGGAAGAAAGGCAACAGGAATAGCGCAGTCCCGACATAGTATTTATTAATGGTTTCGCCATTATGTTGCCTCCGGTATTCGTAAGAAAGGTTTGGGTTATAGTATGTTTTGTTCTCGATTTGATTATAAAATCCGAAATTAAGATCGTGATAGATAATAATCGCCGGAAGATAGGCATAGTACCCTTTTGCATCAGCTTCTATAATTCCGGTTTGGTAATCTTTTTTAAAAGTAGTATTGATAATGGCCCAGAGCATGACACTAAAAATCAGCCAGGGTGCAAGAACTGCTGCAGTTCCGGATTTATTTTTCAGAAAATTATTACCAGACATATCTATTAATAATTATTTCAGAAGATCGTTGTTTTTCGCAAAGATATGGCATACTGCATATAGTGCAATACGGGTTTGTATTTATTAAAATCGACCGATACTTTTTATCAGGAAAATTTGAAAATTATTTATAAACGAATCACGAGAATTAAGTGAGAATAACCAATGATTCTTATCGGAAAAAGTAGGAGTTTTTGTATAGCATTTGCTTGTGAGAATAATCAATGCTACTTAGTCATATTTAATAAGTTTACCACTACCGGAGTTTGTGCCGGATATTTCAGGTGGATTTCCCCGGTAATATATATTTCCCAGGCCCATAATTTCGTATTCAAGGTGGTGAAAAACGTTGACATAGCAATCATTGGTGCTTGAATTCCGCATAAATAAGAATCCAGACTCAAGGTCAAGGCAATGAAATGGACCATAACCATTAGAAAAGATAAAATTCACCCCCGTTTTGCCACTAATTTTCATGTCAACCGATCCGTTAACTATGCTAAGTTTTGATATGCCTGTCTTAATAATTAAATCAATATACCCTGAACCACCGATTGATGATATTGTTAGTGAATCTTCGCGTATAGTATCAGTGTTGCTTACAGTGCTGGTTGCCTTGTATTGCAGCTCGAGTAAATGCGGCAAAGTTACATAGGCATTGATTTTCTTATCGTAAGAGCGTAACCAGTTGACTGTGTTGTTGTTCTTTATTGTCAGCGTATTGTCAGTTATTGATGTTTCGACTGCAGGCAATACATTTGCACCTCCTTCGAGTTTTATGCTGTAGGAACTTCCCTGGGAAATAATAAGGTTAACGTCGTCGTTCAGGTTAATTTTTGTGAACCCTTCTCCATTGGGCCTGGTAATAGTTACTGTTTCCCCCGTACTTTTCGCAAAATCGAAAAAACTATCTTTCCCGCATGAAGCCAACACGAAGGTTAGCAAAACAAGAAGCAGAAAGGGAGCCCTTTCCTTTTCCATGTTTTTGGAAACTGGGGTTGTATGTGGTTGCATTATCATATTTTCTTGCTGTAAATCCAGGGTAATTTG
>CAIRYK010000085.1 GCA_903882805.1 uncultured Bacteroidota bacterium | reverse complement strand
CTTTGCGGCCATAACCTTCCAAGGCTGCAACACAGGCACCGATATTAGTTGCCTTTGAGTCATTTACCCAAGTAACACCACTTATTTCTGCTACTCGCTGCATTCTGTGATCCAAGCCTTTAAACCTTTTTAAGACGTCACACATAACTTGCTGACCCAGCCCAATCGCTGTTCCTAATGCTAATGCAGCCAAAGCATTAGCTACATTATGTCTGCCTTCAAGCGGTAATTCAGCCAACGACATTAAATAGTCGTTTTTATGCATCAAGTACTCTACACCGTCCTTGTGATCGATATAAAAATCAGCATTTTTTCTAATTGAAAAGGTAAATAATCGCCTGCCAGTTTCCTGCATAGCATTGACGATTGGATCATCTATATTAATGACCATAACGCCATTGCCGCTAAACACCTTTTGTTTTTCATATGCGTAATGAGCAATATCTTCATGTCTGTCAAGATGATCTGCAGAAACATTTAGTACTGTTGCTGCAGCTGCTTTTAACGCTGAGGTTCTTTCAAGTTGAAAACTCGAAAGTTCCAGAACGTATAATTCCGCATTTAGGTCCAGCAACTCTAATGCCGGCGTTCCCAAGTTACCACCAACACCTACTTTTTTTCCTGCGGATTTTGCCATTTCCCCCAGCATCATGGTGACAGTACTTTTACCATTAGCGCCTGTTATAGCAATTATGGGTACGTTAACCGAACAGGCAAACAAATCAATATCACTAACAATCTTTACACCACTAGCTATAGCTTTAACTATAGATTTCTCAGTCAAGGAAACGCCCGGACTTACCACCAGATGAGTTGCAACTTTAAAGGCTGTTTCATCAAATCCGCCCGTAAATAGAGGCGTGTCAGGCATTTCCTGAAAAAATGCATCTTTTAATGGTGGTTTATCGCGACTATCGGTTATTGCAAATTTAAACCCCTGTTTTTGTAAAAAATGTGCAACAGAAATACCGGTATGCCCAAGGCCCACAACTAAAATCTTTGAACACTCTGGATCCAGTGCAAAGTTCTTTTTTAACGAATCCAAGATCGCTAAATTAGCCATGTTCATTTATCAATCACTCTCAAACAGGCTTTTATAGAAATAAGTTTATTTTCTCTTTGCATTTTTCTCATCTCAATTTTAATGTTGCCAAGCCAATAAGCACCAATATGACTGTGATAATCCAGAAACGTACAATAACCCTTGGCTCTGGCCATCCTTTCAATTCGAAATGATGATGAATGGGAGCCATACGAAAAACTCGCTTACCTGTAAGCTTAAAAGATGCGACCTGAATCATTACTGAAACTGTTTCCATAACAAAAACGCCTCCCATAATCATCAGCACTATTTCTTGCCTAACCAAAACCGCCAATACGCCTAATGCCGCTCCCAATGCCAACGCACCTACATCCCCCATAAATACCATCGCGGGATAGGCGTTAAACCATAAAAAACCTAATCCGGCACCTACTAAAGCGGCGCAAAAGACTATTAGCTCTCCAGCGTTAGGCAAATAAGGAATAGCCAAATAACCCGAGAACGTCACATGGCCTGATAAATAAGCAAAAATTCCCAAGCCGCCTGCAACCATGACTGTAGGCATAATGGCCAACCCGTCCAGACCATCTGTCAGATTTACTGCATTACTAGTTCCAACAATTACAAAATAAGTCAGCACTATATACATCCAACCCATATCAATCATAAAGTCTTTAAAAAAAGGAATGATAAATTGTGTTTCTGCTGGTAAGACTGCAGTTTTATATAAAAAAACTGCAGCCGTTAAGCCAATTAATGACTGAGATAAATACTTGGCTTTAGCCGATAAGCCATCGCTATTTCGCTTTATTACTTTTCTATAGTCATCAATAAAACCTATGATACCGTAGCCCATTGTGACTAACAGAATGACCCATATATAGCGATTTCCGAGATCTGCCCACAACAAAGTACTAATAGCAATTGCGACTAATATTAAAGTGCCACCCATAGTGGGTG